>JAIQZQ010000001.1 GCA_021777105.1 Candidatus Anammoxibacter sp.
CCTCTACTTAGTGCCCATCGTTTACGGCTAGGACTACCAGGGTATCTAATCCTGTTTGCTCCCCTAGCTTTCGCACACTCAGTGTCAGTTACATACTAGAGAACCGCTTTCGCCACCGGCGTTCCTTCTGATATCTACGCATTTCACCGCTCCATCAGAAATTCCATTCTCCCCTTCTGCACTCTAGCCCAACAGTTTCAAATGCAGGCCCTCCGTTAAGCGGAGGTCTTTTACATCTGACTTTCCAGGCCACCTACGTGCTCTTTACGCCCAATAATTCCGAACAACGCTTGCCACCTCTGTATTACCGCGGCTGCTGGCACAGAGTTAGCCGTGACTTCCTTTAGAGCCTTTGTCAAGCAACATAAATGCTGCCTTCTTAACTCTTGACAGGACTTTACAACCCTAGAGCCTTCATCGTCCACGCGGCGTCGCATCGTCACCCTTTCGGGCATTGCGAATGATTCTCGACTGCAGCCTCCCGTAGGAGTCTGGGCAGTGTCTCAGTCCCAGTGTGGCCGTACACCCTCTCAGGCCGACTACCCGTCTAAGCCTTGGTGAGCCATTACCTCACCAACAAGCTGATAGGACATAAACCCCTCTTTAAGCAATAAATCTTTGCTTATAAAGAACTTCCCTTTATAAGATTATTTGGTATTACTGATCCTTTCGGGAGTTCTGATAAATCAGAACATCGCTATCCCAAACTTAAAGGCAGGTTATTTATGTATTACTCACCTATTCACCACTTTTCTTTTTTGACGAATCAAAAAAGACTCGTTCGATTTGCATGCCTAATCCACGCCGCCAGCGTTCGTTCTGAGCCAAGATCAAACCCTTCAAAAATTATTTTGTTAGTTTGAATCTTATTTCATTTTTTACTACTTTATTGAATTGACTACAAAAAAGAACAAAATTAATGTATAACATTAATATTGAACTTATTTGCGCTCGTACGCTATTTTTTCAAAGAACATTTAAAATTAACAATTGATGTTGAAATATTAAACATCAACAAAATAAATAAGCTGTTAATTTCTTGACGGTTCGAATTATATCCCTACCCTAAAAAAAAAGCAAGCGAAAAAATAAATTTAATTTAATTTTATCCGCTTTGCAACAAAAACTACTACTACAAAACTTCATTTAAACACTTTCCTATCAAGGGATTACGTCTCTAATGGAAAAGTTTAATAAAAACAAAACCTAAAATTAGCAAAACAATAAATAAAATAGATATCAAATTGAAATACTTATCAATATATTTCTCTATTTTAGCCCCAAAAACATAGATTAAGCCTGCTTCAGCAAAGAAACGCAAAGACCTGCTAACGATTGAAGCAGTTAAAAGGGTTAAAAAATCCACTTTGCACACCCCTGCCGCAATTGTAAATACCTTATAAGGTATAGGAGTCACCCCCGCAACCATAATAGCTAAAAATCCATGTTCCTGAAACGTAGCGCTTATTTTTGTAAATTTATCCATAAACCCATATAAATTTAATATAGGCATCCCAATATGCTCAAAAAATTGATATCCCAGGAAATATCCAAAACACCCACCTAAAACTGAGCCAAAGGAGCAAACCAACGCAAACCAAAGCGATTTTTTAGGTTTTGACACCGATAATACCAAAAGCAACACATCAGGAGGCACCGGAAAGAAAGAAGCTTCGACAAAAGCCACACCCAGCAAAGCCCAAACCCCATAAGGCGTTCTGGCCCAATTTCGCGTCCAATCATATACACGCCTTAATATATTATCTTTATTATTTGGCGTTTGTTCCATATTGGCATCTATGCCGTTATTTGAATCCATTTTTATTTAAATAGTTTTGCAGCAAAAAACCGCCTTCATAAACTATCCACCTTTTCAGAAAAAAAAATATAATATAATACCTATGAAAAATAAAAAGCTATATTTTGCAAATTTTGGAGTTTTTAACAACAATTAAATATAAATTTGTAAATCACAACTGCCTACACACTATAATATTATCTATTGGAAATATATTAATTCTTTTTAAAAGAGACATTATATAGTAAAGAATAATTAGCATGAAAACTTTAGTATTTAGTATATTCTGCAATAATTAATTGAAATATTATTAATTATTTTATAAAGTAATACCAAATCTTCATAATTAAGCTTGCCTTGATTAACATTTTTATATATAAATAATCAAATTATTTTAGTATAATCGACGCCTTTGATTAATATTTGCTTTAAATTAGAGCAGCAACATCTCTAATTATGTATTAGAAAGTTTTTAAGGAGATTCGTTAATGAAGTTAAAACCAGGCGCTATTGTAGAAGGCCACACCAGCCATAATAATATAACTGGAACATGGCGAAATTATAAACCGGTTTATCATCAGAAATCTTGCACAGGCTGCACCCTATGCGTTATCAACTGCCCGGAAGGGTGCGTTTTTATGGTTGATGAACGAAAATTCACATGCAACCTGAAGTATTGCAAAGGTTGCGGAATTTGCGCTGAAGAATGTCCTGTTGATGATATTGAAATGATTGTGGAGGAGAAATAAATGAAAACATTTTTAGAAGGATCTCAAGCGGTTGCCGAAGCAGTTGCGCTTTGCAGGCCTAGCGTTATATCCGCGTACCCAATTACGCCGCAGACGCATATTGTTCAAGAATTAGCGACAATGGTCGCCAATGGAAAAGTTAAGTCTGAGTTTGTTAATGTTGAAAGTGAATTTTCAGCGGCTTCCGTTGTTTTAGGATCTGAAGCCACCGGAGCGCGATCATACACAGCGACAACATCTCAAGGCCTGTTTTTAATGGGCGAAGTATTGTTTAACATATCAGGCATGCGACTTCCTATAGTTATGACATGCGCAAATAGAGCGGTTTCATCTCCTATTAATATATGGAACGATCAGCAGGATTCATTATCAATGCGCGACTGCGGCTGGATTCAAATTTACGCCGAAGACAATCAGGAAGCGCACGACATGCATCTTCAAGCTTACAAAATCGCCGAGAACAAGGACATTTTATTGCCTGTGATGGTATGTATGGACGGTTTTGTTTTAACTCATTCATATAGCCCTGTTGAGTTAATTCAACCAGACGAAGCAGACAAATTCCTGCCTCCATTTAAACCGGACGACTTTTTGACGCCGGAGAAACCAATAACTATGGGCGCAATGGTAGGGCCTGACGCGTATATGGAAACAAGGTTCCAATTGCACGATGCCATGCAGAAATCAGCCAAAGTAATTGAAGACGTAGCCAATGAATTTAACGAGCAATTCGGCAGATATTATGGAGGGCTGGTTGATCCATATAAACTGGACGACGCTGAAACGGTTATAGTAAGCATGGGTTCTGTTTTAGGCACTATTAAAGAATCTGTTGACGCTTTAAGAAATGAAGGCGAAAAAATTGGAGTTTTAAAAATTCGCGCATTCAGACCTTTTCCAAAAGACAGTATTTATGACGCTTTAAAAGGCGCAAAAAGAGTAATTGTTATTGAAAAAGCTATGTCTGCCGGACAAGGCGGGATTGTCAGCAATGAAGTCAGGGCAGCTTTTTACGGCAAAACTAAAAAGCCAAAAATTTGCGGATGCATCTGCGGCCTTGGAGGCAGAGATATAACTATCGATACAATTACAAATATTGTAAAGGATTCATCTCTTGACCAATCAGGCGATCAATTTATAGGGTTAAAAAAAGAGCTGCTTGAAGATGCCGAAAGCGATAAACCTGAAGTGGCAACTGCAAACGCATAGAGAAATTAATTTTTCTTAAAATTTGGAGTAGCCGAAAAACATAGTATATAATCAATTTTTGAATATAAGAGCGCAACTTATTCAACAATTTTGGAGGTAAAATGGTAATAAATCATATTAAAGAAAATATATTTGATTGCGGACATACCGCATGCCTGGGATGCGGAGAAGCCCTTGGAGCAAAGCGCGTCATGCAGGTTGCAGGTAAGAATGTTATCACAACAGACGCGACTGGCTGCCTGGAAGTTTTTACCACAAGGTATCCGGAATCTTCATGGGGTGTGCCTTTCATTCACTCCCTTTTTGAAAATTCAGCGGCAGTAGCATCCGGAGTTGAAGCAGCGTTAAAAGCGCTTGGACGCGATGGCGAAACAAAAGTAATCGCGCAGGGCGGCGACGGCGGCACTGCAGATATAGGATTACAATGCCTTAGCGGCATGTTTGAAAGAGGGCATGACGTGCTTTATGTTTGCTACGACAACGAAGCATACATGAACACAGGCGTTCAGAGAAGCGGACTAACACCATTTGATTGCTCAACAACAACCAGCCCGGCCGGCAAAGTTTCCTGGGGAAACCAGCATAGAAAAAAAGATATACCTGCCATAGCGGTTGCGCATGGAATCCCATACGTTGCCACAAGTTCAGTGGCCTTTCCGCGCGACATAGAAAACAAAGTTAAAAAAGCATTGTCTATAACAGGCCCAAAATATATCCAAATACATGTCCCGTGCCCGTTAGGCTGGAGAACACTCCCAAAAGACACTATTAAAATTGCGGAACTTGCAGTTCATACAGGCCTGTATCCAATTTATGAAGTTGAAAATGGCGATCTCACTAGTGTCAGAAGGCTTCATGAGCCTGTTCCGGTAGAGGAATACTTGAAACCACAAGGCCGTTTTGCGCATCTGTTTAAGAAAGAGGGAGGCAAGGATCAAATAAGAAAAATTCAGGAAGTCGCCGACGATAATATTAAGAAGTTTAAGTTAAAATATTAAGTTCGCCTTTTTGGCTAAACATGCAATTTGCAAGATTTTGATTCACAGCCTTCGCCATTTAATTTTCATAGCCGCGAATAATTAATTATTCGCGGCTTTTAATACCGCAATATTCTCATACAATACAACCTCTCAATTCAACACTCTAACCTAAAAAGTTTTTTTAGAGCGCCTTTAAAACCTGTTTCTAAATGCTTTTATTTATTAACAGCCGCAATATACAATTATTTTCGTGATATATGAATTGGCATAAAATAACAAACAGCTTGTCCGCCTCCGCGCAATTCGGCGACTGGGAATCTGAATACAACGGAAAAACCAGCGAACAAATATACGCAGACTCTCGGGTCGTTATAATTGGCATTCCGTATGACGGCACCGCCACTTATCAACGAGGAAGCAAATATGGGCCGGAAGCGGTTTTAAGCGCATCTAAGAATTTAGAAATCTTTGATGAAATCTATGAAAATATCTACGAAACAGGCATTTTCACCGCAGGGTTAATTAATTTGGCGGACATATTTACATCGCCTGAAAAAGTAATGGCGCGCATTTATGAAACATGTAAATGGGTTGCGGACGACAACAAATTCCTTGTTTCCATAGGCGGCGAGCACTCAGTTTCGTTTGGCGCAATAAAAGCCATAAATGATAAATTTAAAAACTTTTCTGTTTTACAACTTGACGCGCACCTTGACCTTTTTGACAACTATGGCGGCTCAAAATACAATCACGCATGTGTTATGAAAAGAGCAATAGATGAATGCGGCTGCAAAGCCACCCATATAGGCATAAGAGTTGTGTCTGAAGATGAACACAATTATATAAATGAAAACAAAATAGAACCGAACATTTTCAGGGCTCGGAATATTTATGACAACAATGATTGGTTTCAACAAGCAATTGACACGCTAAATGAGAATGTTTATATCACTATTGATCTTGATATGTTTGATCCTTCTGTTTTGCCCGCAACAGGCACGCCGGTTCCAGGCGGACTTGATTGGCATCGGACTATTAACTTCCTGGAGAAGGTTTACAAAGATAGAAATGTCATAGGCCTTGACGTTGTAGAATTAAAGCCCATTCCCGGATTTGAGGCCTCAAATTTTCTCGCCGCAGACCTGATTTATAAAAATATCGGATTTTACAAAAAGCATGCAGCAAGAACATAACACTCTCAGCTGTGTTATACAGCCACTTGCATTAATCCAAATCTGATGCACATATCTTTCCAATTTTTTAAAAGCGCTCAATATTAGAAGTGACTATGACCGAGAGAAACAACATCCCTGATTGGGAGGAAAAATATAACGAAGATGAAATAGAAACAATGCCATGGTTCTACCCTGAACTTGATCCTGACTTTGAAGAGGTCTTGCAAAAATACAACATTAAATCAGGAGCCGCGCTGGATATAGGCACAGGCCCCGGCACACAGGCTATAGCTTTGGCAAAACTGGGCTTTAACGTAGCAGCTACAGACATATCGGCTTCAGCTATTAAGAAAGCATCTGAAAAGGCAGGCAAAACGGATTTGAATCTATCTTTCATCCAGGATGACATCCTGAACTCTAAACTTAACAAACAGTTTGACGTTATTTTTGACCGCGGTTGCTTCCACGTGTTCCAGCCTGAGAAAATGCCCGCCTATGTCAAAGTCATAAATGCTTTGCTAAAAAACCAAGGGTTCCTGTTCTTAAAATGTTACAGCCATTTGGAATATGACGTCATTGGCCCGTACCCATACAGGCCTGATGAGATCGAATTTTGTTTCAGCTCGTTGTTCAACATACTATCAATAAAGGACACCGTTTTTTACGGCCCGCTTAAACCTATGCCCAAAGCGCTTTTTTGCGTATTAAAAAAATCTTAATTTCTTTAATTTTTTAACAAATAGGAGAAACACATTGAAAATTTGTTTAGTATTAAGCGCTATTTCCATTGTTTTATTATGCGCCGCATTCTTCTTGGGATTAATGGTTTATGCAGGGAAAATGGCCCCGTCAATCCATATGATGGTAGCGTTTTTTGCCGCTTTCATCTCTATTGCCTGCCACGTTATGGTTATAGGCAGATATTTTAAGAAAAATGCTTAACTGATTAGGAAAAAGTTTCATGGCTCTAATAAGCTTAAAAAAAGTAGATATAAGTTTTGGCGGCCCCTTATTGCTGGATCAAACTAACTTGCAAGTAGAAAAAGGCGAACGCATTTGCCTACTGGGCCGCAATGGCGAAGGCAAGTCCACGCTGATCAAAATCATTACCGGTGAAGTTGAGCCGGATAACGGCGAAATTGTTTTTCAGTCTGGTTTACGCATGGGTTTTCTTCCACAGGAAGTGCCGCAAGATATTAAAGGCACGGTGTTTGAAATTATTGCTGAAGGCCTGGGGGATAGAGGCAAACTTTTAACAGAATATCATCAGATAAGCTGCAAATTAGCACAGGATGAAAGCGACGAACTTATAGCGCGGCTGGACAAAGTCCAACATGAGTTGGAAACAGACGACGGCTGGCTAATACATCAGAATGTTGAAAGAATAATTTCCCGCATGCAGCTTAACGCGGATGAAAGTTTTGAAGCATTATCAGCCGGCGTTAAGCGCCGTGTATTACTGGCAAAAGCCCTGGCAAAAGATCCGGACCTTCTGCTTTTAGACGAGCCCACAAACCATCTCGACATTGTGGCGATAGATTGGCTTGAAGACTTTCTCTTAAAATACACAGGCTCCCTGCTTTTTATAACCCATGACAGGATGTTTTTAAAAAAACTTGCCACCCGCATTGTAGAGCTTGAACGAGGCAAACTTTTTGATTATTTGTGCGATTATGACACATTCCTCAAACGTAAACAGGCTGTTTTGGAAGCTGAAGAGAGACAAAACGCCCTGTTTGACAAAAAACTTGCAAGGGAAGAGATATGGATACGCCAGGGCATAAGAGCCCGGCGAACAAGAAACGAAGGCAGAGTGGCCGAGTTAAAAAAAATGCGTGAAACACGCAGCGCCAGACGTAATCGCACAGGCTCCGTCAATATGAAAATAGTGGACGCTGAACAATCAGGCCAAAAAGTAATCTCAGCCCACAACATAAGCTACGCATATGACAAGAAGCCTATTATCCGCAATTTTTCAACAACTATTATGCGCGGCGATAAAGTAGGCATCCTGGGCCCCAATGGCGCGGGCAAAACGACATTGCTTAATCTCCTTTTTGAAAAATTGCAACCGGATCAGGGCAATATTACTATTGGCTCCAAACTGCAAATAGCCTATTTCGATCAACTCCGCGCCCAACTTAACGAAGACGAAACGGTAAAATTCAACATATCCGACGGTTATGACAACGTAACTATTAACGGCGCGCCGCGCAACGTTATCGGATATTTGCAGGACTTCCTTTTCACCCCAGATCGCGCCCTTAGCCCGGTTAAACAACTTTCCGGCGGCGAGCGCAACCGCCTGCTCCTTGCGCGGCTTTTTTCAAAACCGTCTAATGTCCTGGTAATGGACGAGCCCACAAACGACCTAGACGCTGAAACGCTTGAGCTTTTAGAAGAGTTGATTCTTAATTACAAAGGCACACTGCTGCTTGTAAGCCACGATAGAGCATTTCTTAACAATGTGACAACAAACATCCTGGCATTTGAAGGCAACGGAGTTGTGAATGAATATGTTGGAGGTTATGATGATTGGTTAAGACAACGAGATCCCGCCCTATTTTCAAAACCGGCAAAATCTAAAAAAAAGGGAAAGAAAAAGCCCGAAAAAACTGAAAGCGTAGAAAAAATCCGCAAAATCAGCTTTAACGAAAAACGCGAACTTGAGAACCTGCCGGCCCAAATCGAAACATTGGAAAAAAAGCAGGAAGAACTGCACCAAACAATGTCTGATCCCGAATTTTTCAAGCAAGACAAAGAGCTGATTGCAAAAACAAATGAAGAGCTGGAATCTATCAACAATGACCTGGCCAAAGTATATGCGCGGTGGGAAGAGCTGGAAGAGCTGGCGCAAAATGGGTAACCAATGCAACTATTCCGTATACGTAAATTTGGAGTCCATTAACCGTGTTAATGGTGTATATTTTAACATCAACACGGTTGATGTACTCCAAATATTTTAACCGGACAAAATTGGCATCATTATCAGATTTTTTAAATTATACATGTTTTAAACTGAAATTACGCTGAAAAGTTACAAAAAACGAAGGTTAAATAATGTATCCGGTTTATATTTATTATAGCGACGAAGATCAGGCCTTTATAGCAAGGGTCCCAGACCTTCCAGATTGCGCTGCTCATGGCAAAACAGAAGAAGAGGCTCTTCGTGAACGAAGGACTTTGGCTTAAAGTGGCAAAAGAAGACAACATGCCAATACCGGAACCTTCTATCATAGAGGAACTTGCGGTGAGCTAACACAGTCCCCCTCCTTATTAGATGGGACTTTAGTCAAAAAAATAACAACTTTAACATCCCCTCTAAAAAGAGGGAGGAGCGCTTGGCAAACGGGTTTGCAAATAACACTGAGCAGTTACATTTTATTAAATTCACCTCGCTCCCAACCCCCAGTTTGGAAGTGAAACAATTCCAAAAGCCCAAGCTTCGTGTTTTATGTTTTCGCCTCTTCTTTGTGTCTTGGCGCCTTAGTGGCATAAATTGCTATTGATCCCATAATTTTAAGCCTCGTTAGCTAAATTTGTGGGAGAATTAAACATCTAAAAAGCCATGGGGAAAATTGAGGAGAAGCATATTATTACAAAATAAATCCTAAAAATGCAACATCCGCAAATAGCCTAACTTTTTAGTATAAGGATAATTCCAGCAATGTGTTGGCTTGGTTAGGAGTTTTAAAGCGGTAAGGCGTCTTTTTCTTCCGATAAAAAGAGGTTTAGCAATTACATTGCAATCCTCATCTTTGTAACATTAAAGCATTTTAAGCGCATGTTTCTAAAAAACATTTCCACTGAATTCCGCCTATCAAATTAGCTATTATTATTTTGTTAGGCGAGCGCTGTTGGCGACCGGCATGATGCAACGACTCCTTCGTGGGTAGTCCAGGTAGAAGCAGCGATTGCTCGCCGCTCCCCCCACAGACCCGGACTTGAAGATTTCCCTCATCCGGTTCCTCAGTTCTCTTCCTTTTTACCAAAAGAGAAACCAATCAGGCACGACCCCAATTGGCGTATAACTTTGCTGTCCAAGCATTCAGATATTGTGAACTATTCTTGGCAATGGAAACGGATAACTCTTCTTAAGGTCTTCAAATACTACCTTTCCCTTATGGCTGCGTTGGCTAAGCCAGCGTCGCCATGACTTCTCGGCATATTCAAACACTGCCTCAAGAACTTTATAGTTACTCCTAACTCCAAAATACTGGTAAAATCCTCGAAGCTTTGAACAAAGAGTTTTGTGCTGTTCCTGTATTGGTTCATGCCTATTCTCTTTGCACCAGTTCCATGTCATTTTCAAAAATCGGTTCAGCCGTTTACGCGCCGTCCTTTTCTTGATTACCCAGTATCCTTTCCAGCCTTTATCCCAATAGAATGTAAAGCCTAAAAAATCGAATGTTCCATTCACTCTGCGGCCCTTTGTCTTAGCTCCTGGTTTACCAAACTTGATTAGAGCCGTTTTATCTGGATGAAGTTCCAGACCGTAACTATTGAATCGTTTCGGGATCTGTTCCTTCACAATTGCGGCGTCTGATTCAAGTTCAAAACCTATGATAAAGTCATCAGCCCAACGGATCACAAAACATCGTCCTTTCATCTGAGGCCCTACCTCTCGGACAAGCCAACCGTCCAGAACATAATGTAGAAATATGTTACTCAGTAAAGGCGAAATTACACCTCCCTGTGGGGTTCCATGATCTGGATACTCCACCTTTCCTTCCTCCATTACTCCGGCTTTTAGCCACTTGCCGATCAATCGAAGAATCGCGCCATCGTTCACCCTTAGTTTGATAAATTCCAATAGCTGCTTGTGATTGATATTGTCAAATAGTCCTGTTATATCTGCGTTCAATATATAGTTAATACCCTTTTTCATACAGTTCTCACGTAACTCATGCACCGCTTGATGTTGGCTGTGTCCTTCACGAAAGCCATGAGAAAAAGGATAAAACTTTTTCTCGTAAATCGGGCTCAGCAGCATTGCCACCGCCTTTTGGACTATTTTGTCCTCAAACGTTGGTTTGCCTATCGGACGTTTCTTGCCGTTTTCTTTCTCAATCCACACTCGCTCTACCGGTGGAGCTATATAACGCCCTTCCCTGAGCCGTTTATGAAGACCGAATAGATTCGCCTCAAGATTTTCACCATACTCATCGGCTGTTACTTTGTCGATGCCTGGCGCTCCCTTTTTGCTTATGCGTCGATGCGCTTCGTGTAGAAAACCCACATCCATCAAATGTGCAAGCGTAGTGAATACCATCTCTGGATATTGACCTGCTTGTTGTGCAATTCTTTGAAGTTTCGTTGTTACGGTTTGTGATCTCAATGTATCTCCCATAGTTCCCTTCAAAAAAACGTTATGCCCGACTTCACCTTCCCTACAGTGGGTCGCTTGGACATCACTTCCCCACCTTCCCAGCCTTGTATACTACCTACAGACTATCGGTACTATGATCCGCTAAGACTACCAAAAGCCCTTCTCATTGACCTTCGCTCTTCGCTATCGCTCAATGATACCTTGTATTTCCCCTTCTTTCTTTTGTGTTCCTCTTCAGGCTCGCACAAAGGCAGGGATTTCCTTTGCACGCCGGGATTTCTCCATTCGGAAGGTACTCCTTCTTTCCACCTTATTAAATACAAGGAAACTTTTGGTCCTCCCAAGTTTCCAAGCTACCCCTTTGAATACATGACATGGTCTAAGACCCCGGTGGTGTTCTGCGCACTTCGCCGTGTAGGTATCTCAACCTATCTTGCGTGGTTAGAACTGCTGCCTTCCAGAAAATACAACCTGTCGGCTTTCACTCTTAATACAACTAAGAGCTATCCAAATGACCACAACTTTACATTTTTCGGGGCTCAATACAGACCCTGTATCCTTGATCCATCTAGCTTCGCACTTCCCTCATGGGTTTTGCACGTAGATTTCACTACTAACCTGTCGGCTAGACTTTAGTTAGCCTGGACTTTCACGCTATTTTCCGCGAGATCACCTGGTGGGTAACAATATCGAATTTCATAAGCTTTCACTTAGTCCCAACGACTTGGATTTAGCTTGGCACGAGTATATCATTGTTAGATTCGACTTGTCTTAACTCAAAAAGTAGCATATTATATGAAAAATAATACTTTTTAGTTAATTATGGGCATAATCAGTTGAATACAACTGTTACTAAAAATAGTCAAACCGTGTTCCTTCTGCGTAAAAAAAAAATAATCTGACGGAAGGGGCGCAACTGACATGGATTGATACATGGGAGCTTTTCAAGGTAATCCCTGTTCCAAAAAATATAATAAATCGTTGCGTGGCTGCGCAATTGGCGAGAATTTAACAGAAAAATTTCTCAACTCATGAAAACATAATTTAGAAATTGATGAACTTATTAAAGACCGAAATTTTGTTGAGAATAAAAAGGGAGATAACAAATGAAAACAGAGAATGGTTGTAAAATCTTTATAGGGACGCTAATTATGGTCTGCCTCTTTTTTTCAGGTTGTGATATTAAAATTAAACGAGAGACAATTCAAAAAGCGCTGGCGAAAAAGTTCCCCTTTGAAAAAGATATCCCATTAGAGGAGATTGGCTTAGATCAGGTTGGCGTAATCAAATGCCGCCTGAAGAGACCTGAAGTTATACTTGAAAACGGCACGGATAAGATTGGTGGAAAAATCTGGGTGGAAGCGTATTTAAATCTTGCGTTGGATCAAAAGATTAAACCTATAAAAGAGATATTAAATTTATTAAAACTGGATTTAAAAATTGATTCGATCAGCGAGCCAATAAATTTATTAAACAGGGATTTTGCATTTAAATCCAAGGTGGATTATAACAGAGAAAATCACTCATTTCATCTATCTAAGCCGGATATAGTTGGCCTGGACGAAGCCGGCTTTTTAAATAGCATACCTTTGATAGAAAAACACAGAAAAAAGGCATTACTAAAAGTTAAAGAGCTTATTTGGAAAAAAATATATGAAATCCCTGTTTATAAAATCAAAAAAGATTCTTTTAAAAAAAGAATGCTGCGAGAACGTTTAGATAAGATAAAGGTAGAAAAAGAGAATATTGTTATAACGTTTTCGAAAAAGAAAAAGAAAGATTAACCTGGTAGATTTAAGTGTTAACGCGGCATGCTTCTTGCTTTTACTCTTTTATTAGTGAATATTTGTGGTTAATTGCTTTTTGCTTTAATCTGTGTAAATCCGTGTAATCCGTGCAATCCGTGTTCTATGCTTTTCGCTTTTAAATTAGCGTAGATAAGTGAAAATTAGTGGTTTAGACGCTTTTGCTTTTTACTTACTCTTCATAATCAAATATGGAAATAAAATACCTATGCTCAATGTGGGGAATGGATCAACCCACATTGGAAGCCAACCTTAATCTAATTAAAAACGCTGGTTTTGACGGAACGGAGATGCAGGTTCCAGCCGGCAAACAGGAACAGGGCAAGTTAAAAGGCCTGCTTAATGAAACCAATCTCGATTTAATTGCCCAGGTCAGGGCCGAAGGCAAAACCGCAGACGAGCAGATAGATTCTTTTAAAAAAGAGTTAGATAAAACTTTACCATTTAACCCCCTGCTTGTAAATGCGCATTGCGGTAAAGACTATTGGCCCCTATCTGAAAATTTAAAAGTCATTGCCGCCGCGCAAACATTTGCAGACAAAGTTGGAATAAAAATAACCCATGAAACTCATCGCGCCAGGGCAACTTTCTGCGCGCCAACCACAATGGACATTATTGGCGCATTGCCGGGCATAAGGTTTACCGCGGATTTCTCCCATTGGTGTTGCGTCCACAACACACTGCTTGAGGATCAACCGAAATCCGTTAACCGCCTTATTGAAAAAACAGATTATATTCACGCCCGCGTCGGCAGCGCCGTCACCCCGCAGGTAACAGATCCAAGGGCTCCGGAGTGGAGAGCAGAGGTAGAGACCCATGTTCAATGGTGGGAAAAAATCGCAAAACTACGCAAAGCCGGCAATACAGACGTTTTGCCAATATGCTCCGAATTCGGCCCCCCAAACTATATGGCAACCATCCCATATACAAGAGAACCTGTAGCCAATTTGTGGGAGATAAACTGTTATATGAAAGATATGCTTTCAGACAAACTAAAGGGCTGTGCCTAAATATGGAAAAAGATGCACGGCGTATAATGGGTAGTTGAATATGTTTTGATCTTTCCTGAAATTCATTAAAGTTGCGCGAGATAAGATATTATTTTTATACTTCTCACCGTATATTTTCAGGCTTTTCTTTTTCCTGCTAACGCCGGCTTTTACTTCCAAAGGCAATATCTCATCGTTATGCGCAACGATAAAATCTACTTCAGCCGTGTTGTTGCTTGACCAATAATACAACTCTTTACAGCCTGACGCCATTAATTGTTGCGCTACATAGTTTTCCGTAAAAGCCCCGCAATACTCCGAAAACAGATTATTGCCCTTAACTACCGTCTTTTGAGACAATTCCAGCATTGCGCAAAGCAAGCCCGTATCCAAAATAAATAGCTTAAAAACATTATCTTCTTTATATCCGCTTAACAGCAGTTTTGCAGTTTTCAAATTATAACATTTGTAAACAAGGCCAGCGTCAATAAGCCATTGTATAGAATCATTGTAATCCCTTGCGCGCGCATTTTTTGATATTTCAGAAAACTTGAATTTTTTCCTCTCTTTTGCCAGTTGATCAGGTATAGCTTGCCAGGAGCCGGTTATCTTTATAGCTTCAGATTTGGCCGCATGTTTTGCAAAATCCATTTCATAAGCCGTCAATATCTCTTCCTGTGTTTTGCGAACTTTTTTCAGATCACGATAATTTTTATATTGAAGCACAACTTCAGGCATGCCGCCGATAAAATAATACATCTTAAGGTTATCAATCAAATCTTTATGAAAGCTTCCCTCAATATGATCAAACGATGCCTTATTATCTAAAAAGTTACGAAGTCCGCTTTTTCCAACCGCTTCAAGATATTCACCAAAAGAGAGAGGGAAAAGATTCAAAAAATTTACTTTGCCTACTGGAAATGGAGTTGACACTCCAAGCTTAAGTCCTAATAACGATCCGGCTGCAATAATATGGTATTGATTCTCTTTCTCATTAAAATACTTTAAACTTTTTAAAGCTTCAGGAGCATTTTGAATTTCGTCAAAAATAATAAGACTCTTTTCAGGAAAAAGCTGAGTTTCAAGGTATATGCAGAGTTTTTCTATAATCTTTTTGGGTTGAATACGCCCAGTAAAGGAGTCATTAAGGCTCGGATCCTCGTCAAAATTAAGATATCCAATATTTGAATACTCCTTTTTGCCGAATTCCTTCAGTAAATGGGTTTTGCCTACCTGCCTTGCGCCTTTAAGTATTAGAGGTTTGCGATCAGAAGACCCTTTCCATTCAATCAGTTTTTTATATGCATCACGTTTCATCATAAATATCATTTTTTATCAAAAAGGTGAAAAAAAGCAAAGCTTATCTATGATAAACGTGATATTTCTAGGGATTTACCTATAGATAACGTGATATTTTTTGATATTTTCCTACCAAAAACGTGAAATCAAAAGTTGAGTTGTTACAAATTTATCATCCCTGCATGATTTTATCTGAAATACGATAGCACGCCGGGCATGACAAACTCAAAACGTTTTTACTCAATATTAACTGTTGATCATCCGTTTTACCATTGGCGATAGCGGTAAAATCAATAAATTCGTGGCAAAAAATTTGAACTCGAAAGAGAAACAACTAACAGCCTCCCATCTAATATCATTGACAGCGCCACTTACAACATTCATTTAAGTAGTTCTAAAATATTCTTAATTCTCCTAGTTACGCAATAATAAAGTTTGCTTAAGGCTCAGTTAACAGCTTCTGTTTTGATATCGTAAGGTCTTACCTTAATCTTTAAAAGCCGATTACAAATATTGCTGCTTTTTACTCAAAATATTAACGTCCCTCTCATCCTGATTGTTTACTCTATTCAATTGTTACAGAAAACGCATCTTCGCCAAAACTATCGAATGTTGTTACATTTACCGTATGTTTTTTACTATCAGCAGTGATTGGTTTTTCTTGTATTTTTGTATCATATATAGCTCAGTGGTTAAGATAATTGTTTCTTTGTTGGTAGATTTTAGCCTATCTATACTAAATCCCAAATCAAGGTATATGCCCGAAACGGAAATTGGCACTAATGGCGTTAATTTCTTCCTACCCATCCTTATATTCGATTTCAAGATAAGAGACTTTAATTTCTAAGGCTTTTAAAATAAAATCTAGAAGAGGAGTAGTTTTATTAGAAGTCTCCATTTTTAATATTATCTGGAAGTAGTTCAAAAAACTTGCAGGAACTTAAAACTTCCCTTTAGATAAACCGAAATGACGTTGTTTTACAGAAAGTTTCCAGCTCTGTTTCTCTTGATTTAAACCAAAACGCCGGCAATGGATTAAATCGTAAATTTCTAAAAGTTTATCTTTTTGGATTTATTTGATTCTCTCAATAATCTAAGTTTTTAATATCATCATTGTTGAATAACCCGAATAAACAAAAAATAAGGAAAACAAAAGCGAATTAACCACAAATCATCACAAATCGCCACCTATTAAAAAAACAAAAAAAAGCTAAAGCTAGTTAAAGATATTTGAAATTTAAAAAAAATAGCGATCCCATAACATATTGATACTCAAATTGAGCGATTCTTATCACCTTCCCATGACCCCTTCCATCAAAGGAGAAGAAATAAACGGTATATTTTTATTAAAAGACATCACCCAATAGTTGAAACTTTGTACGAGTGAGATTAGAACCAAAACAAGTTTAAAAAACTAAATACACCTCCCCTTAGTGGGAATGGTTAGGGGAGGGGGTATCTAAAATTGTTCAATTTTGACGATATAAAACACTTTAAAAAATATCTGAGAGATAAATCCTTAGAATAAAGGCGTAAGAATCTAAAACTAAAGTAAAATCAATGTTTAAAGTTAAAATCTGAAGCAGTCTTGCAGATTGCTTTAAATGTTTCGTAGAATTATAGGCGTTATTAATAACGGGAGATATTGCGAGTGTTCATATGGTTTGGTTTAAACGTGTGGAGATCAAATACAAGGAGGCTAAGAATAAATAATGCGTTAATATTCTTAATTAATGTGGTTTCGCAAAATTGAAATGGCATTCTTAAAGGTTGATAATGGCGCGAGTAAGCTTCTATATTACAACAAGGCGTAAACCTGTTTTAAAGGAATTTTCCTAAGTAATCGGAGTGTTAGAGTCTTGAAACTGTGATATTAATAGATATGGTTTATTAAATTAACTCTAAGATTTAACATCAACATAGTTGATGTGCTCCATATAAACTAAAGCTTTATAATGTTTAAGATAATTAAAATATCTTGGATTGGAATTATTATTAAATATATAAGGAGATTTGTTGAGAAATACAAAGAGGGTTATTAACCATAAAACATTTTCAGAAGGTTTCTGCAAAGTTAAAAATCTTAATTTTTATTTATAAAGAAACATTTCTGAAATGAAATATGATTACCATAATAAATAAGTTTTGAGCTTATTTATTATGGTAGTAGAAGAATTGATTTTTGCGCTAATTCGATAATACTTGATGGGAATATACCGAATTGTATTGTTCCCCAAAGAGCAACAAAAACCGCGCCTAGTATGCATGGTGATGTTGACAATGGGGTAAATTCGCGCATTGGGTCTTTCATGTACATGAAAACTGTTACGCGAAGATAGTAATAAACTGATATTACGCTGTTTATAACGCCTATTATTGCTAACATTATAAAACCGGATTTTAAAGCTGCGCTAAAGACATAAAACTTGCCCATAAAGCCGGCTAATGGTGGTATACCTGCCATTGACAGTAAAAAGATAGTCATTGTTACCGCTAAAACAGGATGTTTAAAACCTAATCCTGAGAAATCCGCGAGTTCTGAATTTTCTTCTCCTTTGCGTCCCAGTATTATAACTATTGCAAATGCGCCGATGTTCATTAAAGCATAAGCAACCATGTAAAAGAGGACTGCTGTCATGCCCATGTCATTTGACGCTATTAACGCTACCATTATATAACCGGCGTGCGCAATGCCTGAATAAGCAAGCATTCTTTTAATATTATTCTGCCTTAATGCGACTACATTTCCAATTGTCATTGTAAGAACAGCTAATATCCACAATATCTTTATCCAATGGCTATCAAGATCTTTAAACGACATTAAAAAGACTCTGAAAAAAGCGGCAAAAGCTGCTGCTTTAGGGCCGGCAGAGAAAAAAGCCGTAACCGGAGTCGGCGCGCCTTCATAAACATCAGGCATCCAGCTATGAAATGGAACAGCTGCGACTTTAAATCCAAATCCAAGAATAATCATTATTAATCCAAGTAAAAGCATTGGATCAGATGCTGCGCCTTCTGTTGTTAAAAAAGCGGCTATCTCTTTAAGATTTATAGAACCTGTAGCTCCATATACAAGAGCTATGCCATATAACATAAACCCAGTGGTAAACGCTCCCAGCATGAAATATTTAAGAGCAGATTCAGCAGATTTTGCATTTTTGCGTTTGATACCTGCTAATATGTATAATGATATTGATAATACTTCAATACCTAGGAAGATTATTAGAAGATTGGAACCGGCAGTCATTAACATCATGCCAATAGTGGCAAACAAAAGCAATGTGTAATATTCGCCGTTTTCCATCTCTTCCTGTCTCAAATAGTTACTTGAGATCAGCACAACTAAAGCTGTGCAACCTAGTATAATTAGATTAAAAAAGATTGAAAAATTATCGACTACATACGACCCATTAAAAGAATATTTGGGATCTGCGCCAAATTGTTTTACAAGAGATAAAGCGGCAAAGCCAATACCAATAAAAGTAACAAGGTGAAAGGCATTTCTAGCTTTTTCATTTTTTGATAGTCCAATTAACAGCACTGCTATAGCAGTAATAGTTAAAATTATAATTGGAGCTATGCTTTTTAAATCAATTTGAGGTATTATTATATCCATGTGAGTTCTTTTTAATTTTTAATTATATTTTCTATTAAATTATTATTTGAAAATTGTGATTACTCTGCTATTAAAATTGGAAACTCAGGTAAATAGCTGGGTTTAGCTTTAATTTTACTATTTTTATTCTTCAATTCGTCATTTGTTGATGTGCTTAACATTGGAAATTCAGGAAAATGTTCAGACTTAGTTTCAGCAACTTTTTCATCCTCATCATTTTTATTATCAGCTTTCTCTGCTAAAGCTACCTTATATTTCGCGTCAACATTCTCAAGCAAATTATTTACTGAAACCTTCATTGTATCAATAAAAGGTTTTGGATAAATACCCAACCAGAATATCAAGATTAAAAGTGGAACAAATAATGCGTATTCACGCAGATTTAAATCCTTTAGTTTTTGATTCTCAGGATTAGTCAACTTATTAAACATAACCCTCTGGAACATCCATAACATATAAGCAGCGGCTAAAATTACGCCTGTAGCGGCAATTCCTGCGTAAATATAATTAGCCTTAAACGCCCCTACAAGAATAAGGAATTCTCCAACAAAACCATTAAGCCCAGGTAAACCAATTGATGAGAGGGCTACTATCAAAAAGAATGCGCTATAAATAGGCATTTTTTTAGTTAATCCTCCAAATTCAGATATAAGCCTGGTGTGCCTTCTATCATATATAATTCCAACTGCAATGAATAATGCGCCGGTGCTAATACCGTGATTAACCATTTGTATAATGCTTCCTTCCATACCTTCGGAATTAAAAGCAAACATGCCTAACATTACAAAACCTAAATGGCTAACACTGGAATAAGCGACAAGTTTTTTCAAATCATCCTGAACCATTGCAACCAATGCGCCATAAATAATGCCAATTATAGCCAACCATGAGATAATAGGAACAAATTGGTGGCTTGCATAAGGAAACAGAGGTAAACAGAACCTTAAAAATCCATAAGTACCCATTTTCAACAAAACACCTGCAAGTATTACACTGCCTGCGGTTGGAGCCTCAACGTGAGCGTCAGGCAACCAGGTATGAAATGGAAACATCGGAACCTTAATCGCAAAGGCAAAGAAAAATGCCAGGAAAAACCAATACTGTATCTTAATCGGTAGATACATATTACTTATTGTCGTAAGGTCAAAAGTATAGTTTCCTGTTTCTCGTCCATGAATGAAATATAGACCTATAATAGCCAGCAACATTAAAACACTGCCTGCCATAGTATAAATGAAAAACTTAAGAGCAGCGTAAACTCTGCGGCTTCCGCCCCATACTCCGATAAGAAGATACATCGGAATAAGCATAATTTCCCAGAAAACATAGAACAGAAAGAAATCGAGAGAAATAAAAACGCCTAGCATTCCTACTTCAAGAAACAGCATCGCAATCATATACTCTTTAATCTTATCTTTTATAGTCCATGATGTGAGTATGCAAATAGGAGTCAAGAATGTGGTTAAGATAAAGAGTAGCAAACTAATGCCGTCAATACCTACATGATAAGTAATGCCAAAACTTGGAATCCATGGAATAATTTGCTCAAACTGCATTGCGGCAGTGCTTGTATCAAAATGGAAAAACAAGTGTATAGAGACTAAAAAAGTCAATATTGAGTTAAAAAGCGCGGACTTTTTAATCTTATCATGGTTTTCACTATTTATAAATAATAACCTTATTACTCCTAAAAGCGGTAAAAAGGTAATAATTGATAAAATATAAGTGTTCATTAAGGCTCCCGTTACATCATTAAACCAGCAAATAAGCTAACTGTATAATTTAATAGAACTTAAAAGTAGTTTACAAAAATATCGTAAATAAGATTATTACTACACCGCCAAAAACAATTAAGAAAGCGTAATTGCGAACATAACCTGTTTGAAATATCTTAAGCATGGCTGCATTGAGATCAACAAATTTTGCTGCTCCGTTTACAATACCATCAATAATTCTAACATCAAAAATCTTCCAAAGTCCAATTGAAATCTTTTTAATAGGATTTACAAAAACTGCGTCATAAAGCTCATCAACGAAAAATTTATTGTATATTAATTTGTGAATAGAGCTAAAACGAGTTGCTATATTGCCTGGTATTGCAGGCTTAGCTATGTACATTATGTAAGCCAAAAGAATACCTGCAACCGCTATTGCCGTTGAAACGCCCATCATCAAGTAGACTTTATGCATATCTGGGGCAACATGGCCATGGCCGCCTACTGCTTTAGCAATTTCATGTCCATGTCCGGATGAGAAAACCGGCGATAAAAACTTGCTTATCGCGCTTAATCCAGGCAAACCGACAAAACCGCCTACTAGTGAAAGCAGAGCTAATACCATAAGCGGTATAACCATATTACTTGGCGACTCATGAACGTGCTCTTCAACATGTTTATCCATTCGCGATTTACCGGAGAATGTCATAAACACAAGCCTAAACATATAAAAAGCCGTCATAAACGCAGCAACAGCGCCAATAGCCCAGAAATATATATTGCCTTCAACAAGAGCCTCCATCAAAATTTCATCTTTACTAAAGAAGCCTGCAAAAGGAGGTATGCCCGCAATAGCAAGTGTTCCTATTATAAATGTTTTGTACGTCTTAGGTAAATAACGCCTAAGCCCGCCCATTTTACGCATATCCTGCTCGCCGCCAAGCGCGTGAATAACACTTCCTGATCCTAAAAAGAGAAGAGCTTTAAAAAATGCGTGAGTCATTAAATGGAAAACTCCGGCAACATAAGCTCCAACTCCGCAAGCAAGGAACATATAACCTAACTGGCTCACTGTTGAATACGCTAATACACGCTTAATATCATTTTGCGCTAATCCAATAATAGCGGCAAAAAGAGCTGTAGCCGCGCCTATTACCGCAACCATTGTCATTGAAATCGGGGCCATCATATAAAGCGCGCTGCATCTTGAAACCATATAAACGCCGGCTGTTACCATAGTGGCGGCGTGAATCAATGCAGAAACAGGAGTTGGACCTTCCATAGCATCAGGCAACCATGTATAAAGAGGCAACTGCGCAGATTTACCAACTGCTCCAACAAAAAGAAGGAAAGTTATCATAGTGACAACTATACCACCTGGAATTAAAGCGTCAGGAGCATGGTTAAATACATCTGAAAAATTAACAGTGCCAAATGTTACAAATATTAACAAGATGGCAAGTATAAATCCAAAATCACCGATTCTGTTTACAACAAAAGCTTTTTTACCAGCATCTCCAGCCGATTTTTTTTCATACCAGAAGCCTATTAAAAGATATGAGCACAAACCTACGCCTTCCCACCCAACAAACATCAACAAGAAGTTGTCTGCAAGGACAAGAATAAGCATTGAAAGTGAAAACAAATTTAAATAAGCAAAATATCTTGAAAAGCCTTCGTCATCATGCATATATCCAATTGAGTATATATGAATCAGGAAACCAACGCCTGTAATAATCATAATCATTAAAGACGAAAGAGGATCAATCTGAAGACTTGCAAAAGCGACAAAATCTCCCGCATTAATCCATGTAAACAGTGTGCTTGTTATTAACCTTTCAGCAGCAGGCAGCTTTATTAGACTTAGAAAAATCAAAAGAGCAACACCGAATGATAGACCTATAACCATACTGGCAATCGCGCCGGAAGCTTTTTTGGAAAGCTTTTTTCCAAAAAGCATATTAATTGTAGTTCCAATCGCTGGAAACAATAGAACCAGCCATATATGATTAAGCATAATTTACTCCAAAACAATAAAATTTCAATTCAACCGTTATATCAAATGTTAATAACTACCACTTCATAAGGTTTAGATCGTCAACATTAACCGAACCTTTATTTCTATAGATAGAAATAATAATCGCTAACCCTACTCCCGCTTCAGCGGCGGCAACCGTCATAACGAAGAAAACAAACATTTGACCATCCATTGAGTTCAAATGCCTTGCAAGCGCAACAAAAGCAACATTAACGCCATTTAACATTAATTCAATAGACATAAATATTACAATTGCGTTTCTTCTAGTTAGCACACCTACAACGCCTATTGTAAACAACATTGCGCTAAATAATAAAAAATGTGTTATCGGCACTACCATCATAATTTATAAAGTCCTTATATCTTTTTTTTCGCTAAAACTATTGTTCCTATTATAGCGGCAAATAATAAAACTGATGTAATTTCAAAAGGCAGCAAATATTCTGTATAAAGCAATTTACCAACCAATTCTGTGTTTCCTATTTTGCTTAAAGCCTCATGCGTATAAATACCTGTTTGACCTTTAAAGTAACTAGACTTAATTACAAGACCTATTATCACAAAAAGTGTTCCGCCTAAAATTATGGCTGTCTTTTTCTGAATAAACAGCTTATCATCGCTCTCTTCCCCTGAATGGTCTTTTCCTAAATTTAATAACATCACAACAAACAAGAAAAGAACCATAATCGCGCCGGCATAAACAATAACCTGAACCGCGGCAAGAAATTGCGCTCCAAGCAACAAGAATATAATTGCCAGGGACACAAGCGTTACAATCAGCGATATTATACTATAAACCGGATTCTTTTGAGATATAACACTAATAGCTCCAATGATGCAAACTGTGGCTAATAAATAAAATAGTATAGGCTCTGAAAACTGCACAAGATTTACCAGAATCCCAATAACAGCAATTGCAAACGCCAGAATTCCAGATATTATAATTGACATATATTAAACCCTCTATTTTTAACAACCACAGTTTATCTGCGGTTTAATGCTAAACTATATAAAAACATTGAACCTTAAATATTTTAAGAGTTGCGTTTAGGAACCAGCAATCTCTCTTTTGAATAAAGATGAAAATCAAGTTTTGTCGCCGCTATTTCATACTCATTTGATAAATGTATTGCGTCAACAGGGCAGGCTTCTTCACAAAAACCGCAAAAAATGCAACGCAACATTTCAATTTCATAGACACTGGCTTTTCTAACCCCATTTTCATCTTCAATACCTTCTATGCGAATACAATCAGAAGGACATGCTTTAGCGCAAAGACCACAAGCTACACATTTTTCTTTATCACCATTATCTCTTAGATGCTCGTGCAGTCCTCTGAATCTGGGGCTAATAGTTAATTTCTCATCAGGATATTGAACCGTTACTACTTTAAACGGATTAAAAAAGTGAGATATTGTAACATATAAACCCTTAATTAAAGGTTTTATCATTTGTTATTCCTTAAAATATTCGATTTAAAGAGATCATTTATTAAGCATTACCATAACTACACCGGTCACTAAAATATTAGCAAGCGAAACAGGCAACAAAAATTTCCAGCCAAATTTCATAAGTTGGTCGTATCTAAACCTTGGAAAAGTTCCTCTGAGCCATATGAAAAAGAATATACAACAGAAAAGCTTTATCAGAAACCATGCAACCGGAGGTAGAATCGGCCCGTGCCATCCGCCAAGGAAACAAGTAACAGCAATAGCTGAAACTGTAATAATATTAGCGTACTCTCCAAGAAAGAACATGCCAAACTTCATACTGCTATACTCGGTGTGAAATCCTGCTACAAGCTCAGTTTCAGCTTCAGGCAAATCAAACGGAGTTCTGTTTGTTTCGGCAACAGCAGAGATAGCATAAATAATAAAACCAACCGGCTGAAGCACTACAAACCAAATACTTGATTGTTCAGCCACTATTCCTTTTAAGCTTAAAGTGCCGGCAATCATTAAAACACCGATAATCGAAAAGCCCATAGATAATTCATAACTAATCATTTGAGCGCAAGATCGTAAACCTCCAAGCAATGAATACTTATTATTAGAAGACCAGCCAGCCAAAATAATACCGTATATCCCAATTGAAGTCATTGCAAATATATAAAGAATGCCAATATTAACATCAGCAATAACAAGGTCAATATTAAATCCCATAAAACTTATGGTATCGCCAAATGGTATAACAGCAAACGTCATTAAGGCCGGAGCCATACATATTACCGGCGATAATATAAAGACAAGCTTGTTTACTTTTGAGGGTATAACGTCTTCCTTAAAGAATAGTTTAAGACCATCAGCTATTGGTTGCAATAAACCGTGGAAACCAACTCTCATAGGTCCAAGCCTGACTTGCATATGCGCTAAAACTTTTCTTTCCAACAGCACAAGATATGCAATAACCAGTAGCATTAAACCTATTACAATGCCAATCTTAGCCATTGAAAAAACAATATAAGCAAACATTTCAACCATAAATCACCATATGAACATTAAAATTTGAAAATAATTCCTTTATATCCTACTTTACAACTTTTATAAGCTTCACACGAGGCGAGCAATTCCTATCTACAAGTAAATTAACTGGAATGCTATCATAATTAGAAGGAATAAAAACCACTCCTTTAGGGGACTTTTTTGATATTTTAACTTTTAATCTTAGTTCGCTATTCGGAGCTGTAACTTCTACCATGTCTCCATCGTTTAAACTTTGATCATCTGCGTCTTCAGGATTAATCTCTACTCTGCACTCAGGATAAATGTCATTAAGAGCTTTGGATTTATGTGAATAAGTCCCTAAATGAAACATTATATTTCCTGTTGTTAATGCATATGGAAATTTAGCGACTAAATTATCCGTCAGAGTCTGATCAGATTTAGGAACCGAAAATTCAAAACGTGAAGGTTGCTCTAAATTATCAGTCCATGATGCGCCTTGCTTATCCAGCTCTTCATATTTAATATTGTTGTATAAAGGAGCCAGCTCTTTAATCTCGTCCATAATTGAGGCTTCATCTGAATAATTAAAGGTAAAGCCCATTTTGCCCGCCAACTCGCATAAGATTTTCCAGTCAGGTTTTGAATCTCCGACCGGCTCAACTGCTTTGTTTATTTTTTGGGCAAGCCTTCCAATATTATTAAAAGTTCCTGATTTTTCAGCAAATGTAACTGAAGGCAATACAACATCCGCCATGCATGCCGTCTCAGTTAAAAAGCTATCTTGCACTACTAAAAAATTAAGTTTAGTAAGAGCCTCGCGAGCCTCTCTGCCGTCAACATGTGTAAGAACTGGATTTTCACCCATTATATACATTGCTTTTAAAGAACCTTGAATAGCGTGGTCAAAAAGACTTCCGTTATTAATTGGAAGTTTTTCAGGCAATGTTAACGAATCAACACCGCTTGACTTTGCCCAACTTACGGCAAATTTATCTTTATTATCCTGGCTCGCATAATTCTGATAACCCGGCAAATAACCTGGAACAACGCCCATATCGTTAACGCCTTGTGAGTTATTATGCTCTCTTGGAAAAAATAGATTTGTGTTTCCATTATTTCCATAACTATCGCCAGTGCCGTAATCAAAGAAATAAGCCAGATTAACTATTAAATTCAGGTTATCTTCACCGCATGGGCTGCTTAAAACCTCTTTGCCAATAAAAACAAACCTCTTTTTAGATTTTGAAACAAGGTTGGCAAATTTAATTATTTGATCTTTTGTAACGCCTGCTGTATTTAACAATGTTTCAAGATCGGACTCTTCTAAATACTCTTTTAGTCTTCCAAAATTGTCAACCGATTGCTCAATATTGCTTAAGTTTACCAAATCATCTTCAATCATTACTTTTAATAAAGCAGTTATTAAAGAGAGTTCCGCGCCAAAGTTATAGTTTAAATTGCATTCATATTTAGCTACACTTTTGAATTTTATGTTTCTGCTATTAGCGATAATTAAGCTTGCGTTATTTTTCTTAATAGCTTTTCTAACTAAATTACCTCCAACAGGAAACTCGTCAACAATATCGCAACCAAAAAGCAGAACCATATCAGCGTCAACAACACTTTCAAGAGATTCTGAAGATAGGCCGTTCGCAATGGAATCAAGTATTGCATTATTTAAATATGGGGCGCGAATATTAGCCATATTGTCAACATAGTTTGAGCCAAGAACAACTCTTACAAATTTCTGAAAAAGATAGTTGTCTTCATTCGCCGATTTCTCTGACCCAATAGCGCCGATGCTGTCAACGCCGTTCTTATCTATAACTTCTTTAAATTTATTTGCAATCAAAGTTAAAGCTTCATCCCAGGTAGCCGCCCCAAGTTTGCCGCCTCTTTTAATTAGAGGCCCATGCAATCTATCCTTGCTATGAACAAATTCAAAGCCAAATCTACCTTTAGAACAAAGATTTCCTCCGTTCAAACCTTCTTCGTCATCTGATGTTACCCTGACAATTTTGCCGCTTTTAGTATTTAAAGAAAATGTGCAACCAACCGAGCAATAGGTGCAAGTTGTTCGCGTTTTGGCTAACTCCCACGGGCGGCCTTTAAAATTAAAGACTCTATCCTGAATTGCGCCAACCGGGCATACAGATAAACATTGACCACAAAATTCACAATCAAGAGCCCTATCACCTGGAGGTCCAACTGTTGCGTTAAATCCTCTGCCTTGAAAATCAATAGCGGCAATACCCTGCACTTCACCGCAAATCCTTGTGCATCTACCGCATAAAATACATCTATTATGATTAAATTCCAAAATTGGATTAGTTTTTACACTTGGCTCATTCCTGCGAACAGTCTCAATCCTGCCTTTTGACAATTTGAACCTGAATGCCACGTCCTGCAATTCACATTCGCCTGATTTATCACAAATCGGACAATCTAACGGATGATGGGCTAAAAGATATTCCGTTACGCTACTAGCGTATTTGTCAATCACATCGCTTTTAGTTACAACTTCCATTCCTTCAGAAACCGGCTGAGCGCATGCGAATTTATCTTTAGTCCTTCCACGCTCAGTCACATGAACCATGCAAACTCTGCAAGCTCCAAATGAATCCAGCCTAGGGTGGTAGCAAAACCCAGGAATATCAATGCCGTTCTCACGAGCAGCCTGCATAATGCTTGTTCCTTTAGGAACTGTAACCTGTTTTCCGTCAATTGTAAGATTTACTGTCATAATCAATACCCTTTAAATCCAGGGGCTGTCTATAGTTTTAAATAAGTCGTTATACTCTTTTTCAGTTTTTGTGGCTTTAAAATAAATTTTAGAATTTTCAATTGCTATCGACAAGAACGGTGCAACTTTTTCAAGGAGACCAAGATGTTTTTTATTAAAACAATCAACCGGTTTTGCCGAAAAAGTTATGCAACCTATTATCTTATCTTTCATTGTCAAAGGATAAGCCATTCTTGACCTAAGGCCGTCCTTTGCAAATATTTTATTTGTTTCTAAATCATCTTCAGCCGTGTCATGAACTATAAAGGGCTTTTTTGTCAGAAGCACCTTTTCAAAAATACTTCCTACCATTGCATGACTGCTTTTTTCTTTAAACTTGTCAAAAACAGAGCCCTTTTTAAGGCCTTTTGTCATAACTGCGAAGTCAACAACCCCGCCACCCTCTTTAACACCCTCTTTTAACAAAATACTTACGCGTTCCCAGAAAATCATCCGGTGCAGTTCTTCGCAAATATTTTTATAAACTTCCTTCATGTACAGATTGGATATAATGATTTTGCTGACATTTGTCACAATATCACGTTCCAACTCTTCACTGCTGTTTTTGTCTCGAATTGTTCCGTCTATTCTTACCGCGGAACCACTCGAATCTTCAACAAGAGCCCCGATAACTCCAACAAGAGACTCAATTCCATCATTTCTTTTACAAACAATATCAAATTCAGAGCCGGTATTTTTCTTTTGCAACACATTGTTAATTAATTCAGAGACTGAATCATGGTTAACAAAAACATCTTTAAACTTTCTTCCGACTACATCATCAGGGGAATCAAAACCAAACAGTTTTGTCCCAAATTCATTTATAAAAGTTATATTTCCATCAACAACAGGATCAGTTTGAAATATTCCTATTTGCAAAGACTGATCTATTGTTTTTTCTCTATTGTCCGGTTTTGTTAAACTCAATATAAAACCACGCTAAAAAAGATAAAAATCACAAGAGTAATACAACCTAAATTGGTTATAATCTTTTTGCGGCAAAACTTTCAGTTTTATTTGATTGCCATAAACTGACACTTCGTATAACAAGAACCACACTGAATACATTTATCTTTATTAAGATAAGAGACCTGTTTCTTTTCCCACTCAATCGCCCCGGTTGGACACCCTTTAAAACAAGCTCCGCACTTAGTGCATTTATCAGTATTTACTTCATATTTTCTTAATGGTATGCATGCCGCCGTTGAGCAAACGTGATCATATATATGCGCGTCATATTCATCTCTAAAGTATCTGATTGTTGACAATACAGGCTGAGGAGCCGACGAACCCAAGCCACATAGGGACATACGACCAATCTCTTCGCCTAATTCTTCCAACAACTCAACATCGCCTTCTTTGCCTTTGCCTTTTGTAATATTGTCAAGAATTTCCAACATCACTGTTGTGCCGACTCTGCAAGGTATACATTTGCCGCAAGATTCATTTGCGCAAAAATTTATGAAGAACTTTGACAATTCAACCATGCATGTAGCCTCGTCAATAACAACAAGACTTCCCGATCCCATCATAGCCCCTGCTTCATCCAAAGACTCAAAGTCAATCGGCAGATCAAGACAAGATTCCGGCAAACAACCGCCTGACGGGCCGCCAATTTGCACAGCTTTAAACTTCTTCCTTTTTGGTATACCGCCGCCGATATCAAAAACAACTTCTCTGATTGTTGTCCCCATTGGCACTTCAATCAAACCTGTATTTTTAATCTTGCCGGCAAGGGCAAAAATCTTTGTGCCTTTGCTCTTTTCAGTGCCGATTCCCTTATACCATTCGGCTCCTTTATTAATAATCGAAGCAACATTTCCAAACGTTTCAACATTATTCAAACAGCTTGGCTTATCCCATAAACCGGCCTCAACTGATTGCGGAGGTCTTGTTCGGGGCATGCCGCGTTTGCCTTCAATTGAGTATTGCAACGCAGTTGATTCGCCGCATACAAAAGCACCCGCGCCCTCTTTTATTTTTATATGAAGGCTATAACCAGAGCCAAAAATATTATCGCCTAAAAAACCTCTTTCAATAGCTTGCGGTATGGCAATGTTTAATCTTTTTATAGCCAATGGATACTCGGCGCGGCAGTAAATGTAGCCGTCGGTCGCGTTCATTGAATATCCGGCGATAGCCATGCCTTCAAGCACGCTGTGCGGATCGCCTTCAAGAAGACTTCTATCCATAAACGCGCCGGGGTCTCCCTCGTCTGCGTTGCATAGAATAAACTTTTGATCAGCGTCATACTTAGCGCAAGAGCCCCATTTCCAGCCAGTGTCAAAACCACCGCCGCCTCGTCCGCGCAAGCCTGAATCTTCAACCAGAGCCACAACACCCTCCGGCGTCATCTCTTTAACAACTTTTTCAAGAGCTTTGTAACCGCCGCGAGCAATGTATTCATCAATACTTTCAGGGTCAATTTCTCCGCAATTTCCAAGAACCAAACGTTGCTGAGGAGCGTTAAAATCGCGATAATCGTCTTTTGTCAACCACTTATCAACCGGTTTGTTATTAGCTAAATGCTGTTCAACAATTTCCGGCACCATTTCAGCGGTTACCCTTTGATATGTAAGCTTAGAACCATCAGGAGCGACAATATCAACCAATACATCTTTAGCACAGTTACCCCTGCACCCCGTTCTAAGGGTTCCACATTTTTTTTTGCCGGCCGTAGCGTCAAGATTATGTTTTTTAATCTCCTCGTCAAAGGCGTCAAACACCTCGAAACCGCCCGCGGCAATTCCGCCGGTGCCTAAACAAACCGCTACTACCGTTTTATTATTGTTATTCTGCGTATTCATCAAGAATTCCTTCAGTCTTGCTTACCGTTAATTCTCCAAATACCTTGCCGTCCACCGTCATAACCGGCGCCATAGCGCAAGCTCCAAGGCAAGCAACCTCTTCAAACGTGTACAACCCGTCTTCGGTTGTCTGTTTATGCGCCACCTGATGACGCTCAACAAGCTTATCCATAATATCATCAGCGCCTTTAACATGGCAAGCCGTGCCTTGGCAAAGCCTTAAAATATGTTTTCCAGGAGGGGTTAGATAAAACTGGGCGTAAAAAGTAACAACACCGTGTATCTGGCTCATTGAGACATTTTGCCTTTCAGAAACCAATTCCAAAGCATCATTTGGAAGGTATTTATAAACAGTTTGTATCTTTTGCAAAATAGGCATTAAAGCCCCTTTTACACCCTCATAAGCGTCTAAAATTTCAATCGCTTTAGACACATCAACTTTTTCTTCTTCAGTAATTTCCAAAATTTACTCTCCAAACTATTGGATTTTTAATTTTGACACATATTTAAGACTTAATATTTTAACAAGCTATATAAACTTATCTGTCAATTTCACCTAAAACAATGTCAAGACTTCCTATTATAGCGACAACATCAGCAAGCAATTGACCCTCGACCATTTTTGTAAACGCTTTCATGTTTACAAAGGAAGGCGGCCTTATTCTAAAACGAGCCGGTTTGTCCGATCCGTCACTTACCAAATAATAGCCAAGCTCGCCTTTTGGAGCTTCAATGCTTAAATAAACTTCGCCTTCCGGAGGACAAATGCCTTCGGTTATAATCTTAAAGTGGTAAATAAGAGCTTCCATATTTTCCCGAACATCCTGCTTATCGGGCAATATACACTCTTTACTTTTTGTCTTTATCTCGCCTTCAGGCAATTTGTCCAAGACCTGCCTGCAAATTTCATTGCTTTGCCTAAGCTCTTCTATCCTTACCAAATACCTATCATACACGTCGCCGTTATGAAAAACCGGAACCTTAAAATCAAAATCATTATATGCCGAATATGGCTCAGATTTCCTAACATCCCAATTTACGCCGGATCCTCTTATACTTGGCCCGCTTAAACCCATAGCAACAGCGTCTTCTTTAGAAATAACACCAACGTTTTTTGTTCTATTAATCCAAATCTGGTTTTTTGTAAGCAAGTTTTCATATGTGTCCATAAATCCCGGGAACTTATCAATGAAGTCACGCGCCTTTTCAACAAAACCGGCCGGTAAATCAGCCGCAAGTCCCCCAATTCTTACATAGGTAACATTCATTCTCGCGCCTGCAACCATCTCAAAGAGGTCATACAGAGATTCTCTTTCTCTAAACGCATAAAAGTAGACCGTCATCGCTCCTATATCAAGGGCATGTGTTGCAAGCCAAAGCAAATGCGAAGATATCCTTGTAAGCTCAGTCATCAACACTCTTATATATTGAGCGCGCTGAGGAATTTCAACATCCAGCAGTTTTTCAACCGCAAGGACATACCCCAGGTTATTTGACATTGGAGCCAAATAATCAAGCCTATCCGTCAATGGTATACATTGGTTGTATGTTTTGTATTCGCAAAGTTTTTCAACTCCGCGATGAAGATACCCTATATCCGGAGTACACTTAACAACCGTCTCTCCATCAAGCTCAATAATCAGCCTAAGCACTCCATGAGTACTAGGATGAGAAGGGCCCATATTTATTGTCATTAATTCTGTATCTGGCATATTAATCAAAATCCTTGCGGAATATTTCTCTTAAATTTTCCGGCTGCCTTTTATTTATTGGATAATCTTTTCTAAGCGGGTAACCAACAAAACCTTCAGGAGTCAATATCCTTCTCAAATCAGGATGTCCATCAAATTTAACCCCTAGCATATCAAACACTTCGCGTTCCATCCAATCCGCAGCCGGCCACACATTAATAACCGTGGCAAGCGAAGGAGTTTCGGAATCTTCAACCGCAACCTTTAAACGCACCCTATGGTTAAGAGGCAAAGAGTAGAGGTGGTAAACTATTTCATACGTGTTGTTAACGGCAAGCTTGTCAACCCCGCACAAATCTGAAAGATAATCAAACTTGAGAGAGCCGTCGTCCCTGCAAAACGCGCAGACATCAACAATCGCTTCCTTTTTCACGCAAATTGTAGTCTCGTCGCGAAAAACTGCCGACCCGATAACCATATCCGGAAATTTTTCCGTTATTTTATCAACAAATATATTATTCTCGCTCATTTATATTATTCCGCTAACACGGTTTCCGTCTTAATTTTTTTCTGCAATTCCATAATCGCCTGAATTAAAGTCTCCGGTCTTGGAGGACAGCCGGGTACGTAAACATCAACCGGCACAATCTGATCCACATTCTGCACAACGCTGTATGTATCGAATATTCCGCCTGATGAAGCGCAAGCTCCCATTGAAATAACCCATTTTGGCTCAGGCATCTGGTCAAATATTTTTCTGCAAACCGGCGCCATCTTATAAGTAAGAGTGCCGGCCACAATCATAACATCAGATTGACGTGGTGAAAACCTGAACACTTCGGCTCCAAACCTTGATAAATCATATCGAGGTGCAACCGCCGCCATCATTTCAATAGCGCAGCACGCCAAACCAAAAGGCATAGGCCAAAGTGAATTTCCCCGAGCCCAGTTAACCACGGCGTCCAACGTAGTTGTTAAAATATTATCGCCTAACTTACCTTCTATTCCCATTCGAACGCCCCCCTCTTCCACACATAGATATAGCAGAATACAAGTATAGCAATGAAAACACCCATTTCAATAAGGCCGAACATTTTAAGGGATTTAAAAATCACAGCCCAAGGGTATAAGAAAACTAATTCAATATCAAAAACAACAAAGATCATTGCGATGATATAAAATTTAATTGGAAACCTTTGCCTTGCGGATCCGATCGGCTCAACACCACATTCATATGGCGACAACTTTTCAGCGTGAGGTTTCTGCTTGCCTATCAGCATCGACATTATAACCGTGCCGGCGGCAAACAGCGCCGCAATTACAAAAAGGACAAAAATTGGGAAATAATTTAGTAACATATCAATTTGCTCACAATGATTTTGAATTTAAGATCTAAACTGAAAATAAGATCAAAATTTATATTCGAAATAATAAAGACGACGATTCTACATTTGAATTGTGAAATTGTAAAGAATTTTTTATTAAAAATTTTCCAAATACCCTTGCTTAAATTTTAGCTAAATGTCTATGAGAAAAAAGATTGAATAAGGTTTTGTAATGGATAAAATTTTAAAAAAAATTAAAAAAAAGGCTATGAAAAGGCTATGAAAATGAAATTTCAGACATTGAAATTATTGTTTTTTACGCTTGTTTTCGCCCCAATTTGCAAAAGGTTTAATATAAAACATGATTAGTTTTCGCCCCAATATGAAAAAGGTTTGACATAAAACATGATTTGTATATAATCTTTAATTCCAGTGGAATTTTAGCAGGGTTACATTCATATCTATTAATTTAAGGCGGCATGGCCAAGTGGACTAAGGCAGCGGATTGCAAATCCGTTATCCCGGGTTCGAATCCCGGTGCCGCCTCCATTCTCAAAGTATCAAACAAAAGCATTCTTCGATGTAATCTAATGGGCGAGTGGTGGAATGGCAGACACGAGGGACTTAAAATCCCTTGGGCGATAAGCTCGTGAGGGTTCGACTCCCTCCTTGCCCATTTTTGTAAAAACCTTGCCTTTTCCCCACGCCGGGACTTTTTAATCACTTGACAGCTTTTCAGGTTTTTGATTTAATTGGTCCTTTTATCAAAAGTTTAGCGCTTTTTTTGATATTTTTTAGCTTAAAATCAAGATTTTTATGCGTTTTTCTAATTTCACTTAAATACTATTATGGCTTTTTTTAACAAAATATTTGGTTCGGCAAATGACAGGGTTGTAAAAAAGATTAAACCTCTTGTTGACCATATCAATTCATTAGAACCCGACCTCCAAAAATTATCCGACGCGGAAATTAGGCAAAAAACCGATCTGTTTAAGGAAAGAATAGCCGCAGGCGAGAAACTTGACGATATTTTGCCTGAAGCGTTTGCCGTTGTGCGAGAAGCGAGCAGAAGGGTTCTTAAAACGCCGAACCCGGATAGTGAATTTCCCACAATGAGGCATTTTGACGTGCAAATGATAGGCGGCATCGTTCTTCATCAGGGTTCAATAGCCGAGATGCAGACAGGCGAAGGCAAAACATTAGCGGCGACGCTTCCGGCTTACCTCAACGCTTTAACCGGCAAAGGTGTGCATATCGTGACGGTTAACGACTATCTGGCCCAGAGAGACAGGGACTGGATGGCGCCGATGTTTGAATTTCTTGGACTATGCACCGGCGCGATTCACGCAAATCAGGATTACGCCAAGAAAAAAGAGGCTTACGAGAGCGACATAACTTACGGCACAAACAACGAGTTTGGGTTTGACTATCTCAGAGACAATATGAGAACAAACTCTGAAACCCAGACGCAAAAAAGATTAAACTACGCAATAGTTGACGAAGTTGACAGTATACTTATTGACGAGGCGAGGACGCCGCTGATTATTTCAGGCCCAACAGAGGAGTCAACCGACAAATACTATAAAGCAAACCAGATCGCCATGAAATTAAAGGCAGGCACGGATTTTGAAATAAAAGAGAAAGAGAAATCCGTTCACCTTAATGAATCAGGCATTGCGGAAACTGAAAAACAACTTAATGTCCCCAGCATTTACACCGAGGGCTACATGGATTGGCCGCATTATATAGAGCAGGCCCTTCGCGCGCATAGTTTGTTTAAAAAGGACCGCGATTATATTGTAAAAGACAACGACGTAGTTATTGTTGACGAATTTACCGGCAGGTTAATGGAAGGCCGCGTTTGGAGCGACGGGCTTCACCAGGCCGTCCAGGCAAAGGAAAAGGTCAAGATTAAAGAAGAGAACCAGACCCTTGCCACAATTACTTTGCAAAATTTTTATCGCCTTTATGATAAACTGTCCGGCATGACGGGCACGGCTTTAACGGAAGCCTCTGAATTTCTCCAGATTTACGGCCTTGAAGTCGTTCAAATACCAACCAACAAGCCTCTAATTCGCATTTCGCATCCTGATAGGGTTTACCGCACTGAAAAAGAGAGATACAACGCCCTTGTTGAAGAGATTGTTGAAGTAAATAAAATGGGCCGCCCTATTCTTGTGGGAACCGTGTCTATTGAAAAGTCGGAATTGATAAGCAGTTTGTTAAACAGGCACGGCATCCAACATGAGGTGCTAAACGCTAAACAGCACGAACGGGAAGCCTCCATCGTGGCAAATGCGGGATTTGCCGGCAACGTTACTATCGCCACAAATATGGCGGGCAGAGGCACGGATATTGTTTTAGGCGAAGGGGTGGCGGCTAGCGGAGGTCTGCACATTATTGGCACTGAAAGGCATGAAGCCCGCCGCATAGACAATCAGCTTAGAGGCCGCGCAGGCAGACAGGGCGACCCGGGATCGTCCAGATTTTTTGTGTCGCTCGAAGACGATTTGATGAGGTTGTTTGCTTCGGAAAGAGTAGCCTCAATGCTTAAAAGGTTTGGCATGGAAGAGGGCATGGCAATCGAACACTCAATGATATCCAAATCAATTGAAAGAGCGCAAAAAAAGGTGGAACAACACAACTTTGAGATTCGTAAACACCTTCTTGAGTACGATGAGGTTATGGACGAGCAAAGGAAAACTATTTACGCTTTGCGCCAAAGAGCCTTAGCGGGGGACGACCTGCGTGATTACATTGTTGAAATGATTGAAGAGACCATCCTTGACGCCGTTTACTACTATCTAAATGAAAAAACCTATTCAGAAAGCTGGGATATTAATGGTCTTAAAGACTGGTTTAAAGTTAAAGTAGACAAAGATATCAATGTTGAAGAAAACACAGAGCAAACACGCGACGAAATAGGAGACGACCTTATCAAGCTCGCTTTGGAAGCGTATGAAAATAAAGAGAAAGAGATTTCCAACGAACAGATGCGGCTCTTGGAGCAGATACTGCTGCTCGGCAAGATTGATTCTAAATGGAAAGATCATCTATACGCTATGGATCACCTTAAATCAGGCATTGGGTTAAGGGGATACGCGCAGGTAGACCCAAAAGTTGAGTATAAACGCGAAGGGTTGGCCATGTTTCAAACTATGGAATGCACTATAAGAGAGGAGATTACAGACCTTATCTTTAAAGTTAGACTTAGCTCCGAATCAGATAATCAACCAAAAAATATATGGAACGAGGACAATTTTGTCTATCAGGATGCAAATTTCACCTCCAGCCTTGCAAACACAAGCCAGGCTCAAGAGCAAGCCATTGAAAATTCGGAATCCAAAGGGGAGAAACTGGAACCTGTTAGAGTGGCAGCAAAAGTAGGAAGAAACCAGCCTTGCCCTTGCGGAAGCGGGAAAAAATATAAGCAGTGTTGCGCGTAAAAACAGAAAATGGGGACGAAAAACGGAATGATTGAGACTGTGAAAAGTTGAGACGTTGTGTGGCGGGAATAGATAACTACAAGGTATGACAATGTGGCGCCTAAATGCCGGAAAGCAACATTAAATGTTATTAGATTTTCTTTATATTTTAATAATAATTGTATCTTTCCCGTTTCTGATTTACAAAATAATAACAAATGAACGGTACCGCCTGGGAATTGCGCAACGGTTTGGAGCTATAGCCGAAAGAAAATCAAAAAAGCCATGCATCTGGATACACGGCTCGTCTGTGGGCGAGGCTTTAACCGGACGCATGTTTGTAAACAGGTTAGAGCAAATTTGCCCCGAATTTGATATAGTTGTCTCTGCGTGGACGAATACAGGTTTTGCGACTGCGCGAAAGATTTATAAAAATAAGTACGTCTTTTACTTTCCGGTTGATTTAAGTTTTATTGTAAAGCGCGTATTTAAAAAGATAAGGCCTGACTATATTGTTTTAATTGAGCTTGAAGTGTGGCCCAACTTTTTTGTTTTAACGTCAAAATATAAAACGCCTGTTTTGCTGGTTAATGGAAGAATATCAGACAAATCCATGAATTTCTATGGAAAGCTCTTCCGTTTTTCAAACAGTTTCCGCAAAAGCCTTGTTGACAACAAAGTTTATTGCGCCAGGACGGAGGCTGACGCGGCGCGTTTTAAAAAATTAGGCATTCCCAGTGAAAATGCGCATGTCACAGGGACAATGAAATACGATAATATTGACACAAACGTTGACGAGGAAGAAAAGTCGAGATTGCAAAGTTTGTTCAATATTTCCGAAAATGATGTTGTGCTTGTGGGCGGCAGCACACATAACGGCGAAGAGGAAATTTTATTAAACCTGTTTAAGGTTTTGCGAAATGAGACGCCGCAATTAAGGCTCATTCTTGTCCCGCGCCATATTGAGAGGGCAAAAGAGATCGCGTCGCTTGTTGAGAAGAAGGGTTTTATTGCCGCGCGAAAAACGGTTTTGCAATCAGACGGCAAAAGCCGGGCCGATTTTAAATCGGAAAACAGCATTATAATAGTAGACACTATCGGCGATCTGGTTAACGTTTACGCCTTGGCGCATTGCGTGTTTGTGGGACGCAGCCTTGTTCCCCGCGGAGGCCAAAATGTGATGGAGCCGGCAGGGCTTGCTAAACCGGTGGTTTTTGGCCCGCACATGTTTAATTTTGAGGAAGAGACAAAATTACTGCTTGAAAACAACGCGGCAAAGATGGTAAAAGATGAAGAAGATTTAACAAATACAATACGAGCTTTGTTGTCTAATCCTGAGTTGAGAAAGGATTTGGGGATTAGGGCGCAAAAAATCGTTATAGAAAATAAAGGCGCAACGAGCCGAAATGTACAAATTTTAGAAAGTATTTTAAATTAGAAAGTGGTTAATAGTTAAGGAGAAGGTGGTATTATGTTAAACAAAGGGAGTTATTTATTTACATCGGAATCAGTGTCAATGGGGCATCCGGATAAAATGGCGGATCAGATTTCCGATTCAGTGCTTGACGCAATTCTTACGCAGGATCCAAATGGAAGAGTTGCTTGCGAAACATTAATTACCACAGGCGTGGTTATGGTTGCCGGCGAGATAACTACCACGGCTAAACTTGAAATCCCAGACATTGTTAGAAGCGCGGTTAAAGATATAGGCTATGACGACGCCACAAAAGGGTTCGATTACAACACTTGCGCCGTAATGTCAAGTCTTGATAAACAATCAGTCGATATTTCACAGGGTGTAACCGAAGGCGACGGCCTGCACAAGGAACAAGGCGCGGGCGACCAGGGCATGATGTTTGGTTTTGCTTGCAACGAAACGCCTGAATTGATGCCTCTTCCTATTAGCCTGGCTCACAAACTCGTGGCAAAACTGGCTGAATTGAGAGAAAACCTCGCATTGCCTTACCTTAGACCTGACGGCAAATCACAGGTAACTGTGCAGTACGACGGCGACAAACCGGTTAGAGTGCAGGCGGTTGTTATATCAACTCAGCATGACCCGGATGTTAAATATAAGACATTGAGGGAAGATATTATTGAAAAGATAGTAAAAGAAGTAGTGCCAAACGATCTTTTAGACGCTCAAACAGTGTTCCATATTAACCCTACCGGCAGATTTGTTATCGGCGGACCTCAGGGCGATTGCGGGCTTACCGGCAGAAAGATCATTGTAGACACATACGGCGGCAGAGGCAGACACGGCGGCGGCGCTTTTTCCGGCAAAGACCCTTCCAAAGTTGACAGAAGCGCGGCATACGCGGCAAGATACGTTGCTAAAAATATCGTAGCGGCTGGATTGGCCCCAAGATGCGAGGTTCAATTGTCATACGCCATAGGCGTTTCCGAACCTGTTTCAATAACTGTTTCTACTGAACAGACATCAAATATTCCCGAGGCAAAAATCGCTGAATTAGTGCAAAAACATTTTAACCTTACTCCAAAGGGAATTATTACTAAGCTTGACCTTTTAAGGCCTATTTACAAGCAGACTTCGTTCCACGGACATTTCGGCAGAGACGCAAGCACATTCCCATGGGAGGCGACTGACATGGCTGAAATACTTAAAAAGGACGCAGGCATCTAAAACATTAACTTTATTTACATTTTTATTTTAAGGGATTAACAATGGCGGATGATTACAAAGTAGCTGATATTAGTCTGGCGGATTTTGGACGCAAGGAGTTGAATATTGCGGAAAAAGAGATGCCTGGTTTAATGTCGGTTAGGGAGAAACACTCAACTTCAAAACCACTTAACGGCGTGCGCGTCATGGGCTCATTGCACATGACCATTCAAACAGCGGTGTTAATTGAGACATTAAAAGCACTGGGAGCCGATGTCAGATGGGCTTCATGCAACATTTTTTCAACGCAGGATCACGCGGCCGCGGCTATAGCCAAGTCCGGAACACCGGTTTTCGCCTGGAAAGGCGAAACTCTTGAAGAGTACTGGTGGTGCACATATGAAGCCTTAACATTCCCTGACGACAAAGGCCCGCAATTAATTGTGGACGACGGCGGAGACGCCACACTTTTGATACACAGAGGATATGCGGCTGAAAACGACGCGTCAATTCTTGACGAGCCTACGGACAACAAAGAGTTGCAGATCATTAACAAACTTCTTAAAGATATATTGAAGAAAGATCCTCAACACTGGCATAACGTTGTTAAAGAGTGCAAAGGCGTTTCCGAGGAGACGACAACAGGCGTTCACAGACTATACCAGATGCAGGAAAAAGGCGAGTTGCTATTTCCGGCTATCAATGTAAACGATTCCGTGACAAAATCAAAATTTGACAATTTGTATGGATGCAGAGAATCATTGGTAGACGGCATTAAACGCGCCACTGATGTTATGGTAGCCGGCAAAGTAGCTGTTGTTTGCGGCTACGGCGATGTTGGAAAAGGCTGCGCGCAAAGCCTCTCTTTTATGGGAGCAAGAGTTATTGTCACTGAAATCGACCCAATTTGCGCCCTTCAGGCTTCAATGGCCGGTTATGAAGTTAAACCCATTGAAGACACACTTGGAACAGCCGATATCTATGTGACCACAACCGGAAACAAAGATATTATAAGAATTGAACATATGGAAAAGATGAAAGATCAGGCTATAGTCTGCAACATCGGCCATTTTGACAACGAAATACAGGTTGAAAAACTTTTCGAATACCCAAATATAGCGCATGAAAATATCAAACCACAGGTTGACAAATACACTTTTCCTGACGGTCATGCCATATTCTTGCTGGCGGAAGGAAGACTTGTTAATCTTGGTTGCGCGACGGGCCACCCATCATTCGTGATGTCAAACTCGTTTACCAACCAAACTTTGGCGCAAATTGATTTGTGGGATAAAAAAGATTCTTACAAAATCGGCGTTTACACGCTTTCAAAGAAACTGGACGAAGAAGTTGCCAGACTGCACCTTGAAAAGATTGGCGTTAAACTAACCAAATTAACGCAGGAACAAGCCGATTACATAGGTGTTTCAGTTGACGGCCCGTTCAAACCGGAATTCTACAGGTATTAAAAACCTTTTCCCGGTTCACATTTCATAATAAAACTTTTTTGGGGCAATCTTCTGATTGCCCCAAAAAGTTTAAATACTCACACAATCATTTCCACTTTCACCATTCTTAATCTACAAAAAAATATTTATTTTTTTGCAGTAAAAGATTTCATCATTCATATAAATAAGTTATAATACCCGGAATTAACTAAAAACATCATAGCGTTTTTACACGAGTCTCCTGAAACAAAAACTTTGCTTAAAAACAAAATGAATATTAGACCTGTACATATTCTATTTTTTATTATAGCAATAGCCTCTTTTGCTTATATCGCCACCCACGCGGAAGATAAAGTGCGCATTTCAGAAGCTGAAGTCCACCACCATGGCGGTGACGCCCCAAAAGTTATGCTTGCGCAGAAGTGGAAACCGGGAATTGACGTGTCCGGCTGGTTGATGAGCGAAAAGTACGACGGAGTTATGGCCTATTGGGACGGTCAATGCCTACGCTCAAAAACAGGCAAGGAATTCAATGCCCCATACTGGTTTACCAGAAACTTCCCGGAATTTGCCCTTGACGGCGAGCTATGGATAGACCGCGGCAAATTCAGCGAAACATTAAACGTTGTAAGGCAAAACGAACCGCATGAGGGATGGCGTGAGGTTAAATATATGGTATTCGACGCGCCTAAAACCATGGGCGGATTTGAAGATCGCTTTGATTTTGCCGGCAACTGGTTCAAAAACCACCACTCGAAATTCGCCAGGCTTATTGATCAGGAAATTTGCCGCGATGAAGAGCACCTGCTCCAACGCCTTGACGAGATCGACGCCATTAACGGCGAGGGAATAATACTGCGCGAGCCAACCTCGCATTATGTGGCAAAACGCTCAAGCCATATGCTTAAAGCCCAAAAAATTTCCGAAAACGAAGCCCTGGTAATAGAACACAAGCCCGGCACGGGAAATTTCAGCGGCAAAATGGGCTCGCTGTTAGTAGAATTGACAAACGGAACACGCTTCTCTATTGGAAGCGGCTTTACCAACAACGACAGGCTGGATCCACCCCCAATCGGCAGCATAATCACATTTAAATACCAGGGTTTCACAAACTCAGGCATTCCAAGATTCGCGGTTTTCAAAGCTGTAAGAGAAGACTATTAATGGCAAACAGCCTTCCCGACAACGTTTTTCGCGCCAACGTAGGAGCCTTAATAATAAATGACAATGGCCAAACCCTGGCATTTGAACGAAACGACATTAAAGACGCGTGGCAACTACCTCAAGGCGGCATTGATATTGGCGAAGAACCTATCGACGCCCTGTTTCGAGAGATAAAAGAGGAAACCTGCATCAACAAATCCGCATTAAAATTAATTGACGAACACCCCGAATGGCTTGCATATGAACTAAGCAAAGAAAAACGCTCAAACAAAACCGGCAGAGGCCAGGTTCAAAAATGGTTTCTTTTGAGGTTTACAGGATATGAAAAAGATATTGATCCGGAAAACGCCGTAGAACACGAATTTACAGCATGGAAATGGACAACCCTAAAAAAACTAACCGAAAAAACCGCCCCGTTCCGCAAAAACATTTATAAAAGATTAGAAGAGTATTTTGCTGAGTATTTAGAGTGAACGGAAAAATAACTTATGGCTTGTTGTGTATTGGTAAATTGCAGGCTTGGCAAATGGTTAGATTGTTAAGTTAAGAACTGATTAATGTAAAAACGAAACTTCAACTCTACGCTTTGATTTTATTTTAGACTTAGATTTATGGGTAATCTTTATTTCTACATGCTGATCTAATTTATCCAGAAACGAAAATAACAGTTCAATAGAAAAGCCCTTTAGCCTCCCATCTCTTAAAGCTAATACTTTTGTTTGATCTAAATCAAGGATTTTCCCCGCATTACGTTGAGAAAGGCCCCTGTCGTCAATTATCTCGTTAATGATTGAAGCCAATTCTACTTTTGCCAATTCATCTTCCGCATTTTCAAAACCCAAGTCTTTAAATACATTTCCTGAACCGACAATATAATCTTCATTCATTTTATTTTCCTTTATGTAATTCGTTTGCTCTTTTTAATCTCTGTTTCAAGACTTCAATTTCTTCTTTCGGCGTTTTAATGCCTTTATTAGATTTCTTTTTGAACGCATGCAATACGTAAATATTTTCTCCTAATTTATAAGCATATATTCCTCTATAGGTGTCTTTATCATAATCGCTAACGATTTCCATAACACCATCAAATCCCTTCAGAGGTTTTGTTTTATGGTGTTTTTTGCCTATTTGAGCTTGATATAATGCATATCCGATTTCGCTTTGGACGTCATCCGGAAATTTTTTTAAGTCTTTAAGTGAAGAACATATCCAAATAGTAGGTTTTAACATCCTGATTTTCCAGATAGTAAATGAATATCTAAATATCGCATATTTAGAATAATTTTACAACGCATAAATACCTTGTTTATCTTGACATTATACATTCACCTTGTTTGTTCTGCTTTTTACCAACTTCAAATAGCTCTTCGTCTTCTGCTTTTATGCAAACTGCCAACCGCCAACTACGCTTAGCGCTTTGCGCCACGCGCTACGTTTCAATCAACTCAATCCTCTCGCGATCCGCAACACCAAGCCCCATTGCCGCTGCGGTTTCAATATATTTTGGCTCCCTGCCAACCAGTTTCAATTCAGGCATACCCGCATCTTTACGTTTAGCCTCCACTATTTCGCAACCTATGAGGTCAACCGCAACCGGATCGGCGCCAACCAGAATACCGCCGCAGTCCCACACCCATTGAGGTTTAAACGCAGGCCCCCCATTGTATTGCGCTTTAATCGCGTCGCACACAACCAACCGCAACTTCTGCCTGATATATGGATGCGCATTAAGTTCCGCAATATATGGGTCGCAATTATTATCGTGATATTTATTAGGGTTGTGAATAACGCCGTAAAAGTTTTTCATACCCACTGAAACGCCTGACAAATCGTGATCTTTCAAAACCGGCACGTTTATAAGCGCCGTAACATGACTCGACACTATTTTGCTGAAACAGCTCCCCACGCTACCGCTAATTACCGGACGCCTATCATACCCCCCGCCTGATATACCATCCGTCCCAATGCATTTTAAACCGTTTTTATCCGTTCGCAGATTGTAGCCGGCGCGAACAAGCTCCTTGTTCTGCCGGTCGAAGATAATTATATTCCCCTCCTTAACGCCCGCAAGCCTCACCCCGTTCACAATCGAATTTACCAACTCCGTATGCGGCGAAAAAGCCTTGCCGGCCAGCGCGTTTATCTTTATACCCACAATATCATCGCGGGTAAACAATCTCCCCCAGGCATTTTCCGGCGAACGCGCTAAAGTTATCTTCATTAAAGCATCATTAAGAACGCTTTCAATCAACTTAGCGTTTGCCTTACCGTTAACATTTGTTAACTTTTCAGGCCGCGCAAAAACAATCTTCGGTTTTCCACTTCCCTCTGCTTCAGCAGCAAACACGCTTGAAACAAGACGACTGCCAATTGAGCTGAACGGGCTTAGAGATGAAAGCCCGTAAATACCCGCTCCGCCAACAACAGCCTTTTTAATAAATTCACGCCGCTTCCAATCTCTCAAATTTATTTTATCCTAAAATAAGTAATTGTAATAATCCATATAAATAGTGTCACAGGCATCCTTGCCTGTGTTTCAATTGATCACAGGCAGGATGCCTGTGACACTGCAAACTCACTTTGGGCGCTTTCAAAACATTTTTGTGCCTAAATTGAGCAATTTACTTTATTATTCTTAAAAAGTTTTCATAAAATTTTATAGCCTGTTTATTGTACTCAGCAGAGAACTCCTTGGCACGCTCAATTATCTTCTCCCTGCTAACCTTATCTCCCATAGACTTCACCTCATCATCATAAGCGTCAAGCCACTCAACAACCATATCATTAGTAACCTCAAGGTGAAACTGCAAACCATAAGCATTTTCATTATACCTAAACGCCTGATTCGCGCACAAAGGAGACGACGCCAAATGCGCCCCGTTCTCAGGAATATCAAACGTATCCCCATGCCATTGAAAAACTTCAATAGTTTTATCAAAACCTTTAAACAAAGGATCATTAACCCCATCCTCAGTCAACTCCACATCAAACCACCCTATCTCTTTTTCATGATTCCGCCCCACCTTAGCGCCAGACGCCTTTGAAATCAATTGGGCTCCTAGACACAACCCAAGCATAGGCTTCCCAATCCTGAAACAATCCTTTATAAATCGATCATCATCCTTAAGATATGGGTGCGCATCCTCCTCATAAACATTCATCGGCCCGCCCAGAATCACAATCGCCCCATATTTTGCCGGATCCTCAGGCAAAGCAGCCCCGTCAAAGACATCAACAGTCTCGTACCCAATCCCCTTATCATCCAAAAAGCTTCCAAACGTCCCCGGCCCCTCAATACCAATATGTTTTATAAATAGTATAGACATTATTTAAACAACCTCTTCCAACCGGCAAAGAAAAACCGGACTAATAACAAAAATTGTGTTAGAAATATAAAAGCAAAAGCAATTAGCCACTAAGAAAAGCTAAAATGGTTAAAAACTAAAGCTTATTAACCACAAATTTTCACTAATCTACTCTAATTTAAAAGCAAAAAGCGGCTGCCCACGAAAAGACTCGAAATTACACTAAACTAAAAGCAAAAAGCATAGAACACTGATGACACGGATTAAACGGATTTACACTGCTTAAAATAAACAAGGCAAAAGAGAAATATCCAGCATCCCATGACCAGTATCAGAGATAATACAGAAAAATTTTACCCCGATCAAGCCGGAAATAGGTTTTAAACTACTCTGGGTACAAAATTCCAGTTTTGTAACCGGCATTTCGAGAAGCCCCTGCTTCGCGTTGCATTATTATTAGCAACATCCTAATTTTAATATTTATTAAAAAGTTTACAAACTTGCATTTATCGCCAAAAATGAAGAAATATAGAAAAACTAAAAACTTGACAATTTAAAGTTGTACTTTAAAATAGCAAGAAATGTATATAAGACGATTATTGGAAAAAACATTAAAAGACGCCATAAAAACATTTCCCGCTGTTTTTATAGGAGGCCCAAGGCAATCAGGCAAGACCACCATGGTAAAGAATGTCTTAGGGGCAACGCATAATTACGTCTCTCTTGACGAACTGGACATCCGCTCTTTTGCGGTTGAAGATCCCAGGGGGTTCTTGGAAAGCCCTCAAGGCCCGTTAATTATTGACGAGATTCAAAACGCGCCTCTACTGTTATCCTATATTAAAGCGGAAATAGACCGAAACAGAAAACCCGGCAACTGGATACTCACCGGATCACAACAGTGGGCATTAATGAAAGGCATCAGCGAAACTTTGGCCGGCCGTGTTGCGGTGTTGAGTTTGCACCCATTTTCCTTGGATGAAATAAACAAGAATTTACAACCTGAACTCTCAACAGCCGATGCTTTTATAGACAATTTAAAGACCCGGAACAACATATTTAAGAAAACCGCGGAACAAGGTAATTGGATGCTGGAAGGCGGATACCCCGAAGTAGCGCTAAATAAAAAAATATCTAAAAAACTTTGGTTTTCAAGCTATGTTCAAACCTATCTAGACCGGGATATTCGCGGCAACTTAAAAAACTCAAATATTGGCGATTTTGAGAAGTTTTTAAGGCTGTTGGCCGGCAGAACAGGACAGTTATTGAATTTATCAACGCTTGCAAAAGAGATTGGCATAACCGTTCCCACGGTGAAATCATGGATTTCATTGCTTGAAGCGAACTCCTTAATCTATTTACTAAAGCCTTATAACCGTAATTTTAAGAAACGATTAATAAAATCTCCTAAATGCTACTTTATGGATACAGGACTGGTTTGTTATCTAGTCGGATTGCAGGATAAAGACCATCTCTTGAATGGCCCAATGGCCGGCGCGCTGTTTGAAACCGCTTGCATTACCCAGTTTGTCAAACGCTTCTCGGCTCTGGTTGACCCAAGTTCCCTCTATTTCTGGCGAAGCGTTGACGGAATTGAAGTAGACCTCTTAATCAAAACAGGCAAAAGCATAACGCCTATTGAGTTTAAACTCTCCTCAACAATCAACTATCAACATACGCAACCAATGCGAAAATGGATGGATTTAGCGGGAGGAATTTCCGGCCACGGTTTCATCATCTGTACATCAAAACAGGTAGGCCAAATTAGCGATAAAATATTTAAATGCCACTATTCATTAATATAATTATTGTATAATTTACATCCTGGCTATCAGATGGAGCTCCCTGGTTACAAAGCCCCCTGCTTTGTAACCAAAAATTCAAGAAGCCCCAGCTTCGCGTCCAAAATCGTTTTAAAACTTCGATTTTGGAACGTAATTGCGCATGAAACTCCGTTTCATATCACACGGATAGTCAAAACCCCAAATTTTTACCACATTTTTGATTTACTGCAAACCGGCAACAACTTCCTAATTGTTACCCAAAGAGGCTCGCACAAAAGGGTTTTGACAAAATAGTATTCATAAAATAATATATTCGTAAGGAGATAATATTTATGCTATACACAAGAAAGGCGCAAGTTCTTTTTACCAAAGACCAGTTCATTGCGTTGCAAGAGATATCCTTTAAAACCCATAAGAAGATTGGGGCTTTAATAAGAGAAGCGGTTGTAAAGACATATATAGATGAAAAAAGAAAGACAGATATCGCACAAGCGGTAGACAACATCCTTACATTGCCACCAACGCCCGCGCCTGCTAATTACAACAATTGGGAAAAAGAATACACAAAATCAGAACTATCCCATTAATTTAGGCAGAACAAGCCTATCTTTCAACTAAAACGTTCTGTTCAAAGATTTACCCTGTCACACTCCAGGATCTTGACAATGCGCTTTTACTACTTAAAAAGCACAGTTCTATAAATCCAAGGGACGCCGTTCATGCCGCCACAATGATAAATAACGGTTTAACAAAAATCATTTCCGCAGACACTCATTTTGAACAAATTTCCGATATAAAACGCATTGCTCCTGAATCAATTTAGTTGAAGCTCTGCATGCTCTACAAATAGCGGTTCTTAAAATAATAATTTATGGGTCTATAGGTGTTTTTGTGGGTAAAAACACCTATAGACCCTTTTAATTAAAGCGTTTATTGTTCATTTGCGACATTCCAAAAAGTCAAATTTCGATTGACTGTTATAAAACAAAAGGCAATAATAAGTGAGTTGCGCAAATCGTTATTAAATCTGTTTATTATAGTATCCAAATCACGACATATGCGTTAATTTTTGTTTTGCAAAAGAAGGTTTAATATAGAAGATGACTTTTACAATTGAATTTGCCGATTGCATCAAAGAACAATTTAAATATTTGAACGCAAGCCAACGTTCAACAACAATGAAAGGAATAAAAAAACATCTCTCTTTTGAACCATTGAATGAGACAAAGAACAGAAAGCATCTTCGCCCAAATACTTTGGCTCCATTGGAATTAAGGTTAGAAGAGCTGCGAGTTTTTTATGAGGTCAATCCAGAAGAGCCAAGTATTGTCAACATCCTTGCAGTTGATTATAAAAAAGGAAATATTTTGTTTATTGGCGGAAAGGTTGTGGAATTATGAAAATTATTAACATTGATACGGCTGTTAAACCATTGTCTGAGTATGCAAATGAAATTGACAAAGAAATCCTTATATTAGAATCAAAAAATATACCGGTTGCGGCAATTGTTTCGTTGAAAAATGAAAACTTAGAATCATTAGCTTTAAGCGCGAATCCGGACTTTATGGATATTATTCAAAATTCCAGAAACGAATTAAAAAAAGGAAATAAAATATCGTTTGAGGAAATGGAAGATGCAATAAAAGAAATGTAGGGAATGCATAAATAGAAAGCGAGCACTGCCACCCCTCTCGTCAGAAAAAGCGCCGGAGTCAAATCTTGAAAACAGAATATGCAATCCAGGAGAATCCTGATATTTTAATTTATAACAACCCAATGCCGGCTGCGCCTGTTGCCAACCGGTTTTGAATTGTTTTCTTTAAATTTATCCGATTTGTTTGCCTCATCCAGACTACCGCGCCTGTTGGACTTGCTCCATACGATTTAAATCAGGATTAGGCATGTCCACATGCCGTCTGCGTTTGAAGGAAATATTTCCAATTTTGCGCCCTCCCATTAACAAGCTATTTCAACGCATGATTACTTAATTTCAACGTATAGCTTTACTTACCTGCCACGATTCGGGGACGCGCAGTGGGTAAAGCAGAAAGCAGGGGTTGTAATTGAATATTGTAACCCCATTGCCGGAGATCACTTGCTAAACCGAAAGTCCAGCTACTCCGAATACGAAATTTCAATCGTCTTATCCCAGAGGCTTTGGCAGATTGAGCCCACTGAGCAGTTGTTCATTCTAGGCATGTTAAAAAGCCAAATTTCAATTGACTGTTATAAAACAAAAGGCAATAATAAATCATTGAATGTAGAGACTTGTAGCGTTTTGTTCAATAAATAAAAATGAGGGGAAATATATTATGGAACAAACATTAACAAAAGAAGTTGGATTTGTAAAAATAGACTGTCTTCCTCATAAAAAACTTTTATCTCAAATAGATGTTGTTATAGAGCCGGATTCCAATGGTTTTATTGCCAGAACACTTGATATACCTTTATATGGATATGGCGAAGACCCTATTGAAGCTATAGATTCCCTAAAATATGAGATAGAAACGCTTTATAACGATTTAATGGAAGATGATAATTTTACGGATGATTGGCTTAGAATAAAAGAATATTTAAACGATAAAATTAAAGAAGTGTAATGGGAAATTCTGAATATAACACACGAGATGTGAAAATCTGCTGTGAAAACAAATTAGGAATTAATTTCAGATCAGGAAAAGAACTAAATGGATGGTTCAAGCTTGAAGGTAAAAAAGCTTGCAGGATTACAATTCCAAAAGGAAGAAAAGATATCCCTCCAAAGACATATAAGTCAATGGCTAATCAGCTTAAATTAAAGATAGATGAATTCGATAATTTACTTAAATGCGATTTAACAAAAATGGGATATCAGGAAATTATATCTGAAAGAAGTAAATAATAGCATTACACGTGTGCTTGAATAGTAAAACAATCTAACAGGGAAAAACAATCTGAAGGAAAAATTTGAGAAAAGCTCCAGATCCGGGCCTTGAAATCAAAATATGCAATACAGAAGGATCACCGTAATAGTTGGCACTGGTTTATCATTTACTTTTCATTTTAAATCCTCATGTTTACAGGAATGTTATCATGAACCAAGAATGTCAAAATATATACAATAGGTTGCATAAGATTTATAAAAAACATCTTAAGAGATATAGGAATCCCGATTCTAAACAGATTTGCTGTATGTGGTCTACTTATAATCCGCCGGATGATATATACAATTGTCAACAAATCTATGACATTGAAGAAGAATTTGATATTGAACTTACTGAAGACGATGCATTAGAAATATATGATATGAAGATTTATGAAGCATCTGAATATATTATAAACATTATTAATAGAACAAAATAATAAAAGGAAGCGGAAATGATTGAAGAAAACAATAAAAATATTGCTGTTGCGTGGTATAGGGAAAATCAGTGGGATAAATTATTAGAGTTCGCAATTGATAGCGGTAAATTAGAAAAAACGTATGAAGAGTGGGTTTCGCAAGCTAAACAACATATAGAAGAGCTGAAAAACAAAGGATTCAATCCAGCACGAATAGATGTCGAAGTAAACGCCCTAAAAAGCTGGTGTGAAAAAGAAGGCCGGGCAGTAGATGGTCCGGCGCGCGTAGAGTATACGATAATTGCGGCACAGGAGAACAAAAACATACTACAATAAATCGATCCAGAGTTAAACATTGGGAACATACTTTGAAAACATAACATGTTAGTTATTTTAGAATTTTAGAACCACCCAAGGGGCAGATCTGGAAAAGACGAAAAACAAGAGCGAATTAACCGCACATCTTCATTACAACACACTATACTCAAAAACTTAAGAATGCCGAAATTTGCTAACGAATAAAAGGCTAAAGCCTTAAATCCAACAAGCTGAGTTTGTTCGAATTTACCCTTTAGGATCTTATGAGTTAAATTGTGACAATTTTTGACAGAATATTTTCAAAAAAATAATTCCGACCTTTTTACTTTTGCCTTTTTACTTTTTACTTATCCGGTTTATCCGGGTTAGGAACGCGGAAAAATACGATGAAAGTTGTAAATATAACAGGCATGCGGTGCGCTTCGTGCGTAAATAGAATAGAGAAGGCTTTGAACGGGATTGAGGGTGTTACGGCAGCGACTGTAAATCTTGTGACAAAAAAGGCTTTTGTAGACGGCCAGGTTTCTATAGACTTAATAGCAGATACAATTGAGGGGCTTGGGTTTGGAGTTGTAAAAGAGCCTGAACCGGTTAGGGCAACAAAAGAGACGGTTCTAAAACATGACCCGGAAAAAGCCAATAGCCAGACTAAAGCCGAGAACGACGAATTTTTAAGTTCAAAAAGAAAAGTTGTTATCTCCGTGGCGCTGGCAATTCCGCTTTTATTTATCAATATGTTTTCAATTCAATTTGATTTTGCGCCTCTGGCTCAATTTTTGCTCGCCACGCTTGTGGTGTTTGGCGTTGGGTTTGATTTTACCCGCATTGCCGTAGCCCAGGCTAAAAGGTTGGAGTTCGGCATGGATGCGCTTATCGCCATGGGGTCGGGCGCGGCGTATCTTTATAGCGTTATAAATTTATTTGCAGGCAAACAAAATGAGCTCTATTTTGAGACTTCGGCAATGATTATTGCTTTGATTCTTTTTGGCCGCCACCTTGAATCAAAGGCAAAAGACCGGGCGGGCGATGCGATCAAAAAATTAATAGAGTTGAGGCCTGAAAAAGCGCGCATAACAAAAGAGGGGCGGGAAATCGAAATACCTTTAACAGAAGTTGTCGCCGGCAACGAGATTGTTATTCGACCGGGCGAAACCGCGCCGGTGGACGGAAAGGTTTTGCAGGGGAAGACAACGGTTGACGAATCAATGATCACAGGCGAAAGCATGCCGGTGATTAAGAAAAAAGATGATGATGTGTTTGCGGGCTCGATTAACCATAACGGATCAATTAGAATTGCCGCAAAACATTCAGGCGCTGAAAGTGTAATATCTAAAATTATTGAAACTGTTGAACGAGCTCAATCTTCAAAGGCTCCTGTTCAACGCCTGGCCGACAGGGTTGCGGGGGTATTTGTCCCTATTGTTATTGGAATAGCGGCAGTGACATTGACAGCCTGGTTGTTAACCGGGCATTGTTTTAGCGAATCTCTTTCACCGGCCATAGCCGTGCTGGTAATCGCATGCCCTTGCGCTTTAGGGCTTGCCGTTCCCACGGCGGTCGCTGTAAGCTCCGGACGCGCCGCAAAAGCCGGTGTATTAATCAAAGACGCTACAAGCCTTGAAAACGCGCTTAAAATTGAAACGCTTATGTTTGACAAAACCGGGACTATTACCAAAGGAGTTCCGGTAATCACCGGAATATATAGCGTTGGAAACATGACCAAAGGCAAAATCCTTGAGATAGCCGCATCTTGCGAACGGTATTCGGAACATCCTTTGGGAAAAGCGATAGTAGAGCTTGCAAACAAAGAGGACGCTCAGCTGGGAGACGCCGAAGATTTCAAATCATCGCCGGGCGAAGGCATAAGCGCAAAATACAACGGAGCTGTCGTTTGCCTGGGAAATTCCGCGTTTATGCGCAAAAATTGTGTTGATACCAAAGTTTGCGAAGCCAAAGTTAACGACTTTAAATCCGGTGGCGAAACGGTGTTTTATATGGCGATTGACGGCAAAGCCGAGGCATTGATTTCCATGTCCGACACGCTTCGCGACACAACCATGCCGGCAATTAAACGGCTGAAATCCATGGGCATAGCGCCGATCATGCTGACCGGAGATGATGAGAAAACCGCCGCAATCATCGCAGCCAAAGCAGGCATTGAGAGTTTTAAAGCCGGGCTTAGCCCTATTGACAAGGCAAATGAAATAAAGCTGGTAAAGATCAGAGGCAAAATTGCGGGCATGGTCGGCGACGGTATAAACGACGCGCCCGCCCTTGCCGAGGCGGATGTTGGTTTTGCCATGGGAACCGGAACGGACATTGCAATGGACGCGGCGCAGATAACGCTTGTAAAAGGCGATATTTCCAAAGTGGCGGGAACCATTAATTTGTCAAAAATGAGCGCCAAAATAATAAGGCAAAACCTGATATGGGCGTTTGGATACAACCTTGCCGCCCTGCCCATTGCGGCGCTGGGCATGCTAGACCCAATGATAGCCGCCGCCGCCATGGCGTTAAGCTCGGTTTCGGTTGTTTCAAACTCATTAAGGTTAAAGAATTGTAAATTTGAGTAGGTTTGTTGAGATCAACTGTCCCCCCTCTTTCATTACCATTTTTGAGAGCAGGAGCAAGCATGAACAACATCCCCTCTATAAAGAGGGGAAGGGGAACGAGTGGAGTGTTTTTTACCACTCCTCGCCAAGGTATGATTTTCTGGCGATTGGGTCGTCAAGTATTTCGCTGGTAGTGCCTTTTGTGATGACAACGCCCTCGTCTATTATGTATGAGCGGTCGGTTATGCTAAGGGCGTCGCGCACGTTATGGTCGGTAATTAATATGCCGATGCCTTTGTCCCTTAAATGCCACACAATATCCTTAACTTCGGTTATGGCAATTGGATCAACACCGGTAAACGGCTCGTCAAGCAGAATTAACGAGGGCGAAGTGGCAAGGCACCTGGCGATCTCAAGCCTTCTTCTCTCTCCGCCGGAAAGGGTGTATGCCTTCATCTTTGCCAGTTTAGTCAACCCAAATTCATCCAGCAACTGCATAAGCTTCTCTTGTTTCTCGGCGCGGTTGTATTTCAGGGTTTCAAGAATGGCCATGATGTTCTCCTCTGCCGTGAGTTTCTGGAAAATTGAAGGGTCCTGCGCAAGGTAGCCCATGCCGTGTCTGGCGCGCATGTATATCGGCTCCCTGGTTATATCATTGCTTTGAAAAAAGACCCTGCCCTTATCAGGCTTAATCAGGCCGATTATCATCCTGAAAAGCGTGCTCTTGCCGGCTCCGTTCTTCCCTAACAATCCCACTATTTCACTGGTAAAAACGTCGAAATTGACGTTGTTAACAACCATTCTTTTGCTGAAAGATTTTGTCAACCCTTCTACTTCCAATAACTTCATTTCAAGAAGCTCCTTTTAAATAATATAGCCTGCGCAATCTATTATAGTTTTGGCAATTGTAACCGAATACCGCTTAAACTTTAAATAAAAAATTTGAATCTAAATTGCGAGAACCCTTAGTTTTTGATTTTTGTTTCTGTTTTAGATATCATGCTAAAATGAAAATTACGGTTGGAGCTTATGTGTACCCAGGATGGCATGATTGCTCAGTGCGCGGTAAAAGCTTTCCTGGGAGTTTTAGCGAATGGGATTTGGTATTAAATGCCCCAAAGCGTTTTGATAACCACTATCAGCCAAGAATACCGGCCAGGGGGATTTATGATGATTCCGACCCTGAGGTTGCGGCAAATCAAGTTAAACTTGCAACGGCGCATGGTGTTGACATGTTTGTTTACGGTTTCTTCTGGTCAAGAGGCAAGCGGGCGCTTTATAAGCCGCTTGATGAAGGATTCTTAAAGAGCAAAGAGTGTGATGAGTTCCTGTTTGCGGTTATGTGGGCCAACCGCATGCCTCGCGGGGTGTTGCCGGTAAAAAACGCGCCAGGGCCTGAGATTGATCCGGGGCGCCTTGTTTATACGGACAGAGATGATTTTATGAATCTTATAATCTTCCTTGAAGAGAACTATTTCAGGAGAAGGAATTATTTTCGCATTAATAACAAGCCGCTTTTTTCAATATTTGACTCGACCTTTTTTATAAATCAACTTGGTTTTGATTTAACCTCAGAGGCATTAAATGAAGCGGACAAATATTTAATTTCAAAAGGTTATGACGGCTTGCATTTGATGGGGCTTAACCCCGCGCCAAAAACATTGAGGCATTATAATGAGATTGGATTTCAAAGTTTAAGCCATTATGTGTGGCTGCCGGACTGGAAAGGGGATCATTTGCAGGATTACCAGACTGTTTCAACTAAACGGGCCAAAGAGTGGGCCGGTTTTGCAAATGCCGGGAAATTGCCGTATTATCCATCTGTTTCACCGGGATGGGACGCAACGCCTCGCGGCGAAATACACGGCAACCCTAAGACGCAAAAGTACCCCTGGTGGCCTGTGGTTGTTGGTGAAAATCCAGAGCTTTTTCGCGGTTTTTTAGAAAAAGGGATTAATTTTACCGTTAAGCATAATGACAACCCTATAGTTTTTATAGCGTCATGGAATGAATGGAGCGAAGGGCATTATTTAGAGCCTGATCAACGATATGGGGAGGCATGGCTGCATGCGGTTAAAGAGGCGAAGGGAAATGTTGGATTTTAGATTTCGAATTTTAAATTAAAATAATTGAACTGTGTTTGCCAAAATATTGCGTCATAATTTAGGTAAAACTTAATATCAGAGATACTAAAAAGAATGGATGAGTGTTTTTTTGTTTCAATTGATCTGGAGCTTACAAATCTGTGCGGCAACTCATGCGCAATATGCCCGCGCGAAAAGATAAGCAGGCCGAAGGGGCTAATGTCAAAAAAGACTTTGGGCTTTATTGTTGAATTGATTGCAAAAGAGGGGCGATTAATTACACTTTCCGGCATGGGCAACCCGCTTCAACATCCAGATGTGTTTGACGTTATAAGGTCTATAAGAGCAAATGGGGCTGACGCGGGCATTGTAGTAAATCCGGCCTCGCTTACAACAGAAAAAATTGAAAGGTTGATAGAGGCTGCGCCAAATGTGATTGCGATCTCGTTTCCAAGCTTTAGAGATGCAGTTTTTGAAAAGATTGTTCCAGATATCTCATTTGATAAGGCAATGAAAATAACGCGTGAATTAATAGCCGGGGCAAAAGGCAAAGTCGGTGTAAAGATTGCCGGGGTTCAGGCTAAAATAAATAGTGATGAGAAGGATGATTTCGTCCGATTTTGGAAAGGACTGGGAGTCTTTGCAAATATGTTTGATTGCCATGGAAGGGGCGGCAACCTTGAGCCGTCTGAAATTTACACAACTGAAACGAATAAAGTATTTTCCGGAACGTGCGGGATGTTTGGATTTCACACATTTATTACCTGGGAAGGCGATGTTATTGCGTGTTGTCACGACCTTAATGGAAAAACCATGATGGGGAACATTGTTAATGACGGCCTTGAAGCTATTGTTGAAGCAAAAAACAGGATTTTAAAAAGCGGGAATATGTTCAACCTATGCCAAACATGCGATGAGCCGTTGCGGCTTTGCGATTTGCCGACAGGCTCACAGCCGAACAGCAGGCGCTCCAGAAGAAAATTCTTCCGGAGCCTGCAAAAAACAAATTAAGTCAATGGTTGTAAAAACCGATTGATTATTGGTCTAACGCGCTTAAAGCGGCAGCGAGTCTGGCAATAGGCACTCTGAATGGAGAGCAGCTAACGTAATCAAGTCCAATGTCGTGGCAAAATTTAACGGATGAAGGTTCACCGCCATGTTCGCCGCAAATACCGACCTTTAAAGTTGGCCTGGTAAGCTTGCCTTTTTTAATGCCCATCTTGACCAGTTGGCCAACGCCGTTTTGATCAAGGACTTCAAAAGGATCTTTCTCTAAAATGCCTCGTTTTGTAAATTCAGGAACAAACGATCCTACATCGTCACGGCTATAGCCAAACGTCATCTGGGTCAAATCATTAGTGCCGAAAGAGAAGAATTCAGCCTCTTTGGCCACCTGATTTGCGGCCAGGGCTGCCCTTGGGGTCTCAATCATTGTGCCTATTTTGTAGTCAACTTTTACGCCTTTCTTTTTAATCACATCTTCCGCCACAACTTCAACGAGTTCCCTTAATACCCTCATCTCCTCTTCGGTTGTAATAAGAGGTATCATTATTTCAGGGATGACTTTTATGCCTTTCTTTTTGACATTGCACGCGGCTTCCATAATAGCCTGGGCCTGCATCTGATAAATTTCAGGATAAGTGATGCCTAAACGGCAGCCTCTATGGCCAAGCATTGGGTTAAGCTCAGCAAGGCTTTCAACTTTTTTCCTGATATCTTCAACGTCTATCTTCATCTTTTTAGCCAGTTCGGTTTGAAGCTCTTTCTCTTTAGGCAGGAATTCGTGCAAAGGCGGGTCAAGCAGCCTGATATTAACAGGCAAGCCGTCCATCTCCTTAAATATTTTCTCAAAGTCGCTCCTCTGCGCAGGCAGCAGTTTCTTTAAAGCTCCGGTATATAGCTGTTCGCAATCTTTGAACTTCTTTTCAACCTTCTTAAGCTCAGTTTTTAGCGCGTCGGCTTTATCTTTTGGCAACTTTTCAAGCTCAACGTTTTTATCTTTAATTTCCGCCTCAAGAGATTTCACGTCGCCGGCAACCAATATCATCTGTCTTACATTGCCAATGCGGTCTTCATCAAAAAACATATGCTCAGTTCTGCACAAGCCAATGCCTTCCGCGCCAAACTCGCGGGCGCGCTTGGCGTCCTGAGGGGTGTCGGCGTTTGTCCTTATCTTTAATCTGCGGTAGGAATCGGCCCATTTCATAAGTTTTGAGAAATCGCCGCTTAACTTCACCTCAATTGTGGCAAGTTCGCCCAACATGACTTCGCCCGTGCTTCCGTCAAGAGATATAAAATCGCCATCTTTAACAACCTTGCCGCTTACTGAAAACTCTTTTTTCGAGTAGTTCACCTGTATAGAGCCGCAACCCGCCACGCAACACTTGCCCATGCCTCTGGCCACAACCGCGGCGTGCGATGTCATGCCGCCTCTTGCTGTAAGTATGCCTTGCGCGGCGTACATGCCGCCTATATCTTCAGGGGAAGTCTCAACCCTTACAAGTATGACTTTCTGGTTTTTAGAGCCAAGCTCTTCAGCCTCTTCAGCGCTAAAAACAACCTTGCCAGTGGCGGCTCCCGGCGATGCCGGCAAACCAGTGGCAATAACCTGTCTTTTTGCTTTTGGATCAAAAGTCGGATGAAGCAGTTGGTCCAACTGGCCCGGTTCTACCCTTTGTATAGCGGTCTTTTTGTCTATTAATTTCTCTTTTTCAAGATCAACGGCAATCTTAACCGCCGCTTGAGCTGTGCGTTTCCCGTTTCTGGTCTGGAGCATGTAAAGCTTGCCGTCCTGTATTGTAAACTCCATGTCCTGCACATCTTTGTAATGTTTTTCAAGGTTGTCTTTTATGCCGATCAAACGTTCATAAGCATCAGGCATAACCTTTTTCAGGTCTTCTATAGGGTCTGGAGTGCGAATACCCGCAACGACATCCTCACCCTGCGCGTTTAACAAGAATTCGCCATAGAACTTGTTTTCGCCGGTTGACGGGTTTCTGGTAAAACACACGCCCGTGGCAGAATTGTCGCCCATGTTGCCGAAAACCATTGTTTGCACCGTAACGGCAGTTCCCAAAAGGCCTTTTATATCATATAGTTCTCTGTACTTTATAGCCCTGGGATTATTCCATGATTTAAACACGGCCTCAATAGCCTCGTCCAGCTGTTTTCTGGGAGAGGTTGGAAACTTCTTGCCCGTGCTCTTTTTATAAATGTCAAAATATTTATCAACCAGCTCTTTAAGCTGTTTAACGCTTAAATCAGTGTCATTTTCGATTTTTGCCTTTTTCTTCTGTTTCTCAATTTCGACCTCAAACAGTTGACGATCTATGCCTTTTACCACATCGCTAAACATTGTTATAAACCGCCTATATGCATCCCAGGCAAACCGTTCGTTGCCGGTCTTTTTAATTAAGCCTTCAACCGAGTCTGGATTTAACCCTAAATTCAACACGGTGTCCATCATGCCGGGCATTGATGAAGCGGCTCCGCTTCGCACTGAAACAAGGAGGGGGTTGTCACTTCCGCCAAGTTCGGCGTCCATAACATTTTGCAATCTGGCTATGTTTTTATCTATCTCTTTAGACAGATCCGCCGGAAACTTGTTTTTATTTTTGCTATATTGATCGCATACTTCCGTTGTTATTGTAAAACCGGGAGGCACCGGGATGCCAAGATTTGTCATTTCTGCCAGGTTCGCGCCTTTGCCCCCTAAAAGCTCTTTCATGTCTGCTTTGCCGTCTGCTCTGCCGTTAGCGAAAAAATAGATAGACTTTCCCATAACATCATCTCCTTTTGTTTCTACCCCTTTAAAAGCCTAAGCTTTTTTATCGGGAAGCGGCAAATTTAACCGCTTTTAAACAATTAATTATCCAGTAATACAAACTAATGAAGTCAAAACTTCAAAAACTTTACAAACTTTAAATTAAAATCATGGTTTAGCGTTGGAAAACCTTAGCTCCAGGATAAGTAGCGTTTCCGGCTAGTTTTTCATTTATCCTTAATAGCTGATTATATTTTGCGACCCTGTCGGATCTAGCCATGCTGCCTGTTTTTATCTGACCTGCATTGCACCCAACAGCCAGATCAGCTATTGTGGTGTCTTCGGTCTCGCCCGATCTGTGAGAAATTACCGCGGTGTATTTATTCTTTTTAGCCAACTTTATGGTGTCAATTGATTCGGTCAGGCTGCCTATCTGGTTTACTTTAACAAGTATTGAATTGGCGATGCCGTTGTCAATGCCTTCCTGCAGTATTTTCATGTTTGTCACAAATAGGTCGTCGCCTACTAATTGAACGCTGCTTCCAAGTTTATCGGTTAAAAGTTTCCACCCCTCCTTGTCGTCCTCAGCCATGCCGTCTTCAATAGACTTGATGGGGAACTCGCTAACAAGCGCCGCGTATATATCCACCATCTCCGCTGAAGTAAACTTTTCCGATGCCATTACATAAGAGCCGTCTTTATAAAATTCGCTTGAAGCCGGATCCAAAGCTATGGCCACATCCTCTCCCGGAGTGTATTCGGCCTGCTCAATAGCGTAGGTTATTAATTTAAGGGCTTGCCTTATAATAGAGACGGCGCCTTTGCCGGACTTCATCATCGGGGCAAAACCGCCTTCATCGCCAATACCAACGGCGACGTTGTTGCTTATCCTGGGAACTATTTTATTCAGGCTTTGAAAAATATTCGAGGCCATCACCATTGCCGACTGAAAACTGTTTGGCCCGATAGGTATAATCATGAACTCCTGAAAATCTATATTATTGTCCGCGTGTTCTCCGCCGTTTAACACATTCATCATAGGCACGGGCAAAACAGTGGGGGTCGCGCCGTAGAGATTAGAGATATGCTCATACAGAGGTATCTTTTGATCCTGCGCCGCGGCCTTTGCGACAGCCAACGACACGCCTAGGATTGCGTTTGCTCCAAGTTGATGCTTGTCGTCAGTGCCGTCAAGCTCAATCATTTTGTTGTCAATCCCTTCCTGATCGGAAGCTTCCATGGAAACCACGCCGGGTTTTATTGTCTTTTTTATATTTGCAACCGCGTTTTGAACTCCTTTGCCGAGGTACCTTTTTGAATCCCCATCTCTTAGCTCAAGGGCCTCCCTCGTTCCGGTTGAAGCGCCGGAAGGGACAGCGGCTGTGCCGACAATCCCATTGCTTAAAACAACGTCCACTTCGACAGTAGGGTTTCCTCTGGAGTCTAAAATTTCTCTAGCGTTTATAGATTTGATTTTGCTCATATCTGCCTTTTAACGGGCATGGCCCGGTTATAAAAATTTGCGTGATTTTTTTAAAAAGAAAATGTATTTTTTGGGTGAAAGACTGCGTTGTTCCCAAGCGCCTCTTCAATGCGCAACAATTGATTGTGTTTAGCTAAACGTTCAGTTCTTGAAAACCCGCCGGAATGTATCAAATCAATATTGCAGCCAATCGTAATGTCCGCGACAACAGGGTCTTCGGTGTCGCCGATTCCGCTTCGAATCAAACTTCTCAATCTATGGTTTTCGCTAAAATTTACCACTTTCAGCAATTCGCTCAGTGTGGGGACACGATCTGTTGATATAACAACATTATTCATAACTCCGTCACGAATCATTTTTTCCTTGTCTTTCCCCTCGCCAAAGGCAACGTCGTAGCCGGCCACTTGGATTTTTTCTCCAAAATTGCCTGTTAAACCTTGCCAGCCGCTTGGATCGTCTTCGGCAAAGCAGTTTTCCATAAACACAATAGGGTATTTTTTAGCGATATTTTCATAAAACCGCTGGAGTTCCTTTCTTGATATCTCTATCTCTTTCTGCTCTGAGTCCGTGAAACAATATCGCGTGCGCTCACTGTAAAATCCGCTGTCGGCGTTGACATTAATTCCAATAAGAATATCCTGACCCGCTTTGTATCCCGCCAGAGTAATGCTCTTAACAACAATCTCTAAAGCTTCGATTGTGATGGAATCCCAATTACCCACATTTGTGTCTTCGTGAGAGCAAAATACCGGCGCATAACCGCCTTGATCGCCTACGGAAGCGCTCATCCCTTTATCGTGCAAAATCTTTTTAGCGGAGTGAAAGACCTCTGCGCCCATCCTTAAGGCGTCTTTAAAACTAGCGGCTTTAACCGGGGCAACCATTATTGATTGAAAATTCAGATTGTTGTTTGTAAAAATGCCGCCGTCAAAAATATTGATCAACGGTATAGGCATCTGATACGTCCTTCTCTTACCGAAAAGGCTTCTGATGTGCTCGTATAAGCTTTTGTCATTGTTCAAAGCTCCGGCTTTTGCGACTGCGCATGAAATTGCAAATGTCGTATTAATGATCGAGTTAAACAAATCCTTTTTCCCATTTAAAACAAGCATTTCATAATCTATGCCTTCCTGATTATTAATGTTCATTGATTTAATCTCAGGAATTAACAACTCGTTTACCTTTTCAATCGCGGCTCCGATCGCTTTATTATAATAGTCCCGCATAGGCTCCAACGAGACAACCTTGCCAAAGGAGTTGGTGTCGTAATACCTCTGTTGCTCTTTAATATTAAAAGTTTTTGGAGCCGAGGCATTTGTGCATATGCCGTTATCTAACAGCACTTCCGCTTCAATAGTTGGGTTGCTGGTCGAATCATAAATTTTTCTAAGTATAATCTTTTCTATATTTGCCATTTTTTATAACTAAAAAGTTTTATCAGGAGCCGTTTTTTTCGCAAGGCGCCATACAAATCACCGCATTAATCCAATTAATTAGCGGTTTAAGGACATACAGGTATTAAAAATTCGTGGCAGTATACCATAATAGATACAATCAGGCAAGAATATTAAACCGATCTCCCGCTTACCCCCCTTTATTTCCACTGAATTTTCAGGTATTTACGCAAAAAAAAGCGAGAAAAACACGAAATTTGCGAAATTTTCACAAATACCGGGGAATAAAACATGCTTTTGTTTTAATAAGATACAAACGGGGGTAATTGCTTGACCTAAAGATGGGAAGCTACAAATTAAAAGGGGAGACAAAAGCCGAAAACCGGCAGGAGTGAGAGAAAATCCGGTTTCCATTTAAATATTTATATTTTGCCACGATTGCCGGGTTAGACGGTTTTATCCCTTCCGTGGACAATTCTCACTAGAGCAGGAAAGCCGCTCAGTTCTCATTATCATTATGAATTATCTCTTCTGTCAACAATACACTCAATTTCACCCCTGACGGACAGCCCAAACTCAAAAGGCGAAAACGAGGAGCCTATTGATATCTCATTTTCATTCATCTGTAAAATATAAGCGCCGTTTAATTTTGCGCCGTTTATTATGAGCCCGGAATGACTACTACGGTCCACAACAACAATATGCCCCTCTACCTTGTCTATTAAAAAATGGTTTTTCGAAACATAAAACGGTTCGTTATTTTCCTTAATACACAAATCATTGTCAGCCAAAACATCTTGCTCTTCTTTGCCCTCGCGGCCAATCTTAAAAGGGAACTTTTTAATTAACACCTCTTCGCCGTCCAACGCGTTTTTGCTTATCTCGTTTAAGCCGCTAAGGACGGCGTATCTATTGTCTTTTATTACAATGTTGTGTTTTTCGTTATCATTTTTAGCAATAGCATTTGCGCTGTCGCGCGCAATAGTCACGGTGGCGGAACGCAATCTCTCAAAAAGAGCCTTTACAATAGATAATATTACTTTGCGGTCTTTTAAAAAAAGTTCATTAAACGATTCGCGGCTGATAACCCTTACGATTGAATCTTTAGTCGCTGTTACGGTAGCCGAACGCGGCTTGTCTTCAATCAGGCCCATTTCGCCAAAAACCTGTTTTTCACCCAGCTTGGTCAAAACCTTTTTAATGTCTCTGAAAGACCTTGAGACCTCAACTTCCCCTGTTTCAATTATATAGGCGAGCGTGCCGCGCGAGCCCTCTTTAATTATCACATCCCCTTTTTTATATTTTTCGGTCTGCATATGACTTCCTACTATTTAAGAATATCGTTAAATTAAGAACCAAGGCGCTGTCGAATAAAATTCTCAGGTTTTCGCAAATTTACAGGTAAAACAAATTTTGGCAAATTTCAACATTTTCAATCAACGTCTTCGTCGCTATTCTTTTGATTATAAGACAATTTCAGGAAACGGAACTCCCCTTCCCTTATTTCTTCCGGATTTATTTCAATTTCTCTGCCGTCTTCCAACACAAAGCAAATATATGGGGTAAATATTATCCTCGCTATTTTATTGCCTTCTAATATTTCTTTCACCTCGTCGTCTGAAAAACTTTTCCCCATAATTCATGTTCCTTTAATCAATCATTTTATTCAAAACACAACCATACAGTAGCTCACATTATCTTTTCTCTGTTTTGCTTGCTTTGCCCACCATATCAGACTGAATCCAGCCTTTTGCGTACACCTCGTTATTTTTGTTGTAGACCCCAACCCTCGCCCATCTTACACCCGAGATTTTAGTTTCCAGCACTTTAACAATTGTCCCTGGTTTGAGACCGCCCACAAGGTTGCCGATCAATTTTGCAGGGCTTGATGGAACTTCAGGCTTTTTTAATAAAATAGTGGTCGATTCGATCTTCCAAAACTCCCCTGCAATAGCCGCGTTAAAGCTTAATTTACCGGAGCCGAACGGTTTTGTTTCCTGTTTTTGCCCGGCTTTGGAAATTGTCTCTCCAGATTTCAAGGCAGGCGCCACTATTGAGGATTTGCCCCCTATTTTCTCGGCAACGGCAGTTTCTTTTGATTCCGCCGATTTTTTTAAATCTTCATTTTTCCCGGCTTTGGCCTCTTCATTTCCAACAGTTTTTGCGTCAACCAGAGTCGGATTAAGCTGGGTGTTTACCATTTTTAAATTTTTACGAATCGCAACCAACTCTTCTTTAGACAATTTCTGTTCGCGCAACGTTTTGTTATACAAATCCGCCGCGATTCTAAAATTATCGAGGGCCTCTTCTTTTAAACCTTCTTCAAAAAATATTAAGCCGTCCTTGCAAAAAGTATCGGCTTCCGATATCACCGTTTTATTTATTGCCGGGCCGTCCCCTGCGTCTAAATCCAGTGATATTTTGCGACGTTCATCTTCAGGATGTTTTCCCGCAGTTTCTGTTTCAGAAGATTTAATAGCGTCAACGGCATCAACCAGGTTTACGACCGCTTCGTCCAACGTTTCATTTGACGTCGGCTCAGGCGTCGGAGGATCATCAATAGAGCTTTTATTCGAACTCTTTTCTGAGCTTATTTGCGCCGGTTGCGCTTCTCCGCCTACTAGAGCCGGAGGAGCCTCGGCTTCATTTTTTGCGGCAACTATTTGCGTAGGTTGCGTTTCATCGACAACTACCGTCGTAGGAGCCACGACTTCAATTTTCTTCGCAACTGTTTGCGCCGGCCGCGCTTCATCTGCGACAACCGCTGAAACTATTTCAACTTTTTTCTCTTTTGACGTGTTTGAAGGATGCACAGTTACATCAAACGCATAACCGTCCCTTTTAATCAGGATAACAGCCTTGTCTCTATCGCTTATTGAATCGCTTTTTCTTAAATAATCCGCACCGGTCTTTATTTTATCGCCGTTAATTTTTAAAATAACGTCGTTTCCCCTAATGCCTGCTTTTACAGTAGCCGGATTTTTGCCGGCGTCAAGCACGACCACCCCGTTTCTGCTTTCAGCCACTATCAGGCCGGAAAGCAAATTTTCAGCGCCGGCCACTTTAACTAGAATAAAAAGACAAATTAATATATATATATAAAATCGATCTTTCACATTTATTAACATAATTTAATACCCTTAACCTCTCTCCTCTGCCGCAAAAAAAAGGTTACAAAATGACTAAGGCCATGATCAGAGCCTGCCCGACCGAAAAATAGCGACCACAAGAGAAAACCCCATAACAGAAGCCAGCAAATACCCTACAATACCCAACACTGAGACGTTGTCCAAAATCAAAGGCCCAACCTGGCCCATCATTATAATGGACGAGCCAATTAAAGTCGCCGCCAATATTATGCTCAAGGCCAACCTGTTGCTGGATTTGTCAAGATCGGTAATAAGCGGCTCAAGCCCTTTATGTTTTAAAACAACCTGCAGGTCGCCGCCTTTAATCTTTCTTAATATGTGCCTGATCTCTTTGGGAGCCTGCCTTAACAGATTTGTCAAATGCCATGCGCTGGAGGTTGCTGATTTAGAAAGATTTTCGGATGACAGCTTGTCCCTGAAAACATTGAAAATGTTTTGCGCCAACGGAGCGACGGCGTCAACAAAATTAAAGTCCGGGTCAAGCTCCTTTGCGATGCCCGCGACAGTGACAAATGATTTTGCAAGCAACACAAAATCGCGCGGCAAAACCATATCGTGTTCGCGAGCCACGCTCATAATATCTGAAAAGGCTTTTGTTGTGTCGATATTCTTCAACGGCATCCCGTAATATTTATCTATCACTTCAAATATTGAAAGCCGCAAAGCATGCAAATCGCAATCAGCAGGCGTCAGGCCTAAATCTAGAAAAATATCAACAAACAGATCAAGGTCATGCTTTACCAGAGCCACCACAGCCGCTCCGAGTTGTTTCCTTAACTCCTCGGACACATGCCCAACCATCCCAAAATCTATAATCGCCAACGAGCCTGATTCAGAGACCATCAAATTTCCCGGATGGGGGTCGGCGTGAAACATGCTATTTTCAAAATATTGCGAAGCAAAAGATGTCGCCAAATCAGACGCCAGCCGTTTCTTGTCGATTTCCATTTCGTCGAATCTGTGAGCGTCGGAAAACGACAAATATTCAAACCTCTCAAGCGTCAAAATATTATGAGTGCTGTAATCCCAGTATACTTTCGGTACCTTTACTTTGCCGTTTGAGCTGAAAATGTCAAAAAACCTGGCAGTGCTTGACGCCTCGGAAATAAAATCAAGCTCGCGTTCAATCTTGCGGGAAAATTCGTTGACAATCATCGACGGCCTGTAGATCCTAAAGTCCTCAATCTTCTCCGCCTGCTCGGCTATGTATGACAATATGCCCATATCATTCATAATAACCGGGCCTATCCCGGGCCTTTTCACCTTTACAACAACCTCGTTGCCGTTGGAAAGTGTAGCTTTATGAACCTGCCCAATAGAGCCGCACGCAATCGGCGCGTCGTCAAAAGATAAAAAGAGTTTGTCTATCGGAGCTTTGAGGTCGTTTTCAATAATTTCCCTGCTGGCGGACGATTCAAACGGCTTGACGTCATTTTGAAGCGATTGCAACTCTTTAATTAAACTATCGGGTATTAAGTCGGGCCTGGTAGACAAAACTTGCCCTAGCTTTACAAAAGTTGGGCCCAACTCCTGGCAAACGGACGCGATCCTTTTGGCCAGGGCTTCATCGCCTACATCAACTATTTTTGCGGCAGTGTCCTGAATGCGGTTGAGCAAAGGCAGGTGTGTGTGCAACCTCAGGTTGTAAACAAGATAACCAAACCCGTGCCTGGCCAACACCTGCGCGATTTGCGACAACCTATATATTCTTTTTGGCGTTCTTACAAAACTGGTGAGTGACATTGTTTATTGCTAAAGAAATTTTCCATTAAAATATCGCGCGGGCGCGCGCCGGTTTGCGGCTATCCGGCCGACGCGGCCTGCCGGCGCCCGTTACTCGTCCAGGCGCAACCCCAACTCCTTAAGCTGGCCGGCCTCAACCTCGGAAGGCGCGTTGGTCATCATGCATGTGGCGCGTTGTGTTTTTGGAAACGGAATTACCTCCCTTATATCTTCCAGGCCTAAAAACAGAGCCACCATTCGATCAAGCCCCAAGGCTATCCCGCCGTGCGGAGGAGCCCCATATTTTAACCCGTCTAAAAGGAATCCGAACTTCTCTTTCGCGTTCTCCTCGTCAATATCCAACAAATTAAACACCTTTTTCTGAATCTCCTGATTGTGTATCCTTATACTGCCGCCGCCCATCTCAACCCCGTTTAACACAAGGTCGTACGCGCGGGCTTTTGCTTCAAGCGGTTTCTCTTCAAGCTTGTCAAGATCTGCGTCGCAAGGCGAAGTAAACGGGTGATGCAACGAGTTGTATCTGCCGCCGCCGCTCTCCTGCTCAAAGAGAGGAAAGTCAACTATCCAGGCAAATTTAAAATCGCCGGCCTTTATAAGCCCCATAATCTTCGCCAGATTTATGCGCAACTGCGCAAGCGACGCGTTAACAACGTCTTTAGTGTCCGCCACAAAAAGCAACAAATCGCCCGGCTCGGCCTCAAGCCTTGCCGCAATTTCATCCTGAACCTCTTTTGAAAAGAACTTTGCAATGGATGAGTTCAACGTCCCGTCCTCCTCAACCTTAAACCATGCCAGCCCTTTTGCCCCAAAGTCAGCCAAAGCGGCGGTTAAATCATCAATATCTTTTCGCGAAAATTTAGAGCAACCCTTGGCGTTTATGCCCTTTACCTGCCCGCCGGACTCAACCGCGCCTTTAAACACTTTAAAATCGGATTTGGGCGCAAAATCAGAAACGTCCTTAATTTCAAGGTCAAACCTCAAGTCAGGCTTGTCGCAACCATATCTGTCCATCGCCTCGCTGTAAGGAATCCTTCTAAACGGAGTTGACACCGACACACTTAACAGATCGCCAAAAAGCTTAACCATCAGATTTTCAATAACTTCAAAGATGTCCTCCTCGTCAATAAACGACATCTCCAAATCAAGCTGCGTAAACTCAGGCTGGCGTTGCGAACGCAGGTCTTCATCGCGAAAACATCTAACTATCTGAAAATACCTGTCATACCCCGAAACCATCAAAAGCTGTTTAAAAAGCTGCGGAGACTGCGGCAATGCGTAACATTTCCCCAGGTTAACCCTGCTCGGCACAAGGTAATCGCGCGCGCCTTCCGGCGTGCTCTTTGTCAGGTAAGGCGTCTCAATCTCAATAAACCTGTTTTCGTCAAAATAGTTCCTCATAATCTGGCAAACCTTGTGCCTGAACACTATGTTCCTTTGCATTTGGTAGCGTCTTAAATCAAGATATCTATGCTTTAGCCTGATCTCCAGCGATGTAATGTTTTCGCACTCGGATATCTCAAAAGGAGGTGTCTCGGAACGGTTCAATATCTCAAGATTGTTTGCCGTAATCTCAATCTTGCCGGTAGCCATATTTGGGTTTATCGTCTCTTCAGACCGCAACGAAACCTTGCCGGCCGCCGCAATGACAAATTCCGACCTTAACTCCCGAGATTTTCTATGAACCTCCTCGCCCACATCAGGGTTAAAAACAATCTGTGTAATGCCGAACCTATCCCTTAAATCTATAAATGTCACACCGCCGTGATCGCGCGAGCTGTTAACCCATCCGGTTAAAACCACTTCGGTCCCCGCGTTTGCGTCGCCAAGTTCGCCGCACGTATGCGTGCGTTTAAGTTTGCTCATAATTAATTTTCCATCAAAAACTTTTAATATTAAATATAATAAAATTCAGTTAATCTTTAACATCATTGTTCCCAAACCCCAGTTTGGGAACGAAAGAATTCAAGAAGCCCCAGCTTCGCGCGCAAAAGCGCTATACTTACACTCGAACACGAAGCAGGGGCTTCTTGAATTGCCGGTTACCAGGCATGGGCCTGGTAACCAGATCGCTGTCTAAGCGTTTCAAATAACGATAAACAATCACAAATTCAGCTCTTTAATAAACTCCGCCATCTTTTCAATCTCAACCTCGTTCTCATCGCCGGATTCCATATTTTTCAGTTTTGCCGCGCCTTTTTCAATCTCATCCGGGCCTACAATAAGCGTCATTTTAGACCCAATCTTGTTAGCCGTCCTCATCTGCGCCTTTGTGCTTCGGTCTTCAAAATCCATATCCGCCGATATGCCCGCAGCTCTCAAATTATTCACAATGTTAAAGCAATCAGCCTTGCACTCCTTTGAGATCGACACCGCGTAAATATCAGGAGCAGGCCCGGCATTGTCGCCGTCGCCCGTAGCGGCATTTTTAAGCGCAAGAATGGAGGCCTCAATGCCCGCCGCAAAACCAACAGCCCCGGTCGGCGGCCCCCCTATCTCCTCAACAAGATAATCGTAGCGCCCGCCGGCGCAAATTGTGCTTCGAGCCCCAAGCGAGTGGTGAGTTATCTCGTACACGGTTTTCGAATAGTAATCAAGGCCGCGCACCAAATGGTCGTCAACCACATAATCAATACCGGACATTGAAAGAGATTTCTTAACCTCCTCAAAATGCGTAGCGCAACATGGACATAAATGCTCATGAATCGACGGCAGGTCCGCCGCAATCTTGCCGCATTTCTCCTCTTTGCAATCCAGCACCCTTAGGACGTTCCTATCCATCCGTTTATCGCACAAACCGCAAAGTTCGCCGCGTTGCTCCTCAAGCCTCCCCTTTAAAATATCCCTGAACCCCGGCCGGCAATCATTGCATCCAATAGAGTTTATATTTACCGCAACATCATTAAGCCCAAGCCTGCTATACATATCCACCGCCACAATTATCGTCTCCGCGTCAAGCATAGGGTCGTCAGCGCCGATAGCCTCAACCCCCATCTGGTGAAACTGCCTTAACCGGCCAGCCTGAGGCCTCTCTTTTCTAAACATAGGCCCGATATAGTAAAATTTCTGAAACTTCTTTGTTTTATGGAGTTCATACTGAACATACGCCCTCATAACCGCCGCCGTATTTTCCGGCCGCAACGTTAGCCCCGACGAATCCCCCTCCCTGAATGTGTACATCTCCTTTTCAACAATGTCCGTCACCTCGCCTATGCTGCGCACAAACAGGTTAGTGTCTTCAAAAACCGGCGTCCTTATCTCGTAATACCCCGCAAGCTCAAACACCTCCCTTGCAGTCTCCTCTATCCTTCTCCACAACCGCCAATCCTGAGGCATCATATCCTCGGTGCCGCGCGGAGCTTTTATTGTCTTTGCCATCTAAATTACCCGTATTTCAAATGTAATGAAAAATTATACTTACAGCGCCCAGCCGTTACAAGTCTAAAACGTTTTGCCACAGAGCCTTAAGTTTGCCCTGAACAAGCCATAAGTATATCAATACCGGCCACGCTTTTCAAACATATAAGGCAACTATTCATATCGTTTAAGCATATTGTTTTAAAATGATGAAAAAAGGCCTTAAAGGCGCAGTAACCATGAATCTTGAAGGACTACAAAAGCAAAAGGAAGGAAATCACAGGGCTTATCTTAACGGACCGGGCAAAAACAGCAATTTTGGTCAACCCTAACCCGGAGAAACCGGCAATTAGTCATTAAAGGCTGGAGCAGTCTTGCAGACTGATTCTAAACGTTTTTGCGTTGCGATCTAATGAAACTTTAAATATCTTGTCAAATGTTTATATCCACTTTTAACAACCATGTCCTAACCAGCTCATATCCCGATTCAGTTGAAAAGAAAAATACAGATAATCTTGGCTCTACATTTATTTTCTCGATATGCCAATTGAGACACATCCAGTCAAGCAATATTTCTTTGCTCTTGTTTTATCCGTGAAAATCCGTGTCATCCGCGTTCCATGCATTTGCTTTTGCTCGGAGTTTATGCTGAGTAATTACGAAGCGCCCTTTGTTTCCACCGATTACCGAATACAAATGGGGCGCCATACCGTATGTCAAGCGGATTAATTTTGCCAATTTCTAACGAATGACCCGCCTTTATTTTTAATGTTTATTATATTTTGATTATCCGTTAAAATATTACAAACGATGTGATTCAATGGATGTGTTGGTTCAGCGTGAAAATAATATACTTTTAAGGAGTGGACAATGGCGTTAAAGCTGACAGAAAGCAGACCTGCAACAGAAGACGAGAAAACAAGATCGCAGGAGTTTGCAATTGATGAACAATGGCTTTCAGAACATTCAAAAGACATTTGGGAAAAGTATAAGGGAAAATATATCGCAGTAGCCAAGCAGACTCTATTTGTAGATGACACATGGGAAAACGTCATCACTAAAGCGAAGGAAAAATACCCTCATAGAGAGCCACTAGTCAGACATATTCCATTTAAAAGGAAAATTTTAGTAGTATGATATTCCAAGGGAAATATGTAAATGAAGCCGGCATATATAGACCGTATATTAGCGCGGATTTACAGTCACCGTCCAATAAATGGGTGATGATAGATTTCCTCGCGGATACCGGCGCAGATGAAACATTTCTCGACTATTCATACATTAAAAAATTCAACATTGATATGCATGGAATAAATGTTAAAGATGATGTTGGGGGGCGTTGGAGGCTCAGGTGTCCCTTATTTCCAGATAGATTCGACCTTGAAACTTATTTCTCAAAGTGGAACAAAAGTGTTTAACGGAAAAATAAATATTTTTCTTGATCCGTATTCCTGTGGAGCGCCAATACTCGGGCGAGATGTATTAGATAACTTTGTAACTATTTTCGACAGAAAACAAAACTCGATTTTTTTGCTTGATGAAATAGAACCTTATAAAATAGACCTTTAAGCCACATCAGCATTAAGGGTTCTCTCCGCCCCCCCTCCCGCCATTTGTAATTTATATTCTTTCGCTTTTGTTTTATCAGTGAAAATCCGTGTCATCCGCGCCATCTGCGTTCCATCGCTTCTGCTTTTACCGATAACCGATAACTTATTACCACTAACCTTGCTTTTGCCTTTTGCTGTTCTTTCGTGGGTACGTTTTTGCTTATATCTGTGTAATCAGTGAAATCTGTGGTTTGCTTTTGTTTTATCCGTGAAAATCCGTGTCCTCCGCGTTATCCGCGTTCCATGCATTTGCTTTTTGCCAACCGCCAATTGCAAACTGCAAATTGAATTTTTCCTTTAATTTTTTGTATGAGTGATATTATAGTTGAAAAAAGAGAGCCATGATGCTAAGTTTAAGTCATCACGACTCATATTTGCATCAAAAGGAGGTATGCATGAAAGCGTTAACAATTAGAGATATACCTAAAGAAGTTGAAAAAGTTATAAAAAAAAGAGCCGCCCGGAAAAATACGAGCTTGAACAAAGCTGTTATTGATTTGCTTGAAGAAGCTACAGGCAAAAAGAGCAAAAAGAAAACGACTTACCACGATCTGGATTGCCTTTTTGGTTCATGGACTAAAAAAGAGGCTTCAGAGTTTGATAAAAACTTAAAAGAGCAACGCGGCATTGACAAGGAGCTTTGGGAATGAGCAAAACCCTTCTCGACACATCCGCATATTCAGCTTTTATGAACGGAAATGAATCAGTAAAAAAATGGATACAGGAATCAGAAGAGATTTATATTAACCCGATTATTATAGGCGAATTAAAAGCCGGATTTAAAAAAGGCTCTAAAGAAGAGGAAAATTTAGATCAATTCAACAGATTTATAGAGTCACCCCGTGTAAACGCAATTTCCATAGATGAAGAAACTTCAGAGAGATACGCTATCATTTTAAACACGCTAAGGAATTCCGGCAAACCTATACCAACCAATGATATCTGGATAGCAGCCTGCGCCATGCAACATGGCCTACGCCTAATCACAACCGACAAACATTTCAATTATATTCCACAGATAATAGTTGCATACATCTCAAACTAAAACGGTTTAAAAACAAACAGAGCCGTCACTCTCCACCTTATCCGCTTTTGCTTTTAAAATTAGTGAATATTAGTGAGAATTAGTGGTTAATTTGCTATTGCTTCTTGCTTTTATCCGTGAAAATCCGTGTCATCCGTGTCATCCGTGTCACCTGCGTTCCATCGCTTTTGCTTTTACCGATAACCGATTACTGATTACCACTAACCTTGCTTTTGCCTTTTGCTGTTCTTTCGTGGGCATGTTTTTGCTTTTATCTGTGTAATCAGTGAAATCTGTGGTTGCTTTTGCTTCCACCTATTACTTATTACCGATTACCGAATACAACTTGAACGTTATTCTATATTTATATCTATAGTAGCTTATTTAAATACAAGAAATTATGTTTCATCTGAGGCAATACAATATTTAAATTGACAGTAATAAATTTGAAAGCAATAATAATCATACAACAATTTATCTTTGCAACACAACCAAATGAATTAAAGACATATCCGTATCAAAAGACCTCAAAATTACAAAGAAAGCCCTTATAAAGGTGGATTTCGGTGACATTTAACGAGATTGTAAGATTACTTGAAAAAAACAATTTTAAGATTGTAAAAGAGAAAGGTTCTATTAGATACTACGGGAAAGTTGGTTGCGAAAAGTTAGTTCGCGTTGATTATCATGGTTCAAAAGAAGTTCCAAAAGGAACTTGCCATTTTATATTGAAATCCGCGGGAATAAGAAAAACTAATTAGAAGGAGTTGACATGCTGGAACTTGAATATTCACTTATCATTGAAGCAACGGAAGAGCCTGATTATTTTGGGTTTTATTCTCCTGATTTGACCGGTTTTACCGGGATAGGACATTCAGTAGAAGATTGTATTTACAAAGCAAAATGGGGAATGATAGAACACATTAATTTATTAAAAGAAAAAGGATTGCCCGTGCCGCCTAAAAGCGCAAATCCCAAAATAACCATACAAAACGAAGAGAAATTAGCAATCCATGGTTAGCCTCCCCCTCTCTTTAGATCAACGTCTATAGCTTTTGCTGTTCTTTCGTGTAATTTCATGTTTTTCGTGGACACGCTTTCGCTTTTAAAATTAGTGAATATTAGTGAGAATTAGTGGTTAATTTGCTCTTGCTTATTGCTTTTATCAGTGAAAATCCGTGTCATCCGTGTTATCCGTGTTCTATGCTTTTGATTTTGCCAACCGCCAATCGCAAACTGAATCCCACTTTCCGCCTTTCACGCTTTTACCTCCACCGATTACTTATTACCGATTACCGAATACCAATGGACACACCTCCCATGAGCAAGCATCCCCCCTTCGCGCCATCACTACAAGACCTTACATTAATTGTCGCCATCTATAACCAACGTATTAATTACTCACGGATTACAGCATCAAAATATTTGTTTTTAATCATTTATTTCACACCGTAAAGCTTTTTATAATAGCCTGTCATTTTTATCACGCATATTTTATTCAAGTTTTTTTCTAGACAATAGACAAACAAAGCGCTAAATTTAAACACAAAATTATTTAAAATCCACAAACAAAAAGCAGATTACACAGATTAAAAGCTGAATCAGTCCTGCAGACTGATTCAAAACGTTTTTGATTGACTATTACAATTGACCTTAAAACAAAATTTTGAGCATAAAAATTTATATTTTTTGTAAAAATCAAGGTAAAACCGCAAGCATTTCCTGAAATTATTATGTTTTTTGCAGGAACATCTTGATTAACAAGGATCAGATTAAATTTAGAATTAATTTCTAGAGGAATGTTCAAAACAAAAATTCCATGAGCAAAGGGTATGAAAAGTTTATAAATGAACACTTATCAGCTTGTCTGATTTAGTGAGAATTATGCCTTGGAGGCTAAATGAACACTTATCAGCTTGTCTGCTATAGTGAGAATTATCCCCTGAGGGGACAATTTCATCTTTAATTATAACAAACGTTGACAGGTTGTTATCCTTAACAATTTTATATGATTTGGGTTAAAAAATTAACAAATTTAAAAACGGATAAGTGATTTTCAGAGTTATAAGGAACCTGTAAATCACTTGTTGATAAGCGTTTGGAAGTTAACTTTTTCTAAAACTGTAAAGTTTGTCCAACAAACGGTTAGAAACAGTCGCTGTATGGCGCGTTCCTCAACCGGGCATTAAATGCAATTACAAGGCCATTACGATTAAATATCTAAGAGCGTTTTACCATGTATACAGTCGAGGCAACGCAAGAGAAAATGTTTTCAATTGGGAACGATATAAAGCAAATTTTTAGTAACGTTACAGAAAAGTTTTTGATAAGTTGAAAATATAAAAATTAAATACTTTATAATTGAGATATGACTCTAATGTTTTTCAGGAGACTAGCCAATGGAACATAATGAATTGCCAAAGTTCGCAGAACTATTGAAAAATCCCACGAATGAGGAAGACTTGCCAAGTGATTTTGATGTCGAAACAGAAGCGAAACACCTTGAGGACCTCTGGCAGAAAAACAGAGCGAAACTCTCAAGGTATCACTTCGTGGATTTCATCCATGCTGGCGGAGCAGGGATGGTTTTCAAGGTTAAAGGGGGGGATATGCCCCAAGCACTAGCAATGAAACTCGCAAGGAGCAAACTTGTCTCCCAATCATCGGATGATGTAGCAAAAGCGCTCTCGCCAGTGTCAGAATCCGAGCTTAGGGCGCTCAAACGCCTTTCTCACCCAAATTTAGTTTCACTGTCTGATGCTATTGAAGACAAGCGAGGCATTGTGGGAATTGTCACGAGTCTTGTAGAGGAACCAAGGAATATACACGACTACATCGGAGAGGTTCTCCCTAAGCCTCCTCCGGAATCTAGTCCACTTGATCCCAGACGAATAGACCGCGCTTGTGAGTATGTTCTTGAGCGTTTTAAAGAAATTGCATCGGTTTTAAAACACATGCATCACAATGGGGTCTATCACTTTGACGTAAAGCCTGCTAACATCCTAGTGTCAAAAACCAAAAAGGACGTTTTTCTCACCGACCTTGGTGCATGCGTCATTACCGACGAACTGGATTTAAGTATTCGACACCGCGTGTACTTCACTTGGACCTATGCCCATTCAGAACTTGTTGACTTGGTGCATGACATTCGCGGCATTTCAGGGGGAGGACTTCACTCATCAGCCGAGGTGGATCTCAGTGTTCGCCCTGAAAGATTCGACCTCTTTTCTCTTGGCAAAACCATTCAGGAGGTGCTGGCTGTGATTGAGTTGGAGTTTCGAGCGAGAAGTCATGCTTCATACCCGTTTCGTTTCTTGCATCTGGTAGCATGCCTGCTGCTTGATGGAAACAATGTCCCTGGCGCTTCCTACGAGAAGTGGTATGAAGCAATCAAACAAGACGGTCGCACTTTTGCAAGCAACTGTGCTATGAACTACCCCGCAAAGCTTTTTGTGAAACACAAGATTCTATCAGCAGGTGATCTCTGTGAGAGGCTTGATAGATTCGCTAATGGGATACCTTGGCAAGATAGTCTGCCGGAGCTCTCTCCTTGGTGCCCAGAAGGCCTTAACAGTGTTATACACTCGCCTGCGCCCTTCACGCGACGTGTGTCAAAAACAGTTAACCATCCAATTTTTCAACGCCTCAAGAGGGTAAAGCACTTGGGTTGGATGGACGAGGTCTACCCCGGAGCTACACATAACAGATGGACACACTCAATCGGCTCTTTTTCAGCCGTCGTTTCCTACATAGGTGCTCTACTTTTGGATCCAGAGGTACCAACCTTCCGGCTCCTGGCATCAGAAGATGATATCCGTCACACCTTGGTTGCGGCGCTGATCCATGATCTTGGACAAACTCCTTTTGGCCACGATCTTGAGGAAGTAGCCCCGTTTCTCTATGACCACTCTGAAACCGTTGAGCGCCTCCTTCATGACAAGAGATGGGCCAAACCTACACTAGCAGAGAATATCAAGGCAGAATGGGATGTAGACATCGACAGGATTCTATGCATACTGAGAAACGGTAGAAAAAGTGGTAGGTTATCGCCTAAACACGAGGAGGACTTGCACACCAGTGCAGTTGATGGCGTCGCTACTGACTGCATCGACGGCCCCATGGATGCGGATAAGCTAGATTACTTGATTCGAGACTCAGTCGCCTGTGGTGTTCCGTACGGTCACGGAATTGATGCGACCAGACTTCTCAAGTCTCTTACCGTTACAGCACGGCTTGATCCTAACTATGGAGCAAGGCTATCGCTTGCTTACAAAGCTAAGGGCAGACCAGCCGTTGTTTCCCTATTACTTGCTCGGTACCAGATGTATGGATCTGTATATTGGCATCACACGTACCGATGCATTCAGACAATGTTCTCGCGTGTAGCGGCTGACACCTTTCATGGACTGGACATATCAAGCCGAGAACTGAATGGCATAATGCTATACAAAAGTAGATTGAAGACCCTTTTCTATGACAGGGTTATCTTTGGCATTCCGTGGAATAAGTGTAGTGAACTCACAAAGTATAAGGCGAACAAGATGAATGCAGTGTTCAACTGCTCAATCCCGTCCTCGGTAGATCATGAGCCTGTACTTGAATTCATTTGGCGTTTCGCAGATGTAGGAAGTAGAAAGCTTCTTGAAGATCTCGGAGAAAGGCGGCTTTACAAGCGCGCCTTTGAACTTCGACTTGGGGAACTAGGTGATAGAGCGGACTATTCTGCAATCAGCGCGCATTTCACGCACAGAGAGAGGACGAACACGGCGCGGAACTTTCAGGATAATTTACTCAACACAATTGACGATCAGATGCGCAAGCACGGATCGACAGACACGGCAGCAGAGCACGAAGCCCGGCTAATCTTGTCGCAATGGAGGAGTTATTCCGGACCTCTGTTTCTCATAGACTTTCCTTCCCGAGGTGTTCCCGGCCCTGATGTAGACTTTCCTCTTGAGATTGTTGATGCGGTTCGAAAGTACTTTGTCATGTCTGGACGAGAAGAGGCGTCAGAAGATAACTTCTTCCATTCGGTGCGGACTCTCCAGCAGAAAACGGCAGCTATACGAGTGTTCTGTCAGCCAGATTTCCACAACGTAGTTGCAAGATACTTGACGCCATCCACAATCCAAAACTGCCTTTCTGAGGTTATCAGTTCTGTACCACCATCAAGATAGGGGCAAGCCTAGGGTCAGATATTAACAGGGCGAAGCTCAGGGTCACATCTTAACAGGGTGTCCGAGAATAGGAGCCGTATTGAATCAGGCGCTATATATGGTAAAAATATAAAAAAGAAAACATTTACATACAATTTACAAATTTGGTTTTCGAAACGAAAAGAAGAAATAGACTGAATATCAAAAAATAATATTCTATACAATAAGGCTTCTATATATTTAAAGAAAGGTCTAAATAAATATGAGCGTATTTATAAGTTACAGTCATGACTCAGATGAACATATGAAAAATGTTTTAGATATTGCAAATCGGCTTCGTTCTGATTATGTAGATTGTGAGTTAGATCAGTATATTGAAAACCCTCCGGAAGGATGGCCTAAATGGATGGACACACAAATTAAAAAAGCTATGTATGTTATTGTTGTATGCACAAAGCCATATAATTATAAATTTTCTGCAAACGATCAGGAAAGTATAGGAAAAGGCATTAAGTGGGAAAGTAGAATATCATATCAACACATTTATGATTTAGGATCTAATAATTATAAATTCATACCTGTAGTATTTTCTAAATCAGATATAGATTATGTGCTTACGCCTTTAAAAGGAAATACTGTATACCTAATCCCTAATGAATATGAGAAACTCCTACGTCGCCTTTCAGGAAAACCTTCAGTTGAAAAGCCAAACCTTGGTTTTTCATCAAAAAAAAATCTTTTTTTGACAAAAGATCAGGATTCAAATGTCGCAACAGAAATTGATATGATAGATATAGAATTAGTGATAAAAGAAGATTTTGCAAACTTTTCACATGAAAAGGGAAAAGCTTTACTAAACGCCATTAAAGTTTTTCTTGATGCAGATTATGATATAAAAATAAAGAAAAAGCGGGAAGGCAGCACTTTATTAACTTTAGGATTACAACCAGAAGATGCCGAAAAGCTTTTGTGGGCAGCAAAATCAGGATATTTTGATAACCTTAATGTAGTTGATGCAAATATGGTAGAGGTAGAAGCAGGAATGCCTACAAAACTATCAGAATTTAATGTTAAAACAGTTGAAAAAGAAATAAATGAATTCTTTAAAAAACATATTGAACAAAAACCACCTAGGAACGAAACGGAAAGATTATTATGCAGTCTTTGGTCGCAAATACTGAAGACTGAAGTCTCCAGTATATTAAGCGATTTCTATAAAGTTGGCGGTAATTCAGTATTAGCTATTAAACTAGTTTCTCTCATCCGTAATCGCTTCGGAATTGAAATGCCACTAAGGACATTTTTCGAAAGAACTATTTTGTTAGAACAAGCAGAATGGCTTGATAAGCAACCTCCTAGCGCAAAATTGCCACCAGCCGAACCTTTCGTTAATGGTGTGCCATCTGTTTTGTCTTTTGCTCAACAAAGATTGTTATTCCTAATACAATTGAAAGGGCAAAATGCCGCTTATAATATGCCAATGGCTTTTTATTTACAAGGCCATCTCAATGAAAAAGCTTTACAGAATGCTTTATCCATTTTAATTAAACGCCACGATAGTTTACGGCTTTGTTTTCCTATTGTTAATGGAGTCACAAAGGCCCAGTTCAAAAACGTTTATAACCCACTTACCGTAATTGATCTAAGCGGGTTACCGAAACAGAAACAACAACAACAAGTTACGGAATTGTTAACTAATCACGCCCATGCTTTATTTGACTTAAATACTGGCCCTTTACTGAGTGTACAACTTATCAAACTTGGCTGTAAAGATCAGATTTTGTTGTTGAACATACATCAAATTATAAGCGATGACTGGTCTACAAGGGTTTTGATTCGAGAATGTAGTCAATTATACAATATTTATGAACAAAATCAGACACCAGAAACGCCAAAACTGTCAGCCAAATATACTGATTACGTAGTTTGTCAGAGAGATTTGCTACAAGGAGCAGTCGTAAGGAATCAGATAACTTATTGGAAAGGTAAACTCGCTGGCGCATTGGAATTATTAGAATTACATTCAGATTATCCACGCCCGCCTGTAACGAGCTACCAAGGCAAACATTTGCAGAGTGTTTTAAGTACAGAAATAACACAGGGGCTTAACAGCTTAAGCAAAAGCCGTAACGTTACATCATTTATGACGTTACTTACGACTTTTAATGTTTTACTATATCGTTACAGTGGACAAACGGACATGCTTGTGGGCAGTCCTGTTGCGAATAGAACGCTTTGCCAAACCAAGGATTTAGTTGGATTTTTCTCCAATACGTTAATATTGCGAACACAAATTAAAAAAAACCAAACGTTTGCAAAGTTACTAACACAAGTAAAAAATACAGTTCTTGAGGCGTACAATAACCAGGAAATCCCTTTTGAATATTTGATAGAACAAGTAAAACCTTTTTGGAGGCTGAAACATGCACCATTGTTTCAGGTTATGTTTATATTATTAGATACACCTAGGGAAACGTTAAAATTTAACAGAATGAAAGTGTCTTTTTTGGAAGCCGAAAATATTATGACAAAATCTGACTTAACCTTAAAGGCATCTGAACACGAGGGAGTCTTTGTTTGTGATTGGGAATACAACTCGGAATTGTTCCGTGATGAAACTATCAATCAAATGGTCAAATATTTTCAGGTTTTATTAGAATGGATTCTTAATAATCCTGAACATTCGCTTTCTAAACTACCTTTATTAGAACAAACCGAGAGTCAACAGTTAAAAGACTTTTAACAAAGAAAACGGAAGAAAACCACCAAGGTCACATCTAAAAAATAAAGTATTGATGTAACGTATCAAAGGGCGAAGCGTAACAGTTAAGCTGCCTACGCCAAACTAAGGGCCTGCGCATAGATAATTTGGTTTACCCGCTCTTAGGTTTTGAATAAATTTGGGCAATCTGATTGAAACGAACCGGTAGCGGAGCCTAAGCCGTATTGAAGATTCAGCGATTGATGATAGTTCAAAGTTGGCCTGAAAATATATATGAAGAGTCCGAGTTATTTGTTCGTAGGAAACCTAAGATGTATTGAGTAACGATTTGGTAATGTTATGCAGTTGGTTATCCGGGGTTGTTAAAATATTTTGTAGAAAATGTATAAGACTTTTGCCTTTTAATTTACAAGTTTCAAGGACTGAGCAAATAATTGAGTAGTTATGCGCTCCATGAGAGCTTCTGTTTCCGAAAATAAGGGACAGGTTTATTTTTATGGCAATATTTGAATAAATTATGTATAATTCGCGCGTTAGAGATTTTTGGGGTTAGTTTTTCTTAACTATCTGATTTTGTGAGGGTTAAAATGGCAAGGATACCACGATTGATGCTTAAAAGCGAAGAGGGGATATATCATGTTATGTCGCGTACAGCTCTGGAGGGGTTTGTTTTAGGGGATGTCGAGAAAGATTATTTGTTTGGCTTGATTAAGCGATTTAGCGGGATATTTTTTGCGGAAATTTTTGGGTATTGTATTATGGGCAATCATTTTCATCTGTTGGTTAAGATGGGGCAGTCTGATGATTATACTGATGATGAGATAAAAATGCGCATAGGCCGATATAATAGCGATAAGGACAAGGTTGTGACTAATGGGGAAGTCCCCTATTTTCGCGACAAATTCTCTAATCTGTCTGAATTTATGCGCGAGATAAAACAGAGGTTTTCACGTTTTTACAATAAACGGCATGAAAGGAGAGGCTATTTCTGGGGAGACAGGTTTAAAAGCGTTATTGTTGAAAAAGGGGATACTTTGATAAATTTGCTTGCGTATATTGATTTGAACCCTTTAAGGGCAGGGTTGGCAAGTCGGCCCGAGAATTACAGGTGGTGTTCGATAGGTTATCATGCGCAGACGGGCAATCGGGACGGTTTGCTTTCAACTAATTTTGGATTGATTGATTATGAAGCGATGTCTGAACAGGAGAGATTGACGGACTACAGGGAGTTTTTGTATGAAAAAGGGGCAATTGAACCTGAAAAAGGGGCGACTATAAATGAAACTATAATGAAAACCGAACGCGCGGGCAAGTACAAGTTAACGGAGATAGACCGATTTAGATACAAAACGAGATATTTTACAGACAGTGGCATAATCGGCACAAAAGCTTTTGTTCGCCGTCACTTTGAGCATTTTAAAGATCATTTCAACACGAAGAAAACAAAAATCCCAAAAGAGGTAACCGGCTGCAAGGACATTTATTCGCTTAAAAATTTATCAAGCTGATTCATTAAATGCTTAATCTCAAATCCTCTACGATCAGCTATGTGCATCTTGTAAACCTGCCACATTACAATCCATTTTCCCTTCTTATATCCGACAATTATCAATTCTCCTCGTAAATGCATCATGTATATTTTCCCTTGAGCAGTCAAAATACACCAACAAAAAGCGCTACATCAATTTTTTGAAAATTATCTCACAAAACGAAAGAAATTGTTAATTTAGCTATAAAATAAACCTGCCCCCTATTTTGTCCCTATTCTATTTTTTCTCTATCATAAACCAATATGAGCAAATCCGTTGAATAAATGCATATTTTTACCCTATAATTTCTATTGTGTTTTTGATAGTATAAAATGGCATTGCGGCAGTATGCCTGTTTGGTAATTGTAACAATTTGTTTTTACTTAAAAGTTAAAAAGGATGCGATGTGAATAAATATATTACAATTGATCCACAAATTTGCAATGGCAAGCCTGTGATTGCTGGGACAAGAATACCTGTAACTGTTATTTTGGACCAACTGGCTGATTGTAGATCAATTGAAAAGGTTATAGATAAATACCCGGAATTATCCACAGATCATGTAGTCGCGGTATTGCAATATTGCAACTCGGTTATTGAACATACCGAGCTTGAGGTTGCTTGAGGAACCATAAAAGCGTTTGTTTCTTGACCAAATGATAGACCGTGATGTTAAAACAGCTTTACAAGACATCGACGTCGAAAGCGCGGTTGATGTAGATATGCCAAAGGCTGATGATATTGAAATACTTAACTATTGCGTTTCTGTTAAAAGAACGCTGTAACACTGGATGAACATTTCGGTGATTGGACGTTCCTGCGTTTAAACAGACATCCCGGCGTTATTCGGCTTAAAGCGCGCCCTACCACAACGCATAATATAAAGAATCTTTTGCTTCCATTTATACGCAAAAACAAGTTTCAAAGATTTGAAAATTACTTAGTGGCTGCGACAAGCGCATTTCCAATTAAAAGCAAAGGAGGTATTTAATGGATAACGATAACAGTGATAAAGAATTAAAATATATAGTTGTTTGCGGAGGAGACGGATGCTCGTCATTTGGCGGGCGAGTAATACGTGATCAAATTGAAAATGCAATTAAAGACAATGGATACGAAGAACAGATAGAAATTAAAGACTCCATATGCAATAGCCTTTGCTTTCAAGGCCCTATTGTAAAAACAGGCCCGAAAAACAGAACATATAAAGATGTCACACAAGATGACATTCCAACAATAATTAATAAAACCCTGGAAGATTAAGCCGGGAAAACCAAAGGACTGGTCTTAATTATTACGAATTGTAATCCCAAAGCAAAAACGTTTTGAAGCAGTCGACAAGACTGATCCAGATTTTAATTTTGTTTTTTCACTTTTAATCAATGTAATCTGTGGTTAATGAGCTTTTCCGGGTTATCCGGGTTAGGAATAATAAACATGATTAAACTCTATATTAAAAGCAAAAACTTTATTTTATTGATAGCATTTTTTGCTATAATTGCCGGCTCTAACATAGGGAGCTATGAAGCATCACAGGTTAAAAAGGCTCCCCCAGCCACGCCAACGACCACAAACGTAAGCGGGAGGACGTTTATAGGCGATCCTTCCACGGCCAAGTTTGTAATAGGTTGCGAAGGGTGTTCTAATCCCGGGGAATTTTCTTTCTTAAAAGGCGGCAGTGTATGTTATGCCTTTCCAGGGAGCGATGAAGAGGATTGCGATCAATACACACAGGAAGGGCTTTTAATAACATTTAAAAGAGAGGCCGCAACGTTTACAGTATCAGAAGATGGGTGGGCAATTCGAGATGAATATGGAACTATATATCGGGATAAAGAATATGGATGTTAGTTATAATGTAACGGATGCTCTTTACCTCTAAAATCAAGAATCGTTAATCCTTATTTTTAAATCGCTTTTAGCCAAAAAGGCCTTTTTAATTGTCATTGGTTTTAAAATGAATCATAAAAAGGGTGGCTAAAGCCCATAGGTGTTAGGTTAAGATTTAAATATACGCCGCCTGTAAATGATTAAATCGCCCTTTCAGGGCTGATATTGCATATTATATTCAAACCCAGGGCGTTGCCCTGGGCTATATTAACCCCGCCCTTTCAGGGCTACCTACGTTTTAACGTATTGATAAAAAAATATACAATTTCAAGCCCCAACGGTGCGGCTTTAATATAGCCTGGGGCATCGCCCCAGGTATTAAATGTTATTTTAATTTAGCCTTGAAAGGGCGATTTAAGCTCTTACGCTCTGTTTCTGATGTTTGGAGCTAAAGCTTAACCTAACACCTATGGGCTAAAGCAGTCCCCACCCCGCTATTCAGCGTAAAATTTACACACCCCGTCCGCAATTCAGCGGCCACGCCTCTTTTTAAAGGGGATTCACGCAATTTCAAACCTTTCACCATGACAATCAGGCAATTTGAGAGGTCAACCGGCTTTGTGTATAAAAATCTGAACTAAATAAATGCCTTTTTATTCACGAGAATAATAATGATTTTGCCTGTCAAGTGTAGTAAAATCGTGAAATAATAAATGTAGAGGCTACAACTAATTGCCAATTTAAGGGCACGGAAAGAGATAACTTCAATTTTTCAAACAGGAAACGTCATGGCTCTCAAGGCTGAAAAGATCAAAATAATGATAAGGGAACTGGAAGAGGTCGCCCTTAAAATCCTTGCGGACCTTGTGGCGTATCAGATTAAAACAGGGCCTTATAACAAAAGCCCGGGCGAAAACTATATAGCCGCCGAGAATTCCACCGCCGAATACGTTGCCGAAAACTTTGAGAACATAAAGGAGTTTAAAGAGCACATGGAAAAACAGGGCAAAGGAATTGAAGCTATTCAGGCCCTGGCAAAGAAGATATACGATAACTACTTTACAGGCCGGATGAATTTTACCGAGGTTAAAAACAAGATTAGCGCTAAAAAAGATATAACTTTAAAGGCCATCACGGATATGGTGGCCTACAAGATATCGCAAAGCAGCGATGATAAAGGCCCTGAGATAAACTATCTGGTTGCGGAAACGTTTGTGGCCCAATATATTTCAAAGAATTTTAAGAATATGGAAGCGTTTAAATCAATGATAAAGACTTTGGACAACAGCATAAAGGGGATTGAAGCTTTCTCTGACCTGATTTACGGCAAATATTGCCAGGCTCAAAACGCAAGGTAAAAGCCTGGAGCGCGAAACCGCAAAAATAAAAAAATTTCCATACCTTTTACTTTTTACATACTAATCAGGGTTAGACGAGTTAGGCTGGAAGCATCATGAAACTGCTATTTGTCCATATAAAAGGGAGCAAAAAGGGACATTCCGAAGTGTTCGATAAGGAGAAGATCGCAATCGGGTCCGACCCTTCATGCTGCGTAATATTTGACAAGGGCGAGGAGGCTCAAGTGGAGCCTTTTCACGCCGAGGTCAGTTGCGAGGACGGCAAATATAATATACGCAACCTCTCCGCCGGGCATAACACATATGTAAACAACGAGCCTGTTGAAAGCATAGCGCTAAACGACGGAGACGTTGTTGTTTTCGGCGAAAACGGGCCGGAAGTATGCGTGAGGTTTTCCGACTCTAAAAAATTGCCGGCATCTCTAAAAGTCGTCGCCGGCATGCTTGACTCTATGGAGGTTTCCAATGAAACAACGGAAAAACTAAAAGAAGAGGTCATGGAGATAAAACATTCCAGACCCGAAGCGCCTATTGATATAAACCTCTTTAAATACCTTGTTTGGCTTCCATTTAAACAATCATCAAAAAAGGTCAAGTTTTATGTAGCCCTGTCAACCATTCTAATAATAAGCGTATTGTCATTGGCGGGATATTTCTATTTCTTTGAACTGAAAAAGACTACCAAAAGGGTCTTAAAACTTGAGACGCAGCAGACCGTTACTGAAGATTTCATTGAAACATACCGAAAAAGCGTCTGTTTTATCCAGGGAAGTTACTACCTTGCCAGCAAAAAGACGGGCAATCCATTAAGGACGGGCAGAGACGGCAAACCTTTTATGCGCGATTTTACCGGATCCGGATTCCTATCTGATAAAACAGGCATAATTATAACGAACAGGCATGTGGCCGACCCTGTCTGGCAAGCCGGCGCGCATCTATACAACAAGGAAAGCGGGCGGGACGGCCCCGGCGTGGAGGCAAGGTTTGCGGAGTTAAGAGCTTTTTTCCCGGGGATAAAAGGACCGTTTCCGCTTGAAATTGTAAAAATGTCGAAACACGCTGATATAGCTGTTTTAAAAATAAAATCCGGTTCCGTAACATTGCCGCCGTTTAACTTTGACCGGTCCGGCAAAGAGGCGAGAATTGGCGAGCCGGTTATACTTTTGGGCTATCCCGCCGGTATAAACGCCATTTTCGGCAAAAGCGATCAGGAAACCATAAACGAGCTGATTAAACTCCCGGTTTTGGAAATAGCCGAAGAGCTTTCAAACCGCAATCTGATAACGCCTATCATAACCCAGGGGCACATTACCGACATCTCGCCGGGCAAGATCATATACGACGCTCAAACCACTTTCGGCGGAAGCGGCGGCCCGCTAATTAACTCAAAAGGCGAGGTTATAGGAATAAATTACGGAATCCTCAGAGAATTTAAAGGCTCCAATTTCGCCGTGCCCATTAAATACGGCATAGAGCTTTTGGATGAAAGCGCGGAGCGCTAGACGCGAAGAAATCGGAGCGCAGGGCGCGAAGTAATGCTTCTGATTTTCGCAAACTGAATACTAGTTACTGATTACTTGCAAACTGCAAATTGCAAACCGGCATTATCACACTTCCCCCCCCATGCTGTTCCGTTTGCGTACAACTCTCTGCCAAATTTAAACCCGCCGTTTTCATCCTCCACTGCCCAGGCTAGCGCGTAGCGCAGAAAGCGAAGAGCAAAAGCGAAAAGGTGGAAATATGAACGTAAATAAACCGTCTATTTCAAAATCAAAATCATATCAGTAAAATGGACAATTTTGGGATGACCATGATATAAGTGAAATGTGGGAACAAACCGAGAATATGGATTTTAGTGTAGATATTCAGTCCAAGACGCGGTATTACCCTATAGACATAAGCCCTCTATTAAAGTTGCAGAGATTGCAAAAAAAACGAGGCATAAGCGCTGATGCATTAAATTTGTGGATGCATGAAAACAGAGATCAATTTAGCATTGACCAGAAGTCTTGGAAGTCTTAGTAAAGGTTGTCAAATATGATCCCCCCTCAATTTCCATTGTTTTTCGTGTCATCAGCGTTCCATGCTTTTTCGTGTTTTCAACCTATTCATAACTAATGCCGGGATAAAGTATTGTCATGCAGTCTGGGCATATGCTGTGTGTGAAATCGGCTTCTGAACGCTCGCTGATGTATGTCTCAATAGGCGCCCAGGATTCCCGTTGTTTTGGATCGCAGTCCTTTGACCGTATTTTTTTGCAGTTTGCGCAAATAGGGAGCAGGCCTTTTAGCGTCTTTATCTCATTTAACGCGGTTTGCAGTTCGCTGTTAAGCTGTTTTTGCCTGTTTAGATTGTCCTTGAGCTTTAAATGGGTTTCGATTCTGGCTTTTAAAAGAGAGGGCGATAATGGTTTTGTAATGTAGTCAACCGCGCCAAGGGCGAGCCCTTTTTTCTCGTCGTCTACTTCATCCATAGCGGTAACAAATATTATGGGGATGTCCGTTGCAGGCTCATGGGCCTTTATTCTTTGGCAAACCTCGTAACCATCCATATCAGGCATCATTATATCAAGCAAAACAAGGTCAGGCGGGTTTTCAGACATTACCCTTTTAAGGGCCTGTTCGCCGTTTTTAGCGACTACGGTTTTGTAATCGCCTTTTAACAAATCAACAAGCACGTTTATGTTTAAGGCTTCGTCATCAACTATTAATATTTTTTGTTTGTCGTCGGTTGTCATTTTTTAACTCCTCAACGATTGTAACTATTCAGCGTGATTATTGCACAATGCCTGGCTTACATTGACAAATATGCATTAATCATCAATGTAAGCCTGGAGTGGATGGAGTAATGGAATGTTGACAATAAATGAAATACGATTGTCATCGCCCCAGTACTCCAAAGCTCCAATACTCCACGCTGCCCATTGCGCCTTATTGATATTTAAAATTATTTTCGTACTTTATGTTCAAACATGCTGAATAGTTACCAACGATTAATAAATAATTTGCGCGGTTTTTATATGATCACAGGCAAGGATGCCTGTGCCACTGATTTCTAATTTCTAATTTTTACTTCCCGGCTCGTTCCGGTAATTTTACTCCAGGGTATAGCCTGCCGGCGCAGGCGGGGCATACGCTGTGTGTAAACTTTGTGTCTGAATGATCGCTGATATACGTCTCTATTGATGTCCATGATTTTTGATCACGGGGATCGCCTTCCTGCGATCTTATTTTTTTGCAACTTGCGCAGATGGGGAGAAGGCCCTTTAACGTCTTGATCTCGTTTAACGCGGTTTGCAACTCATTGTTTAGCTCTTTTTGTTCGCACAGATTATCCTTTAGTTTCAGGTGCGTCCGGATTCTGGCTTTTACAACAGGGGGTGAAAATGGTTTTGTGATAAAATCGACCCCTCCGATCTCAAATCCTTTTGTTTCGTCTTCAACTTTATTAAGGGCAGTGACAAATATGACAGGTATATCCGCCGTGGCGCTATCAGCCTTTAATTGCCTGCAAACTTCAATGCCGTCCATAACCGGCATGAGGATGTCCAGCAATATAATGTCCGGCGGCGTTTCGGCCCGGGCTCTTTTCAAAGCCTGTTCTCCGCTTTTGGCGACAATCAACTTATAATTATCCCCAAGCAAAACCGCCAGCAGATCAATGCTTGTGGGGTCGTCGTCAACCACAAGAACTCTTGGTTTGTTATTTGTCATTTTGTTAAGCCTTTCGGTTTATAGTCAAATGGCTAAAAATAAATTTATATCTATATTGGGCGTTTTTTTCACCCTCCCCTAACCCCTCCCATCAAGGGAAGGGGAATAATAGGTATAATGTTTTTGTTGGTTTATTTTTTATCAACCCCTAAAGTCGCAAAGATTCCAGGCATAGCCTCAACTGCTTCGTCAAAATCGTAATCTTCAATTTTGCGTTTTATAAACTCCATTGTTTCATATAATTTAGAGCCGGCAAGCTCATTCATAATTAATGACGTCTGTTCAATGGCGTCTGAATCGCCGTCCCGAAGCATAGCTTCCAGTTTGACAAAAAGAGGCTCAAGTTTTTTAACATTAACGGCGTTAACCGAGGCGGGTTTATTTGGAGACTCTTTTTTCATTGCGTCTTCGGCGGCCTTTGTCTCATTTATAGATTTAACAACAGGATCAATCTCGTTTTGAAAACCTTTAATGTATTTTTCGTAGTTTTCAGCGTCCCTCTTTTTTATGCACGATTCCAGATTAGAGGCTGCAATATAGACCTTGTCGGCTCCTATAGTTCCGGCGACTCCTTTAATTGTATGCGCCAGCATTTGGGCTTTTTCAGTGTCATTGTTTTTTAAAGCGGTTTTTATCCTGTCGGGCGAGCCTTCAAAGTCTCTTCCAAACGTGACGGTTATTTTCTTGTAGAGTTTTACATTGCCCATTAACCTTTTAATGCCGTGTTCCGTATCAATGCCCTTAATGCTTTGCAAAAACGTTTTTTCACAGCCTGACGCCGCGCCGGTTTCTGTTGGGGCGGGCATTGCCGCCGGTTCGTTTTTTGACCATGTTTTTAGAGCTTCGTATAGTTTGTTTGGATTGATTGGTTTGGATATATAGTCGTCCATGCCGGCGTCAAGGCATTTTTGTTTATCGCCCGTCATTGCGTTGGCGGTCATGGCAATAATAGGGAGATTTTTAAACCGCTCTTCCTCTCTAATAAGTTTGGTTGCCTGGTAACCGTCCATCTCCTGCATCTGAATATCCATAAACACCATATCAAAATCATGGTTCGCCACGCTGTCCAACGCCTCCTTGCCGGTGCTTGCGGTTGACACCTCTACCCCATAACTCTCAAGCAGTTCGCGGGCAACCTGTTGATTTATTGAGTTGTCTTCAACGAGCAGGACGTGGGAACCGGAAACATTGGCAAAAGTTGCCTTCTCTTTTTCAATGGATTTCTTTTTATCATTAACAATATATGCATGCCCCAATGCGGTGAAAATGTTGTCTAAAAGCCTGGACGAATTGACGGGTTTGGCCAAAAAACCGTCAACCACATCTCGCGCGTCTTCGTTTGAGGCAAAATCGGCGCCGTATGCCGTTACCATGATTATTGAAGGTATGTGCGACAATTTAGTGTTCTCTTTAATAATCTTGGCGGTTTCTATGCCTGTAAGGCCGGGCATCTTCCAATCCATAAGGACAATGTTATATGGATTAACCGCGTTAGGGCCGTTGTTTTGTTCAATCTCTTTTAACGCCTTTTCGCCTGAATTTACAGGCACGGCGGAGAGGGACAGCGACTCCAGCGTTTTCGTCATAAACTCGCGAGCGGTATTGCTGTCATCCACAACCAGCGCCTTTACATCGCGCGGCTCTGGAAACAGGTCAAAGATCGTCCTGTGCGTTGCTTTGCGATACCCAAATTCCGCGGTAAATATAAAAGAGCTACCTTTGCCGGGCTCGCTTTCAACCCAAATGTCGCCGTTCATCAACTCTACCAATCTTTTACATATGGCAAGCCCAAGGCCGGTGCCGCCGTACTTTCTGGTAGTTGAGGCGTCGGCTTGCTCAAAGGGGCGAAACAGTCCCTCTGACTGCTCTTTGTTAAGGCCGATGCCCGTGTCTTTAACTGAAAATTTAAGGCGCGCGGCTCCGGATGCTTTATCGTCAAGTTCGGTGACGATAACTACCTCGCCTTTTTCAGTAAATTTAAGGGCGTTGCTCACAAGGTTTATAAGCACCTGGCCTAAACGCAACTGGTCGCCGACTAAAGCGTTGGGGCACTCAATTGAAGTAAAGAACAGAAACTCAACGCCTTTGTCTTCCGCCTTTTTGCCGAACATGCCGGTTAAATTATCAAGAACGTCATCAAGGAAGAATTCCGTATTCTCAATATTCAGCTTGCCGGCCTCAATTTTTGAGAAATCAAGGATGTCGTTTATAATCACAAGCAAAGACTGGCATGATGAGTTGATCTTGTTTAAATAGTCCTTTTGCTTATCGTTTAACCCGGTCTGAAGGGCGAGGTGTGTTAGGCCTAAAATAGCGTTCATCGGCGTCCGTATCTCATGGCTCATATTGGCCAGGAAATTGCTTTTGAATTCGTTCGCTTTAACTGCCTGCTCCTTAGCTATCACAAGCTCTTGTTCAGTCTTTTTTCTCTCTGTAATATCGCGTATCACGCCGACGCTGCCAAGGAATTTAGAGTCTTCATTCTTTTCATTTACTTCATACATGCCGGCGCTGTTAACTTCGGCGGGCAAAAGCTTGCCGTTTTCAGAGGCATTATCGCATTCATCCGTGGCTTCAGGGGCTTTATGCCTGATCATGACTTCCAGCCCTTCTGTTTTACGCTCACCGCTTCTGCGCTCATCGAATAGTTTCAGGAAATCGTCATCAGCGCTCTTTTGGTTTTTAAAAGCAGGCAACGCGGTGTTCAGGCTTACTTTATCAACCTGCGCGGGAGAGAGGATTGAGCTGAAATGTTTATCTATCAAATCTTCCGGTTTGTACCCGAAATGTGAAACGCTGTGATTCAGGAACAGGAAATTGCCGTTTTCATCAACATGGTAAATAATGTCAGGCACGGTTTGAACCAATGTCTGAAATTTTAGCTGCGACGCCTTGAACTGTTTAGCCAGTTGCTCAAGGTCGGCGTTGGATTTGACAAGCGCGTTCTGCATCTCCAGCATTGACTTGTTTTTTCTGATGGCGTTTTCATAAATCGACAACAAAAAGTTTAGAATTTGCCTGGCGTTTGAGTTTAGGAGATATGTCTCATTGTCCAGACTCAATTTCATGGAATCTCCGTCTGATTGGGGCGTGTCGCCGGTTGACTCTGAAAGCGTTTTAGATACCGTGTGGAGTATTTCGTCCTCGGTAAAAGGCTTGATGATGTAGTTGTCGGCTTGGCAGCCGAGCCCGACAACTATGTCTTTTAATTCTGCAAGATCGGATAGCAGGATAACCGGGATATGGCCGTATTCAGGAGAGTTCTTTAGTTTTGCGCACATCTCGTAGCCGCCCATCTCAGGCATGTGTATATCTGTTATTACCAGAGCGGGCTCTTTTTCGTAAACAACATTAAGCCCCTCCTTGCCGTCGTGGGCAACCAGCACAACGTGTCCCGCGCGTTCCAGAATGTCTTTTATATAAAATTGCTGAGTTCTGCTGTCTTCGGCTACAAGTATTGTTGACATTTTGTTTTTGAGTTAAATTTAACGACTTTAAAAAGTGAGACTAAAGTCTCTCCAACCCGCCGGACTCGAAGCTGGTGGTGGGCCGGCTGCAAAATGTAAATATCTCCTTCAACCGTCATGGCGCGAGGACACGCCTACATCACAGGCGCGTATTGTCGCCGTTATTTCCCCGCGCGGCTTGCCGCAAGCAGGTTTTTCGCGATATCGCGCTCTTTTTGCGCCTCTTCCTCCATGCCAAGCTTGCCGTATACGCTGGAGAGTCCCCTGTGCGCGCTTAAATAATCGTACTTCAATGCAATCGCTTTCTTTAACTCAACAACCGCTTCTTCAAGCTTGTTTTGGGTGTAGTAAATATAACCAATGTTGTTGTGCGCTTCGGCAAGCTTTGGGTCTATCTCCACCGCTTTTTTGTATTCTTCAACAGCTTTTTGGTTGTCCTGCATCCGCAAATATATATTGCCCAGATTTATATGAGGGCCGGCGGATTTGGGGTTGACCTTGATAGCTTCGTTAAACGCATTAACAGCCTCGTTAAGTTTGCCGGCCCTGTCATACACAACGCCAAGCATATTTCTGGCTTCCATAAGATTTGGGTCAAGCTCTATCGCTTTTTGAAACGACTTGACCGCATTGTCGAGGTCCTTTTTCTGGAAATAGATATACCCCAGGTTAAAATGCGGCTTGACTTGCGCCGGGTCGTTTTTAATCTCAAGATTGTTTTCCGCAATTGCGTCGTCAAGTCTGCCGGTGTTCCAGTAAACAACGCCAAGCATTGTGTGGACGCCGGGCAGTTTATCGTTAGCCTTTATAGCCAATTTAAACTCCTCAATTGCTTTGGGGAAGTCCTGTGCTTTGTAATAGATGTTGCCGAGGCTCATGTGCGGCTCAGCAGCGTCTGCCTGAATCCTTAAGGCTGCCTGGTGCTCCTTTTTCGCCTGTTCCGGCATGTTGTATTTCTCGTAAATATTTCCCAGCATTGTGTACGCCTCAATCCAATCCGGGTTTAACTGCAACGCTTTTTTGAAATAGCTTATAGCCATATCCTTGTTGTTCTGCTCATTATAAATATACCCAAGGTTAAAAATCGACGCTCCATGTGAAGGGTCAAGCTTGATTGCCGCCTCATACTCTTCGATGGCTCTGGTTGTGTCGCCTTTTTTCCAGTACGTGACGCCGTTGTTGTACCGGTCGACCGCTTTGGACTCGTTGTCCTTGTCAGGTTCAGAGTATCCATTAACCGCAAACGCGGATAAAGCCGCAAAAAATAAGATAAACAATACATAAGATGCTCTTTTCATTTAAATATGTTCCTTTCTATAAAGTAATTTTTACCTAAATTGAACGATTATTATCACCCTCCCCTGCCCCCTCCCATCAAGGGAGGGGAAATAAACGGTATATATTTATTTCAATACATCGCCCATTAGGTAAAATTTTTTAAGTTTGAGATTAAAATCAGAACAAGTTTAAAAAGCCAAATTCCCCTCCACTTAGTGGGAGGGGTCAGGGGAGGGGGTATTTAAACTCGCTCAATTTTGGTTCTAAGTAAGCCTTTATACTATCTGGTAAGCAGATCAAATATTGAGATAAAGACTAATTTGCTGAGATTCGTTATCTTTTCAGCGTTAACATTTTCAATTGTGTCGTTAATATTATGAAGCTCTCTATAATTGCTGGAGAATAGGTCTACGGCAGGTATGCCTTTCATGTGAAACGGGTAGTGGTCGCTGCCGTATTTAAAGGCGTATTTGTCGATGTTGTCCCCTTCAACCAATCCTAATTCGGCTGAATATTTATTGACAAGATTGGCTATCGGCGGGTAAACCGAGCCTCCGATAAGCCAATATTTTGAAGTGTCGCCCCTTCCAATGGAGTCTATATTAAACATCGCGATAATCTTTTCAGTGGAGGAGAGCTTGCGGGTGTCCACAAAAGCCTGCGATCCTATTAATCCCCACTCTTCAGCGCCGAACGCCACAAACAAAACCGTGCGTTTCAAACGATCCCTTACTTCGTACAGAGCGTTTGCGACTTCGAGCATGGCTGCCACGCCCGATGCGTTGTCATCCGCGCCGTTAAAGATGTTGCCTTTTTCGTCCATGCCAAGGTGATCGTAATGGGCGCCGATAACAACCATCTCGTACTTTTTCACGGGATCATTGCCTTTCAGGACGGCTATAATGTTGTTTGTTTCAACCGTTGAGATTTTATACTCTATAGCCATATTCGCCGTTAATCCTTTTAGATACTTGCCGGCCGGAACTTTTTTCTTCTCTATCTTCTTTTTTATTTTTGATAATTGTAGCCTTTTTTCAACTTTCTCGTAATCAGGGCCGCCCTCAATAATTAGCGCAACAGGTATTTCAATGTAAAAGCCGGGTTTTTTGCATCTTGAAACCGCGCCGGACACCTCCATCTCTAGTGAAGAGAACGAGCCTTTATCTTTCTTGCGTTTGATTTTCTCCGCTATTGAATCAGGCACCCTTGACATATATGTAAGGTATGGGGCGTATTTCTTCGCCTGCTCTTTGGTGGATATTATAAAGAGGGCTTTGGCGCCTAATTTTTGGGCCTTATTAATCTTATTAAACAACAACTCGATTTCGTCGCCGCCGCCGTCTTTGTTAAGGAAATCCGGCTCGCCGTCAAATATTGCCACTGTCTTGTCTTTAATTGCGTCCTCAACTCCTTTATAATCGTCATATGTTTCGCCTGATATGCCGTATCCGGCCATAAAGACCTCGGATGAGTACTTTCCGGCGGGCGAAAAATTAAACGGGACGGCTATTGCGCCGGCGTTTACAGACTTATTTTTGTTTTTAAATTCACATGTGAAATTTTTTAAATCCGTTAACACGATATTTACTTCCTGCTCATATTTGTTTGAGCCGGTGACGATAGCCGGTGGTATGTTATATTTTGCAAATTTGCGCTTTATGTACGTTCTGGCTAAAAGATCGCCGTTTGAGCCCGCGTATCTTCCCTCAAACATATCGGAAGCGAGGTATTTTAAATGATGGCTTATATTCTCGGTTCTGATCGGCAACGTAAGCGAATCGACAAAATTGATATTGGTGTAAAGGTGCTTGTTTTTAAAGTAGCCTCTTTTAACAGGTCTGCCGTTCTTAAAAACAACATACCCGTTCCAGCCGTAAAAAAAGATGTATCGCGCCCGGGAAACAGCCTCCGGTGAAAGGCCGAAATATGTGGTTACGTAACGCGAATCGTTAAACGGATTTCGCACTGTAAAAAGCGCGGAATATTCAGGCCCTTTAAACTCCTCTCCGTTGAATGAAAAGAAACCGTCCCCCAGCACGATGTTGCCGGGCAGCAGATCGTAAAACTGTTTGCAGAGAGGGTTGTTCATCGCGCCTCCTGCTATAAAAAGAGAGCTTTCCAACATCTCTTCCGTAACTTCAGAGTCGGATACTGATTTGCCGCCGGTTCTCTGAGAGGCGGAGTTTGCCAGCCCCTGGTAAATCTTCTTTTCCGCTTCGGTTCCTTTTTCGGGGTATATATAATATTTGCTGTCGTCTTCAAGGACGGCGTTCAGGCAGGGCGAAATGTCGACATTAGGCAGCCGCCTGAACAGGTGGTATTCAGGATCGATATTTATAGAGAGCGGCAGCTCGCTTACGCCGATCTGCAACTGTTTTATCTTTTCATTGGTTTTAAATTCGATAACCTTCTCTCTGCTTCCAAAGTTTATATGCACGGGAAGGGCAAGGTTGTATACGCGGCCAATCTGAATAACGTCGCCTTTAATTATGTATCCTTTATCCGCCGGCGCAAAAGCCACGTTTGAGAGCAGCAGTTCCGGCGCGCCGGAAGCCTCAACCCATTGCGTGAAAAACCAGCCAAGCTCTGTTTCAGAAACATCCTCAAACACCGCCTGCAAGTCTGCCCACTCCGCAAACTTTCCGCCAAATCTTTTAACAAGCTCTTTTAAACCTTTAAAAAATTTGTCGTCCCCAATAGTTTGCCTCAACTGATGAAAGACCATTGATCCCTTGGTGTATCCAATCTCGTTGTCATAAGGGGCGGTTTTGGTGACAAACTTTTTAAGCGGATAATCCTTGTTTTTTGGAACCCTTATGCTGTACTTAAGCGACGCGTTTTCCCTGTGTTCAAGGGCCTCATTGTGGCCCAGCATCAACTCCTTGTAATAATAGTTTGCGCAATATGTTGTTAAGGCCTCAACCCAGTTTCCTTTAATAGCGTCGTTAAACACATAATTGCCGAACCACGAATGCACAATCTCATGGTCAAGGTAACCGGGATGCAACGATCCTTTGCCGCGTTTAATAACATAGTTGCCAAGCAGCGTGTACGACGGCATTCCATAACCGGTTGAGAAGAAGTTCTCAACCACATCGAACTTTTTATAGGGATATTTGCCCAGAAGGTCGGAATATATCTTTAAATACTCCTCGGCTGCGTCAAGAAACAGGCCGGACATTGACGCATCTTCCGCAAAAAAGTAAGACGACACCTTTATGCCGTCCACCGTTCTTGTGTTTATAACATATTTACCGCCAACCAGGGCAAGCCCGTCCGCCGGAACATGAGATTTCCATACGCTTATTGACTGCCCCGCCTCAACCTTGCGCTCCAGCAACTCGCCTTGCGTCACTATCCGGAATGGGTCTGCGATAGAGGCCCTGATGTTAAACATGGAAAGTTCGTTTGAAATCACAGGATACCAGTGCGTGCTTGCGGCCAGGTAAACACCTTTTTCAGAGATTAGACCGGCGGTTACATCTCCCCGCAAATGGCCCAATTCCTGCGCCGTTATAACCGGATCGTAAATCTCGCCCTCGTATTCCACCTCAATAGTCAACTCATCGCCTACGTTGTCCGGCAAGCCGGCTGTTATCTTTTGGATATTGTGAAACGCGTTGGCCTGTTCCCACACAACAGGATTTTCATCGCCCTGAATGCGCAGGCTTTTTACCTTAAGGTTTTTATTGAGCATAAACGCAACTTGCTTAATGCCCTTTTTGGTCAGTTTAACACTAAGCCTGTCAACAGCGGATATTGAGTGACCAGCCACATCCAGCTTTACATCAAGATCGTGGGCGCTTATTTGATAGCCGCGCTCATTCGCCTCCACTGCGGCGTCATCCGCGCCGGCAAACCGCGCCCCGGCCCCAAATGCTAAAAACAGGGTCAAACAAAACAACGCCACAAAATTTACAACAGATAGTGATTTGCCTCTATTCACAACATTTCCCTCCTATTTTTTTTCTTTATCCTTAATTAAATAAAACGTCGAGACAGGTTTAATCCTGCCTCTAAATCATTTCCACTTAATATTGCAGCCCGCGCTGGGTCTTTGTTCCGCCTGCGCGGGTTTGCCGTCCAATATCAGATCCAACGCGGTTCGCATATCCCTGCCTGTTACCGGAACTTTATTACCCGGACGCGAATCGTCTAGTTGGCCGCGATACGCCAATTTTAAATCCTTGTCAAATATGTAAAAATCAGGCGTGCAAGCCGCGTTGTACAATTTTGCGGTCTCCTGCGTCTCGTCAAACAGATATGGGAACGTGTAACCCGCATCCTCAGCCTCTATCTTCATCTTGTCAGGAGAATCGTCAGGATAGTTCTCAACATCATTTGAATTTATGGCTATAAACGACGCGCCTTTTGACTGATAATCTTTAGCAAGCTCTGTAAGCCCGGCTTGAACGTGCTTAACATAAGGGCAGTGGTTGCATATAAACATAATTACAGTGGCTTTATCCGACTTTAGCGTTTCAATGCTAAGCATATTGCCTGAAACAACGTCGCGCAACGTAAAATCGGGCGCAACTGTGCCCAATGGAACCATATTTGAAGGCGTCAACGACATAACATAACTCCTCTGTTAACACGCCGCTTTAAGGTTTTAAGCGGCTTTTTCATATTTAAAAACAGGCATTAAAGCCCTAAGGAACACGGAAGAAATTAAACGCCCCATCTCACATCAGTCTTCATGCAATATTTGCTCGATTTTCAATCGCCGAATCCTCAACGCAGCTTAGGCTGCGCTTCCGGTTCAGCTCAATCAGATCGGTCAAATCCCGCCTAAATCTGAACGCGATTTTGGACATTTAATTGCTTCCACGTCCTTTATTGCAAATTTATTATTTTTAAAGTTTAGCGAATAAGGGAAAATAAGTCAAAACGTTATTATTTACATTAAAAAAGCATTAAAAAAGCATTTGAAATTCATTGACATTGAAAGGCCAATAATTGATAATAACCCGTTTATTAAATCGTGACAATGTTCATTGCAATCAACAATTTTTACATAAATTTGAAGTAACTATTTAGCGTGTTTCCACTTGGCGACTATACACAACCCTAAATCCCCTCTTATTAGAGGGGGACTTTGTGGAAATAAATCCTATTTAATATCCCCTCTAAAAAGAGGGGTGACCGCTTGGCGGACGGGGTGTGTAAATCACGCTGAACAGATACAATTTGAAAGGATAAACCCTGCATGGCTAAAAAGAATGACAAACCTGATGAGCAGGCGACCGTTGCTAAAAAAGGCAAAGAGAAAAAACCGAAAAACAAGGTGCGCGAGAATATCGAGTCGATATTAATCGCCGTGGCCCTGGCCTTTTCCATACGCTACTTTGTTGTAGAAGCGTTTAAAATACCCACGGGCTCAATGGCCCCAACTTTGCTCGGCGCCCACAAAAACATATTGTGCCCCAATTGCGATTGGGAATTTGAGTCGGATATTAACAGCAATCGGGCAATGTGCTCAAATTGCCTCTATGAGATAGATATTTCCAGGTATTGCAAAACATGCTCCAATCATTTAAAGTTCGGCAAACCGGAATTTCTGCGCAAAAGCGGCGGCTGCCCGCAATGCGGAACAAAACTGGAAAAACATGACGCCTCAAATCGCGTAAGGCACGGCGGCAACAGGATTGCCGTAAGCAAGCTTTCGTATAAATTCGGCGATCCTAAAAGATGGGATGTTATCGTCTTCATCTACCCGGTGTATGACAGGGCTATCTGTAAAAGCTGCTCAACCGCGTACAAAGACGTCCGCCTGGATAACGGCTTTGCGTGCAAAAACTGCGGTTCAACGCGATTCAGTAAAAAGAAGAAGAACTATATTAAACGCCTGGTTGGCCTGCCTGGTGAAAAACTTGAGATTATTAACGGCGATATCTATATAAACGATAAAATACAACAAAAACCGGACGATGCGCAAAATGCGTTGTGGAATCTGGTTTACAACAGCAATCTTCCGCCAAAAGAGGAAGTTGTGCCCACATGGCTTATTAAAGACGGCGGCTGGACAGCCAACAAGACTAATCTCATTTTGTCGCCTAGCGAATCCGCTGGAGATAAGATGTCATACATCAGGTTCGGCAGAAAGATAACTGACAAAAATCCATACAACACCGCCAATATCGCCTACGTTGAAACCGGCGATATGATGATAAAGTTTGACATTGAGGTCTCCGGCTCTACCGATAACGGCGGGACGGAAATAATTATTGAAGAAAACGACAAAATATTCACGGCCTTCCTGCCTGTGCAGGGCAATAAAAACGAAAACGCCGGTTTGACAATGTCCTCCAACAAGACTACAACCAGAACCAGAGACATACTAAAGTCTATCTTTAAGGGCAAAAAAGGGGCAGGGAAAGATGGTGAAGACGGCATTGTTGCTGCTGAAAACAAGGAATTCTATCTTGAAAGCGGCAAACGATACACGGTTAAATTCTCAAACGTGGACAATGTTGTAAAACTGTTCGTTAACGACGCTGAAATATTTAATTACTCATACGATCTGGACAAAGCGCCTCAACGAAATTTTAATCTTCACAGCGGATTAAGACTGGGAGGCAAAAACATAGACGCCGTGCTTGACAACATTGAGATCAAACGCGACATTTACTACTCCAACCTCTCATCAGCCAAATTCGCCACAAAAGCCCCCACACAGCTTGGCGAAGAGGATTACTTTGTGCTCGGCGACAATTCCAGAAACAGCAACGACAGCAGAGTTTGGGGCTATGTTAACGAAGACGACCTCGTAGGCAAAGCCTTCTTCGTATGGTGGCCGGTAGACACCATAAAACTTATTGATTAGAAACCAAAAAAGTTTTGTAGGTTGGGTAGAGGTACGAAACCCAACATATATTTGCCGCGGGTGGGTTGTCGCAAAACCAAGCTTGTTACAAGGCTCCCGCCTTGTAACACACTGTTCCAAGAGGCTCAGCCTCTTACCTCTGTGTCGTAACCAAACTCCAGTTTGGAACCAGATAAATTTATTTACGCCATAAAAAACGTAAATCACGCCTGAATTGAGGGCTTTTAAAATCCATATAAATAGTGGCACAAGCATCCTTGCCTGTGTTTCAATTGATCACAGGCAGGATGCCTGTGCCGTTAAAACAACCGCCATTTGTGGCCTGCGCAAAAATAACTAAATCTGAATGCGATTTGGGACATTTTATTTCTTCCACGTTCCTAAAGATAAAAACATTATCCCCGGAAAGGATAATGTTGGAATGGTTTTGAATATGCTTAAAAATTTCAGATTTGCAAAATTCAGGTTTATTTTAACGGCGGATGAAGATATATCGCTGCCGGCTTATAAAGGCGCTGTTTTAAGGGGCGGTTTTGGATATGTCTTTAAAAAAATGGTTTGCGCGCAACAGTTTGCCGATTCCTGCTCAAAATGCATGTTGCGCAACAATTGCGCCTATGCTTACATATTTGAGACGCCACTGCCGGCAGACGCCCAAAAGCTCCGCTCATATAACGCCATACCCCATCCGTTTGTAATTGAGCCGCCTAATGACACCGTGCGTATTGTGCGTAAAGGCTTTGACACTGAGTTTAATCTCGCGCTAATAGGCAATGCCGTCGATTATTTGCCATATTTTGTCATTACTTTTATTGAACTCGGCAAAAAAGGGTTAGGGCGAAACAAGAGCAGGTATATTTTGAAAGATGTTCAAAGCCTGGATATGGCCGGCAAGGCCATATCCATATTTAACAGCGCATCCGGCGCTCTGGCCGGCGACTTTACCGTTTTAACCGGAGACATGTTTGAGTCCACGGATAAAGGGAGCGCTGATGATCAGATCAGTCTGGAGTTTTTAACGCAATGCCGCATTAAATTTAACGAAAAATTTACCTGTAACATTGAATTTCATATCCTTATCAGAAACATGCTTCGCCGTTTGTCTACCCTTTCCCTATTCCATTGCGGCAATGAGCTTGAATACGATTATAAAGAGCTAATCGAAAAAGCAAACAGCGTTAAAACCATAAAGAATTCACTGCAATGGCGCGATTGGGAACGGTACTCAACCAGGCAAAAACAGAAAATGGCCCTTGGAGGCGCAATAGGAAGCATAACATACCAGGGCGATCTTGCCCCTTTTTTGACTCTCCTTAAATTAGGCGAATATATCCATGTAGGCAAAGGCACAAGTTTCGGCCTGGGAAAGTATGTTATTAATCAATAGCTCCCTCTTTTAAAGCATCGTATAATGTATCCACTTATCCTGTAAAATCCCAATATATTAGAGTTCCCAAAAACCAGCGCAAATGGCGGATCAATCATGCTGGTTGATCCAAAATGACAAAAATATATTGCGTAGCCCCTAACCCGGATAACGGGAAAAATAAAAAGGTCGAACAATATTGAATCGTAACCAAACTCCTGTTTGGTTACGCAATTGCCCGAGAAACTCCGGTTTCTCGTTTAGCTTGCCGGCATGATACACGAAACTGGAGTTTCTCCCCTCAGGGGATAATTCTCACTAAGGTAGCCAAGCGGCTAAGTGTTCATTTATCGGGCAATTACGTTCCAAAATCGGAGTTTTGGAACGAGCCGCGGGATAGAGAGTTAAAATATCTTGTCAAAACTTTACTTATAATCCCCTAAGACAACATGCTGCTACGTGGCAATAACATACAGTAACTATAACAATTTACTTCAAGTCACAACCACGATCAACGCTAACCATCCTGCTTAATTTACGCCAAATTATGTGTTTTTTTTACAAAACCTATTGATTATCCGGTTTTATCCTGCTATACTTTTTCACATAATACTTGTATGTACGAATAGTTTTATATTGAAATACGAAACCGCATAATCAATAACGGGCAAATTGAAAATGGACAATTTTAATACCCTTGTTTTACTTGTAGGCACAAATCCACTCCCTAATTTTGTGGTAGCGGAATATTATCTGCAAATTAATCCAAATATTCAATCTATCCGGCTTATCCATTCAGAAGCCAACAGCTTGCAGGCCGGCACGGCTAAACAAGTTCAAAATTTAGAAGCCTTGCTCCAAAAACGTTGGCGTGATAAACACACAAGTCTACAATTTCCTCTGGACAAAATATCAATATCAGATGTAAGCAACGCTATGACCATCAGAAGTGAAATTGAGAGGAAATTGGTTAAAAAACTAGACAGTTCATGCAAATTACACCTTAATTATACCGGCGGCACGAAAGCGATGGCAAACCATGCTTATTTATGTTTTAAGGAGTTGCAGGGCTCAATTTCATGTCAATTTTCATATTTAGACGGCAACAATTTTCGACTGATCGCGGATGATTACGGCATCGTTGATAATGATTTGCGGCGAAAAGTAAGGATAGGTTTTGCCGAGTTAATAAAATTACACGGTTTTACGAGATTTAATAAAGATAGCGCCCCCGATTTTGACAATACCAAAGAGATGTTTCAAAAGTTCATTGAGCCGGCCCCGACGCAACAGCTTAAGGACGGCTACTGGTTGGAGGATTATATAGCCGCGACTCTCACTGAAAAGTTTAAAGACCTATTAAATAGCAATGAAGGCGCTTTACGAAATTGGAAAATTAAAAAACCTGATTGGGGGACACATTTTGAATTGGATGTCATGTTGCTGCATGGTTACCAATTTACAGGCATTTCATGCACTATTGGGCATAACAAAGACACATGCAAATCCAAAGGTTTTGAAATAGCGTTAAGGTCAAGGCAAATAGGCGGAGATAACGCAAAATCTATCCTTATTACAGGTTCAAATAAAACGCAAAACATTAAGTTGCAGGAGGAGCTTGTGATTGAGACAGGGGAAAGCCTTGGCAATATTTTAGCGCTTGGCGTTGAAGATTTAAGAAATGAGGATTTATATATAACCAAGATTGAAGATTTCATCTTTGGTTAATTTGCATCCACGGGAGAAGGGTTTATGAGCAGTAGAGTTGCCGTTTTACTTGATATAGTGTCTATTCAGGATTTCATCTTTAAATCTAATGAACTTCGGGTAAACCTTGGAGCTTCATATTTGGTTGAGGAAGTTTACCACAAATATTTAGCCGCCGGGTTAACAAAGATTACCGGCGGGACATTAGAGGATGAGCTTAAAAACCTGGATTCATGGATGAGCGCGGATAGTCAAAAAGACAATACACCTGGAAAAGTAAATTTCGGCTATATTGGAGGCGGCAATGCGCTCTTGTTCTTTGAGAATGAAGGATTTGCGCGGGACTTTATTGAAGAGTGGACAAAAATCCTGCTAATAAATGTGCCGGGGCTTACATCGGCAGTTGCTTTTGGCCCATTATCGGAAAATGATCCTGAATTCAGAACAAATCTAAATCTGATTGTTGAACAACTTCAAACAAACAAGTCTGAACATATACCCGTCACATTATTGCCGAGACACGGCATTACAACTGAATGCCGCAGTAGCGGCGCATCCGCCGAGGTTTATAATTCAAAGTCAAATAGTTATGTTTCCGCCGGCGCAAATGCCAAAATCAACGCCGCAGACAGCTCAAAAGAGAAATTAAAAAATTTATATCACGAGCTGTTCGGCAATAAACAATACACTTTTACCAATGAGCTGGACAAGCTTGGCGGCATCAGCGGCGAAGATAGCCACATAGCGATAGTCCACATTGACGGCAATGACGTTGGCGAACGGTTTAATAGCTCAAAAAGCTTAGACGATATTGAAAAATTATCAAAATTTATGAGGCTGGCAACTGAGCGCGCCTTTAAGGAAGTTATTCGGATGGCCGTAAAGAATTATGATGATATCATGCCGTCGTTAGGCTTTGATCGTGATTCCGCTGATCCTCAACGTAAATATCCTGTAGATAAAGATAACAACTATATCCTGCCCATTCGTCCAATAATTCTGGGAGGCGATGACGTCACTTTTGTCTGCGACGGCAAACTGGGCATTTTCTTTGCAAAAATATTTATTGAAGCATATGAAAGCATGAGGACGGACAATATTGAAAAGTTGACCGCATGCGCGGGCATTGCAATCATTAAGACAAAATATCCATTTTATCGCGGAGTTTCCCTGGCTAACGAGTTGTGCCGCAACGCAAAACTGGAGCGTAAGGATCCTGACAAAGGCGACCTTAATGCATCATACCTTGACTTCCAAATCTCATTTGGCGGCATTGCTGGAGGGTTGCATGAACTAAGAGCCTCCTTTAAAGCGCCCAGGGGTTATTTGTTATACAGGCCTTTTCGAATTACGCCAAAAGAGCCTTTTGATGAATACAGCCTTGATATGTTCATTGAAAAAGCCCGCAAGCTTAAATATATCGACAAAGACAATGCAAATTTGCCGAACAACAGGATAAATGAGTTAAATGAAGTATTAACCCTTTCAGAAGAAGCCGGGCTTAAATTTGTCCGGCATGAGAAATCGCGCAACAGAAAGTTGCCTGATATTAACGGGCATCAATATGAAGAGGCCCTTTTTGAAAACGGTTTAACCCCTTATCATGACATGATAGAAATACTGCGCTTTTATCCCGATTTTGCGCTGTGGGATGAATATGGAGAAAAACAGTGAATGAGTATAAATTACAATTAAAAATATTGACCCCCGCATTGATCGGATCAGGCGTAGGGTATGGTTCAAACATTGACACTGATATTGTTTTTGACGATGCAGGCGTCCCGTTTGTTCCCGCAAAGAGGATAAAAGGCTGCCTGCTCGACGCCGCCAACGAAGCGGATAATATGCTCACAACCGCCGGCATTGCATCCGGCCTGGTTTCTATTAAAAAGGCATTTGGCGAGCCGGGCGCAAAGGTAGAAGCCCCCCTCTATTTCTCAAACCTCTATATTGAGGATTATTGCCGTAACAGCGCCTGGATAAACTACTTCTTAAAATCAAAAGAATACAATCTAATAACCCAGCAACGTATTTTAAAGACCTTTACGGAAATACGTCAACAAACAAAAATTGATTCAGGCGGCGTAGCCCTTGACCATTCATTGCGAACAAGCCGCGTTCTCAGAAAAGGCGCGACTTTCCAGGGAGTTGTCAGGATAACAGATGACAATGAACAGATAATCGACACCCTTCTGCTTGCCTGCCTTAACTTTCGGCGGTTCGGAACCTGCCGCAATCGCGGTTTTGGCGAAGTAAGCTGCTCACTTTTACACAATGGAACAGAGCTGTCTGTTTGCAAGAAACTGGAGGCGTTATGCAAAGATTAAAATATAGAGTTAAAGCTTGCTCGCCTTTAATTATCTCCAAAATTTCCGGCGATATGAATATGATAAGCACTGAGCAACACATACCCGGCACGGCAGTCCTGGGCCTGTTGGCCGGCAGATTCCTCCAAATGGAGAAAGGCCGCATCAATCCCAAACTTGCGCATGAAGATAACGATTTCTTCAACCTTTTCCTTAACGGCGGTCTTAAAGTTTGCAACGCTTATATTATCTCGCAAGATGAGTACGGCGAATACGGCTATTATCCTACCCCTTTTTCCATTGAGAAGGACAAATATGGTATAGACACATATGACCGTTTATGGCGACGCGGGAACATTGGCGAATCCACTGAATATGTTGGCGACTTTTGCAGATTTGATGATGATACGGTGTGGACTAAAACGACACAAACCAATATTAACTTTCACCATGCCAGAGACGCCGAAACCGGCGCGCCCAAAATGTCGGGCCAAAAAGGCGTGATTTTTAATTACGAGTCAATTAACAGCAATCAGATATTTGAAGGCGAATTGATCGGCAAAGAGCGCGATCTTAAAAGATTGACCCAGATTTGCGGCATGCAATGGCCCGCATTTGTTGGCCGATCACGAAATGCCCAGTATGGCGCGGTAGAGTTCAGCATTATTAATGAAGCGCCTGAGATTGTTCACAACCGGATAGAGTTCGCAAATGAAGATGAAAAGAAAGAGGAAGGTTCCGCAACTATAATATCAATGACATTAACCTCAAACATGATCCTATATAATGAGTTTGGTTATGCGGTTGTAGACGTTGTGGAGTTGAAAAAAGAGCTTAATAAACATCTTGGCAAAGTAAACATTCAAAATGCCTTTGTGAAGAAAACCGAAGTTGAGAACTTTGTCGGCATATGGCAGCTTAAAAAGCCTTCAGAGACAAGCTTTGCCGCCGGCTCAACATTTTTGCTGAATATTGAACAGCCTGATATTGCCCGCCTTGAGGAGCTAACGCAAAACGGCATCGGCGAGCGAACCCATGAAGGGTTTGGACGTTGCCTATTCGGCATTCAAAACCCGCCAATTGACATTAAAAAGCAGCCAACCATCTCTCTCAGAAATGAAGCGGATGATGAAGTTGTTCGCAAGCGCTCAAAACCAAAATATCCAATCCCTGAAATAGCCAAAAACTCAATTACCGAAATTGTCAAAGAGATAATAACTGAAAAAATTGAGTTAAAAGCAATAAACGACCAGGACAACTTTGACAACCTGCCTTCAAGAGCGCTTATATCAAGATTAAATACTATTTCTAATATCGTTGAAAATGAGAAACAACTTGCAGAGCAAGTTCAAAATTTTCGTCAAATAGCATTAGACCAACTTGATGGGTGCGCTTGCCGGGACTATACTCTGCGCGAATTCCTGACTAAGCATAAACCTGTTAATTGGGATGATTTTTTTCGAGCGCCGCAAAATGCCAAAATCAAATCGCTTTGTGAAGAGATTGGATTTAACCCCAAAAATGACAATGTTTTTAAACTTGACATAACAAAACGCTATTTCAGCGCCTTTTTTTCAATGATGCGCAAACAAACCATAGCGGAAAGCGAGGGTAGCCATGACAAATAATACGATTAAAGGCAAGGTTTTGATTGTCGGCCAAATAGAGTGTTTATCGCCGTTGCATATAGGCAGCGGCAAAAGCTCCTGCAGCGATATGGATATTGCCCTGGATTCCGCCGGGTCGCCGGTTATCCCGGCAACTGGTTTTGTGGGCATTCTGCGCCATGCTTTTCAAGACAACTTTCCGCAAGAGTTTATATCCGATAAACGTTTCAACAATTTCTGGGGTTATACGCTTGAAAGCGACGGCCGCCAAAGCGCGTTATGCTGTTCAGACCTATCATTTGTAGATGATGAACCGCAAAAGATCATTATCAGGGACGGAATTCGCATTAACAATGAAAACGGCATTGTTAAACCGGGCGGCAAGTTTGATTACGAATTGCTTGAAAGAGGAAGCAAATTTAAGTTTAAAATGGAATTTACATTACGGGAAGATGATGAAGACTTTGTCACAAACACAGCGAGCGCTATTTATGAACTGTTACGCAAACAACAGATCCGGCTGGGCGCAAAAACAAATAACGGCTTAGGCAAGGTCAAACTGATTGAAAACGAAACTAAACTGTATAGCTTTGATTTCACCGATAAGTTAGACGTCCTTAAATGGCTAACTCAAAATATTGAGCACAAAAAGCCCACTGCAATTGAATCCCTTTCTAATATTTTCAGTGTGAGCAAGCGCCGTTTCTGCGTTGATTTAACAATAAAGCTCATGAATTCATTGATTGTTAAATCAGCTAATAATGACCCCGCCCTCCCTGATGACACTCAGCTAAAATCAGGAGACGATTGGATCATACCCGGCAGCAGCCTAAAAGGCGCAATCCGCGCCAGGGCGGAAAAGATTGTCAACACGCTTGAACTGCGTAATAAGGAAGATTTAATCACAACCTTATTCGGAAACGTAGATGACACAAAACCATCTACAAAAGCAATAAAAGGCAAGATGCGTATAGAAGAGGCAACCATGAACTGTGTTGATTTCCCGTCTGAGTTGCAGGCCCGAACTAAAATTGACCGCTTCACAGGCGGTGTCATTACCGGCGGCTTGTTCGACAGCATGCCGATTTTTAACGCATCAAGCGATAAGACGATTGCCGTGCGCATTGAAATAGAAGATTATCATCGTAATGAAGCAGGCTTGTTATTGCTGGTTATAAAGGATCTATGGACAGGCGACCTCGCTGTTGGCGGGGAAAAGAATATCGGCAGAGGCGCTTTTGAAGGCCGGCTGGCGGAAATTACCTGGGAAGATAGAAGAGTTACGCTCGAAAGCGACCTTTCAACACTCTCCGAACCGGATAAGAAGGATTTGCAATCTTTTATTGAAGCTTTAAACAAGGAGCGCCCATAATGGATGATAAATTTAAACATAAAGCCAACAATCTAAAGTTAATAAACCTCGGATCTAGCTCTGTTCAATATAGCGGGCTTGACAACGACAAACTGGAGCCGCTTTTAAAGGAACTCTTTGTTGACAACTCATATGTAGTTGCATGGCTGGATTATAAAGTACTGATTGGAACTTGCTCAAAAGGCTCCCTCCGCTTTTGTGACGGCGAGACCTTTGATTACAAACATATTCAACGGTTAAGGGTTTTTAACCGTCAAAAAGAGCTTTTACTATGGCGAAACAACGGCAAATGGAACGCCCGGGCGCGAAATGACGACCTCGCCGGAAAAGGCGCAACAGCAGTTGTTGCCGAACAGGTTGTTGTAGGCACGGATGCAAGGCCCATTAACGGAATGTTTACTGAAATAAGCGAAAAACGAGGCGCAAAACTAAACATACCGTTCACAAACATCAAAGTTGATGATAAACAACGGCTACTAGAAAGGGTTTTTATAAAAACACATAACTATGTCAAAACCAATACCGTTCACCAGGCAAGTTATTTCGATTGTAGATTCGTTGAGTTTACAGCCGGCGAAAATACCTTATCGCAGGAGAATTACTAATGGAAAAAGCAAAACTTATTATAGCCCTAACAAAGAAGAAGAAATTTATTGCGCAAATTCAGTTCAATGACGGCAAGACAATGCCATTGCCTCAACTCACCATTAAAAATGATTCATTAAACAATAAAGAAGTGGATGTCGAACGCAAAAATGGACAAATTGTTGAGGTAAAAGCGGAAGGCGAAATAATATATCAAGCTAAAACAGAGCAAAAACCAACTGCTTCGACCCCGGTTTCTCAGAATCAAAGTTATAAAGATGCGCCACTCCAAAACGAACATTTGTCAAAAGTAGCTAATCCCGCTTATGCCCCATATAACTTCGTCCCCTTGAATGATCAGGTAGTGGAGACCTCACACCCGCCGGATTTTAATAAATACCATCCTGAAAAGAACACGGGTTGGATTGACCTTGAGATAGAGACGTTAACCCCGGTCTATATTCGTGGAACGCTAACTGAAGATGAAGTTAGAGAAAATGAAGATATTAAATACAAACCCGGTTTTTTCGCCCCTGCCGGCAAGATTAGAATACCCGGCAGCTCCCTGCGGGGCATGACGCGTAACATAGTTGAAATTGTTAGTTACGGCAAATTTGAATTTTACGATGATAAGAGGTTGTATTACCGTGGCTTGGCGGATATAAGTAATTTACGTGGGGAGTATCAACGCAAAATGAGTTCCTATGACGGGCGAGATAAGAAAACCCAATACAAATTTTTCGCCGGAGCGCTTCAAAAAAGCCAATCAAAGACGAGAGGAATGCATTTCGAGATCGTTTCATCCGGCAATAATTATAAACAAATTAAAAAATCCGAATCACAAGCTCTCGTAAAAGGCTTGGGGAAAAAGTACAGCGAATTTAATTATTACGAATTAGTAGATGAGGGCTATATTGTTGTGTCAGGAAACATGCAAAACAAAAAGCGTGACTGGCTTATTTGCTACCCGCCGGATAACGCTGAAGTTATACCTATTCCAGACGAAGATATTAAAGACTACAATAACGACAACACGCGTAGCGAAGATGCGCCTAACCTGCTGGATTTGGCGAAAGAAGGCAAAAAAGTTCCATGCTTTTTTGTCCGCCGTAAAGATGCCAATACCGGAGAGGACAGGATATCTTTCGGGCATACCGGCATGTTTCGCCTGGCTTATGAAAAAGATATCGGCAAACACGTCCCTGACAATTTAAAAGACAGCGATAAAACAGACTTTGCCAATGCTATCTTTGGCAGCTCTAAAACGCACGACGACAAAGCATTTGCGGGCCGCGTCTTTTTTGAAGACGCCTTTTTAATTGATCCGCAAACCAACCCACAACTTGAGCCTCAAGTCCCCCATATTTTATCAGGGCCCAAACCCACAACTTTCCAGCACTACCTGGTTCAAAAAAACGAGAATGTAAAACAACTAAATCATTATAATAGCAACTCCGCAATTCGTGGATATAAAACATACTGGCATAAATCAGCCGATGATGAACGATGGGTTCAGCATGATAAAAGCGCAATAGAAAAAGCGACAACACAATACATTAACGAAGGAATCAGACCGGTTAAGAAAGGCGCAAAATTTCGAGGCCAAATTCGCTTTGAAAATCTTTCAAATGAAGAACTGGGGGCTTTGCTCTTTGCCCTTGAATTGCCTGAAGGTTGCGGCCACAAACTAGGCATGGCTAAACCCCTTGGCCTTGGCTCTGCCCGCATTACGCCAAAACTAAAACTTTCCAACAGAAAAGAGCGTTATAAGGATCTGTTTGCAGAGTGGAACAATGATATCTCCCCGTCAAACGACGAAGAAATGCTTAAAATAAAAACCGATTTTGAAAGATATGTTCTACAACAACTTGAAGAAACTTCAAAAAACAGCATCTGGGAAACAGCGCGTTTAAATGAATTGTTGACACTGTTAAATGTGGAAACGGGAAAAAGCCTTGAATCCAAAGGCACAACAAGATACATGACAATTGATCAAAAAGAATTTAAAGATCGCCATGTTCTGCCATTACCGTCGTCATTGGCGGAATAATGGGTGATGTATTGTAATTAATATATACCGTTTGTTTCCCCGCCCTTGATGGGGGGAGTCAGGGGGGGTGATAAGAATCGCTCAATTCCGGCAGGAGCAATCTTGTAGATTGCTTCAAAACGTTTAAAAACCATTGGAGCTGAGTTCATAGCTTTACGTTTCCAGTAAAGTTAAACGTGATTGTTGTAATGTTTAAAACAGTTTAGCGTCAAACATAATGGAGTATAAGATAAAAATGACAAAAAAAGGGATTACAATGGTTGAACTTGCGCCAACCGTTCTATGGTTAATAAAACAAGAATTTGGAAAAGCATGTAATCCTTCTCACTGGATAGGCCCTGTAAATAACAAAACAAATAGAACCGCATTTGTCCTTGAAGATGAATCAGGGAAATGTGTATTGTTTCTGCCTTATACGGCGTTTGACGTGATAAACGGCAAAAAATCATATCATCAAGCCGCGCTGGAAGACGAAACCATATTTAAATGCATATTTATATTGCCTGTTATTTTGAACGAAAAACAAAACGAAGTTTTAAATAAAACGTTTGAAACTGCAAAAGAGACTGAAGTGTGGGATGCCCCTCTCTTTGAAGAAAAATTACAAAAACATTTAAATACCACAGAGAAACTATTAGGTTCAACAGTGCTCAATGTGGAAAGAGCTAATGAGCTTATTGATGAGAATACGCTAAAAAATAACGATAAAGACAAACCGCCTAAACTATTAACAAATCATGGCAATTCTTTAAACAATTTAATTAAACGATTTTCTTTTGAGAAATCTATTAGAATATTACAAGAATCAAAAGCAAATGAAACCGATGATCTTTTTACATTAAAAGAATATTCACTGCTTGATGTTGTTGTGATTGCAGGTGACATTAAAAATTTTACACAATTAATGGAAATAGCGACTAAAAAAAGAAATCCCTCCAGTTTTGGAAAAAAACTGAAAGTGTGGTATGAAAAAATCGCTGAAATTACAGAAAAGCATGACGGATTTCTCGACAAATTTATAGGCGACGGCTTCCTCATATTTTTTGGATACCCTTTTATAGATGATAGAAACAGAGAGTTAATAAACGCCTATAATTGCGCTTGCGAAATCATACAAACCACGAAAACCGTTATATGCGACGGCATAACTAAAATATTTGATGACAAATTAGAACCATATACCGGCGCAATAAGAATAGGCATAAGTTCAGGCGATCTTTATACTTTGCCGACTTCAACCATAACAAAAACCCCTTATCAACAGTTCCTCATATTAGGCAACCCAATAGTTGAAGCAGCCCGAATAGAATCCGCCGTTAAACCCAATAATATAGGCATTGATTCAGAGACATTTGAGGAATTAAAGAATTTAATTCCCGGAATAGACCAGGGAAGTAAAAAACAGACTGTCCCGATAAAAAAACAAACAATATCATTCTTTCAGGTTGAGCCATAAAATTAATCTCATAGTATAAGTTCTTTGAAAATTGAATAACCAGATATTCCACCCAACGGATAACGGACACAAATAACGGAATTACCCCTGACTTAAAAGGGAGATAGAAAATAAAGCCGGTCGTCGTTGTCCGTTTAGCGTGACCGTTGAAAAGCA
>JAIQZQ010000002.1 GCA_021777105.1 Candidatus Anammoxibacter sp.
ATCGCTTCAAGCGCTACTTTACTTTTAAAATTTGGACTATATTTCTTTCGCATTTTGCCTCCTTTTCGTAAATTTTCTTTTTTTCGAAATTATAGCAAAATGTAACTTAAGGGGCAGTCTAAATTATGGGGTCCATTATACAGGCTTTATAACCAATAACTAATGACTAATTACCGTGTTATAATCATCTATTACAGTCCTCTCCCTATTACCGTAAAATTGTATTGATTTTATCAGACGGCATAAGTATAATTCAAAACCGTTGCAAAACCGTTAATTGGTTTTGCCGTTAAATAATATCTGTTTTTACCGAGCGCTGAGATTATATATGAGAGTTCCTACAAATTTTTGGGAATTACACACAAGTTGTCTGGTTGCGGATGAAATATTGCCGTTCGACGTTTACATTTGGCGCGACGGCAAGACCGTTCTGTGGCGCGGCAAATCCACTGAAGTGGCCCAGAAGGATATAAACCGTTTAGCTGAATCGGGCGTTGAGAGCGTTATTATCGGCATTAGGGACAAGGAGAAATATCTTGAGTACGCCGAGCCGAACGCCCAGGAGCTTATAATGAACGACAACGTCCCAGTTGAATATAAATCCTATGTAGTGCGCGAGACCACTAACAAGATACTGGATAAGCTCTACAAGGAGCCTACAGACATCAATCTGGCCAAACGGCTTGAAAATATTGTAACCCCCATTGTGGAGTTAATACTTTCCAGCGCCAACATGGCCCCCTTAAGGTTTTTGCTGGAGCGCGGCGATATGGAGTTTGCGTATGCGCCCCACAGCGCCAGGACGTGCTACTACACAATTGCCTTGGCAAGCTCGTTTAAAAGGTTTTCAAGGGATAAATTGAACCAGCTCGCAATGGCCGCGCTGCTTCACGATATAGGGCAGATGATCGTTAAACCGGAAATTCGCGAAAAAATCGGCAAATACACTGAAGAAGAGAGAAAAGAGATGCAAAAACACCCGGTCTACTCCGTCAGCCTCATAAACAGGGCTGAAATTTACGATCTTGACGACGCCTCGTTAATAGCCATAAAGTCGCACCATGAGTTGGGCGACCGCACCGGATACCCTCAGAACGTGTGCCTTTTCGACCTCCCTATTGAAGCCAATATACTGGCCATGACACACACGTTTGAATCGTACACGGTTGAAAGAGTCCACCGCAAGGCGCGAAAATCGTTCGACGTTATACGCGACATGCTTTCTAATCCTAAAAAGTTTCCGCTTGATCTTGTAAGGCAGTTTGTTCAGGTTCTTTCAAAACTTGAATCGTATTAGCGCGAAGAGCGAAAACCGGATACAGGTCATTTGTAATTTGTCACTGGAAATTTGAAACAGATTGCCAATGACCAATTACAAATTAAGTTAAGGAATTGTTGAAACAGAAATAAATGACGCGCAATGTATTAATAATAATTTCCATCGCAATTATTGTTATGGTTTGCAATATTAGCGCGTGTAAAGCTGTCTCAATCGACCTTTCATGGTCGGTTCCTGAGAATATTGAATTTGAAAACAGCCGGGGCAACAACAGCGTATATCTTGTTTGGAGATACAGCGTTAAAAATTTAAAGGAGAATGCGGCGCGCGCTCCTATAAACATATTTTTAAACACAGACACAGATATTGAGGTCGAAGACGTTTTTAACGGCAAACTTATCAAAAGCTTGTCGGAACGTGATAAAATTGAAAAAAAATATGACCATGCAACTACCATACAAGGCGATATAGCCCCAAATGAGACAAAAAACTGCCTGGCAATATTTGAAAATGTTGACCCTGACGCAAAAAAAGTATATATTTATATCATGGGCCTGCGCCGTGTAGCAGTTTGGCGCTCCCCAACTAAGGACAATTTTTACCGGATAACCTATAAACGATCCTCAAAACTGGGATGGCGGCTCATTGAACACGGCTTTTTTAAAGACACCGCGTCAAAATATAAGCCGTTTTATTAGCTTTATTTTTATGGTTCTTAATCTTCGCTATTGACGTTTACGATTTTTCGGGTATTATTATGATACCTGAATTAAGTGTTTCTTTTTTGTAAAGGCCATAACATACTTTTTGGGCATTAATTTGATTCTTAATAAAAGATAAAAATCTTTGATTTTTATCTTTTACATTTTTATCTGTTTTTTTGGGATGCTGCGCACACTATTTACACGGACAGCGGAAAATACAGCAGGCTTTATTTTACCGCTGCTTAAACCTGGAATGAGGGCGCTTGATTGCGGATGCGGGCCGGGCACGATTAGTGTCGGCCTTGCGCGGCGTATATCCCCTGGACATTTAACCGGCGTTGACGCGTTTGCCGAACATGTTGCGCTTGGGCGCAAACAAGCCGGCAAGTTTGGCGCGCCCAACGTCGGTTTTCAACATGCCAGCGTCTACTCCCTGCCGTTCGACGACAACACATTCGACATTGTGTTCATAAACGCAGTTCTAAACCACCTTGTCAAACCTCTAAAAGCCCTTGCCGAAGTTAAAAGGGTTCTTAAACCCGGCGGCATACTCGGCTTGCGTGAAGCTTTCACACAGGGGACGCTCTATAGCCCCGGCCATCCAACCATAAAACGCAGCATTGAGCTAATAATAGCCTCTGTTAACCAAAAAGGGGGCGACGCAAACATAGGCATGCGCATAAACGGGCTTGTTAAAGAGGCGGGTTTTTCAGATACCACAGTTTCAGCCTCGTTTGAGACAATGGGCACTCCGGACATGGTTAAAATGATCGCCGAAGATATTGCCCTGATTTTTAGCGGCGTTGATTACAAAAAGGCGTTGTTAGATGCAGGATTAGCCACAAACGAAGAGCTTGACGATATCGTCCGCTTTTACTCAACAGCCACTGAAGAAACGATACAATTCATCGCCATGCCATACCTTGAGGTGATATGCCGAAAGGCTGATGACAGCGCCAGGAAAAACAATGCGGAAGGCATGTGAAAAGCTGAGATTGTTTGCTTATTTTTAAGAATTAAGCAAACAATCAGTCACCCTATATATATAGCTGTTTACCTACTTTGCACCCTACAAGAAACTCACGCTTTGACATTAACGGACGCACAGGCTCCTTAAGGGCAAGGCTTAACAGCTTTCCGCTCAAGGATAACATTAGTTTACGTTCAACCAGCTCGTCAACCGCGATGTTAATATCGTCAACGTTTGCGTCAATTTTTGCCTCATTTTTAAAATAATCAGGCAAACCTTCTTTTCTTCGGGGTTTGTGGCATCTTTCATAAATAAGGCGCGGTAAACCAGTTAGCACAACCATCTCCTCAATAGCGCATGGCCTTGTGTCAATTATCTCCATCTTCTCGCCGTCGTCAAAAACAGTTAGTTGAACCCTCTTGTTCTTGTCTGCGTACAATTTGAGCATGTCTTGCCACTCCTTAACAACCGCATTCAGTTCACGCACCCCGGCTCCGCTGAATTGCGTCTCTTTTGTGTATTTATTATCATTAAAGTAGTACGCCAAATCCATCATCTCGTCATTATCGACAGGGTACACATATGAGTATGCTTTTTTTGGGCTAAGATTAAGGCCAAAAGATTTCTGATTATTATAATATCGGCTAAATCTATGAAACCGCATGTTGTAAAGACCTCTCCAACCAGGGGCTTGAAGATGGAAAACCATTGGCAGCCAGGCCGCTGTCTTTTTATACCATTCATGGTTTTCAGATGGAATACCGACCAAAAAATTCCATATGACTATAATGCCATTTTCCATTGCCAGTTTCAAGAGCGCAATGTTGCCTATGGCTGAATTACCGTTTTCAAGCAACTCAAGCGCGTTGTCATTAAGGCTTTCAATGCCGGGTTGCGCCATGCGCACACCTGCGTCAGCCAATGTTTTTATCTGTTCTTCATTAATAAGAGGCTTTATTTCATAAAATATTTTATATGGAGATGGGTTGCGCGAAATCAGTTCAGGCAAAACAGTCCTAAAATAGTTCATATCAAGAATGTTATCGCACATACGGAAATTGCTTATGGAATGACGCTTATTCATAAAATCAAGCTCGTTTACAGCCCTTTTCGGCGATTTTGACCTGTAATGATATGTTTCACCCTTTAGCCCGCAAAAAACGCAACTCTTCTTCTCCCCCCACCAGCATCCCCTTGAAGTCTCCATTATAAGCGCTGGAAACACGTCATCCTTAAACCTGAAATTATCCAGCTCATTAAAATAGTCATCATAATCCGGCATTGGGACACTGTCCATGTCGTTAACCTTTGCAATAAACGGCTTGTTGGTTTTTGCGCAGTTTTTTTCGGAGAAAGCGCCTTGCGGCAACTCATTAACCGATATATCCGCCCCTTTTTTCAACGCTATTTTGCACAATTCAGGCAACAGGATATCCGCCTCGCCCGATACCACAAAGTCAACCCAGTTAAATGACCGCTTAATAGCCATACCCATTGCGCCGTCGCAATTAGGCCCTCCCATTATTGTGACAACGTCGTTTTTTTTCTCCTTTATCTTTTTAAGCAATGCCAATGACGCGCAATTTTGTTGATAAGTGGAGCTGCACCCTACTATTTTGGGATTAAGTTTCAATATCCGCTGAGCAGCCTCCTCAACAAAATCATTTGCAGCCTCTCTTATTTCCCACAAAATTTTGCGCAAATCAGCATCTCTGCCAAGTAATTCAGGATAAAAATCACTCATATTCGGCCTTGCGCTCAATGCCTGATCAAGAAATTTTTCATGATCAGGCGTAAATTCAGGAAACGCCGCCCCGGCAAACGTCCACTCAGGCAATATTTCGTCAAAACTGCATATTTTGAGCATTGCCACATAACGGTCAAGCCCTATCTTTTCAGCAAACCAAAATTTCGGGTGAACTACCTTAACGCTGATCTCAGCCCTTTTTAACCCGGCTGCCAACGTGCTTATGCCAATAGATTGAAAATCAATACCCTCGTATGGCATCGCAACTAAACAAACATCGCACATAACAAATACCCCCCTTTATAAACTTCAGCTTAAAACCGCATTCCATGTCATTAGCACTCAATGCTTCAATTTACTGTATCAGCCATTGGCCGACTTTACAACCTGTAAGGAAATTCCTCTTTGTCATTAATGGCCGTTGGGGCTCTTTAAGGGCCAGGCTCAACAGCTTTCCGTTTAGAGAGAGCATTAGTTTGCGTTCAACCATATCATCAATTGCGTTGTTAATGTCATTGACTGACACGCCAATATCTACATTATCCTTAAAATAATCAGGTAAACCATCCCTGCTACGAGGCTCGCGGCACCTTTGATATATTAGCCGATGCAAGCCTGTTAAAACATATGATTTCTCAACCGCGCACGGCCTGGTATCGATTATGCGAGACTGTTTACCGTCATCTTCAACTGTAATTAGCACCCGCTTCTCCTTAATTGGATACAGCCGAAACAGGTACTGCCACTCCTTTACAACATTATTTAAAACCTTTATTTCACTTTTTTCTAAAGTATTCTGCCTGGTTAGTTTATCGTCGCTAAAAAAATAGGCCAAATCTTCAAGTTCACGCGCCGACAAAGGATAAATGTATTTGTACCCCATATTCGGCGTAAGGTTAAGGCCGAAACTATCTCTATTATTATTGTAGGTATTAAATCGATCAAACCTCACACTGTTTATTCCCATGCCGTTCGGAGGTTGTAAATGATAAATCATAGGCAACCACTCCGTCATATCTTTATACCACGCCTCATCTTCGCCTGGGAAACCGCATAAAAATAGCCATTGTGAATTGATTCCGTTTTCCATAGCAAATTTCAATAGAGCTATATTATTAATCGTTGAATTGCCTTTGCCTAAAGATTTTAGGGCTCTGTCATCAAGGCTCTCAATACCGGGCTGAACCCAACGTACCCCAGCATCAGACAATAAAATTATCTGCCTTTCCGTTAGATTTGTCTTTATTTCATAAAAAACCATTACTGGGTTACTCTTTTTTGCGGCAAGTTCGGGCAAAACTGATTTAAAATATTTCATATCAAGTATGTTGTCGGTCATACGAAAATTCGAAATAGAGTGGCGAGCCTGTAAATAATTAATTTCGTTTAATACTCTTTTAGCAGACTTTGACCTGAACTTTATGGAATCGCCATTCAAACCGCAAAACAGGCAACTTTTTCGCTCGCCCCACCAACATCCCCTTGAGGTCTCCATAAGTAAGCAGGGATAGACGCTATTTTTATATTTAAATTCATTAAGTTGTTTAAAATAGTCGTCAAAATCCGGAGTGGGAACCTTGTCCATATCAAAAACTTTTGCCGTTGTAGGCTCGTCGTCGGCAGGCCCGAATTTATCTATATTTGTCTCTGAAAACACCCCTTGAGGCAACTCTTCGGGAGCTATATTCGTTCCCTTTTCCAGCAAATCCCGGCACAACCCCGGAAACAGCAAATCCGCTTCGCCTGATACGACAAAATCAACCCATTTAAACGCCCGCTTTATGGTCAGCCCCATTATCCCTTCGCAATTGGCGCCACCCATCATTGTTACGACATTGGGGTTTATCTCCTTTACCTTCCTTAGCAGCGCTAGCGATGCGCAGTTTTGCTGAAATGTTGATCCGCATCCAACCACTCGCGGATTAAGCTCTAATATGCGAGTGGCGGCTTCCGTTACAAATTCAATAGCAGCAGTCCTTATTTCCCATAATAATGTTCGCTTGTCTGAATCATTAGCGAATATTCCAGTGTAAAAATCAGCCGGGCTTTCTCTTTTATCAATTTTTTCCTCAAAAAATTTATCAGGATCAGGCGAAAAGCCAGGAAAAGCGGCGCCTGCAAACGTCCATTCTGAAAGCAGATCGTCAGTATTCTCAAATTTTGATAGATTTACGTATCGATCAAATCCTATATTTTCTGCAAACCAGAATTTACCGTAAATCGCCATTGCGTCAATTCCCGCCACTTTTGCCGACGCAACCAGAGAGCTTAGACCTATGGAAGGCAACTCAAGCGTCTCATACGGCATTGCTACCAGACAAACGTCACTCATAAATTTACTCCCGGAAAATAGATTTTGGTTTATGGCTCATATTACCCCCCCTGCGTGGATAATTCCCTCATTATTGCTTGCTGCGTATCTATGCTTTTTGCTTTAAATCTGTAAAAATCATCTTTCACCAGTTTTCCTTCTGCTTTTGGCTTCTTATCCTCTATGTTTTTGCTTTTAATCTGTGTAATCTGTGGTTGCTTTTGTTTTTATTTTTTATCTGTGCAAATCCGCGTAATCAGTGTCATCCGTGTTCTATGCCTTTGCCTTTAATCCTGCCTTTATGCTCTTGCTCTTGCTTTTTTTAGTGTATATTTGCGCAGATTTGTGGTTTATCCGCTTTTATTTTTTATCTGTGTAATCTGTGAAATCTGTGGTTGCTTTTGCCTTTTTTCCTGTCATTTTGTGTTTTTTCGTGCCTTTTGTGGGCATGATTTTGTTTTTTTAATTGAATGTTGGGTTTCGCTCTGCTCTACCCAACCTACGTGCTTTTTGCTTTTACCAATTACACCGATCACCATTTACCGATAACTTTGCTTATCGCCTTTGCCTTTATCTGTGTAATCTGTGGTTGTTATTAATCTGTGCAATCTGTGAAATCTGTGGTCGCTTTTGCTTTTATTTTTATCTGTGAAATCTGTGATTGCTTTTAATCTGTGGTCGCTTTTGCTTTTATTTTTAATCTGTGAAATCAGTATTGCCTTTATCCGTGCAAATCCGCTGATTAGCCTTTACTATGAGCTATCAATTCTCTTACTTGCGGCAATAATTCATTAGGGATTTCCATGTACGTCTGCTTTTCATCTTCAAAAGTAGCTTCATCTTCCGCAACAGCTTCTACTTCAGATTGATCCTCATAATGAGCTAATACTTTGCTCACTCTCTCTTCATTCCACCCCTTGGGAAAATTATTTTTTTTCATTTCTTTTTTCTCCTCCTACGTCTATATGCAATTAAAGGTTTTCCCGTTAAAACATATGCGGTAATTACAAAAACACGATTTGGATTTGGATCAGGCGCATAAATGACTCTTAAATATCTGCCTGACTTTGTTTGCCAAATAGCGACCCTTGATCCTTCCTTACCATGCCGATCTTCTCCGGGATTTGTTAAAACATCTTCAACTTCATCTTCCCAAATCCCATGATTATAAATATGAGGCTCTCCATTTACCGGATCTATGTAATAACGAATATTAACTAATTTCTTCATTTATAATACATAAACTTTATTTTTACGAAAAGTATTAAAATTAATTTAGTTTGTTCTAATTCCTTTATTTACGTTTAGGTCATAGACCCTAAATCTCCTTAATTTGGTAAACACCCTGCAGATTTTATTTAATATGGGGCGCATCTTAGTTGTTTCCAATTTAATACTTAATACCGTGTTCTATGCTTTTGCTTTTTATCTGTGAAATCTGTGTAATCTGTGGTTGCTTTTGCTTTTATTTTTTATCCGTGTAATCTGTGGTCGCTTTTGCCTTTATCCGTGCAAATCCGGGTAATCAGTGTCATCCGTGTTCTATGCTTATGCCTTTGCTTTTGCCTATTTCTATATCGGTGTAATCTGTGGTCGCTTTTGCTTTTTTTTCGTGCCTTTTCGTGCCTTTTGTGGGCATGCTTTTGTTTTTTTAATTGAATGTTGGGTTTCGCTCTGCTCTACCCAACCTACGTGCTTTTTGCTTTTACCAATTACCGATCACCATTTACCGATAACTTTGCTTATCGCTTTTGCATTTATCTGTGAAATCTGTGGTTGCTTTAATTTTTAATCTGTGTAATCTGTGGTTGCTTTTGCTTTTTTTAGCGTAAATTTATCAAAAATTATAAACTATTACCATATGCGTTCAAGCAAAATCTTATAAATTGCGCCTCACCCCTTCCATTAAGATATGCTACATCAACATATGCCAAATTAAAACATTAACCAACTTATAAGACTCCTTTCATTTCGTTAGCGCCTGTTTTTAAACTGATAAAAAAAGGCGGTATGAAATGTATGCAATAAAACCGTAAGATCGCCTTAATTCCAATGGATCTATATACAAAACCATGTATAATTATATTGGCGCTTTATTTTGCAAAAAATTGTCAAGAAAGGAGACTGGCCGATATGAAAACAGCTTTTATTTTTAATGTTTTTTATTTAAATATTTAACGTTTACATTGGGGGCAAAATTATGACTTTAAAAGAGATAAAAGACGTTGCTGAAACATTGGAAAGCATCGACGCAATTGAAACCGGCAAAGTAAAAGCAGACGATTTTAAGGCTGTTAAGAGAAGCAATGAGTTGCCTGGCCTTGATTTGGATCTCGATAACGTGGCAGGCGCTAATGGCCTATTTTACCCATAAACCTCTGTTTGCTCATTTATTGCGCGCGATACAGGGCCCTATTCGACATTGCAAATTAGGGCCTTTTTTTATACCCATTTTTGATTTTTCCCAGTCTTTTGCCTTTATCTGCGTAAATCCGCGTAACCAGTGTCATCCGTGTTCTATGTTTTTTTGATTTTGTTTTTTAATCTTTTATTAGTGTAGATTTGTGCCGATTTGTGGTTAATACGCTTTTGCTTTTAATCTGTGTAAATCTGTGGTTGCTCTAATCTGTGTAATCTGTGAAATCTGTGGTTGCTTTTGCCTTCATCCCTTTAAATCCGCATAATCCGTGTTCTATGTTTTTTTTGATTTTTTTTTGATCTTTTATTAGCGAGGATTTGTGCCGATTTGTGGTTAATACGCTTTTGCTTTAAATCTGTGTAAATCTGTGGTTGCTCTAATCTGTGTAATCTGGTTTGCTTTTTTGCCTTTATCCGTGTAAATCCGCGTAATCCGTGTTCTATGCTCTTGCCTTTATCTGTGTAAATCTGTGGTTGCTTTTTTTCGTGTCTTTTGCGAGCATGCTTTTGTTTTTTTAATTAAATGTTGGTTTTCGCTCTGCTCTACCCAACCTACGTGCTTTTTGCTTTTACCAATAACCGATCACCATTTACCGATTACTTTGCTTATCGCTTTTGCTTTTATTTGTGTAAATTTGTCGTTGCTTTTGATTGATGGGCACGGCTATCGCCTTTGCCCATCCTACAATCTGTGAAATCTGTGTAATCTGTGGTTGCTTTTGCCTTTTTTCCTGTCATTTCGTGTTTTTTCGTGTCTTTTGCGGGCATACTTTTGTTTTTTTAATTAAATGTTGGGTTTCGCTCTGCTCTACCCAACCTACGTGCTTTTTGCTTTGTACCAATAACCGATCACCATTTACCGATTACTTTGCTTATCGCTTTTGCTTTTATCCGTGTATATCCGCGTCATCCGTGTTCTATGCCTTTGCCTTTATCTGTGAAATCTGCGGTTGCTTTTGATTTTATTAGTGTAGATTTGTGCCGATTTGTGGTTAATACGATTTTGCTTTTAATCTGTGTAAATCGGTGGTTGCTTTTAATCTGCGTAATCATATCAACGCCATTTAGCCTCTGCTAATGAACCTAAGTAGTATATTCTTAATTTATCAAATGGAAATATATTCCGCTTTCAGATAGATTTTTAGCTAATCAAAGCCGATTTTCAAACTATTTAAATAAAAAGCGCTTATTTTTTGTAAGCAATATGGAAAAAATAAAAAAAAATTTTTTCCTCAATTTTAAGAAATTTCGCGCCTGTAAGGATTAAGTGGTATGTAAATGGAACAGATAAACCGACTTTGGCCGTGTTGTTAATTGTAAAAATTGGAGCTAATACCAAGGTTTAACAAATGTCGCATCAATTCTCAGACCATAACCATCCATACAAAAAAAAATACGCGCATAATGATTTGGGTTAATACAACCACAAGCAGTATATGACGTTACGCTATAAAACCGGCATGGTGATGTTAAATTATTGTCAGACATGTTTATAGAAAACCCGGCCCAAATTAGGTCAAGCGCCTATTCAAAAGCAATAAGCAAACGCCCTCTATCGCTTATTTTATGGGCAATGCCTCAATGCAAGGCCAAAAATACCGCCTCTGTGGCTTCAATGGATGTAAACCGGTTTTCAGCCTTGCAACCCGGCGTTTAATCTAATATAAATAGACGGTAATATGTTACGTAAAGTATTCGATGTGATGACGTGGCTTCTGTTTCTACTTGTATAAATACAACTACAAGGTGTGCCGACATATAGCCTAATCAAATTCATCACTCAGCGCTTTTTCAACCAAAATTGAACAAATTTTGATTTAAAAATGTTGTGGCCATGTTTACGCGCGTCCTTTGTCATCAATACCGATAGTTCGAAAACATCTCAATTTGCGGAAAATGTTGTCTGTATTGATTTAAAGTCGCCAATGTTCGCGCTTATATTTTCTATTGCATTTGTTGCTAAAACGTATGTAAAATTATTCACAGTAATGGGTTTGGCGCATATGCATGCCCCCTATTTTGTCAACTATTTGTAATGGAAGGAGACTGCCCGACACAAAATGTGGATCTAAAATTTATAAGGTTGTTTTTATTTATTGATGATATTTTATTATTTGTATATTCGGGAGACTATATTAGATGGCTATTGAAAACATAAAAGACGTTGTTGAAACATTGGAAAATAACGATACGATTGAAAACGGCAGAGTAAAAGCTGATGATTTTAAAGCAGTTAAAAGAAATAATGAATTGCCTGATCTTGATATGGATTTGGATAACGTTGCAGGGGCTAACGGATCATTTTATCCGTAAACCTTATATTTATATATCCACTTTGGGGATAATCTCACTAAAGCAGGCAAGCTGCTAAGTGTTCATTTATCCCCTCCAAGGTTAATTCTCATTAGAGGAGCAGACAAACTGCTCAGTGTTTATATATGCTTTACAAAAGGCCCTATTTGACAAAGTCATTTAGGGCCTTTTTTTTACTCCTCGTTTACTGTATCAACAATTTTGATACTTTGCACCCAACCAGAAACTCCCTCTTTGTCATTAACGGCCTTTGCGGCTCAACAAGGGCAAGGCTTAGCAATTTGCCATTGATCGACAGCGCCAGTTTCCTATCCAGAATATAGTTTATCGCCTTATCCAGTTCTTTAGCGCTAATGGACAAACCTGTCTCATTCTGAATAGTTGTTGCCAGCTCGTTTATCCTGCGCGGCTGCCTGCACGTTTTGTAAACCAGATGCTCTGTTCCAGTCAAAACAGTTGATTTTTCAACAGCGCAAGGCCTGGTATCCTCTATCCGGGATAGGTTATCCTCTTCCGTTACGCTCAAATTAATCCTTTTTTCCTTGTCTGAATACCACTGCATCATCCCCTGCCACTCCTTTATCAGCTCATTCAGCAGTTGCGCGCCCTTGCCCTTAAACTGCTCATCCCTGGTGTATTTGTCGTCTTCAAAAAAATAGGCTATATCTCTCATATCTTTATCCGACAGAGGGTAAATGCTGGAATAGGCCCAATTTGTCTTCAGTTCAAGGGCAAACTCCTCCCAGTTATTAAAATACCAACTAAAACGATGAAAGCGTATATTAAACATGCCTATGCCAAGTGGTGGCTGGAGGTGATAAATCAATGGGAGCCAGGCCGCCATCTCAATGTTCCATTCATCCAGCCCGGCCGGCATGCCGCAAAGTATGCTCCACGATGCGTTAATGCCGTTTTCCATGGAATATTTTAACTGTGCAACATTGTTTATGGCCGCCCCGCCTTTATGCAACAGCTTTAGGGCTTTATCGTGCAGGCTCTCAATGCCTAGTTGAATCCAGCGAATGCCCGCCGAAGAGAGCGCCTCTACTTGGCGCCGGTCTAAATCAGGCTTAACTTCGTAAAAAAAGCGATATGGAGGTGAATCATTGCGTGATGACAATGCAGGCAACAACGTCTCAAAATATCCTTTGCTAAGCACATTATCAACCATGCGGAAATTTGTTATAGCGTAGCGGTTGCTCAAAAATTCCATTTCGCCAAGAGCGCGTTTATCTGATTTGGCTCTATAACTCTCCCTCTCGCCGTTTAAAGAGCAAAAAGAGCAGATGTTTTTCTCGCCCCACCAGCAACCACGGGACGTCTCCATTAGCAGTATAGGGAAAACGTTATCTTTAAATTTAAATGTTTCAAGCTCTTTAAAATAGTCGTCAAAGTCAGGATACGGCGTTTTATCCATATCAACAACCAGCTCTGTATAAGGCTCTGAGTTGTTTTCACTAATATCGCAATTTTTTGATGAAATAACGCCAAATGGGAGGTTTTTAACATCAAGCTCTCCCCTGTTTTCCAATAATGAGCAACACAAACCAGGCAATAGCTCATCCGCCTCGCCGGACACAACATAATCAACCCAGTTGAAACAACGCTTAACAGCCCTGCCCAGCGCTCCCTCGCAATTTGCGCCACCCATCATTGTAACTATTGCCGGATCAAGCTCCTTTATCTTCCTTAACAGGGCCAATGAGGCGCAATTTTGCTGGAAAGTTGACGAGCACCCAACAATGCGGGGATTTAAATCCAGAACCCTTTGAGCTGCTTCGTCAATAAATTCATTGGCAATGTTTCTGGCGTCAACTAATATTTGCCTTATATCATTGTCTTTGCCGAGAAAATCAGGATAAAAATCCAGAAGCCCTGGCTTAACATTAACCATTTTGTCCAGAAAACCCTCATGATCATGGCAAAAACCGGGAAATTCAGTTTCAGGAAACGCAGTGCCTGAAAACGTCCACTCCGGCAATATTTCATTTGCGCATCCCATCTTGACCAGGGCCACGTAACGGGCAAGGCCTACCTTCTCTGCAAACCAAAACTTCGCATAAACGCCCCTTGCGTCAAGCCCCGCCCGTTTAGCCGAGGCAATCAGCGTCCCTATGGATATTGATGGGAATTCAAGGGCGTTGTACGGCATTGAAACCAGGCAAATATCAGGCATAATAAGCTCCTTGTTAAAGAAATATTAAATTTTAACTATTGATTTCCCTCTTTAGCCACCAAGGCATAATTCTCCCCTCAGGGGATAATTCTCACTAAGTCAGCCGGCTGACAAGTGTTCATTTATCACTAGAGCAGACAAGCTGATCAGTGTTCATTTAGAAAAGAGAGAGTAAGGGAGATTTGAATAAAATATTCCGTATTTTACAACATTAAATCATAATAGAGCTTCCGCATAAACTTTAATTTATAGAATCAAAAGCAATTTTAGCCACAAAGGCACTAAGAAAAGCAAAAACTTTGTGATTATTTAAAGGTTTTGAAATATGTAAAATGTAGATGTAATGTGAATGTTTGTGCCTTTAGACACAGGTAAATCATTATTTTTGTAAAAACAATCACCCATTTTACAAGATAATATTCTTATTTTTAGAATTAACATCTTATTTTATAACAACTTATGTAGTTTATGCGTCAGCTCTATAGTTTAGCAATAACAAGCCGCAAAAAACAGATAATTACCTAAAAAATAGGCTCTAAACATGAAATTTTATTTGCAATTGCGGTTCAACAGGGAATCGGTTACCGGTTTCCGTTTTTTTGTAGACGGTAATTATGATATACGTTGTCTCTGTTCATTTATCCTTTTAATGTTACATGTTTGCGCCCTTCTGCTGTGCGCTGTATGTTTTTCAATCTTTGAAGTATGTCGAGTATTAGTTGTAAACTGTTGCTGTCAATATAATTACATCAGTTAGTAAAAAGCGGCATCGGGGTTGGTATGAGCGTGTTTCAAAAGCATTAATATAAAAACATTTGGACCTCATTGCTTTAAAATTTGTAATGCAAAAAATTGCGAAAATATTTACAATTATTCGCTTGATTTATCCGGGCAAATATACTATTCTTGTCCGTTAATTATCTTACATTTAATCCCGCTTACTTTAAATATAGTATCAATGTTTAAGTAAATGGTAAAATGCCGGCTTTTTGAACGCGTTTTTCTTAAGGAAATGTTTATGAAAATAATAAGAAATTTGTCCCTGTTGTTAGGCTTTATCGCCTTGTTTGCGTGCGCTCAGTGCCTTGCGCAGGATGCCGGGTTTAATAGCGGCGTTCCCAACTTTGTAACCCCGGGCAGCGATGAAGACATTGAGAAGTTTATAAACAACGAACTTGCCCTGCTCCACGCCGAGCAGGGCAAATTTCTGGTTTCAGCTACAAAGTCCAGAGAGCGTATAAGCAAGGCTCCGGCCATTATTACCGTAATTACGGACGAAGAGATAAACAACATGGGCGCGCGCAACCTGATTGATGTGTTGCGCAGAGTTCCCGGCCTAGGCGTTACGCAAAACAACCTGTTTGTGAATGAGATAGAAGTACGGGGAATTAAGACACGGTCCTCCGAAAAGATATTGATGATGGTTGATGGGCACTATCTAGACAACGATTTGATAAACGGCGGAGGGACTGATGTCTTTGACACGCTACCTCTTGAAAATGTAAAGAAGATAGAGATAACTCGGGGGCCGGCATCTGCCATGTACGGCGCCAACGCGTTTTTGGCTATGATACACATTTTTACCAAGAACGCCGAGGATGTAAACGGCTTTGAAGCCTCTATTAAAAGGGGCAGCTATTTAACCGAGCACTATAACGTGCTTTACGGGAAAAACATCAAAGGGGTAAATATTATTGCAAATTTAAGTTTTTTTGATACGGACGGTTTTGGAGCCGACGTAGAACAGGATATATTGGGGGGGGCTCCTTTTGCAACCGCGCCGGATGAAACGGATCAGTTCGGCAAAAGACGAGATTTAGACTTGAAGCTGGATTACAATGGATTCAGGTTCAGGGGAAAGTATGCTCAACGAGAGGACGGCCACTATTTTGGCGCTACTTCTGCCATTGCCGATGAGACAAAAACAAGGTACGATGACTATTTTCTTGAAGTAGGGTATAACAGGGACCTCGATATTATTGACGACCTGAATCTTGATATTAGACTTTATAGGGATTTTTTCCATTTCGACAATGATTTAGAGTTGTTTCCTGAAGGATTTCCAGACCCTACAGGCATTCCATTTCCAAACGGAATGTTGTTAAACGGAGAGGTGGAAAACACGAAGATGGGCGGCGAAATATTGACAAGGTACAAGATTACCGATTCAAACACCTTGATATCCGGCGCAATGGCCGAACACCAAAAGCAGTTTGATATTGTTGCCAGACAAAATTTTAACCCGTTAACAGGGGAATTTTTGGGCGATGTGCAGGATTTGTCCGACACGATCCCATGGACCGAAGCCGCAAACAGGGATCTCTGGGCTCTCTATTTTGAGGATCTTTGGGACATCACTGAAGACCTGCGTCTCACCATTGGCGCCCGTTACGACCGTTACAACGATTTTGGCGGAGAGTTTAATCCCAGACTTGGCCTTTCGTGGCGTTTTCTGTACAAATACGACCTGAAACTTCTTTACGGCCATGGCTTTCGCGCCCCAACCTTTGCCGAACTTCACAACATCAACAACCCGGTTATAATAGGAAATTCAGGTCTTGACCCTGAGGAGATTGAGACGATAGAGGCGAGCGTAGGCGGTGCTATTATAAACGGCTTTCTTAAAAGCAAGGTAACATTTTTTCGCAATGATATTCATGATTTGATCGGTATAGACGCAAATAATACGATTGAAAACGCCGGTAGCGCGAGGATACACGGGATTGAGCTTGAGATGTTGGCTGATTTCCTCTTCTTTCTTGAAGGTGGCCAGATAAAGTTTAATTACACATATCAACATCCAAAGGACAGGGACACTAATCGCCGAATTGCAGACGTGCCTACTCACAAAGCCAATATAATGGCGGACTTTGACCTGACCGAACATTTCAGCGCCCACGCCGACCTGTTTATTAAGGACAGCACACCCAGGGCGCCGGGCGATACACGCGGCGAGGTTCCGGGCTACGCCCTGTTTAACACCTCATTTGCCGTGAAAAACCTGTGGAAAAAGCACAAAATATTTAGAACAATGGAACTTAGGGCTTCTGTTTACAACGTGTTTGATAAAAAATATCAAGACCCCTCCCCTATGGGCACAATCCCCGAAGACTACAACATGCCGCGCAGAAGCGCAATGTTCGAGGTTAGCTTTAGTTATTGATGTTCATTGTAATTTGGTAATTGGTAATTTGTCATTGGTAAGCGCGTAGGTTGGGTAGAGCAGAGCGAAACCCAACATTTAATTTAAAAAACAAAAGCAACCACAGATTTCACAGATTTCACAGATTAAAATCAAAAGCAACCACAGATTACACAGATTACACAGATTAAAATCAAAAGCAACCACAGATTTCACAGACTAAAAGCAACCACAGATTTCACAGATAAAGGCAAAGGCGATAAGCAAAGTAATCGGTAAATGGTGATCGGTTATTGGTAAAAGCAAAAAGAACGTAGGTTGGGTAGAGCAGAGCGAAACCCAACATTTAATAAAAAAAAACAAAAGCATACCCACAAAAGACACAAAAACACAAAAAAAACACGAAAACAACCACAGATTTACACAGATAAAGGCAAGAGCATAGAACACGGATGACACGGATTACGCGGATATACACGGATAAAAGCAAAAGCATTTTAGACAGGATAAAAGCG
>JAIQZQ010000011.1 GCA_021777105.1 Candidatus Anammoxibacter sp.
TCAGCTCGTTTAGGCGCTAATCGTAAAGTTAAAAAGTTTCACCTAATGGGTGAAGTATTGTAATTAATATATACCGTTTATTTCCCCTCCCTTGATGGGAGGGGTCAGGGGAGGGTGATAAGAATAGCTCAACTTAGGTAACAATTTATTTATGCACAAGCCTAAGCCTCAACATATTTAAGGAGTAATACGCGGCTCTGTTTTTAATGTTTACGCGGTTGCCTGAAAAGACGCGTTTTTCCTCGGTAATCGAGCCTTTTATATCAACGGCCATGCGGACGAGGCCTACGGGTTTACCGGGTGTTTCCCCGGTTGGCCCGGCAATGCCGGTGGTTGCAATGCCGATGTCCGCGCCGGAAAGGTTGCGCGCGCCGGCTGCCATGGCTACGGCTGTTTCAGAGCTTACCGCGCCGTGCTTTATTATAATATCTTCAGGAACATTTAAAATATTTATCTTTGCGTTGTTTGAATAGGCGACAACACCCTCTAAAAGAAATTGAGATATGCCGGAGATATCCGTGAGCAGGCTTGCAATAAGGCCGCCGGTGCATGATTCGGCAATGGCGATTGTCATATTGTTATCTTTTAAAAGGTTGTAAACCGCTTCCTCAAGCTTGAGGTCGCCTTCGCCAAAAACGGCGTTGCCCAGGCAGTTTTTTATCTCGCGTTCCGCGCCTTCAACTAAAGCGGTTAACTCTTCCCTTGCGGCGGCTTTGGCGCAAAGCCTGACCTTGATGCCCGTGATTGAAGCTTGTGTGCCGACAAGCGGATTCTTATCCGGCCCCATTACATGGCCTATCTTTTCGCCTAAACTTGATTCTGAAAGGCCGTAGGTGTTTATCTCCTTTATTAATTTGAATTTGTCGGGCGAGGATTCTGAAGAGTTGTTGTCCCTGTTTATCAACTTTTTTACACGCGGCAGAGCCCAATCATGAACCATAAGTTTCATCTCGTATGGAACACCGGGCAGTAGAATAATGACGGAATGTTTAAATTTTATAAATAGACCCGGCGCGGTGCCGGTATTGTTTGGTATGACTTCAGCCCCTTTGGGGACCATAGCCTGAACCTTGTTGGTCTCGGACATAGCAATGCCCCGTTTGGAAAACCGCGCTTTAATGTCGTCCCAGACCTCGTTGTCAAGCTCCATGTCAATTTCACAAAGTCCGGCGATTGCGTCGCGGGTAAGGTCGTCTTTAGTCGGGCCCAGGCCGCCGGTGGCAATCACGATGTCGGCCCGCGTTGTTGCGATGTCAAACGCGCTCTTAATATCGTTGATATCATCGCCCACAACGGTTTGGAAACAGACGGTAAGCCCCTCTTCTATAAACACTCCCGCCAGAAAAGCGGAGTTGGTGTCAACTATCCGGCCGTAAATGAGCTCGTCGCCAATTGAAATTATCTCTATCTTCATAATTGTTTCTCAATAAATGACTTTCACATATGCCATAAACTAAATCCCAATAATTTTATAAATAGCGTCCAAATCCAATGATTGCCGCGTTACATCGGCAAGATGTTTATATGCCGCTTCCTTCTCATTTGCGCATTCAATAGCGCCGGCGCTGCTATCTATATCTTTTCCGTTTTTATCTGCAAGGTATTGTATCAAGCCTGCGCGAAAAATGTCATTATCAAAAATGCCGTGCAGATATGTGCCTATTAATGATATTTTGTCATTAAAAACGGTTATGCCTTCAATAATGTTAACGTCTTCGTTTGAGCGTTTAATAATATTCAGAAATTGAGATGCGCCGTTTGAACATTTCTTTACATCTGAGCCGTCTTCACTTGAAAAATCATTCAACCTCGTAACGCCCATATGTATTTCATATCCGGCAAGTTCCTCATCCACTTCAAAAGGGAGCGCGCCTGGCACAACCTTGGCCTTAGCCTGATGAGTGGCTTTTTCAGGAGCAAAATCAGTTACAGCGTTGATAAGGGCAAGTCCCGAAACGGAATCCTTTGTTGACTCAACATGCAAAGGGTCTCTAATCTCGTTGCCTAGCATTTGGTATCCTCCGCAAATGCCTATTATCAGGCTACCGTTATTTGCCCTATCGCAAACAGCCCGCGCAATGCCGTTGTTGTTAATAAAATTGAGATCATTTATAGTCCCTTTTGTGCCTGGAATTATAATAAGGTCGGGCGAGCCAATGTCCCCTGCCTCTTTTACATACCGCAAACTAACGCCGGGTTCGCGGCTTAAAAGATCAAAATCGGTAAAGTTTGATATCCTGGGAAGTTTTATCACAACAACATCCAGCCGGTTTTCACCCGCAATTGATTGGCCGCTGTTTTTCATGTAATCAAGCGAGACGGAATCCTCGTCGTCAATTTGCAGGTCTCCCATATGCGGGATTGTTCCAATAACAGGTTTGTTGATAATATCTTCCAGCATTTTATAGCCGGGTTTAAGGATCTCTATATCGCCTCTGAATTTGTTAAACATTACACCGGCCACTCTTTTGCGCTCGTTTTCATTTAGAAGTTGCAGCGTGCCGACAAGCCAGGCAAACGAGCCGCCCCTGTCAATGTCGGTCGCAAGCAATACCGGGGAGTCAGCAATTTCAGCCATTTTCATGTTTACAATATCGCGGTCTTTAATATTTATCTCCGCCGGGGACCCGGCCCCTTCTATAACAATGACGTCAAATCTGAAGCTTAAAAAATCATAGGCGTCCTTGATTATATGAATAAACTCTTCCCTATCTTTATAATAATCTTTGGCGCTCATATTTTTAAACGGTTTGCCCATTACAACAACCTGCGATTTTGCGTCGCCCATTGGTTTAAGGAGGATGGGGTTCATCTCGACCATGGGATCAATACCCGCGGCCTCCGCCTGAACAACCTGCGCCCGGCCCATTTCAAGCCCATCTTTTGTCACAAATGAGTTAAGGGCCATATTTTGAGATTTAAACGGGGCCACGCTGTAGCCGTCCTGCCGCAAAATGCGGCATAACGCGGCGGCAATTATGCTCTTGCCCACGTTTGATCCGGTGCCTTGTATCATTATAGGTTTTGCCGGCACAGAGGTCTCCAATTTAAAAGTTATAAGTTCAAACTGATCTCAGGAATTATATATGTATATTTCGCATTTCAGCAATGTTCAAGTGACTAAAGTGTAAAGTGAACTAAAGTGAGCTAAAGTTTAGGTATGTTTTTTATTAAAATACAAGCGCTAAAGTGAAGGAGCTTTTTAGATTTTTCAGCCTTCCATTATAGTTATCTGCAAATAATCAATATATACCTTAACTTTAGTTCACTTTTAACTTTAGATCACTTTAGTCACTTGCTTATACATATTACTTTGGGCGCCCTTACATTGACGAAAATAATCTTATCACTGAATTCAGTTTGGACTTACTAAAAGTTTATTAATTTAGTTCTTTTCGCAGGGCTTCAATTAATTTTACATTCTCTTTGCGCGTTCGCACCGCGACTCTGAAGTATTGCTCTGAAAGGCCTGTAAAATTGGAGCAGTTTCTGATTACAATGCCGTGTTTAAGCAATCTATCATAAAGAGTTGAGGCCGTTAAATCGCCGTCTTTTATTCGAGCCAATATAAAATTAACTGAAGGCTCAAATACTTCAATATCATTAATCTCCGACATTTCTTTAAATAGGAAATCCTTTTCAGAGTTTGTGAATTTTCTGCTTTCAGCGGCAAACTCTTTATCCTTTGTCAAAACCGTTCCGGCAAATTGGGCAAGGGTGTTTACACTCCAGGGTTCTTTATTTTTATTAAGGGCTTTTGTTGTATCTTCATGCGCTACCAGATAACCGAGTCTGATGCCCGGTATTCCATAAAATTTGGTCAACGATTGCACAACAATAAGATTCTTCATTTTCGAAGCGGCGGCCATTACGCTATACCGCTCTGAATCGGGCACGAAATCCATAAACGCTTCGTCCACCACAACCAAAGTTCCCGGCAATTTCTCGGCAAGACTCAATATTTCGTCTTTTTCAACAAGCCGCCCGGTTGGATTGTTGGGATTGCAAAGAAAAACAATATTTGAAAACATCCTGCCGTTGCCTGAGAATGAATGCTCTTTATCAAGACCGTATTCCAACGCCCTGGCCGGATTGATACGGAATTTGTCGCTTTGATCGCAGATAACGTTTACAACATTTGTGCCGGAGCAAGCAAGGGCGCGCGGAAATTCCGTAAATGTCGGCTGAAAAACATAACCGTTTGCCGCTTTTATTACCCTTGGTATTAGATAAAACAGCTCTGTTGAACCATTGCCTATTACGATATTGTTTTCGTTGACTGCGCAATCCGCGGCCAACAGCTTGCGCAATCCTGAAGAGTCCGGATCGGGGTAATGCAAAATAGTATTAAGGTTTGATAAAACCGCTTCGTCCAAACCGGCTGGATAACCCAAGGGATTGATGTTTGCGCTAAAGTCAATTACATCATTTGGGTTCAGGCCATAAGTTGAACAAATATGGGTTAAATTACCTCCGTGTTGGTTGAGCATGGTATTAAATTGTTATATTGTTATATTGTTATATTGTTAAACTGCTTAACTGTTGCAGTTGTATTGAGGAGCAGCAATTTTTTGCGGAAAACCCATAAAATACGACCTCGTAATCATATATAAGGCTTGATTAAAAGTCAAAGTTTATATGAAGAGAGAAGGTTAAGGTCGATATGTAACGATTTACGTCAATTAAAAGCTAGCAGCGCCGCATGTAGCGCTTGTTGAGCGCGCAGTATGATTTGATTAGATGTAGAAAATTAAAGCAGGTTAAGGTAATATAACTGTTTTCAATTATTATTGCCGGAAGGAGTGAATAATGTTTGGTCTTGCAAAGAAGTTTTTTAACAAAAAGGAAAAGGGGGCAGACGATGCGGAAAATGGGGAAGAATCTCAAAAAATAATGGTCGCCACTTGCGCGCTTTTAATGGAGATGGCGAATATTGATGATGAGTTTAGCGCTTCTGAACGGGCGAATATTATGTCTATTATAAAGAGCGATTTCCAGCTGTCGGACGAAGACGCAAAGGAGTTGATGGCTACCGCGGACGAGGAGCTGAAAGGCAAGGTTGATTTGTGGCATTTTACAAACCTTATTAACACAAACTATTCAGCGGAGGAGAAGAGGGGAACAATCGAGATGCTGTGGCGGGTGGTGTACGCAGACGGTAAACTTGATAAACACGAGGATTACCTTATACACAAACTCGCGGAACTACTCCATATTTCACACAAGGAGCTTATAGACGCCAAGTTAAAGGCAAAAAATGTCAAATAGTAGTTGGCAAAAAGTAGAAAGCAAAAGCATAGAACGCGGATGACACGGATTTGCGCAGATAAAAGCGAAAAACAGGGCGAAAAGGAAAAAGCCTGGATTCTTTACCTTTCTTTTCTTGAGTTTTTAATGCTAAGATCAGTAGTGAAAACGCCGTGGGAGTAGGAATCTTTGTCAAGATCATTGGTTGCCTGCGCTTGCAGGAGCCACATATTCCAGTAATTGTAAAGCTCCTCTTCGGTCATGTTGCGCAAATCAAGGTCTTCTTCGCTTAAAAATTCATCTTTATGTTCTTTCATATTTTCACATTATACAAGCAGCCCCGCCTCTTAGTCTAAAAAAATTTCCCGTCTGTTATGCCAATACTTAAATCAACATAAAAAGGATGCATAAATTGTATTTAAGATTATATGCAGTATAATTAGATATAAAGTTGAGCCGCAAATTGCGGTTGAATGCAACCCCTTGGCCGATAAGCCTAATATAACGCAAAAATAACAAAAAGCCCGAGAGAGCTTTAATTAATTATTTTTGACCAAGCCATAAACAATTACTAAATTATGCCGCTTAAAATCAAAAGCATTTCTACTAAAACAATTTTGCCTATTATTTGCGTGTTTGGGGCGGGTATATTTGCGTTGATATTTTTCATTCCGCAAATTAATAAACAAGGCGCCCTGGAAACAGCGATAAGCAACGCAAAATCAACTATTGATCAGTACAAGACATTGCGCTCGTACTATACTGAAAATGTAGTTCGAAAAATCAGCGAAAACAGCGGTAATTTACAGGCCACGGCTGATCACAAGATACGAAAAAACGCAATTCCACTGCCTGCCACCGTAATTCATGACTTAAGCGCCCTGCTGGCGAACAGTAAAGGAATACAGCTTAGGCTCTATAGCTCCTTCCCTTTCCCAAACCGCAAAGACCGCGTTCTTGATGATTTTGCCAGGGAAGCGTTGCTTTTTTTTGAAACAAATCCGGGAGGCACCTTTGTTAAGACCGACTTAACCAAAGGCAATGAGCTTGCGCGAGTGGCGATTGCGGACAAGATGGTTGCCTCAAGTTGTGTCGCTTGCCATAACACGCATCCTCAAACACCCAAAAAAGGGTGGAAATTAGGAGATGTAAGAGGAGTCCTGGAAGTGATAGTCCCAATAAATTATCAAATGAAGGCAAGCAGGGAAGTTTCTTTTACAATTTTGTCAATCATCGGTTTAATGTTTGTGATTATTGTGGTGTCCATATCTCTGCTATTCAGATGGAGCATCTCCAGACCTTTTAAACGCTTTTTTGACACGGCATTAATGGTTGCAGGTGGAAACCTGAATGCGAAAGTGGAGATTAAATCAAAGGATGAGATTGGCCGGCTTGCGGATTCGTTCAATAAAATGACGGACGATTTACAGAAAACAACTGTTTCTAAGAATTATATGCGCAATATTTTTGAAAGCATGACCGACACTTTAATTGTTGTAAATCCTGATTTAACAATTAATACTGTTAATTCCGCGGTAATCAACCTATTAGGATACAGTGAAGCCGAGTTAATTGGGAAGCCTGTAAGTATGGTATTTGAGGAAGGGGAACTAATAGGTTCGGACATTAATGACGCAATAAAAAAAGGTTTTATTAATGAGGAAGATGAAAAAATATATATAACAAAAGACGGAAATAGAATACCTGTGTTGTTCTCAAGCTCAGTGATGAATAATGATAAAGGCGATGTTAAATGGATAATATGCGTGGCCCAGGATATCAGCAAGCACAAGTTGATGGAGGAAAAACTGGTTAAGAGCGAAAAGCGTTTTTCGGGAATATTGGATATCGCAGAGGACGCCATCGTATCAATTGATGAAACACACAATATAATAATATACAACAAAGGAGCTGAACATATCTTTGGCTATTCGGCTAAGGAAGCTATTAATCAGCCCCTTGACATGCTTATCCCGGGAAGGTTCCACAATAGCCACAGAGGTGATATCTCAAAATTCAGGGATTCAAACATACCGGCTAAAAGAATGGGCGATAGGCAGTACGAAATCGTTGGGCGGCGAAAAAACGGCGAGGAATTTCCGGCGGAAGCCTCTATTTCGCAACTTGAGGAAGCCGGTAAAAAAATATTTACAGCCGTATTGCGCGACATCACAGAACGAAAAAGAACTGAAGAGCGTCTCCTCAAACTAACGACAGCGGTTGAGCAGAGCCCGGCCATTGTTGTTATTACGGATGTTAATGGTAAAATTGAATATGCCAACCCCAAGTTTACTAAATTGACGGGCTATGATTTGAGAGAGATAAACGGCAAAAATCCGAGAATATTAAAATCCGGCATTCAATCGCGCGAGGTGTATAAACGATTGTGGAACACAATTCTCTCCGGCAATGAATGGAGGGGCGAATTGCATAACATGAAAAAGAACGGCGAACTATATTGGGAGGCAGTGTCTATTTCGCCAATTAGAAACGCAAAAAATGTTGTCACCCATTTTATTAAGGTTGCCGAAGATATAACCAGACGCAAATTGGCGGAAGACGAGGTGATAAAATATGAGAAACACCTTGAGGACCTGGTTGAAGAGCGCAGCAATGAACTTAAAACAACTTATGATAAGCTTGTGCATTCTGAAAAGCTCAGCGCAGTGGGCAATCTGTCAGCGTCAATAGCCCACGAGTTTAACAACCCGATTTTCGGCATAAAAAATGTGTTAAAGATTGTTAAGGATAAAAAAGTAATAGATGAGGAGAGCGAAACATTCCTCGGCATGGCAGATCGAGAGTGCGATAGGATGTCGGATCTTATTGACAAACTTCGCGATTTCCATAGACCGTCATCCGGCAAAAAAGAGCTTTTTGATGTTCATTTGGCTATTAACGACACTCTTTTGCTTAGCGGTAAAAAACTGCAAAACAGACACATTAAACTGGAAAAAGATTTTTGCGATAACTTGCCGTTAATCGAAGTTGTTCCTGATCAGATAAAACAGGTAATACTAAATTTGATTAACAATGCCGAGCATGCCATTCTCAAAGAAGAAGGAGGAAAAATAAGAATTACGACAGAAACCAACAACGATTGCGTTAAAATCAATATTCAGGATAACGGATGCGGCATAAACAGCCGTGATATAAAGTCTATATTTGAACCGTTTTACAGCACAAAAGGAATTAAAGGCACAGGTTTGGGATTGTCGATTAGTTATGGAATAATTAAAGAACATGGAGGCGAGATTACTGTTAATAGCCGCGAAGGCGCTGGAACGATATTTACTATAACCCTGCCTGTAAACGCGCAAAACGAAAATTCGAAAACTCCAAGAAACAGCTAATGTGATTAAGGTAGCGCCTAAAAACAGCTTCTATTCCAGCAAAAACGAGTCGTTCAGCAGGGTATTTGGGTCAACCGGCTGTTTTAGCAGGTTGTTTTTAACCATTATGTCGCATAAACGGCGGGTTCGGGCAAGCAGGGTTTCGCGCTTATTGCTAAACAGGCGTCTGTTTTCTTCCATATCAGGCAAGCGCAAGCCTTTTAGTGATTTTAAAAATTGCCCGGCGGTTACACGCTCGTGAAGGGCCATGATGCCCACGGCTTTTTCAGGTTTTTCCTTAATGTATTCAACGGCATTTGACCATCCGTTAATCAGATCGCGCACCGCGCTCTTGTTGTGCGCCAAAGCTGATTTGCGCGCGATCAGCACATCAATTATCTCGCCCGGTATTTTGCCGCTGTCAAACAGTATATTTGCGCCGGCCATTGCCAAGGTGGATTTGACCGGCTCAAACGTCACAATAACGTCAACAAAATCTTCATTATACGCTTTCTCATGTTCATTAAACTTTAATGGAACTTTGACTATATCCGCCCATTGCAGGCCGGCTTTTTCAAGAGCCCGCGTCAACATATATGAGCCGAGAGCCGAATCTTCCACACCTACCCGTTTCCCTTTTATGTCGGCAAGTTTTTTTATATCTTTGCTAACAATCGCGTCCCCGCCGTTTGAAACATCCATAACAAGCACAATTTTGAAATCCTTCTCATATTGAGCCAGCAAAAAGGCTTCGTCCATTGTCAGCGCCGCTACGTCTATTTTATTTGAGCGGTACTCGAAGATTACTTTGGTGGCGGATGGATATTCTATCAATTTAATTGGTTTGCCGTTGTAATAGCCCAGGTGGCGGGCAAGGTAGAGGCTTTCATATCCAGGCCAAACATTCGCGCCCACGCGCAATGTCTGTTCCGCTTTCTTTTTGCAGCCCACTGGAAGTAAAACAGCTACAAGCAAAATGCAAAGGAGATATGTTTTGCTTTTAAAAGAAGAATTGCGAACCATATTTATTTCTTTCCGAATCCTAAGAAAACGGCGCTAAATGGAACGTTAATAAGAAATAGATTTATGCATATAAATATAAACCATCTTTATTTATATTGTCAAAACAAATAAAATTAAATTAAAAAGCCTATAAGCTTTATAGGCCAGTAAAAAGCCTTTAAATTTCCAAATTCTGATTATATTGTTTATGCGTAGCCCCTACCAGAGTATATTACAATTTAAATTGACATACGCAATATAATCTAGAATAATAGGCGTCTGGTATACGTTTATTTCAATTTTTTGAAACAACCTCTACAATTCATTCTCTTAAGGGTTCGCTCAACAATAACTTCGGTTTTATTGTTGAGCGAACCCTTAATTGCTTTCTATTATGCTCAGGCTCTAAACAGAATTGCCGGACAAAAAAATGAATGTTAAAATCTCAAACAAAACAGAAGCTTTTAAACCATCGCAAATGATTGCGGTTAATGTTATCGCGGTCATAATAAGTTTGTTTGGAGCCGCGGCTATTGTCGCGCATCATTTAGCATCCATGGATTTTGTTTTCAGGCTGCGGCATTTTTTGCCTTTGCATTATGATTCAGGGGTTGGATTTTTATTTTTGGGCTTAGGCTTTCTGCTGATTAAGCGCTTGCCAAATGTTGCGCTTGCTTTTGGAGTAATAGTAGCGCTTATCGGCGCGGTGTCGCTAACTGCCAATTTTTTTGACATTGATATTGGAATATACCGTCTTTTTGAAGGAAACCGGTCTTTTACATTCTCAGAACACGTCGAACACATGCCCATAAACTCCGCTTTATGTTTTGTTTTTGCCGGAGCCGCAATTATAGTCAACAACAACGCTCTGCGTTTTAAGCTCAACTTTATTGTCACAGGGATTTTAGGCTCAATAATTACAGCTTTGGGATTTGTTGGAATTGTCTCTTGCTTTTTAGATCCTGCGTCGGCGCACGTTTGGAAGCGCTTTTATATGGAATCAATAGGCGCGTCCGGGTGCTTTTGGTTGGCCGGTATTTGCGCAATTATTACTATAATTAAAAAGGGCAAGATTGAAGAGCCTGTGTTTCAAAATTTTATAGCGTCATCAATCGGAATAGCAATTGCGACAATCGTTATCTGTTTTTGGATTAAGTTTACCATACATGAAAGTTTCAAGTTTGGAGAGATGGTTAAACATAAAGGCGAATATATAAAGAGCGAAATAACCGGCCCGCTTGAGTCGCAGATTATAGCGTTGTTCCGCATGGCAAAACGTTGGGAAATACGCGGCTCAACGCCCAGGAATGAATGGGAGAAAGACGCTGAATTTTATATTAACCACTACCAAACGCTGGATGAAATTGCATGGATAAATCCGTCGTTTAAAACAGCGTGGAAAATGACGCCGCAAGGCGCAACAAATGCAACTGAAAATGAACCGGCTTTTAAAGCTGATACGTTGCGAGCGCTGAGGTTGGCCGGCAAAAAAAGAGGGCCGCATATTTTGCCGTTAATTGATTTGGACAACGGCGACAAAGGCATGTTGGCCTGCATACCATTGTTTCCCAACGGCAAATTTGACGGTTATATTGCCGGTGTTTTTTCATTTCACAAAATATTTAACCTGGTTTTATCTCAAACTGAATTTAATCAATTTTCGATTGCGGTTTTTGATAACGGTAAAGAGGTTTATAGTTGTTGCGGCATGGATATCAATAGCTCCAGGGAATTTGTGTATAACGCTTATTTTGACATCTTTAACCTTAATTTTCTGTTAAAGGTATGGCCCCGGGCTGAATTTGCAAATAGAGCCCAGTCAAGCATGCCGACGATAATATTGGTTGTGGGCATTTTGATAGCTTTCTTGATGGCCATGGCCGCGCACCTTGTCATCAGGGTGGCAATCAACGCAAAAAGGATAGCCAAAACACATAACGATTTGCAAGAGGCACAGGAGGAGCTCTCTCGCAAGGACAAACTTGCCGCTATAGGGCAAATAGCAAGCAGCATAAGCCATGAGCTTAGAAATCCGCTGGGCATTATTGGGAATTCGGTTTATTTCTTAAACTTAACGCTTGGAGGAGGCGACACTAAAGTCAAAAAGCATCTCGACATACTTAAAAAGGAAGTTGACGTGTCGGACAGGATAATAGGCGATCTTCTCGACTTTTCAAGAGAGTCCGTTCCTGTGATGAAAGACTCCGATATAAACGCGGTAGTTAATGAGTCTGTGAAAAGGTTGAAAATTCCGGTAAATTTTGATCTTAAATTCAACGCCGAGGCAGGTTTACCGAAAACGCGTTTTGATGTTGATCAGATTTTAATAGTAGTCACAAACATTCTTGCAAACGCCGTTGCGTCAATGAAAAATGGCGGCGGTTTAATAATCTCGACGTTTATGGACGATCAATATATTTGCGTAAAAATAAAAGATCATGGTTGTGGTATACCTGAAAGCGAAATAAAGAAGATATTTACCCCTTTGTTCACAACCAAATCTAAGGGTATAGGGCTTGGTATGTCTATTGTAAAAGGCATAATAGATAAACACAGAGGAGAAATAGAAGTTGAAAGTGCACCGGGAATCGGCTCTACATTTACAGTGAAATTACCAAAAAGCTGTTAAGGCTTTATTGTGTATGCGTAACAAATAACACAGATAACTGCTATTGGTAGAAACTATTTTATGAGTTGATTTATACAATATAATATGGTAAAAATTACCAACTTGTAAGTCAAGAATCACTTAAATTATTGTTTTGCGCGCTCTTAAATTCAAGATAATTATTTCAATTATTTATGAGGAGCTTTAAGAGATGGATTGCTTAAAGAGGGAGTTTAACGTGCTTGTTGTTGATGATGACGAAGGCATGACGGAGACATTGTCTGACATTTTTTGTGAAATCGGCTATGACGTAGATGTGGCGAATGACGGCTATAAAGCTCTGGATATGGCGGCAAAGAAGTCTTATAGCATAGTATTGATGGATATTAAAATGCCTGACATTGACGGGGTGGAAGTTTTTAGAAGACTTAAACCGATAATCCCCGACGCAAAAGTGTTGATGATGACGGCGTTTGCCGTGGATAATTTAATGAAAGAAGCGATTGACGAAGGGGCATGCCGGGTTTTTGACAAGCCGTTAAATATGGATGAGGTAATAACTTTTCTTGAAAGATCACGGCGGGCATCTTTTGTGCTTATTGTTGACGACGACCCCGGCGTGTGCGAGACAATAAAGGATTCGCTGGAATTTAAAGGTTATACCGCGGCAATTGCGCACAGCGGAAGCGGGGCTATTGAGTTTGCAAAACACAACCATGTAAACGCAGCGATTATTGATGTAAAAATGCCGGTCTTAAACGGCCTGGAAACTTATGTTGAGTTAAGAAACGAGATTCCCGGCCTGGGAGCCGTTATGATAACCGGTTTTAGGCAGGAGACGGAAGCGATAGTTAAAGAAGCCCTTGATAAAAAAGCTCATTCATGTTTTTACAAACCATTAAATATGGACGATATTTTTAAGGCGCTGGATGATTTAACCAAAGTAAAAGATTCAAATTGATAGTTTAAACGGCAACTAACCCTATGGTGTTTTTTATTAGTATTTCAAACGAAACTAATTAACGGCGCGCGTGAATTGATGAATGAAAAGTTAAAAGTATTAATTGTAGACGATGAGCCGGACGCGCGGACAACCCTTTCTGATATTTTGCAATTAAAAGGTTACGACACATTTGAGGCGAAAGACGGCGCCGAATGCATGAGGATTGTCAATGACGAGTTTTTCAACATCATGCTTTTAGACCTTAATCTGCCGGACATGTCGGGCCTTGCCGTTCTGGAAAACGTAAAGTCCGTCAATGCTTTGGTCGAAATAATTGTGTTATCCGGCCTAAGCACAATTGAAAACGCTATTGAAGCTACAAATAAAGGGGCTTTTTCTTATATAAAAAAGCCGTACGACGCAGATCAGCTCATATTGCAAATGACGCGGGCTATAGAGAAACAGCGAACCCAGGAACGCATTAATAAATTAACAACCGCTATTGAACAGAGCGCAAGCGAGGTAGTGATAACGGATAAGAACGGTTGCATTGAATACGTCAATCCGAAATTCACGGAATTAACAGGATACACATATGACGAGGCTATAGGCAACAACCCAAACATGCTTAAATCGTCAAAAACCCCAACCAACACGCACAAAGAGTTGTGGAGTTCCATCATTGCCGGCCGTAGCTGGCACGGTGAATTCTATAATAAAAAGAAGGACGGCTCAATTTTTTGCGAAGCCGCGTTGGTGTCTCCCGTAAAGAACTCTGAAAACGCAATAACCCATTTCATCAAGGAAGCAAATGATATTACACTGAAAAAGGAATCGGAAAATGAATTGGTCAGGATGAAAAACCATCTTGAGTCGATTTTCCGAAGCGTTAAGGACGCCATTATAACGGTAGACAAGGATTTAACGGTTATTGAGTTGAACGAATCAGCGGAAAGTTTATGCGGATTTACCCGTAAAGAGCTTATAGGACAACCCTTTAATAAACACGTAGTCGGCTGCCATGGTCAATGCTACAAAACGCTGCAGGACGCAATAGATAAAGATAATCCCATCACATTAGAGCATATTGCCTGCGACGGCATAAATCACGCCGAAAGGCATATCGTTAATTTAAACTCTGTTCCGCTTCGGGACCACAATAATGTTTCATACGGCGCGGTTATTGTTATTAAAGACGAAACAAGGCTTAGCGAGCTGGAACGAGTCCTGCATGAACGCTCCAAATTTCATAATATAATCGGCAAAAACAAAAAAATGCAGGAGCTTTACGGACTGATAGAAGACCTTGCCGAAGTGCACACCACTGTTTTGATTACCGGCGAGTCCGGCACCGGCAAGGAGCTGATAGCCGACGCGCTCCATTACCAGGGCGATCGCAGGGATAAACCGATTGTAAAAATAAATTGCTCGGCATTGCCTGACGAGTTGCTTGAAAGCGAACTGTTTGGGCACATTAAAGGCGCGTTTACCGGGGCTATTAACGACAGGACGGGCAGATTCTCAAAAGCGGACGGCGGCACCATTTTCCTGGATGAGATCGGCGATATCTCAAATAAAATGCAATTGCGATTGTTAAGGGCTCTTCAGGAGAAAACGTTTGAAAAAGTAGGCGACTCAACACCGATAAAAGTGGATGTCAGGATTATAGCCGCTACTAATCAACAACTGCGTGAAAAAGTAAAAAACGGCGAATTCCGCGAAGACCTTTTTTACAGGTTAAAGGTTGTTGAACTGAACCTGCCTCCGTTACGGGAGAGAATGGACGATGTTCCGCTGTTAACAAATCATTTTATCGGCGTATTTAACAAAACGTTTAAGAAAAACATTAAATCGCTGTCAGACGACGCTAAAAAGATATTTATGGACTACTCCTGGCCGGGCAATATTCGGGAACTACAGCACACATTAGAGCACGCGTTTGTTATCTGCCGGAAACCGGTAATTGACGTTGACGTTTTGCCGGTTGACTTAAAAAACATTAATAAAAACAGAGATGCCTATATAGAGGAAAAAGACAATGGAGATGAACGCGGCGCGATATTGAGGGCATTGGAAAAATCAGGATGGAATAAAACAAAGGCGGCCAAATTGCTTGGGGTAGACAGGAGAACCGTATACCTTAAGATAAAGAAATATAATATAAGCGAAGACTCTTAAACCTAACGTAGCCGAAAACAAATCCAGCGACTCCTCCAGCCTACCCCTGATAAACCGGGCAAGTAAAAAGTCTGGATGCAGCGCCAATTAAATCACAAAGCCTGCATGCCCAAAACGTTATCAACCAAATCCCTAATTTCATTAGCGTCAATAGGCTTATGAAACAGTTCGCAATAAATCCCTTCATCCGCCGCAGCCTGCAACTCCTCAAGGTTTTCCTTATGAAAAGCGGTGACAATGTACACAGGCGCGTCCTTGTATATTTCCCTAATTCGTCGCAATGCGGTTACGCCTCCCATGCCGGGTATGTTTAGATCAAGGAATATAAGGTCGGGCCGCTTCTTTTTAGCGATTTCAATGCCTTCCTCTCCCGACACAGCTGTTTCAACAAAATACTTGTCGCTTTCCAACGCAAGTTTAAACGAATCGCAAATGCCGTCCTCATCATCAATTGCCAATATATGTTTTCTTTTTTCAATCATAAGGTTACTCCTGTGATTCAGAAAAATTAACCACCTTCAATCAATAATTATTAGAGCTTAATCCAGTCAAGCCGGACAATCAAAAAGAGACAACGTTGGTTCAAGTCTCTGTGCTTGAATCAACAAATAGCTCTCTTTTTAAAATATTTCCCAAAATCTGACTTATAAAAGCCCTGCGGAATCAGGCAGACGCAAAGGGTGGCGCCGTGCCGACTCCGCAGGGTAATCCGCGTATTAGCCTGCATTTGCGCTTGCAAGCTAAAAACGCGTTCAACTATTTTTTTGTCAAATCCCGGCGGCGCCCATATTTTTTACGTTTTGGAGGGTTGATTCTTTGCCCGCGTCTGGTTGCAGCGCAGGAAAGTAGATATTAAAAGTCGATCCTTTGTCTAATTCACTTTCAACCGTAATTTTACCGTTTTGATTTTTAACAATCTCGCCAACAACAAAAAGCCCAAGCCCCAACCCATTGCCGTTAGTTTTAGTTGTGTAAAAAGACTCAAACATAGACATTTTTGTTTTATCATCAATACCGCAGCCTGTGTCCTTAAAACTTAATTGTATAAATTCCTTTGCCTTTGAAAACGAATCCGTATCTGTCTCTATAAAAGCGGTCTTTTTCAGACTTATTTTAATTATCCCGGTTTCCTTGCCGATTGCGTGACAGGCGTTAGACCCAAGGTTCATTACCAATTGAAGTATTTGGCATGAATTCGCAAGCGTCTGCCCTGCTGAAAAATCAATAGAAGTTTCAATTTTTATGTTATCCGGCAAATACGCCTTCAAAAGCTTTACATTCTCGTTAACTTCAGCGCCAAGCTGTAAAGGTTTGCGTATTCCTGCGCTGCCGCGGCTAAATGACATTATCTGAGATGTTAACTCTTTTGCGTGATTTGTCGCTTTGATAATCTGGTTTATACAATATCTAACGTTATCATTTAATCCCGGGTCGATCATAGCCATCGTTGTAAAGGATAAAATAGGGGTCAGAATATTGTTTAAATCATGAGCAATACCGGTAGACATCGTCCCAATAGTCTTTAAATTCTTTGATCGCAAATCCTCATCTTTATGTTTTTGATATTTATCATACATAGCGGTTGATTTCCATCTGGTTAAAGCCGTGTCAACAACTGTAGCCGGGCCGGTTTATAGCCTCGCTTTTATCAAGGCAGTTTAGAGCCCCGTATTTACTGAATCCAACATTAATTTATGATCGTAACAATTAATCAAGGTTACCATGGGAAAAAACCGTGTACTCTCCAAACCCTGAGTTTAAGCATATCGCAAAACCAGCGCCAAATTATTGTTTCGTAATTGTGAAACACGCAAAAGCCTCGTTTTTTTAACATTATGACATTGGAGAAATCGATATTTTAGGCGAAACAGGCAACCATGTAATTACAGGTTAAAAGGCGTGTAAGGCGTGTTATTTGCGCAAAGAGAAGATACGCCCCGATTATAATATATGCCGCCCAATAAAAGCTTGTTACACAATCCGGTTTCAAAAAAATAAAATTCGTTTGCAAGTAAAATGGTTTGAACACTGTGAAATATACGAGCAATATCACAGTAATGTGATATCACAAAAACGTGACATAAATGAAAGCTAATGGACCGCGCCGTTATTAATATGAATAGTTAAAATTGCTCAACTTATAAGATACCGGGAGATTGAGATATCACGGATGTGTGATATCTCAATAGTGTAACATACCAATAAGCAAAACAATGCAACAAGGTTAATCTATTCATATCTCTATATTTTGTTGATGTTTTTTACATAAATTTCCATGCCGGCATCTATTTACAACAACAACCCGCTTTCCGTTAATATTGATGTAATTATTTACGCCGCATCAGTTTGCGTTGAGCGCCAACACAGCAAAAGATTCCAGTATTGATAAAACCCGCTTAAATCAAATTCCGGGCGGCAAATATTATATCATTAAGCTGTTTTTGGCATACCTTTTGCGATATAGCTAAACACCACAATTTATTTATATAAATTTTTTATCAAACAGGGAGATATTAATGAAAAAAAGATCGATAAAACCGGAGCCGGAAATGTTAAATGCGCATGCCGACAAATCAACCGGCAATGAAGCAAATAACGAAGCTTTACGGGAAGAAGGTCTTGCTTTGTTTGATAAGGTTGAAAAAAAGAGAACAAATATTGGGCTTCAAACAATAGCCCAACTTGCCGCAAATTTGGAACGCAAACCAGCCGGGCCATATTTCAATGCCGGCGCTACGGATCTGTCATTGCCGTTTTAAGTCTCGATAGAAAATATGCCGTAACATTTGCAATATTCAATTAAAACACGCGGACCATACACCGACGCAAACAGAACATAGTATTCCAAAAACAACTTGTTAATTTCTTCCTCCCTAACGTTCCAACATCATAACAACCCTACCCCCGAATAAACCGGAAATTGCCAATTAAAAGCCGGCCCAGTCTTGCAGACAGTTTCTAAGGGAAACCTAAATAGGTTGCTCCGGTGTCAACCAGGCCGCCAAATAAAAAAAACTTGACCCTCAAAGTTTTTTATCGTATATTTGCGATAAAGGATGGGATTATGGCTATAACAAAATTTGATGAGTTTAATAGCGCAGAGAAAAAGATTGCGCAGTATTGCAAGGCTTTGGCGCATCCTGCGCGGATTGCAATACTTAACCTGCTGATAAAGAAGAAAAAATGCGTTTGCGGTGATGTTGTTGACGAGTTGCCGTTGTCGCAATCAACTGTTTCACAACATTTAAAAGAGTTAAAGAATGCAGGTTTGATTAAAGGCGATATTGACGGGCCAAGGGTTTGTTATTGCATTGATATGGATAGATGGAAGGACGCGGAAAAAGTTGTGAAACAATTTTTCTCGCAAAAAGTGGTTGAGGCGGTTAAGGATTGTTGATTTTCACGCGCAATAATTGAGGAAAAAATGTCAAACAAAACAAAAGGATTGTCCATTTTTGAAAAGTATTTAACCATTTGGGTGATGTTATGCATAGGCATAGGCATTTTAACGGGGAAGCTTGCGCCGGGGTTGGCAATAAGGCTTGACTCGTTTTCAACGCATCAGGTTTCCATACCTATTGCGATATGCCTGTTTTTCATGATGTTTCCCATAATGGTGAAAATAGATTTTTCAAACGTGGCAAAGACGGCTAAAACGCCAAAGCCGGTTGCTCTGACTCTGTTTATTAACTGGGCGATCAAGCCGTTTACTATGTATTTTATCGCTCTGTTCTTTCTAGGTTATGTTTTTAAAGGATATTTGCCGGGAACTGAAATTGTAAAAAGCGGGCAGGAAGTAGAGCTGTATCGAAGTTATATATCCGGCTCAATATTGCTCGGTATTGCGCCATGCACGGCAATGGTGTTGATGTGGAGTTATCTGGCAAAAGGGAACGATGGGCTTACTTTGATAATGGTGGCTATAAATTCGCTGACAATGCTTGCGCTTTACGGCCCTTTGGGCGGTTTTCTGCTTGGTGTAAACGCGATGCCTATACCGTGGGAAACCATACTGTTTTCCGTATCGGTTTATGTTGCGTTCCCTTTATTAACGGGTTACATCACAAGAAAGTTAATAATTAAACGCAAGGGGTTGGAATGGTTTAATGATAAGTTTATACATTGGTTAACGCCGGTAAGCATCGGCGCCCTTCTTGTCACGTTAACCCTTGTTTTCACATTTAAAGGCGAAATAATAGTCGCAAATCCGTTGACGATATTGTGGATAGCGATACCGCTTTTTCTGCAAACCATGCTTATATTTAGTTTGGGATATTTTGTCCTGGCGCGCTTGTTAAAACTTTCTTATGAGGACGCGGCTCCGTCGGCAATGATCGGCGCGTCAAACCATTTTGAAGTGGCGATTGCGACTTCAACCATGCTGTTTGGTTTGTCGTCCGGGGCATCGTTGGCGACCGTGGTGGGCGTGTTAATTGAAGTCCCTTTAATGCTAATGCTTGTTTCCATTTGCAAACGGTCGCGCTCGCTTTTCAGGTCGCGAAACGTCACCCCAACTTAAGATGATAGTCTATCTCTTCCGACGCTTTAGCCGCGGTCTCAAGAGATTCGCCCCGCTCTTCCCTGTAATCCTTAATTATATCTTCAGTGCCGGAAGGGCGTTTAAGCACCCAGATACCGTCTTTTAACACAACTTTAACTCCGTCGCCAATTGCCAATCTTTCAATGCTTCGTCCCGCGATCTTTTTATTTTGCAACAACGCCTCCACTTCGCCGGGGTTGGCGGCAAGCTCCATAAGGCGCTCTTTTTTTTCAGGCGTTGCGGCAGCGTCGATCCGCTCGTATTGATGCGGGCCGTATCTGGCCGCTAGTTGACTGTACAGGGTTCCGATATCTTCGCCTGTGCCGGCGATAATCTCCATCATTAACAGCACGGCGGCAATGCCGTCCTTTTCAGTAACCCATAACGAACCGTCCAGGCGCGGCAACGAAAATCCCGCGCTCTCCTCGCCGGCAAGAACGTACTTTCCATTCTTTAAACCATCGACATACCATTTAAAACCCACATTAACTTCATAAGCGGGCCTGCCGTAATCAGCGGCTATTAGATCAAGCATATGTGTTGTGCCTATTGTTCTGCCTATGCCCATGTCCGGCGCAAATCCCCTGGTTTTACATAGATAATCGAAAACAACGCACAGGACGTGGTTTGGGTTAAGTATGCCGGTGGAGTCTTCGCCGCCAAACCTGTCTGAGTCGTTATCGTTTGCGCCTATAAAAGGGACGTTTAGTTTCTTTAAATATCCTTCAACCGCCATCATCACATATTTTGACGATGGGTCTCCCCTGAGTTTGCCGTCCCAATCATACGTCCTTTCAGCTGAAGCAGGGTCAGGGTCGGGCATGACAACTTCTATTTGTGTTCCGTGCGTTTCATTAACAGCCTCGTAAAATCCGCACGCCGCGCCGCCAAGCGGAGTGGCCGCAAATCCGGAGCCTTTAATAACATCCATCCTTACAACATTTGCCAGGTCTTTTACATACGGCGAGCAAAAGTCTTCTTCAACGATCAATCCCTGTTGCTTTGCCTCGTCAAAATCCATTCGCTTAATTTTATCAGTTACTTCCATATAGAAGTTGGCGTGTTCGTCAATAGGATTTGTGCGAGTGTTTGGGCCGCCGTCATATCCATTGCTTTTATATCCGGCGTCATCCGGCGGATTGTGCGAAGCTGTAATAATCACACCTTCCACGTTTTCGTCATTTATATTTCTTTGGATTATTTCATGCGAGATAACCGGTGTTGGCGAGCTTTTATCCCCTTTCTGGATTACCACGCGCATTCCATTGCCGGCAAATACTTCGGCTGCGGTTCTCTGCGCAAAATCCGAAGCAAACCTGACATCCTTGCCGATTATAATCGGGCCGGGCCGCCGTTCTTTAAATTGTTGCATTAAGTCCGTAGAAAGATCCGGCCCAAATGTTCCGCGGCTGTTTCTAATTTCAACAAGGGCCTGAGTCATCGCAGCCACATGCAGATCTGAAAAGCCGGCTCCGGATTTGCCTCTATGGCCGGAAGTTCCGTTCTTCACAGGCTTTAATTCGCATTCCGCATTGTAATAGAGTTTTTCAATATCGTCTTTTTTGCAAAGGGCCTCTGGTTTCGGCCTTTTGCCGGCTAAATGATGCATTTTATTTTCCATAATAATAGCGCCCCTGTTTCCAGCCAAAATTGTTTATATTTTTTATAAAGGCTGAAACATTGTATTAAAGATAGTTTTATAATTCTGAATTTGATATAAACTATAACATTATAAGCCTTAAACCTGCAATTGTTAAGGGGATACTTTTTTAATTTAACCGCTTGGTCAAAAACACAAATGAAAGCAGCGGCGGAATATCGAAGATGAAGATAGACAATAAATCGCATATATGGCGGGACGACGATCTTCTTTGTGTTGATCTGCCGACAAAACCTATGCCGGATATTGGAGTGGCGCTGGTTACCGGCGGGTCAGGTTACATTGGGGGGCGGCTTGTGCCTGAGCTTCTGGCCCGAGGGTATAAGGTAAGGGCTATGGTCAGGAAGTTTTCGCCGGAACAGGCAGAGAAATGGCCCGGGGCGGAAATAGTGGAAGCTGACGGATTAAGCGCGGAAAGACTGGAAATCGCGCTTAAAGGCGTCCACACAGCTTATTATCTTATCCACTCTCTGTTAATCGGACAAAAAAAATATGAATCGTCAGACATTAAGACCGCTATAAACTTTAGGAATGTTGCTGAAAAAATGGGCGTAAAAAGAGTTATCTATTTAGGAGGGCTGGCAGATACACATGCGTCGAAAATAGACTATTTAAAAAACAGGATGCGAGTCGGGCAATATTTTATGCAGAGCAAATTGCCGGCTACAATTTTAAGGGTTCCCATGGTCATCGGCTCCGGCAGCGCCGCGTATGAAATAATCATGAATGTTGTAAAGGCGACTCCGATTGTTTCCGTCCCATACTGGGCAAAGATTAGATGCCAGCCGATAGGAATACGCGATGTGGTAAAGTATCTTGTCGGGGCGCTTGAAGCCCCGGAGACAGCCGGCAAATCATTTGAGATCGGGGGCGCAAACGCGCTTACCATTGAAGAGATGATGAAGACGATAGCTAAAATAATAGGCAAAAAGAGGCTTTTTCTCTATTCATACTCTTCAAATATCGACTATTACGCTTATCTTGCAAGTTTTCTAACCCCTGTGCCCGCTTCAATAACAAAGTGCATTATGGCGAGTTGCAAATTTGAATCTGTTTGCAATGACAATGAGATAAAAAATATATTGCCTTTTGAGCCGCTTGCGTTTAAGGAGATGGTTGTGAGGGCAATGACCAGAGAGGAGCAGGATAATGTGCACACCAGATGGTCTGACTCATACCCGCCCGCGCATGAACTTGCCATAAAGTTTAAAGAGCTTGATTATCGGCCAAGATACACAAGCTCATATTCAACCCTGACGGATAAAAAGGCACCGGCTCTTTTTCATACTATTTGCCAAATTGGCGGAAAGAGAGGATGGTTTAACAGCAATTTCCTTTGGAGGCTTCGCGGGCTTTTTGACAAGGCCATTATGGGAGTGGGCGCATCCAGGGGGCGGAAGCTTTCCGGAGCGTTGAGGATAAACGACGTTATTGATTTCTGGCGCGTGGAAGAGCTTAAACTAAATGAGCGGCTCCTTTTGCGCGCGGAGATGAAGCTGCCGGGCAAAGGTTGGCTTGAGTTTAAAATTACTCCTGAAAACGGCCAAAACAGGCTCACAGTAACTGCCTATTACCATGCTACAACTATTTTCGGCAAACTATACTGGTATCTTTTTCTGCCCAGTCATGCGTTTATTTTTAGCGATATGGTTAAGGCTATAGAGAAACGGAGTTAAATTTATGGTTCGCTTACAAATAAATCTATAAATTTACGCGGGCTTAATAACAATATTCTCTTTATTTTAATTGACAGGAAGGCTTTTATATATATACAATTCACATTTATATTTTTATATGACAAGCATGGTTAGAGTTGTGAAAAATTAATAAAGTTTGTTTTGATGAATCTTGCGCATTTATCTTAAAGGATTATCTAATTGAATCTGATTAATTTTTTCAAACAGTTCATTGCCGCTCCAACAAAAATTGGGGCTATTGCGCCCAGCTCGGAAGGGCTGGCGGATCTGATTACCGAAGTCGCTGATCTGCCGAAAGCTTCCACCGTTATTGAGTTTGGGCCGGGAACAGGCGTTTTTACTGAAAAAATAGTTCGAAAGATGCCAAGCGAAGCTCTGTTTTTTGCGCTGGAATACAACGAAGACTTTGTTAAAGCTTCAAAAAACAGATGCTGCGACGCGTTGATTTACCATGATACCGCGGCAAACGCCATGAAATATTTAAATCAACATGGTTTAGATGAGTGCGACAGCATTATTTGCGGCCTTCCCTGGGCGTCGTTTAGCGTTGAATTGCAGGACGAAATACTTAGCGCCTCAATAACCGCCCTTAAACCGGGCGGTAAATTTCTGACTTTTGCCTATCTTTCAGGCCTGATATTGCCGGGCGGCATGAAATTCAGAAAAAAATTATCCTTAAGGTTCTCAAAAGTAACAACAACCAAAACTGTCTGGCTCAACATACCTCCTGCCTTTGTCTACTGCGCCGAAAAATAGATATTTTCCACTGCCCCAAAGCCATAATGATTCCTTAATCCTGACAAACCTGATAAGTAAAAAGTCCTGATAAATATTTTGTCAAAATTTAACTTATAAGTTGCTGATTCGGTAAAATTATAGATGTTCAAATCGTTTTAGACGGACGCGGCCCAACGCGGCCAACGCTCCTTAATTCCTCATCCCAATAGCAAACGGTTTAAAAGCAGGATATTGCTTGCTTTTGAGCCTATATTTTGATAACTTTTACCTTTAACATCATTTGACATTTCCAGCATTTTTGATTCATTGTTTGCTTGGAAACAGGCCTGCGCGCTTTTTTCAGCGAACTTTGTTTTTTTCACTCGGGTTTTTGTAAGCAATTCGATCCAGATATTACAGTTGCCGGGTTTAGGAGTTTTACATGGACAAATTTTTTTCGGATTCAGAATTGTCAGGCATATTTGACAAGACGCAAAACGGCCAACGGCTCACATTTGAAGACGGCCTTACCTTGTACAATAGTTATGACATAAACCATATTGGCTATATGGCCAACATGGAGCGCGAAAAGAAGAACAATAACAACGCTTTTTACATAATCAATCGCCATATTAATCACACAAACATTTGCAAAAACAGGTGCAAATTCTGCGCGTTCAGCCGGGATAAAGACGAAGATGGGTCTTACGCAATGGACATAAACGAGATCCTTGAGCGCGCGGAAAAAGTGTTGGATGACGGTTCGACCGAGCTGCATATAGTCGGCGGATTGCACCCTGATTTTAAATTTGATTACTATTTAACAATGATAGGCGAGTTGCATAACCGCTACCCGGACGTGCATTTGCAGGCCTTTACAGCCGTGGAAATAGCTCATTTGGCCGAAATAGCGGAACTGTCGGTGACAGACACTTTAAAAGAGTTAAAAAACGTCGGCCTTGGGTCTATGCCCGGCGGCGGCGCCGAGGTGTTTTCACCCCGGTTGCGGGAGAAACTGTGCCCTGAGAAACTTAGCGGCGAAGGGTGGCTAAACGTAATGCGCGAAGCGCACAACCTTGGCCTGAAAAGCAACGCCACCATGTTGTACGGTCATCTGGAAACCGGCGAAGAGATTATAAACCATATGTTGAAACTTAGAGAGTTGCAGGACGAAACAAACGGGTTCATGTCGTTTATACCGCTTGCGTTTCACCCAAAGAACACTCAACTTAGCGAGCTTACAAAAACCACCGGCTTTTACGATCTAAAGATGCTGGCAATCGGCAGGTTGATGCTTGACAATTTTGACCACATCAAGGCGTTCTGGATAATGCTTGGCCTTAAATTGGCTCAGGTATCGCTGAGTTTCGGAGTTGACGATATTGACGGCACCGTGTCCGAGGAGAAGATAACACACTCCGCCGGCGCCGACACGCCGGAATCGTTAACAGTGGACGCATTGGTGCGGCTTATAAAAGAAGCGGGACGCGATCCTGTAGAGCGAAACACTTTGTATGAAATTCAGAAAAGAAACTAGCATATTTTCAGTGAAAAGTTTTAAACGATAGAGGTGTATAAAATGAGTAACTTCCCAAAATTGTTCAGCCCTTTTAAAATAGGCTCTATGGATATTAAGAATCGCATAGTTATGCCCGCCATGGAGACGCATCTTTGCGACGAGGAAGGATTTGTCACAGACGAAATAATATCATATTATTGCGAAAGAATCATAGGCGGCGTTGGTTATGTGACGGTGGAAAACACGGCAATTGACCCTGCGGGCAGATTAAACGACGGGATGTTGTGCATTCATGAAGACAAATTTACCCCGGGTTTTAAAAAGCTATGCGACGAAGTGCATAAATTCGACGGCAAGATCGTCGTGCAGTTAAGCCATGGAGGCAGAGAGGCCCTGAAATATTACACCGGCCTTGAATCTGTCGGCCCATCTGCTCTCCCAAGCCCATTGACAAAACAGACGCCGCGAGAGCTTTCCGTTGACGAAATACAGGATTTGGTCTCCAAGTTCGCGGACGGAGCCAAAAGAATACATGAGGCCGGAGCCGACGGAATCGAAATACATATGGCGCATGGATATCTTGTAAACCAATTCTTATCTCCTGAAGCAAACCATCGCAAAGATGAATATGGGGGCAACGTTGAGAAACGGACAAGGTTTGCGGTTGAAATAGTCAAAGCCATACGTGAAAAAGTGCCCGAAGACTTTCCGGTTATTTGCAGAATAAGCGCGGACGAGTACACTGAAACCGGCATAAAGATTGAAGAGGGAAAGACGCACGCCCAAACGCTTGAAAAGGCCGGGGCAAGCGCCATTCATGTGTCGGCCTGCAATAGCTCTTCGCCGTTTTACAATATACCTACTTACTATCTTGACGAGGGATGTTTTACCCACCTTGCCGAGGCGGTAAAAAAAGTTGTAAACGTTCCTATTATAACAGTGGGCAGAATACTCGGCCCTGAATTTGCGGAAAAGATACTTGAACAGGGCAAGGCCGATTTGGTGGCTTTCGGCCGCGTGTTGATCGGCGAGCCGTTTATGCCTGAAAAAGCAAGGGCCGGCCTGCTGGACGAAATAAGACCTTGTCTATCGTGCAACAAATGCATCAACAGCATTATGGACAGGATGTTGATATGCACTGTAAATCCTGATATTGGAAAAGAGACAAAAATCAGAAACCTGCCTAAGGCCAAGCCGAAAAAAGTTTTGGTTGTCGGCGGAGGGCCGGCCGGTTTGAGCGCGGCTGACACTGCGGCAAGAAGAGGCCATCATGTCACCCTTTGGGAAAAAGAGGCTGAACTGGGCGGCAATTTCCGTTTTGCGACCCTTCCGCCTTTCAAAGACCCTATGAAAAACCTTTTACAACATCTGATTAACAAATCGTATAATGAAAATATTACCGTTATTACGGAAAAGGAAGCAACGGTTGACGCAATTAAAGAGTTTGCCCCAGACGCAGTTATTGCCGCCGTAGGCTCAAACGAGGTAAAGCTGGAACTGCCGGGCAGCAAAGACGCGGATATAATGGATATTAAAGAGGCCTTTCTTGAAGTCGATAAAATGGGCGACAATATTATGATCGTCGGAGCAGGGCCTGAAGGTTGCGAGCTGGCGGACTTTCTATCAGCTGCCGGCAAAAAGATTACAATGATTGAGATGAAAAGAATAATCGGCATGGGCCTTGTCGCTCATCCGCGCTACCACATAGTTGAAAGACTAAAAAAAGCCGGGGTCAATATGGTTATTAGCACAAAGGTTATTGAAATCGGCAAAGGATACCTTGTGGTGCAAAAGAGAAAGGGCGAGCCTGAGAAACTTGAGGGTTTTGACCATATTATTATGTCAACGCTAAACAAACCAAACAACGAACTGGCCGACGCCATTAATGATTTTGTAAAAGAGGTGCATGTTGTCGGCGACGCGCTTTCAGGCCGCACAGCCCTTGAAGCAATCTCCGAAGGTTCAGACGCGGCATTGAAACTGTAATTTGTAAATATCGGCGCCGGCGGCTCCGCCCGCGCCGATATAAACGACTATTTCTCTCTGCAAATATAATTTGGTGAATAAACTCGAAGGAAACTATATTGTGAAAACACGGTTTTACACTAAGAATTATAGTAGTTTCCTTACTCATTTCTTCCGTTTTGCGCCATGCCTTGCTTTTTTATCAATTATTTCCATTTCAGTTGCCATAATTTTGCCGGCCGTTTTGCGCGCAGATTCCAGTGATAAAAATTATGCGCAACCAGACGATCAAGACGCCTCCTCCTTTGAAAGGTTGGATTTCGATAACGAAGCATCGAAAGCCCTTAAAAGCGATATTGAACTTTTGAACCTTGAATCAATAGTGACAATCGCGTCAAAAAGAGAAGAAACCGCGTCTAAAGCCCCATCAATAGTCTCTGTAATTACCGCGGAAGATATAGAAAATATAGGGGCCGGAAATTTATCGGACATTTTTCAGACAATTCCTGGTTTTGACATAATTAAAGACGCTGAATTTGGTGTTTATCGTTTTGGAGCCAGAGGCCTCCAGGCCTCCGATAAAAAGATAAAAGTCCTTATTGACGGACATTCAATAAATATGCCGTTTAATGGAAGGGCTACCACATTTTTTGACGACCTTCCTCTAAAAAACGTTAAAAAGATAGAAGTAATCAGGGGGCCGGGGGCCGCTATTTATGGCGCAAATGCTTTCTTGGCTGTAATTAACATTATCACAAAAGACGTTGGCGATATAGACGGCGTTGAAGTTAGTTCCGGTTTTGGGAGCTATGACACTCAGGAATACAGTGTTTTGTTTGGAAAAACACTGCGTAATATAGATGTTTCAGGATTTGTTGATTTTTATAACACAAACGGCATAAGCGAATCTATTAAGGTAGACGCCACTACGGGGCAAGCGTTTTCAAATACTCCCGGCGATACTGATGATAGTAGAAATAAATATGACGCAAACATTAAAATGGCTTATAAAGACTTAAAGTTTATGGCCAAATATATGAATAAAGACACAGAGTCTTTTGTCGGTTCTAATTTTGTGTTAACGGACGAAGGCGAGAATAGATATAACTACGCAATGGGGGAGATAAGTTACGAGTTTGATATTAACGAAAAACTTAAATTTAAACCTCGCGCTTATTATGATCAATATGATATGGAATTCTTTGCGGAGGCTTTGCCGGACGGCTTTACAACAGAAGAAGATCTTGATAATGACGGCGATCTGGAAGTTTTCCCTGACGGCATGCTAGGCAAAGGCGTTGCCACAAATAGAAGATTGGGAGGCGAGTTGCAATTTGATTATGACCTGTTTGAGAACAATTCATTAACATTTGGTTTCAATTATGAATGGGAGCGGCAGGATAATGTGCAACTTCACGCCAATTTTGATCCGTTAACCAATGCATCACTTGGTTCTATACAAAATGTGTCAGAACACACTAATTGGATACGTGAAGTAAATCGGCAGATTTGGGCTATTTACTTTCAGGACAAATGGGATTTATCAGACTCACTAGGGTTGACATTAGGGGTCAGGCATGATCATTATAGCGATTTTGAAGGCACTACAAATCCAAGGATTGGTCTTGTCTGGAATTTTATTAACAACGCAACGATTAAACTGCTTTATGGGCAAGCGTTTCGCGCGCCAAGTTTTGCGGAGCTATACTCTATTAACAACCCTGTGTTGCAGGGCAACCCGAATCTTGCCCCTGAAACTATAAGGACTTATGAGGCGGGCTTAGATTATAAGTTTAGCGCTGATTTCCACGCTAATGTAAATTATTTTTTCAATGTTATTAGAGATGAAATCAACTCCGGTAAAAGGCCGTCTCCAAACCAGCCGCATATCTTTGAGAATATTGGAGGCTCTAATATACAAGGCGTTGAATTTGAGATAAAAGCTGATTTTGGCGATAAAACATACGCATTTGCCAACTATACATATCAGGACGCCGAGTCAAAGGGCGATCCCGTGCCCGATGTGCCGAAGCATAAAGGAAACGTAGGTGTAAATTTTGAGCTTACAAAATATCTAAACGCCAACCTCCACGCATTTATTAGCGATGATAGAGCGCGAGCTGAGAAAGATGACCGTGATGATTCGCCGGGATATGCGCTCCTAAACCTCACATTGATCGCAAAAGAGTTCTTTAATGATATGAAGATTAAAGCGTCGCTGTTTAATTTATTAGACAAAGATTATAACGACCCCGCGCCAATTAATACAATACCCACCGACTTGCCACGCCCCGGCAGAACGTTCTTTATTGAACTGAATTACAAGTTCTAAGTTTACAGTCAAATAGCGATATTTCTTTGAAAAAAAAACGAGCCCCTGCCACCTTCTTGGTCCCAAATCCGCCTTTGCATACAAGCATTTCCTGTAATCATTAATACAAAAAGCCAAATAAATAGAGTGGGATTTCATATTTTGTTGAAAACATAATGTCGTCTTTTATCAGATATGAATTATGCAAGCTTTGCTTAATTTGCTTTTTTTGTTTACTTTTGCCACCAATTTCAAAATTATAATCTTGAACCTGAAAATCGCCAATTCTGCTATAATAAACTTTCTCTCCGGAATTCTGTAACATCTTTACGAAAAATATTTCTCTTACAGCTCCTTTTCTGTACTCAAATCCAATTTCATTTATAATTGCTTTATAAATATTGGTATTGTCTAGATAAATTTTTTCAGTTCCTTTTAATAAACCGCTTCCAGACTTGTTTTCTTTAATTAAACATGCCAATCCGGTCTCATTTAATATATTTAGGTAATTTTCAACGGTTTTGTTATCTATGCCTATATGTTTTGAGATATTGTTTCGATTCAGTTGCCCCGGAGAAACCGTTGCAAGGTATGAAAGAATTTTTCTGAAATTTATAAGATTTTCTGTTTTCAACTTATAGTGGTTAGAAATATCTTCGTAAATTGTTTTGTCGATGATATTCATTATTTTTTGATGATAATTTTCCTCATCTTCAAATAAAAAAGGATAATAACCTGAATCCAGATATTCAAGAAAATGTCCTTTTAATCTCTCAATTATTGAAATTTCATCAATTACAGTTTCAGGATTCGTTAAAATATCTTTAAAACTATAACTTTTTATAGTTAAACCTAACCGGAATTCAAGATACTCCCGAAAAGACATTCCACCAAGTTTAAATAACTTTCCTCTTCTTGACAAATCATAGGTTCCTTTAACTAAATCCATACTGGAGCTGCCGGAAAAGACAATATTAATATTTGGATATGAATCATAAATATTTTTTAGCTCCTGTTCCCATTTAGGGTATTTATGAACCTCGTCAAAAAAATAATTTCGAATGCCTTTTACTTCGTATAGATCATCAACAAAATCTATCAATTTTATTTGCGTGAAGTATATATTGTCCAGAGATATATAAATGGCCTCGCTTTTATTTTCGAAATGTTTTTTGATGTATTGGAGAAGAAGCGTAGTTTTGCCTGTTCCGCGGGGCCCAACCAAACCTGTCAAACGGCTGTTTGTATTAAATGTATTAAATAAATACCTGTGAGTCTTATAGTTTGTATTTTTTAACAGCCGCCGGTATGTTGTTATGATTTTTTCTTCCATTAGACCACACTCCAAAATATAAACTAATTTGTTAGAGTATAATCATATTTAGGCTGTTTTTCAAACATTTTTATTATCAAAAATATGCTTTACATTGATTTTTAAACATAGGACAAAGCTAAAATACTTAATTAACACCTAAATTTAACGATTTTAAAATCCATATAAAATAGTGGCACAGGCATCCTTGCCTGTTTTTCAATTGATCACAGGCTGGATGCCTGCGCCGCTAACAATTAGTCTTTGAGTGATTTTAAATTCATTTTATCCGGGTTAGGAATATCAGAATTTGATATCGATTTTGCCAAAGGAGTTCGATGTATCAATTTAGACTTTAAAGACATCACTTGAGATATCCCTAACGTCTCTTCTAAAGCAGCTAATGATTTATTAAATGAATCATGATTATTACGCAAATGATCTATTCCCGCATTATACTCTTCCTGCTTGTTGGGAAGGGGGTGAGTAGGGCCGGCTGATTCATATTCATATATATCGTTTTTTTTAAGACATTCATTTATCCGCCAATTATTTATTACATCCACCGGCCTCCACCGGTTCTGAGTTGAATACCAACGCCATTTAACTAAACTTACGCTATCAAAATCCCATTCAGGATTATCCCCATTCCTTATAAACCTCAATCGCATTTTACTACAAAACTGGATTTCCTCCTTTTCAAGAGTATAGATATCAGAACTCCCACATTCCATATCATCCCCGGGATTATTTAAAACATACCAATCGTCTTTTGCAGGATAAATTTTGCCGTCAGGAGTTTCCAGTTGTAAATATATGAAAGCATCAGTTCCGCCACATTTGCCGTTATCCGTGCTAGTTTCAAAAACTATACGATCCGGCAAGCCTGATGGTTCAGCGCCCGGCGTTAACTTCTTGGCAACAGCATTTTTCTTCCTCTTTAATAATAAATACGCATCATTACTCATTTCATTCCTCTTTTTAAATTTAATTCACCTTAGGATGCAAATAAAAAGTATCTATTCAGCGTAAATTACACACCCCGTCCGCCAAGCGGCCACCCCTCTTTTTAGAGGGGATATTAAATCGTATTCAATTCCACAAAGTCCCCTCTAAAAAGAGGGGATTTAGGGGTGTGTATAATCATGTGAAAATACGCTAAATAGTTACAATAAAACTATAAATATCATGATCTTGTTTGTCAAGATTGAAATGAACAGACTTAGGAACGCGGATAAACAGAAAAAGTAAAAAGATAAGGTACTACACAAAAACAACTTGGTATAGCCGCTAAGTTCAACCTGTTTTCAGAGAAAACAACCGCGCGTTACAAAGCTCACGCCTTGTAACGCGATGTCCTAAGAGGCTCTGCCTCGAATTTATAAAATGTAAAATATGGGGAAGCCTTAATATACTCAATCAAAATAAATGAGCTCTATTATTGGTGAAGATCGTATTTGCCTGATTTAGCACAAAATGGGGGGCCATTTGCATTCTTTAAATTTCAATTGACGTTTATAGCATTAAAGGCTGTCTGACGTAAGCAAGCAAATTTTTCAAAGTATCCCCGTTTTCAACTAAAACGATCTTAAACCTGTCTTCACAGGAATAACCTCTTCGTTTTTTTGCCTATGCCGGCTTAACTCTTAGATTATTACTTGAGCGTATGTGCCAATAATGGTACATTGTGATAATGTCTGAACCTATAAAAGTAATCAGGGCTCGATTTTTTGTTCAGGATTCCGGGGTTTCCCCGGTTAGAGAATGGATTAAATTGCTTGATCAGAGCGAACGAAAGGCTATTGGTTCTGACATTATGTCTGTAGAATTTGGATGGCCGATTGGCATGCCGACCGTTAGGCATCTTGGAGGCGGTCTATGGGAAGTTAGAACAAATCTTAAAAATAAGATTGCAAGAGTCTTTTTTTGTATATTTAGATCAGAAATGGTTTTGCTCCACGGTATAATTAAAAAAGATCAAAAAACGCCAAAAGATGATTTAGATTTAGCAAAAAAGCGGATGAAAAAAATATGGAGGATAAAATGAAAAAACACAAAAATATTGGCGGATTATTTGATGATTTTCTTGAAGAAGAAGGCATATTTCATGAAGTGGAGGCTGTAGCAATAAAGAAGTACTTTGCCGCTTTGATAGTAAAAAAAATGGAAGATGATAACATATCAAAATCAAGGATGGCTGAGTTAATGGATACCAGCAGATCGGCGGTAAATAGATTGCTTGATCCCTATAATAATTCAATTACCCTAAAAACCATGGAATGCGCCGCAAAAGCAGTTGGCAAAAAATTAAAGCTGGAGCTTATTTAAGAAACATTTGTAAGTAGGCGCTAACGGCCTGGACATTTCTATACCAAATATCACTATGGAGTTAATGAGAGATTCGCCATTTAGGAGTCCAATTGTCGCAATCAAGCAAATCAGCCGGTTAGTTCAAGTCTCCCGACTTGAATCAGGAATGAAACATTAGGTGCAGATATTGAAAACAGAATATACAATTTTAGTAAATTTAAAAACTCATTAAACTTTTTAGTTCTAAACTCTATCTTTTTCTTTAATATATTCATTGTAATTTCAATGACTGCTTTTTGCCAATTTTGTACAGATGGTCAATTTCAAGGTAAGCGTTTTCTGTTTTCAAGGTCTGCCCTGGAGCTTTTAATATGTGATCCCTGTTTTTCTCATTGCTTTTTTCGTTCACGCAATCTCCAGGTATATTTTTTTCCGCAATTTAAACAAGTCCATCCACCAATAAATATTTCGTAGAGATTTTTTGGCCTGCGCCATTTAGGAAGGATTGATGAGCAATTCGGACATACTTTATTTTTAGATACAAGGATATACCAAAGAAATAGGAATAAACCTAGTATGGGTATTGAGTTGCTTAAAATACTGCTGAACCATGAATCATGTATTGGCATTTTATACTACCATCTAACGTGATTTAAAGTAATGGCATTTTTTATCGTACTCTTTAAAATATTGTTCGGTTTACTCTAAAGGTAATAGTTAAATGATCAAATTAATTTTAATAGCCGCTTTAGACGTACCCCGGCAGGCAAACATTAGGGGCGTACCTTAAAAACAGCGCCAATTTTGTACAGATGGCCAAATTCAAGTTAAGCGTTTTCTGTTTTCAAGGTCTGACCCTGATGCATCCCCTGTTTTCAACAGGCTGTCCGAGAATGTTAAATCGCTAAATATTTTTGTTGATATTAGAGGTATTATGACTTGGAAATTGGCCGAAATTACTATTCTCGATCAGTCTGTCAGGTTCTGACCCCATATATGCAATATGGCTATGATTCCTAATTCTGCTCCAAAGTGTTTTGGATCATTGCCTAACTCTCCTTTTTTGTTTTGCTGCTCAGTGTTCATTTAAGTATATATGATAAATTTTTAGACAACTCGGGGGTTCGTGATTCTGGGTGTATTATATATTGTTCTGCTTCAATACCAATAGCCGCTTCCGCCGGCGGTTGAACTTTAAACTTATGGAAAAGTTCCATTTTGTATTGGTCTTGTAGCATTCTCATATATTCTATAAAAACTCGCAATCTTTCATCTGATACTAGTACGTAATGTTCAATATATGGATGTTTAAGCTCAGCGTCTCTTTCAGCTTTATCTTCCAGGCGAAACATTTCATTGTACATTTTAAACCGCGTATTAATGTCTACCGGCAATGATTCATTCTTATTATAACCGTAAATTAATTTAGCTTTTGACTTTTTTATATAACGAGGTTCGCCTGCAAACATGTATATCTCATACCACTTGCCATGATTTTCGCTAAACTTAAAAACATCGCCCTTTTTCGCCTTAGTAATTAAGAAAGAACTACTATCAGGGCTAGCAAAAACTTTGCATTTTCTGGAAGTGATCTTGACAAATTCATCTTTAGGCAACACATCATTCTTTTTTTCTGGTTGCTGTACCGCCTTTGGGCTTTCCCTTAAAGTGTAAATATCGAAAATATTATTTTTACCTGTTCTCGGTCTGCTTATTCCAAGTTTAACTGCTTTTGCGCTAATCTTTGTTGAGATTTTGATAAAATCATCAACGGTCGTGATATCATGACCGTCAATCTCTAATATCAAATCGTCTTTTTTAAGTCCAGCCTCTTTGGCGGGAAAGCTAGGCTTTATCTCGTGTACAACAACTCCGTCACTACTATCTTTTAGTGTTAATCCTGAGAAAAGAGTGCCTCCATATGAATTAAAACAGCAAAATATAACCGTGCAGATTACAACAAATATTTTTATCATATTAGATGCCAATAAACGTTTCTTTTAGTTTTAATTCTAAGAGTTAAAAAATATTAACAAATATCATAAAAGTTATAATATTTGCTGTCAGTTTCAAGTTTTTCACTCCGTTTTAATATTGTTTCATATCCTGTAAAATTAATCAAAATAGCAAATTGATACGGTTCTGCTTAGACAACGTATAAAATTTAGTTCATCCGAGCCTTCAAATCTTAGAGCTATTTAACTTGTTCTATCAATAAATGTCTTTCTGGTCTAAAACGGGGTTGGTTTGGATTGTAATTGTTTATATTTTGCATGTCAATTGCAAACTTGGAATGATTTTGTAGTGAAAATGCAATTTATTTAATTAAAAAAAGTATAACGACTTGTAGTGGTTGCCTGGAAGGCTTTGTGTTTTTGATGTAAAATGTTTATTGTTAATGTGTTGGATGTTATTAACAACAGTAAATGTCAGGTCATTTACCATCCCTTCTTGTGTGGTTTATGTTTTTGATTTTAAAATATATTTTTCTAAGAAAAGCGGAAATAGAGCCACGAAGACACTAAAAGCGCGAAGAAAAAGCTGATTTTAAGATTTATATTTTCAGAGCAAAAGAGCATAGCGCATAGAGCTTAAATCAGAGCAAAAGCGATAGAACGCGGATGAAACTGATGGCCCTGATTTACGCGGATAAATAGAGGCTAAAGCCTGAAACGCGAAGCTGGGGCTTCTGGAATTTGGGGTTACAATGCTGGGGCTTTGTAACCAGAGGGGTGAATATATTCAAAAATTGAAAATTTTTATTAATTTTATTGTTAATCTTTAACAATCTCAATGCCTGGCGCTTGAATCGCCTTGAGAATATATCTCAAGTTTTGCAAAATCAATAACCGCTTTTACCCCTATAAGAAAATCTAATCCTATTATTCCATCAATATCAAAACCATAATCCATTGCGCCTATTTCTACTTCAAAATTTGATATAACAAAGTCGCCAACCTCGGCTTTATCCAAAATCTTTGTAAATACAAACTCGGATCCTCCTACACCCAAAACTCTGTGTATAGAGTCCGCAGGTTCTAAAAATAGTCCGATATCAGAAACTTTATCAGCTTTAAAAATAGAGGCGGACGAGCCGGTATCGATAAGCACATTATCAAATGTAAGCAGTTTCCCTTTAAACGTAATTGAAGCGCATACAAATGGAAGATCAGATGCGATTCTTATATGCATTAATTTTTGCCTCCGCGAATGCCAATCCATTTTCGTTCTGATATATCAAGATGTTCCCTGTCGGTATGCAACACATAGAACTCGCGACTCGGTATATTATGGTGTATAAGCCCATATTCTTTCATTGCAGTTTTAGAATCTGAAAAAGCGTTTATAACGGAAACCTGATCCAGTATACGCTTTCCTGATTCAGTATGAGCCTTGATTGCTTCTAAAAGAATCCATTGATGTGGGTAAAGTACTCGAACTTTATTCCATTGCATCTGTAAACTCCTTTTTAATTGTTCCTTTTATTTTATTTTTTAGTATTTTTATATTAAATTTTAAACATTTTGCTCTATTTTTTCCATCGTAAATTTGTGGTTAATACGCTTGTGATTTTAATTTAGCCGAACAATAATGTTATCCGTTAATCTTATGCCGTTTATAAAATATGAGGCGTATAGAATTACGTTGCCGTTAATAGTTCTCACTCTTTCAAGTGTGTTGGCGCAAACAATGCCGGCGAAATCAATCTCTACTATTGGTTCTGAATTAATTACATCGCTTATCTTGCTAATAATGGTTTCGCTCTCTTTTTCTCCGTTTTTTATCATCTCTTCGCCTTTTTTAAGGGCGGTGTATACTATTGTGGCCGCATGTCTCTGGTCCGTCGTTAGAAGCGAATTTCTGGAACTTAGGGCAAGTCCCGCTGAATCCCTGACAGTGGGGACGCCTTTAATTTCAATATCAAGCCATAACTCTTTTGCCATTTCCCGCAGAATCAGAAGTTGTTGGAAATCCTTTTCGCCAAAATAGGCCCTATCAGGTTCTATAGTCTTAAACAATCTATGGACTATTGTGGCAACTGCGTCAAAGTGCCAGGGGAAGTATTTGCCGTCCAGTTTATTTGTAAGATCTCGCGGGGCTATTATAAAATCATCTAATTCATTTTCGTCATTGGACTCAACAACAAACATGTCGTCGCATACAAGATCAGGCTCAATGAGTTGAAGTTTAAATAGTTCGCCAATTGAATCAACTGAAGGGTACATCTCATTAACTGAGGGGGAAAAAATCATGTCCACGCCCATGTCGTCGATAATTTTTTTGTCTCTCTCAAGATCGCGTGGATACTCTTCAAACTGTTTTCGTTTAAACTGCAACGGGTTTACAAAAATGCTGACTGCGACTATATCGTTCTCCTGCCGCGCTTTTTCCATAAGGGCCTGATGCCCTTTGTGCAAAAAACCGAGGGTGGGAACAAATCCAATTGTTTTGTTTGAACGTCTTTTTTCAGATATAAAAACTTTTGCGCCTTTAACTGTTTCTATTATTTCCATATTTCCTGATTTGCTATTAGGTCGTCAATTGTTCCCCGTTTACGGGCGATAAACGACTTGCCGTTTTCAACAACAATCTCCGCCGGCAAAGGGTAGCTTAAAAAATAGAGCATGCTTGCTGAAAATCCATACGCGCCGGAGTTGAATATGCCCACAATATCTCCGGGCTCAATTGTGGGGGCGACAACCTCTTTGGAGAACATATCCATTGATGTGCATAACGGGCCGCCAATTGTTATATCTCTATCATTTGGATAATTTAGTTTATTTACTATAAATGTTGGATACTTTTTATTCATTGTAATCGGCAACATCGAATGGTTTATGCCGCCGTCTATAATTGCAAACTTCTTGCCTCTTGATTCCTTAACATCAACAATTTTTGAAAGATATACGCCTGATTCGGATGTTAAGAATCTGCCCGGCTCCAGAATGAACTGTGTATGAGCCAGGTCAACATTTCTTGACGCCTTTTTTATTATTTCATCAAGCCCTTTGCCTACCTTTTCAATATCCACATCAGGCGACTCTTCATCGTAAGGCACGCCTAATCCTCCGCCAAGGTTAATACATTTTAAAGGAAAATTGTATTTGTTTGAAAAACCGGCGGCCATATTTATTGTGTTTTCAATATTGTTTAAAATCTCAGTATGGTCGGGTATCTGCGAACCGATATAGATGTGTATGCCGAGCAATTCAATAAAATCAAGACCTTTGGCCAGTTTTAATATCTCTTCAGCGCATTCCTCGTCAACTCCAAATTTTTGAGGCCCGCCGCCCATTTGAACTTTGGCTTTTTTTACGGCACGCATGGGATTAATCCTAATGCAAACATGGGCTTTGGTTGCCTTTTTTTTGGCTATTTTGTTGAGTCGTTTTAACTCATTAATTGATTCGACATTAATAATCGACACGCCTGCGTTCATGGCGTATTCCAGGTCTTCATCCTTCTTGCCCGGGCCGGCGAATATAATGCGCTCAGGATTAAATCCGGATTTCAATGCGATAAACAGCTCGCCGGCAGACGCTATTTCCGCGCCGGCTCCAAGCGATTTTAAGCATGAGCATACACTCAGATTCGGGTTTGCTTTAACAGCGTAGAAAATGGATACTTTTTCGGAAAGATTGTTTTTAAGCAGAAGATATTGTTTTTTAATTATATCAATATCATAAACAAAAAGCGGGGTTCCGTATTGTTTAACAAGATCGTGAACGTCAATATCGCCTATTTTAAGAGAAGTTTCGTTAATATTAAAATATTTAAGCACAGGATGTTGACCCCTAAACTAGTTTGCCAAAGGAAACAGGTTATGCAAAACGTCAAGGAGGCGGCGCACATCGTCATCCGTATCCGCGACAACCAGTGCGTCAAACTTTCCCCATTCTAAACAGCCAACATTATAAGGCAATATGCCGCAACCTGATTTTTTGTTAAAAATATTTTCCTCTTTTATCAGATTTTTTAATTTCCTGAATGTAATGTTTCCGCCAACCTGCAGACTTATTATTATTCTGAAACGTTTCTTATGATATGTTGTAGGCAACATTTTTTGAATTGCTTTTATTGCAAACGACGATGTGTTTGCCCGCGCGTTTATCTCAAGAGGAAACAGGCCCCCGTCAGTGGTTTCAATAAAATCCATGCCAATCAACCCCCTATACCCCAGGAGTTGAAGTTTGCGGGATATTTTACCGGAATATTCCTGAATCTTCTCTATCTTCCCTGACCTGGACGGATACGAGTTGCCATGATGATTAAGGCCATTATCAAGTTCCTGATCGGTAATCGCCACTTCGTTTATACGGTCGGCAAATATCTCGACCTGTATATTTGGAGAGGTTTTCAGTTCATACATCTTTTCAACAAGATAGGCGTTGTTGTCTTTTCTTCGCAAGGCCTGGTTGCGAAATTTGTTAAAATCGCCGTTGTTCCTGATAGCCCACACCGCCGACCCGCCGCAACTCAAATCGCCTTTTACAACAATTTCTTTGTGTCTTTCCATGGCATCGCCGGCAACTTTTACAACGTTATTATTGTCGGCTATTGCGCACTGTGTGGCCGGTATGCCTAGTTCTCTAAGCATTTCGCGAAAGTATATTTTGCTGTTGGTTTTCTTTGTTATCCCGGGGTCCGACCCTGATATTGTTCCGTTTATCTTTGCGGCAATTTCCCACTCAATTTCCGTGCTGATATATGGCTGCAGGATAACCCTGCCGTTTTCGCTGTTTAATCCTTTAAGGGTGTCAATCAACTTGTTGTCGCGTATTACTTTGCTTGATAAAGGGCCTTCGCTATTTTGAGGGACTAATATATTTGCGGAGCCCATGCCCATTTGCAATAAGAAGTTCAGGTAATCCCGTTCAGGATAGCTATTAAGAATAATGTAGTCGTCAGAGCCGGCCATTAGCAATGCCCTTTGTGAATACTCGTCAAGTTGCAGTTTAAACAGGTCGACATATTGAACCTGATCTGCAAAACTCTCTTCTATATTGTCCAGAGAGATGGTGTGCATAAACACATTTATATTTTTGGGGCCGTTTTGCATTTTTATTTGATATCCTGCTTGCGCATATCAGACCAGCTTAAAGTATTGCCATAGCTTTTGGCTGACTTTACAGCGTTTATTATAGCTTTTTTAACCATTTCCGCCGCTATAATTCCTGCAAAATTGAGATCAGCTTTAACATGTCCATTTGAAAATGCAAAAATAGTGTCGCCGTCAAACATTGTATGTGCCGGGGACACAACCTGGGTCAAGCCTGTTTGAGCAATTTGAGCTATTTTGGTCATTCCCGCCTTGTCAAAGTCGGCGTTGGTCCCAACAACGCCGATTGTTGTATTTTCGCAATTAAAAGGGTGTATGGTATTGCCGGCCATTAAATATTTAATGGTGTCAACAAATCTGCCGTCGTTCGACCTGGCTCCGGCAATAATGTTGTTATTCTCACAATCGTGGACATCGCCAAAAGAGTTGACGGCAATTAACGCGCCTATTACAAGGCCGTTGTTAAATTTAATGGACGCCGCGCCTAAGCCGCCTCGCATAGCGTTTTGAGCCCCGCAAACTTTGCCGATAGTCGCGCCTGTGCCAACCCCGATATTGCCGGTGTGATTATCGTCGCCGTTATACGCGTTTACGCACGCTTGATATCCGTCGTCAGAGCCCGGCGATGCGTTTGGGTCGCCTAAATGAAAATCAAATATCACTGCTCCGGGCACAATCGGCACCTTTTTAATCTTCGTGTCAAATCCATGCCCTTTTTCAGCCAGAAACCGCATAACGCCGTCAGCGGACGCTAAACCAAACGCGCTGCCTCCGGTTAACAATATGGCGTTTACCTTTTTAACAAGGCCCAATGGATTAAGGGCGGATATTTCTCGTGTGCCCGGGGCGCCGCCTCTAACATCAACTCCGCAAACGGCGCCGTGCTCGCAAATTATTACAGTGCATCCGGTTAGAGCCTGGTTATCTGTGAAATGTCCTATTCTTATTCCGGCTATATCAATAAAAGGGTTTGCCACAAAACGTTTTCCCATGCGGATGAAATGATGAAAATACAGGTTTAAAACAGAGATGAAATACTAGAACAATAGTTGATAAAATTCAAGCATTTTCAGGAAATGATTTATTGTAAGCGCAAACTGGTTTTAAGAACCATATTAATAGTGGCACAGGCATCCTTGCTTGTGTTTTAATTGATCACAGGCAGGATGCCTGTGCCACTAGCTGGATCAATCTTGTAGATTGATCCGAAACGTTTAAAAAACCACATGCGCTTTTTGGGAGTTTTATGGTTTATGCGATGAAAAAAACATCTGGAGCAGTCTACAAGACTGCTCCTGCAAAATTGTTTTTAAAATGAATCATAAAAAGGGAGACTAAAGTCTCCCCTACCCGCCAAAGAACAGTTACAGCTTTCTACGCGCGCTTTTACTCTTCAAATTTGTCGAATTTGACGGATACTTTTTTCGACACGCCGGGCTCTTCCATTGTGACGCCGTAAATTGCGCTTGCGGCGGTCATTGTCTTTTTGTTATGTGTGACTATTACAAATTGAGACTCCTGGGCAAACTCGGCGAGCACTGATGTGAATCTGCCGACATTGCTTTCATCAAGGGCGGCGTCAATCTCGTCCATTAAGCAGAACGGGGTAGGCTTTGCCTTTAATATTGAAAACAACAGGGCTACTGTTATCATGACTTTTTCGCCGCCGGAAAACAGTGATATAGATTTAAACTCTTTATTCGGCGGTTGAACAACAATCTCAATGCCGGCGTCAAGCACATCAACGCCCTCTTCAATGACAATATCGGACTTGCCGCCTCCGAACAGTTTACGGAAATAAACCTTAAAATTCTCTCTTATATCATTAAATGTTTTTTCAAAAAGATCTTTGCAGGTTTCGTTTAATTTCTCAATAATTTCGTTTAAAGATTTTTCCGCTTTTTCAAGATCGTCGTGTTGAGTCGTCAGAAAGTCGCTTCGTAGTTCAAGCTCTTCCTGCTCTTGAATTGCGTCAAGGTTAACGCTTCCAACGCGGTCTATTTTGCGTTTAAGGTCGTCTATCTCAACTTTAACCGCGTCCCAATCAAGCTCCTCGTCGGCATCGTCAAAATCTTCCTCGGCTTCTTCGTTAAAACCATTTTCGTTGTTTTGCAGCTCAGCAGGTTGCGAATCGCGCTCATCGTCAATTTCCGGCTCAACCGGGCCCTCATTGCCGGCATCGCCAATATTCTCAGATGTATTGCATGTTTCGCCAATATTCTCAGTTGTATTGCCGGCTTCAATCAGGCAGGTTTCGCCCGGGCTTTCAGTCCCGGCATTTAGAACGGATTTAACAGAGCGCCTTGCTTCAACCAGTTCGGAAAGACGTTCGCCATACTCCTCATATATACGTTCCTCCAGGTCTTCCGCTTTTACATTATATTCGTTCTCTTTTAAACGCAACTCATGGCTACGGGTTTCAAGGCTTTTGTGTTTGATTTTTTGCTCTTCTACATTGGCCTTTACATTGGATAAATTCCCCCAGACATCCTCTCTGTCGTGTCCCAATGTGGTTAGCAGCTCCGCGGTTTCGCTCTTTCTTGAATGAATGGTTTCAAGGCTTATTTCGAACTCCTCTATCTCTTTTGTTGTGTTTTCCTTTTTCACGCCGCACTCTTCCATGCTTTTGTGGATAGAATCCAGCCGGCTTTTATACTCGCTGTCGTTAGACTCTAATTGTTGAACAGATTGCAGGAGCGTCTCCTTCTTCTCTATTTTCTGAGCGATGGTTACTTTAAGCGATGTTATTTCATCATGAAGAGAGGCTTTAGCCGACTCCTTCTCTTCAAGCTGCGTCGTAACCTGATTGACTTTAAGCTCCAGCTCGCCGTGCCTTTCGTTGAGGTTGGCAAGCTGGTCTCTAAGCTCCTGATTTCTATCTTCAATATTTTTAATGTTTTGCGTGATATCGTCGTGTTCGCTGGTTATGACATTTTTCTCATCGTCAAGGCCGGCTCTTTTTTGCTCCTCTTGTTTCTGATCGTTTTCGTTATTGATCAGGGCGATATTTGATCTTTCGACTTCGCTTGAAAGCGCGTCAAGTTGCAGCTCTTTCTCATTTAATATTTCTGTCTTTTGCTCTTTGTCATCACGTAATGTAATCACATTCTCGTCAATCTGCGCTATTTCAACGCGTAAGCTATCTATTTCGCTTTTGCGGGAAATCAAACCCTGTTTTTCAAGGACAACACCGCCTTTAATAATGCCCGGCCGTTCAATTAAAGAGCCGTCAAGCGACACAACGCGGACAATATCTCCATATTTTTCATTTATACAGTTGTTGTCGCCGCCGGCGGCAAAGATTGCGTCAGCCAACAATGAGGCTTTCTCAAAATCGCGCGCAATCAATGTTTTGCTCAAAAGGTGATTAACCAGAGTTTTATATTCCCCGGCATATGCTACAAGTTCCGACGCCTTTCCGATAATGCCGTTGTCAACCTCGGGCTGTTGGTTATAATCGGTTGATTGCGCGTCGACGCTTTGTGTATGCGAACCTGCATATGAGCAATCTTCTATAGGCGTTGAACCAACGCCGGTTGATAGATAGGCGGCGGCTTGCCTCTGCGACCCCGCGTATGAACAACTTTCTATGGGAACGGAACCAACACCGGTTGATAGATAACCTTCGGCCGGCCTCTGAGAACCTGCATACGAGCAATCTTCTATGGGCGTTGAGCCGACTTCGTTTGACACAATGCAATTGCCGGGCTCAAGTTGGTTTATTTTATCAAGAAGCAAAAATGTGGCATAGCCGGCATTTTTCTCCTTTAAAAAGTTTATGGCTTTAGAGCTTTCATTATAACTGTCAATAACAACTCCCTGCACATACTCTCCCAACGCTGTCTCTATTGCGCGTGCGTACTCCAGGTCAACTTTCACAATATCCGCAACCATGCCTCGCACGCCGGAGATAGAGCCTGCATCTCCGTCTGATTCGTTCAAAACTGTCTTTGCCCCAGCGTTTACACCCTCTGACCTTGTTTCATAATCTTCCAAAACGTCAAGGCGAGACTGTTTTCCGTTGCGGTCTTTCTCCAGATCTGAGATTTCGTTTTCAAAATCGCTAATTTCATTGTTAAGGACGGATATAGCTTCCTTTAAATCATCGCGTCTGTTTTCAAGGTCTCTATTTTCGCCAACCAGGCCGGCGTGTTTGTCCTTTAGCTCTTGTATATTTATGTCAGCTATGCTTATTTGATCAGTCAGTTCGTTTTGCCTGTTTTCTATTTTACTTTTCCTGGCTCTTATTGTCTCGCAAAGCGTAGTCTGGTTTCCTATCTCGTTCTGAGTCTTGGACTGGTTGTGGAAAATGTCCATTATGCCGGATTTGTTCTCTTCAAGATCTTGCGCAAGCATATCAAGCTCAAGTTTCATCTGGTCAAATTCCGTCGTCCTTGTTTGTAATTGTTCATTATCCGCGCCTGTTTCTCTGCCGACTTCCTCCAATTCCCTTTTAGCGTCAATCAGGCTTGATTCAATTAGGGCAAGTTTTTCGTTTATGTTTTTAATATCATCGTTATAGGTTAATTCGCGCGATTCAATGTCGTTAAGTTTCTCTTTATTAAAATTAATCTTGTCCTGAACATTAGTAACTTGCGCGTCAAGGCTTATCACTTCGGAGTTGGCTTCAGATATTTTATTGTCAATATCGTTTAACTGGCTTTCAAAATCTATTGCTTCAACTTCCATTGAATCAATGGTGGAGATAACCGTTCCACAATCGTTTGCAATCTGATTAAGCTCTTCAAGCGCATCCTCCTTCATACCCCTTAATTCTTTGAAGTTTTTCAAAGAGAATTTAATTTTCAACTCTTTGTATCTTGCGCAATACTCCTCGTAGTTTCGCGCTTTTGTCGCCTGTATCTTTATAGATCGCAGCCTGCTTTCAACCTCCCTGATTATATCGCAGAGCCTTAAGAGGTTTTGTTGAGTCTTGTCGAGTTTGCCGAGAGCCTCTCTCTTTTTTGCTTTATATTTGCTTATGCCCGCGGCCTCTTCAAACACAACCCTTCGTTCCTGCGCGTTTGCCTGCAACAGGGCCTCTACCTTGCCTTGCTCAATGATTGAGTAGCTGTTTACTCCGACTCCGGTGCCAAGAAAAAGCTCTCTTATATCCTTTAACCTGCAAAGATTTTTGTTTATTAAATATTCCGATTCGCCTGAAGCGTACAACCTTCTGGTAATGGTTATAGTTTTATATTCGATAGGCAAAATGCCTTCTTCATTGGAAATAGTGAGCGAAGCTTCCGCGTAACTCACAGCAGGCCGCGTAGAGCTGCCGCTGAAAATGACATCGGACATATCCTTGCCTCTTAGAGATTTAGCGCTCTGCTCCCCCAAAAGCCATTTTATTGCGTCCATCACATTGCTCTTCCCGCATCCGTTTGGTCCAACTATCGCTGTTATGCCGGGTTCAAACTCAAATTCCTGCTTGTCGGCAAACGATTTAAATCCATGCACTTCTAGTTTTTCTAATCTCATATTTTTTTGCTCGATAAATGTAAAGGAATGTAAATAAAAATGATAACGCAACACGCCGTTTCAGGTAATGGTTAAAAAATTTAGAAAGGCGCGGATCTATACTATTTTAATGAATTTATTGACGCAGGAGGCATACAATCGTTGCCTCGCTGAAATTGCTATGTTTGAAAAGGAAAAGGAAAGAGCGCCTTTTAAACGCAAAAGGCGCTCTTTTTGCCTTTTTTAAAAAACAAATTGGTCCCGTAAAAACTTTATCACATAAAGTTAAAATCAAAAGTGGTTTACTTCTTTTTTGCAGCAGTTTTTTTCTTTGTAACCGTAGCCTTTTTCTTAGCGGGCGCGGCCTTTTTGGTTGTAACGGCTTTTTTAACGGCAGTTTTTTTAGCGGCAGTTTTTGGTTTAGCCCTGGCCGTTGTTTTCTTAGCCGTAGTTGCCTTCTTGACGGCGGCCTTCTTAACCGTTGTTTTCTTAACAGTCGTCTTTTTAGCCGCGGTTGTCTTCTTGGCTGCGACTGCCTTTTTGGCAACAGTTGCAGTTTTGGCTACGGCTGTTTTTGCTTTAGTAGCTGTTTTCTTTTTTGCGGCGCCGCATTTTGAAGTGGCCTTCTTAGCGGTTCCACATTTTGAAGAAGTTTTTCCTACTACCATAATCACCTCCTTTCACAATTTGGGACCAATTTAATTAACAGAAATTATTAAACCTTAAAGATATGTTTTTTACCACAACCAGCCGGCCTGTTTGCCGCTTACAGGGGCCATCTCCTTGTTTTCGCCTCTGACCCAGCACTTTTTCACATATTTACCCGCGCTTTCGGCAAAATCCTCCAGCATCTCTTTTGGGTACGGCGTTACTTTAAGCAATTCGTTATTTAAACAGATGATAGGCCTAAACTGTTGTATCGCGTATTTGTCTGCCCCTTCAATAAATCGGGCAATGTCGAGTATATCCTCTTTGTCAAGAAACTCCGGGCACACTGTTGTCCGGAACTCATTCTCAACGCCGCTCTCCATTATGAGCCTTATGCTCCTTTTTATCTTTTCAATATCGCACTTTACGCCGGCGACAAGGTTGTATTTATCCTCCTCCAACGGAGCTTTAATATCCATGGCAATGCTATCCAGCAACCGGTTCTCAAAAAACCGTTCTATAACATCAGGGTTTGTGCCGTTAGAGTCCAGTTTAACCTTTACTCCGAGCTCTTTAAACGACTTGATAAGCGGCTCAAGTTCATCGCACAAGGTCGGTTCGCCGCCTGAAATCACAACACCGTCAATCCACTCCCTGTTTTTAGATATGCTCTCAAGCACAACATCGACAGGTATTGTCTCCAGCTCGCAGGGATTATTAACCAGATGTGGCGCGTGGCAATATTGACAACGCAAATTGCATTTAGAGAGAAAGACTATTGCCGCTATATTGCCTTCCCATTCGATAAGACTGTTTTTTACAAACCCTTTAATTGTCATCATGGCTTAAATTTAACCTAAATTGAGCGATTCTTATCACTTTCACCTAACCCCCATCAAGGGAGGTGGTTAGGGGAGGGGGTATTTAAAATCGTTTAATTTAGGTTTAAATAACTTAAAATTAAAACTAATTACGTTAAATTGAAGAATGCGCGTGGTTGCGTTATCCCCTTTCGAGGATAACAACAATTAATAAAAGCGGGAAGTCTCAGGCTGTTGGCCTGAGACTTCCCGCTTAACTCAAGTTTACACCAATGCGGCCTCTATCTCGCCGGTTTCAGGCACATTGCCGTCCCAACGAGCGATTCTGTTCTTTTGTTTCGTTATAATAATTGTGGGAATATCCATCACATCATTAAACGCGCCTTCCGCCATACCATCGACCGATTCCATATCATAGTAACGAAGCGATATTTTATCTTTCAGTTTCCTGTCTGAAAGGAATGTTGTAAAAGTATCTTTTGCAGTCTCGCATTTAACACAATCTGATTTGCCGAAAATATCAATTTCCATTGTTTCTCCCATACAACTATTAAAAAAAAATTACATTAAAGGTTATCTTTACAAACCGCTTTCAACTTGTTGTTTAGAGCTTTCCGATTCCCTGTATCTTTGCGCCACTTCCTTGATTCTGGTTTTGTCCCAGTAATTCACTTTCTTCGAGCAGCAACCGCCTTTGTTTATTCCATACACATTGAAACCTCCGCAGAAAGGGCAAGTGTTGTTGAGCGATCTTGAAACGCGGTGGCAACTGTTGCAAATGGTAAATTCCGGCGAAATGGTTAATTGCGCGGCCTGAGTGGTTTCGTGCGTCTTTCTTACCAGGTTCATTATGCTTGAAGCGTGAGGCCTCTCCTCGCCGATAAACGCGTGAATTATCGCGCCCGATTCAATCATTGAGTGGAATTTGGCTTGCTGTTTGATCCTTGTGATCATGTCCACATCAGCGTCGGGACGCAGGTGTATGCTGTTTGTGTAATAGTAGTCGTCGTTTTCTTTTGTGCCTTTAACAACTTCCATTGCCTCAGGGAAAAGGCGCACGTCTATCTTTGCGAGCCTTCTGCTGGCGCTTTCAGCCGGCGACTCTTCAAGCGAGAACTTAAGGCCGTGTTTTTTGCCCTCTTCCTTTACCTTGAAATACATAGCGGATATTACCTTCAGGCCCATACGCAACATCTCGTCATCCTCGTGCAATTCACGGCCGGTGAGATATTGCAAACACTCATTTAAACCAATAATACCAACAATGTAAGTCGCTTTTTCCAGGTCAACATAAGGTTTGCCGTCAGCCGCTTTTTTGCCTATCTCCCATAAAGGCATTTCAGGGCTTGCCATCAACGTCTTTATAAACTTCTTTTTCTGCAAATGAGCTTTAACAGCCACATCAATAGCCTTGTCAATCTCAGCGTAAAGCTCGTCAAAATTGCCTTTGCCGGCTTTATACGCGGCTTGCGGCAAGTTTATGGTAACGTTCTGAAAACCGCAGAACCTCATGCTTTCAGGATGTTTTATCATAAAATCGTCTTCAATAGTCGTCCTTAAACGGCAACACGCTGAAAGAGTTATTTCATCCCTGTCAAAAATAAAGTAAGGCACGCCGTTTTCGCTCGCTATCTGGCATGCGTATTCAAATATTTTATATTGATTAGGGTCGGTGAAAGTCTCGTCATTTACATGGAAATCGCATTTAGGGAACGCAAACAAATGACCATGAGTGTCGCCTTCTCTCCATATGTCAAGCAATGCCATGGTAAACTTTTGAGCGGCCAGGGCATATTCGCCGTATGTTTTACCGGTCGGACGCCCGTTTGGCCCAATTGCCGGTATTTTTGCCAAATATGAAGGAATGCCCGTATGGATGTTAAAATCCAGAAACAGCGTCTGCCCGCCTCTTGAAAAAGCGCTTTGAGAACAGCTGAATATCAAATGCTGCGCTTCCTGCCTCATCTCTTCATAACTCATGTGCTCAACGTAAGGCGCGTACATTATATTAATATAGCCTACACCCAGCGCGCCGGCGTAATAGGCCTGCATAGAGGCAAGAAATGTGTTTAAATGGCCGGTAAGCGTCCTGGCGTGTTTTGCCGGAGCCGATGTTGTGTCAAGATTCGCCAGCGACAATCCATATTTCTTAATATATTCAATTGAGTGCGATGAGCAATAAACGCGGGTAGGGTACCCCAAATCGTGCAGATGGATAGCCCCTTTTAAATGCATGTCGGATACGTCTTTAGAAAACATCTCCTGCAAGGCGTATTGTTTAAGCGTGTTTTCCGCAATCGCAAGGTTAATAGCCTCAGGGCTGTTTGTTGCAATGTTGCTGTTCTCCTGATTTTTAGAATAGATAAGTTGCTCTATATCAAACTTAGGCATGCCTATAACGGTTTGTTTTTCAAGTTTTGCGGTATACCCCATCTCAAAAAGCTCATTATCAACCAGCTCCCTGATTAACGATGTTGAAACGCGGTGAACGCCTGAGGCAAGCACGCGTTTTTCAACAATGTTGGCAATCTTGCGCGCAACGTCATGCGGCACATCAGCCTCCTCTTTCAGGGCGTCTGCGATCTTAGTCTTATTCCACGGGAAAACCTCTTTTTTTGTGCCCGGATCAACCATTAGTGAAAAGTCGGTGGTATCAGCCTCTGATTTGCCCTGCTTCCTTACCATTATGCCTGTTCTTCTTCTTGATCTCTTCTCTCTGTACAGGATGTAAGCTTTGGCTGTTTTTGCGTGGCCGGTTTCAATCAGGACTTTTTCAACCATATCCTGAATATCTTCAATTCCGGGAATCTTTTTAGTGAATATCTTTCCCAAAAATGAAGCAACCACACCTGACAATTCGTCGGCAAGGGCCATATCCTTGCCGCCAACCGTGCTTGCGGCCTTGAAAATAGCGTTGCTTATCTTTGCCTGATCAAAAGGAACCATCCTTCCGTTCCTTTTTCTCACCATTTCAACCGTTTTTGCCTCTTCAACATTTTCCTCGGCGCCACTGTTTGAACCGTCATCATACAATTCCGAATCATCAATCGCTCTCATAACAACCTCCAATAAAAAATAAATTAAACATTTATATTATTATTTTTTTGTTTTGCTTTGCTCTTTTTCTGAATTTTGGTCAAAAAAGGCTGCAATTCATCAATAAATTCGCTTATATCCTTAAACTCCCGGTATACCGAAGCAAACCGTACGTAAGCCACCTGATCTACCTTTTTCAGCTTTTGCACCACCATAGACCCTATATATTTAGAGTCAACCTCCCTGTCATATTTCTCATAAATATCCAACTCTATATCGGAAACAATCTTATCCAGAATCTCGGTGGCCACCGGTCTCTTTTCGCAAGCCTTTTCAAGGCCCGATAAAATATTCTTGCGGTCAAAGTCCACTCTGCTACCGTCCTTCTTCACCACTTTTATAGGGCTCTCCTCTACCCGTTCATAAGTAGTGTATCTTCGTCCGCAATCAAGGCACTCGCGTCTCCGCTTTATCGTCATACCGTCTTCCGAAGGCCTTGAGTTTATTACTCTATCGTTATCTATTTTGCAATATATGCATTTCATATGTTATTTTGTCTTAACGAAAAGGGTTTTATGTTATAAGTTTTTCGTCGCGATAATACGGAAGATCACATTCAAAACAAAAAGTTAATAGAGCTTTAAGAATGTTAATGATTTTTCCACTTGATCGCGCCATGAAATTGCCTCTAATACCGCGTGAAACGCGGCAATTAAGGATTTAGCCGCATCCGCCACATATAGTCGTTTAATTTGAACCGCATACTATATATGATGTAATTGGTATATATATTAACAATACGGTTTAGCATGTCAATAATAAATTTTTTAAAATATATAAAATATTTTCTAGTCCCCGTATCCACGCCGGAAAACAGGCCGTATTCAGGAAAAATATTTTAACCGTCCGCAAATTTTTCAACCTGATTTTTCAGCAAAACATTTTTATTTTCTTTGTTCCGTTTATTCTGTAGCTTGTAACGCCATGCAGGATATTGCTCTTGACTTGAGGCATCATGCTATTGTATAAATGGTGTCCGCCGTATACACTTTTGTATAATAAACTTGTAAGGCCGCAGTATTTTACCGCGTTTTTTACAACACTTTTGGCTAAATTACAGCAAAAAACGGCAAAAACCATGGAAAAGAGACCATATTACATATGCGTAGGCAACGCCGTAACATATTATAAGAATGATACTTAAAAACATGTGCGCCCGTAGCTCAGTAGGATAGAGCAACGGTTTCCTAAATCGTAGGTCGGAGGTTCGAATCCTCTCGGGCGTACCATAAAATCTTTTTGCGTCAATATAAGATATTGATCAAACATTAAAAATAAAAAGAACGGAGAGTTTTAATGAGCACCGGTAAAGAAGCCAGACGGCAAATATTTAACACATTAAATGAGTATAAAATTATTATAGCAATCGCTATCCCGGCAATGATAGGCATAGCCGTAGGGGTTACGTTTTTGATGACAAGCTCGCAACGAAAGACTGAAAAAGCCTGGTCTAAATTGTGGCTGGCCGCGCAGGAACAGGAGATAACGATAAAAACAAAACCCGAGGAAAAAGACAAAGCCATTTCAAAAGCGATAAAAGAGTATAACAATGTTATAAATAATATGGATGCCGGCAACGTCACCCCGTGGGCTCTCTATCAATTGGGCAACACATACTATTCGACCGGGCAATATGAAGAAGCTATAAAGACTTATACACAGTTTCTGAGCGGTTACAAAAGCCACTATGTAGCCCCGTTTGTTAAACAATCCATAGCATACGCTCACGAAGAGAGAGGCGAGTTTCAGAAAGCCATCGACCAGCTTAAAGATATAACGCGCGACGTCCTTTCAACGCAAAACAATCTCGACCTGGGCCGGTGTTATGAAAAACTTGGGATGACGCAACCCGCAATAGAAGCCTATAACAAAGTCCTTGAACTGGAAACGGACGAAAAAAACGAATGGGTTAAGCTCGCGCAATATAGGCTGGACGTTTTGAAATAATATATGAGATTGACATTGGTTATTAAAAACCGGCGCAGTCTTGTAGACCGCGCCGGTTTTTTTATTTTTTCGTTTTTAATTTAGATATTTCTTTCCGAGCCCTTAATCAGGCTTGCCCTGATTAGGCCTTGCAAACAACCATCCGCATTCTCACCACTCCGCGAATCCACAATTTATAAATTTGCATGTTTAACAATTTTTCTAATTTAACCGCTTAACCTCATGTTACTAGATAAACCAGTCAACCTGACAATCAAACACGCATTCAAAGGCAAACGCTTAGACAAATACCTTGTCTCGCGCTTTGAAGAGGACTATTCGCGCACATTTATACAAGGCCTGATCAACAATGGAGACGTGACGGTATGCGGTCGCCCGGTAAAAAGCAGTTATGAAATCAGGCAAAACGACGTCATTGATATAAAACTGCCGGAAATCATGCCTGACTGTAATATAGAACCCGAAGATATACCTATCAACGTTATATATGAAGACGATCATATAATGGTCATTAACAAATCCGCGGATATGATAGTGCATCCCGCCCGCGGGCACGCAAGGGGCACCCTGGTTAACGCCGTAAAATATCACTGCGACACGCTTTCTGAATTAAACGGCCCTATTCGCCCGGGCATTGTCCACAGGCTCGATAGAGATACCACCGGCGCAATAATTATAGCAAAGACAGATCTAAGCCACTCGTCGCTCGGCAAACAGTTTGAAAACAGGGAGGTGCAAAAGGAGTATCTTGCCGTTGTTGAAGGAAAAGTCCAATTTGATTCAGACACAATCCAGGCCCCAATAGGGCGGGATAAACGCCATAGGGAGAAAATGGCTATTAGATACGACAATGGCAAACCGGGTTTCTCCAGATACCAGGTCGCAGAGCGGTTTAAACGCCACACCCTGGTCAAAGTGTTTCCCAAGACGGGCAGGACGCATCAAATCCGGGTGCATATGAAATATATCGGCCACCCTATTATCGCCGACGCGATGTACACCAACAAAAGCGCGTTCTTTATCTCAGAGCTGACAAATGAAAATGTTGAGGATGAAATCCCCCTAATTGAACGCCAGGCCCTGCACGCGCACAAGATATCATTTACCCATCCATCGTCTAGAAAATTAGTTGAATTTAAGGCTGAGCTTCCGCCGGATATGAACAACCTGATAAATGGATTAAAAAATTTAACAAACCAGCCTTAAATTTATTGAAATTTTTACAAATTTCATTTAACATCGTTAATCTTAGGGCTCTGTTCGAGCCCTTACGCCTCTGTTCATAGGCGAAAACATAAATTTTAAGACATCTATTCATTTTCAAACATAGCAATTTAAAAGGAGGTTTTAGCAAAAATGAAAAAGTTTACAACAATACGCATTATAGCTCTCTTGTTTCTTTTGGGAGCCGCGGGATACTCATCTGAGATATTTGGCGAACCGGCGGGAAAAGACGCCGGCGGAGAAGTTTACATCTGGGGCCTGACGGCCACTTACACCGGCCCTGACGAGTTGTTGCCCGGGGAGGGAAAGTTTAAAAAGCTGTTCAAATTCCTCCCTTCAATAAGATGGTACGATCCGGCTCATTACTTTCAGCCCAGAGAGATAATAGAGGGCCAGTTTGCCGGGCCTGAATGCGTTTTATGCCATACCGTGCAAACACCGGGTATTGTTAAAGACTGGAAAAGGAGCAAACACTCCAAACCAGGCAAGACGAAATCTATGAAGACGGAACAGATTGTCGCATGCGACGCTTGCCACGGCAATGATCATAATAAACTAACAATGCCTGACGTCAATGTGTGCGGGAAGTGCCACATGGAAAAAGTTGTTGAGCATAAAGCAGGCGGCCACGGCCGCGCTTTTCATCGCGACGTGGTTGAAAATGCCGGCTTGATTGATAAACCGGCTGAAGAGGCCCACAGTTGCGTCGTATGCCACGGAACCATTGAAAACAGATGCGACGGTTGCCACACAAGGCACAGGTTTAACCCGGCTGAAGCCCGAAGGTCTGAAAACTGCGGAGTCTGCCATACAGGCACTGATCAATACGATTATGAGACGTGGATGAACTCGTATCACGGAAAGATTTATAAAACCGAAGGCGACGAATGGGACTGGAACTTGCGCCTTAAAGATTGGAGCAAAGTCGGGAAGGAGGGGCAAATGCCCGCGCCGCGCACTCCAACATGCGCTTATTGCCATATGCCCAAAGGTGTGCACAACGTAGGCCAAACTATAACGGCGGATACTGATAAAGGAAAATCGCTTGTTGACCGCGGAGCTGAAAAGTATAAGGCCAAACGCAAAAAATGGCTTAAAACCTGTAAAAAATGCCACTCTACCAGATTCGCCAACGACCAGTTAAACGCAATGGACGAGGTGGTGAACATGAGTTTTGTCAAAGTGCGCGAAGCGTTTAACATTGTCAATGATTTGCAAAAAGAAGGGTTGATTGACCCGACGCCCGAAGGCCTTGCGCCGGATTGGAAAGGCCATACAACCTTTAGTTTAAATCCTGAAGGGCAGGATCGCCTATATAATGTTTCAAAAATTGAAAGAATGGCGATGGATATGCTCGCGGTTCACTCAACTGCAATCTATAAAGGCGCAGCTCACTTCTCAATGGCAGATATGACGTATAACAACGGAGCATTTTCAATGGATCGCGCGTTGATTAATATCAAGGACGAAGCCTCAAAACTCAGAAGGATTGCGCGACTCGAAAGTAAACAGGACATTAAACATATTCCATACGATTTCTGGAAAAACGGCGAGTTTACAAATCTGCTTAAAGGCAAAAAACGGATAGAAGGAGCCGTCCTAGAGAAAAAAGAGTGTCTCCATGGCGATACTACTGATTGCAGAGAATAACTTCCGGGTAGGTTGGGTAGAGGAACGAAACCCAACAATAAACTCTTTAGATTTCCCTCTTTGGCAAAGAGGGAGTAAGGGAGATCCGAATTGAGTATACCGCAAGAAAACCTCTTGATTGAGCCCCTTGACCGGCGCAGTTTTGTAGATTGCTCCTGCAGGATAATTACTTTATGTATATAACATGAAAGGAAATTTGATATGACTACAGCTACCGAAGAACAAAAAACCGATAGCGAATTCAAAATAATCGAATATCCCGATAAAATGGGACGATTCGGCAAATTTGGCGGCAAATTCGTGCCTGAAACCCTTATGCCCGCATTGGATGAACTGGAAGAGGCGTATCTCGCCGCAAAAGACGACCCTGAATTTAACAGAGAGTTCGAATACTACCTTCGCGAATATGTCGGCAGGCCGTCACCCCTATATTTTGCAGAACGGCTTACCAAAAAGTACAACGGCCCCAAAATATACCTGAAACGCGAAGACCTCAACCACACCGGCGCCCACAAGATAAACAACACTATCGGCCAGATTCTTCTTGCCTTACGTATGGGTAAAAAGAGGATTATTGCCGAGACCGGCGCCGGTCAACACGGCGTGGCTACCGCCACGGCAGCCGCAATGTTCGGCCTAGATTGCGAAGTGTACATGGGCGAAGAAGATATTCGCAGGCAGAAACTGAACGTATTCCGCATGAAACTGCTCGGCACTAAAGTTATCCCGGTCTCAACCGGATCAAAGACATTAAAGGACGCCACCAACGAAGCCCTGCGCGACTGGATGTCGTCCGTTCGCAACACACATTACATCATAGGCTCGGTTGTGGGCCCTCATCCATACCCGGTAATGATTAGAAATTTTCAACGCATTATAGGGCAAGAGACAAAAGACCAAATCATGGCAAAAGAGAGCAAACTGCCCGATTACGTAATAGCCTGCGTTGGAGGCGGCAGCAACTCCATTGGCATATTCTACCCGTTCCTTGAAGACAAAGGCGTAAATCTGGTAGGCGTTGAAGCCGGCGGTTTTGGAACAAAAGCGGGCGACCACGCCTCGACACTTTCCAAAGGCAAACCCGGCGTTCTTCACGGCAGCATGAGCTACGTCTTGCAGGACGAAGAAGGCCAGACAGAGATTGTGCACTCAATCTCAGCCGGACTCGACTACCCCGGAGTAGGCCCTGAACATAGCTATTTAAAGGACGCGGGAAGGGTTGAATATGTTTCCGTAACCGATGAAGAGTCTGTTCAGGCGTTTCAGGTGTGCGCCCATTCAGAAGGCATAATCCCGGCCCTCGAATCATCGCACGCCCTTGCCCAACTTGGCAAGATGGCCCCAAATATAGGCAAAGACAAAGTAATAGTAGTCTGCCTTTCAGGAACCGGAGATAAAGACTCGTTCGAAGTCGCCAGAAAAACAGGACAGGATATTTAATATCAGAGTCTCTATTCAGCGTAATTTATTACCCATTGTGAAATAGTTCTTTTAAATGTATTGTGACATTGTTAGAAAGTGACTAAAGTTTAAAGTGAGCTAAAATGCCTAAAGTTCCGGTAAAAATCAAAGATTTTTGGCTTTTATACATGGAAGCTACGCAGCTTGTATGCTATAGTGAGAATCATTATCGTATGGAAAAAATAGAAGCATTCAAAAATTGAAAATTTTTACCTAAACTTTAGCCCACTTTTAACTTTAGATCACTTTAGTCACTGCGTCTAATAAAGAACTTTGCATACTTTATGGCAAATTCGCTGAATAGTTACATATCAGAAAGAATAAATTAAACCATGAACAGAATCGAAAAAAGATTTAGCGATCTCAAACAACGCAACGAAACCGCGTTTATCCCGTTTATCACGGCAGGCGACCCATCATTGCAGGCAACCGAATCCATAATTACACAGCTTGACAAGAAAGGCGCCGACGTCATTGAACTCGGCTTCCCTTTCTCCGACCCAATCGCCGACGGCCCCGTAATCCAGGCCTCATACAACCGCGCGCTTGGAAACGGCTTTAAAATAAACAACATATTTGACTCCATTAAAAACATTCGCAAAGAGTCTGAAATACCCATAGTCGCAATGGTCTCATACAGCATTGTTTACAGAGTAGGGTATGACAAATTTATCGAACAGGCAAAACAGGCCGGCATTGACGGCGCAACCATCCCTGATATGCCCGTGGAAGAGGCAACAGAAGTGTTTGATGTGGGCGCGAAAAATGATTTCAAGATTGTATGCTTTGCAGCTCCCACAACAACGCCCAAACGCATAGACATAATCACCGCCAAAACACAGGGCTTTCTTTACTACATTGCCGTTGTAGGCATAACAGGCGCCAGGGCCACCCTGCCCGACGACATATCTGAAAATATCAAACGCCTTAAAGCCAAAACCGATTGCCCAATTGCCGCCGGTTTCGGCGTCTCAACTTACGAACAGGCCGCCACTGTAGGCAAGATAGCCGACGGAGTAATAGTCGGCAGCGCAATAGTCAAACAGATCGAAAAACACAAGGCCATGCCCGCCGGAGATATAGCAACCCAGATAGCCCAATTCACCGAAAACCTGATCCAAGGCGCTAAAGGAAAATAACCCCAGTGATTTGCGCGGCTCGCATAGAGCCTAAAATCGATCCAGATAAATAAAAAAGCAAAAGCATAGAAACACGGATGACACGGATTAGGCGGATTTACACAGATTTAGAGCAAAAAGGGTAAAGCAAACTTGAAGCTCCGTAACTAATAACAACAATGGACATCCCCTCTAAAAAGAGGGAAACGAGGGGTGTGTAAATGCTCTTTTAAAAGATTTATCCCCTGAGGGGAGAATTATGCCCGGGGGGCTAAAATAACAGCATGAGCGTAACCGACATAAGATACATCTTTAAATTCGACGGCGGCGAGCAGCTTGATATCCCATTACAGTTTGAAGACGACGCCTTTGATCTTGTCAAAAAAGGCGCTTACAACAAAGAACCTTATCACTCCGAATATCCAAAATGCCCCCATTGCCCTTATGTTGATGACCAGGACTATGAATGCCCTCTAATCAACCCCTTATTGTATTTTATTCGAGTCTTTGACAAATACTTCTCATACGACAATGTCTTTGTCACAGTAGAGTTTAAAGATAGAACCGTCACCTCTGCCACCTCAATCCAAAAAGGGTTTAGCTCCCTCATGGGTTTAATCATCCCAACTTGCGGCTGCCCGCACACAATGTATTTAAGGCCAATGGCCAGGTTTCATTTGCCTTTTTCAAACACAATAGAGACAATGTACCGCAGATTCTCCATGTTTTGCGCCTCTGAATTTCTAACCTGCAAAGAGGGCGGAACAATACAGGTAGAGCTGAATAAACTAAATGAGCTAAACAACAACATACACAATATCAACCACAACATTTGCGACTATTTGAGAGACACATGCAAAAAAGACTCATTTGTAAACGCAGTAACCATATTGGACATGTTCCTTGTATCAATGGAGGTCACCATTAACAAAGAGTTCCACGAGTTGCGCAAAATTTTTGGATTTCAGCGTTAATTTTAAAAGAACGGAATCTTTTCAATTTACTGCGGGTAGGGGCCGACGTTAGTCGCTCTTTTAAAAAAATTCATTTTAAAAACAACAGCGATTGAGTTGCGCTTAACTGAAACCAAGGTAAAATCAAAACAAGAGCAGCAGCAATTTTAGACAGGATATACGGGATTTACAGGATAAAAACAAAAACATAAAAGAAGAAATTTACACTGGTTACAAAGCCCCAGCTTTGTAACCTCAAATTCCAGAAGCCCCAGCTTCGCGTTCAGAATCGTTTCAAAACTTTAACCAAACAGGCCTAAACTATACTCAGTATAGAATAGATAAAAAACATTTGAAGCTGCTTATTAGAGCAAAATTTTGAAACCATATTGCTCAAAATGACTATCTTTTGTAAATGCTTCATCAATTTTATACTCTCTCATTACAACAAACGAAGAGATATCGGTCAATCCCCATTCTTTATCAATATATTGTTTATAAATATGCAATGTCCGTTTAATCATAATATCCGTGATTTTTAAAATTTGAACATCTTCACTGCTATATAAATAATCAATCGTTTTTACAGCTAATGGTTTATTCTTAGCCAAAGCATTTCCGACTTCCACAATAATATATTCTGTAGTTATGAAATTAACATTTTCTAATAGTAGTGTCGAATTCATCTGTGCCGCAGTTTCATGCAAAGAATCCCTCTTATTTACAATAGCGAGAATTCCACACGTATCTAAAAATATTTTGCGCATCATTTAGCTCCGTACAAATATTTATCATGGTTTTCAGCTAAATCTTCAATTTCCAAATCTTCAGATATATCAATCAACTTTGATAACACATTTTTTCTTTTATGAACTACATTTTCAATAAAGTTCTCATAGCTTCCATTAAATTGATTGTTTACTATTTCTTTTAATTTTTTTTCTGTTTTAGATGGCAACTCTAAATCTAAATGTAACATGACTCACTCCTTTATATATCTATTTATCGAAATCAATATCATAAACAAAGACTAAATTATACATTTATACAACAGGAAGTCAACGGCAAGAATCGTTCTAAAACTTCGGTTTTGGAACGATTCTTGCCGTTGAAACTCCGTTTCATATCACATCAATCCCTAAAAATTTCAGATTTGAACTACCCTTGTACCTTTTGTTTTATCCGCGCAAATCCGCGTCATCAGTGTCATCCGCGTTCTATCGCCTTTGCTATTCTTCGTGTCTTTTTGTGTCTTTTCGTGGGCGCGCTTTTGTATTTTAATTGATGGCCACGCTCCGCTTTGCCCATCCTGCCTTTCCCTTCTTTTTGCTCTGAGTTTATGCTGAGTAATTACGAAGTGCGCATTCGCTTTTGTATTGTAATCAATAGACACCTTTAATTCCCCTCCATTGATGGGAGGGATTAGAGCTTAAAAGTTAAATTCTGACATTTTTTGACAGAAAATTACTATGCGTCATTAAATTTCAGGATTAATACGGTTTGTTTTTAGGAGAACTTTAATCGCAAAACAAAAACGTTTAGAAGCGCTCTGCAAGACTGCCCAGCTTTAAATATTGTTTTTTCGCTTTTAATCTGTGAAATCTATGATTGCTTTTTAATCTGTGAAATCTGTGGAATCTGTGGTTTATCTTGCTTTTGCTTTTCCGGTTTATCCGGGTTAGGGGAGGGTGATAAGAATTGTTCAATTCATGTTTTACAATTTAGCCCCACAATGTTTACAAAAAACAGCATCGTCATCATGCCATTTATATTTACATCCTGAACATGTAATTGTAGCAACCTTATTGTGCCCCATAGCGCTTGTAATTTCCGCTGTGACAATACCGGTAGGCACCGCTATTATACCATAGCCCATAATCATAATTACAGATGACAACATCTGCCCAATATTGGTTTTGGGAGTTATATCGCCGTAACCAACCGTTGTAAGAGTTACAACAGCCCAATAAATGCCTCGCGGTATGCTTGTGAAACCGTGTTTCTCGCCTTCAACTATGTACATCAATGATCCAAAAATAATTACAATTGTTACAACGCTAAACAAAAAAACTGTAATCTTGCGTTGGCTTGCTTGCAACGCCCCTAAAAGAAGGTTGGATTCTCCCACATATTTCACAAGTTTAAGCACCCTGAAAATACGAAGCACACGAAGAATCCTTATCACTATCAAAAATTGGCTGCCGGGCAGAAAAATGCTGATGTAGGTCGGCGCTATTGACAACAAATCCACAATACCAAAAAAACTAAACAAATACGAAACATGGTTCTTGCTACAAATTAACCTTAAGATATATTCAATTGTAAAGAGAATTGTAAATGTCCACTCTGCAATACGTAAATATTTGCCATACTTAAGCTCAATTGAATTAACGCTATCAAGCATCACAGTTGCAACGCTTAAAAAAATAATAACAATTAAAACAATATCAAATAATTTCCCGGTAGGCGTGTTAGATTCAAAAATAGCGCTAAACAGAGATTCACGCCATCCAACCTTCTTATTATCCTTAATTTCTCTATCCATTTTTTCTCTTCTTTTGTATCTATTCAGCGTGATTAACACACCCCGTCCGCCATTCGGCGGCCACCCCTCTTTTTAGAGGGGATATTAAATCGGATTTATTTCCACAAAGTCCCCTCTATTAAGAGGGGATTTAGGGGTGTGTATAGCCAAGTAAAAAACACGCTGAATAGTTGCCTTTTTTGTTATAAAATCAAAATTTTTCGCAGGTTCTAACAAGATCACAATTCAATAATTATACACAATTTTAAAACCATAATCTTAATTTTTTAAATGATTATAAATAATTCTTAGCGATAGTTATGGTTTTCCTGCTGCTAAATTTTTTCTAACAATTTCTTTAGTTGCTTTTTTAGATCTCAGAACTTATATTTATAGTTGTAGATTGAATTAAACAATATTGTGTTATTGAGGATATAAAATGAACAATAAAATATTTGGCAGATATATTGTGTCTGATCCAAAAATATGTCACGGGAAACCCACGTTCAGAGGAACACGTATAATGGTATCTCAAGTTCTGGAACAAATTGCTAATGGAATGGCATGGGAAGCAATAATCGCCGAATGGAGAGGAAGCATTACAAAAGAAGCAATCGCAGAAGCCACTAAAGCCGTCCCTCAAGTCTGCCCGTTTTGACGCAAGTTTTTAGATAAACGTTTTTGTTTTATTTCGTAGCTTTGAGTTACCCCTAAAGGTTTTTAACAAAATTAACTGATGCCATCAAAATAGTCCATAGTAATATTGAAAGAGAACAAGGAATGGCAATTATGTATATTATGAGCACAAGTGAAGTAGAAACAAATGTCATGAACCCTTTTAAAGACGTTTTTGTTACAAAAAAAGAAAATTAATATTAAACATAGTTAAGAGACTTTCCATCTCAAGATTCAAGATAAAAAAAGAGGTAATGTATGCCAACTATATCAATGTTTTACGGAATTATAATTTATATGTTCTTCTTCGATGACAAAAAGCATCATCGTCCGCATATTCATGTAAATTATGGAGGATATGACGCCGTAATAGCAATAGATGATGGTGAAATGATTGAAGGTGAATTACCCAAAAAGAAAATGAAATTAGTTCTAGCTTGGATGGAAATCCACCAAGAAGAGTTGATGGCAGATTGGAAGTTGGCAGTTAACGGCCAACTTCCATTTAGAATAGACCCATTAAAATAAGGAAAAGAAATGATCAAAGTAAACAATGTTGAAGCAAAGGACAATTATGTATTATTGGTTAATCTATCAAATGGTAAAAAAGGGCTCTTTGATGTTAAACCATATCTTGAAAAAGGAATCTTTACAGAACTAAAGGATGAGAACTATTTTAGATCAGTAAGAACCGGATTTGGAGGCATAATATGGCCTCATGAACAAGATTTTAGCGCAGATACCATAGAATATGAAATGAAGTAGGGACTTAATATACTCAAAAGCATGCAGTTTTCGAAATTTGAGGTCTCTTGAAAACTATCCAGACGACAATCCATACCCAAGTAGTCTTATTCCTGGATATGTAAGGGAAATCATGCCGCTTTATGTTTTGTGAGCCCTTTGCGACATTGTCCACATCATTACCGTGCATTGGTTAGACTCAAAAAAATGGTTGGATCCAAAAACAAGAAGGGTGAAAGAATCATGAAAGACTCATTATGCGCTATATGCGGGGGCAAAGTGGTTGATCGTAATGAAATGATTGACCGTATTGTGGACGGTCGTTTATATCTTTTTGAAAATGTTTCAGTAGAAGTCTGCGAACAATGCAATGAAACCTGGGTTCCCGCAAAAGAAGCCGAAAGAATGGACAAAGCCATTCATGGCAAAATTGAACCTAAAAAACAAAATCAAGTTCCGGTTTACTAACAATTTAACAAGGCGCATTTTATTGCCTTCGCAATCTTGTCACAGACTCTAACAAATATAAACCTACACGCCCTCTGGCGACAAAGCCCGGCTTTGTCGCCACAAATTCTAGAAGACCCGGCTTTGCGTTCCTAGCTTTAACCAATGCTTTTATTATTTATCCGTGAAAATCCGTGTCATCCGCGTCATCCGCGTTCTATGCTTTTCTGCTTCTACTCTTTTTCTGCCAACTGCAAACCGCAAATTGCCAACTGAATCCCTGCCAACCGTCAATTGTAAACTACTTTCCCGCTTTTGATTTTATCCTGTTGATCCTGTAAATCCTGTCTAACGCCCTTGCTTTAGCAATCCATAAAATTAAATGCGCACAGCAGTTTCTTTAAATTTAAAACGTTGAATCCTTGTTAGCTCTTTATTCTCAACGTGCTTTGCTTTATATAAATCCCATCGAAGTTGCAGATTCAGCCAAAAGTCTTCTGAAACCCCAAAAAATTTTGAAAGCCTGAGCGCCGTGCCGGGAGTTATCCCTCTTCGTTTATTTACAATCTCATTTATTCTCTGATATGAGACATGGATACCATTGGATAATTCCTTTTGAGTTATATTCATAGGGATTAAAAATTCATCCAGGAGCATTTCTCCTGGATGAGTAGGTTCCCGATTAGTTGGCACACGAACCATCACGACCTCCTATACAATTTATTAAATTAATGACAATCAACAATCTCAACTTCTTCAGGCCCGGATTCCCTCCATTTAAAACACATCCTGTATTGATCGTTGATTCTAATGCTATGTTGTCCTTTCCGGTTTCGGGAAAGAGCTTCTAATTCATTTCCAGGTGGCACACGAAGCTCCTTAAGAAATTTTACAGAATCAAGTTGATCTAATTTTCTTGAAGCTATTGACCATAAATATTGTGGACACGTTTTCCTTGCAGCTTTTGAATTCTTTCCATAAAAAATATTACCGGTTCCTTTATCCTTAAACGATTAAATCACAAAACATGATAGCGTGACGTCCATGCTATTTCAAACTGAATATATCAGCCTAATAAAATCATATACAAAGCATCATCCCAAAACTCCCCACCCTTTTGCCTAGTTTTTTTTACGCTTCGCTCTCTGCTCTATGCGCTATACGCTTTTGCTCTGAAAATTTAAATCTTAAAAGCAGCTTTTTTTTCGTGCCTTTGTGTCTTTGTGGCTACTTTTGCTTTGCCCCTAAAAAATATATTTTAAAACCAAAAACATAAACCACACAAAAGAAGACATGGTAAATGACCTGACATTTACTATTGCCAATAACAGCCAACATAATAGCAATAAATATTTTACATCAAAAATCTCAGTTTCTAACAATACATCAGTACAAATTGTTATAATTTACCAATTAAAGAAATTGGATTTTAACTGCAAAAAAGAATCAAGTTTGCTATTGACATACAAAATACAAAGAATTACAATTCCAACCATTAGTTTTAGAACTGAAAAACTTTTAAATTTAGGCGGGGCTCCTAATGTTTTTTTTTATTACACCCACCTTTATCCCCACTTTTTAGAGGGGAAATATATTTGTGGGTAACGATTAGCGCGGAGCATTGGAACGGGTAACAATTGTAGTCAATACGACACTCTAAATATTAGCGTAGAATTTATATTAATTTTTAAGGAGGTGAAGATTATGGGAACAGGAAGCAGAAGATTTGGTAAGATGAAAAAACTAAAGTTTAAAAGAAATGAAAGAGAAGCAAATGTTGATGAGGATAAAAATAACCAATCAATTGATTCTGAAGGAACTGTTGTCTTAATACAAGAGGCCAGTCGTAAGATTGAGACGGATTTGGCTGTAGTCGCGCTTGACAAATTTGAAATTAACGGATTTTATTCAAAGGATTCAGATGATGGTAAAGCAAGGAATGAGAATAGGGAATGTATAGTCACCACTAACATTAATGGGCAAGATAGTGTGTTGCATCTAACCACTGATGGCAGTGGAGCTGTGGAATTTTCTGAAAAATTTCACAATCGTATTCTTTATTTTGGCAAACATGAACATAATATTGACTTTGATGTTAAGCTGGTTGAGACAGACAAGGATACAATTGCCAACCTGAAAAAAGCCCAAGGCGCTATGACTATAGCTGGTAGTGTCGCTAATTTTGTTCCGGGATTTGGAAGCATGGCGTCTAGCGGTTTTAATTTAATTGGCGCAATTATGGGCTTTGCAAGCACATTAATTGATGACGATTTAGAACTGCATTTTCTTGGCTCTATAGGAGATCTGGGTGAAAGCGACGATGATGACTATTTGCCTTTAAACGGAGGGCGCTATGAGATTGCGCGCCGGAATTTAAAAGATCCTGAAAAAAAGGATATATCAATCTATTTTTCAATATACCGCTATAAGCATTTGTCTGAAAAGAAGGATCGCCATGTTATAATAGTATTAAAATCCATTGATTTAAAGCTAAATGAGGGTGATAAAGAAGAAAATCTATTATTTGAAGCGAATTTAGGAAGCGGTAAAGATGCCCAGGTCTTTAATTTTGATACGAAACTGGAAAATGGCAAAGCCATCATCGAAAACGTAATGGGGTTAAGAAATAAAACCCTTTACAAAGGCAAATGGAATATAGGAGTGCCTTTCTTATTCACTTTGTCGTTAATAAAAGATATCACGGAAGAACTCAAGGCTCTCAAAGGCGTCATAGCAGCGGCTGGAAAGACAGCGGCTGAAGTCTCCGCGTTCAAGGCCGCGCGCGACGCCCTTCAGGCAGCGGCGGAACTGGACTTAAAAGGCGCGGCAGCGGCAAGAGCTAAGGGAGCCATTACGAAAGCCCTTATCGAAAACGCGACAAAAGCAAGTGAATCGGCGCGTTCCGTTTACTTGGAATTAATGGGTAAGGAGGTAAAAACTGGAAAATTAACTGGTTTTATTACAGAGGTCAGCTCGGTAGAAGAGACAAAATTAGCCAAAGCTCATAATTTTATTACAGTTAGCTCAGCAGCACCTCTTGGCTCTACTCCTAAATGGGAAGAACATAAGCTAAATTTAAAAATCAGCGGAGGAGGAGAAGCCATTTTAACATTAGGCGTTATGGCCCGTGAAATTGAAAAAAAACCGAAAGAGGAGTAACGATTTACAACTGTTGAGCTATGTTTTTGCAACAAGTTAAAGCTGTTTTCAGAGAACCCAAATGCTCGTTACAAGGCACCGCCTTGTAACGAGCCTAAATAAGACGCCAACTGCCAATTTTCAACTGCTTCACCCGCTTCGCGTTCCATGCCTTTACGCCTTGCGCTTCGCTCTTCGCGCTCTATGCTTCGCCCTTTCACTTTTCTTAAAAAAAAATATTTTAAAACCAAAAACATAAACCACACAAGAAGACATCGTAAATTCCCTGACATTTACTATTGCCAATAACATCCAACATATTAGCAATAAACATTTTACATCAAAAATCATAGCCCTTTATAAGCTTTTACTACTATCGGTATTGTTATTGCTATTAAAGAAGTTACGTTTCCACTATAAATTCTAACTAAATTAATCATTGACATACAAAATATAAGTATTTACAATTTTAATCTTATTCTTAAAATAGAAGAATATTTTAATTAACCATAAATTTAACCTTTAGTTCTCAATTCTATAGGGGAAGCATCGGGGTTAGATCTTTAAAACAGAATATAAAAAACAGCATTAACACAACCTAATTAAACTGCCTTGGCAAACACAACATCCTATAGTTCCCGGGCAATTAGGGATTTCACCGCAATAGCTCCATCTTGCAATTTGTCATAAACAGCCTTGAGCATCGCTTTCTCAGCATATCCTATAATTGTTTCTTTTCATCCCTCTAAAATTGTTTGTTAAAAAAGCTTATTACTGTCACTTTGACAAGTCAAGAAGGAAATCAAGATTGTTTTATTGGGGGAAATTTCTTAACAGTTTAGCGTGATTTACACACCATGTTTGCTATTGAGCTGCCACCCCTCTTTTTAGATGGGATAAAAAAGAAACACAAAATCAAAAGTCATCAAGTTAAATTACAAAGAACAGGGCCGTTAGCCTGAATCTTTTGCATAATGGCTCGGAAAGAAATAACTTGGACTTTTTTACCAGCATCTTCAGGCTGACTTTGCCCAATCTTCAATCGCCGAATCCTCAACGCAGCTATGGCTGCGCATCCGGCTCGACTCAATCAGATTGGTCAAATTCAACCTAAATCTAGCCAAGGATATTTGAAATTTTAAAAAAAATCGCGATCTCATAACATATTGATACCCAAATTGAACAATTCTTATCACCCTCCCCTGACCCCTCCCATCAAGGGAGGGGAAATAAACGGTATATTTTTATTAAAAGACATCACCCATTAGGTGAAACTTTGTACGATTAAGATTAGAACCAAAACAAGCTTAAAAAATCAAATACCCCTCCCCTTAGTGGGAGGGGTTAGGGGAGGGGGTATTTAAAATCGCTCAAATTTAGTGATATAAAGCCGTTTACAAAATATCTGAGAGACAAATCCTTAGAATCACGGAGTAAGAATCTACAAGCAAAAAAGCCCAAGTTGTTTCCTTCCGAGCCCTAACTCAAGTTTAGATCTTGAAAACAGAAGTTGGAATTTCGGTTAGTTTGCCGGCGACGCATTAGTCGCTTTGTCTGACCAGTCAACATGCTTGACTTAATGGTATGTCTGGTGCAGACTATGGATGCCGCATTAAATTTATACGTTTTATTTCTAAAGGGGCTGCAAATGAAAACCATACCGATTAGCGAATTCAAGGCAAAGTGTTTGGATTTAATTGCAAAAATGGACAAGACTAAAGATCAAGTTGCAGTATATGTTAAATCAATGATAAGCGCGGATATTTCTTTTCCGATAGTGAAATAATCTCAAAAAGAGGATTTAAAAACAAATCAACAATGATATAATGCAAATATAATGAACACTGAGCAGCTTATCTGCTTTAGTGAGAATTATGCCTTGGAGGCGAAATGAAAACTGAGCAGCTGGTCTGCTTTAGTGAGAATTATCCTCTGTGTGGATAATTAAACGTTACAAGGAGGATGTTAAATGGATTTGTATGAAATTATTGAAGATATACACGCTCTTAGGGAAGATTTGAAAGAGTTTGAACGCAAATACGGCGTACTGTCAAAAACATTTTATGAATCATATCAAAACGGGGAAGAGCCAAAACAGGAATCATGGCTGTTAGATTGGTCTGATTGGGCGGGGGCTTATAAAACCTTGTTGCGCCGTCAGGAGCAGTATGAACACGCTATAAAAGAGCTACGAGCGGAATCACAAACCCTTGTTGATTTAATAGGAAAGACTGCGCGTCATGAGCCTATTTCAGTCGCTTGATAATTATGAAAAATATATTTACACATTAACGCAAAGCATTGATTCTGTTAAGCAGTCAACACTTGTCGTTGTGCGCCGAGGCAAACGAACTGCTATTGTGCGAGGGAATATATCTTTTGACAAAGGTTTTAGCATTGCGGTAAGAGAAAGGCTTTCGTTTGACAATGACGAGATTGTCATAGAAAGTTATGGTTATGAATTATGGAGCCACGGAAAACTTTACGTCTGGTATGATAGCCAACCACACCCTAACGTTAAAGAGCTTGCGTCTACATCCCCTCATCATAAACATATTCCGCCAAATATCAAAAGCAATAGACAGCCAACCAAAGACATGAACTTTCACAAACCAAATTTACCTTTTCTTATCCAGGAAATAGAATCATTATTAAACGTATAACTCATTCAAAGGCAAAATAAGCGCCCCACAAAAGGAAGCCTCAGAGCCAGGTCTTGAAAACAGAAAATAGAAAAGGGCATTAACACAACCTAATTAAACAGCCTTGGCAAATGTAACAGCCTATAGTTTCTTGGCAATTATGGATTTCACCACAATAGCTTCCCTCTTCCAGCTTTTCCCAACCGTGTCGTTTCAAATACTGCGTGGTTACTCAGTATAAACTCCGAGAGAGAGCTTATGACACTTACGGGTTTAAAGATTTCTCCCGATGGTCGAAATGACAAATCACGTTACATGTTCGCTCAATTTAGGTAGAGGTTACAACGTTGTGTAAAACATTGCTAAGTTTTTCAATATTGTATGGCTTACTTATGGCGTCCTTAAATCCATACTCCTTGAAATTAACCAGAACAGGATCGGTTGGCACGCCGCCTGAAACTATTGCTTTAACACCATGGTCGATATTGACAATCTCTTTTATTGCTTCCGCGCCTCCCATATGGCCGGAAACCGTTAAATCCAGAATAATTGCGTCAAATGGTTTGTTGTATTCTTTTGCTATTTTGTATTTTTCAATTGCGTCTTTCCCGTCATTGGCAATTACCACTTCATATTTTAGATATTCAAGTATCCTCTTTCCGATCTCTCTTATAACTTCCTCGTCATCCATAAGAAGGACTTTTTCTCCATTGCTATAAGCAATCGCCCCTTTTACCTCTTTTTTTAACATTATGTCTTTTGTTGACGCGGGAACATAGATAAAGAATGTAGTTCCCTTTCCTAATTCAGATTCAACATTAATAAACCCGCCATGTTTTTTTACAATGGAGCATGTAGTTGCAAGCCCAAGCCCATTTCCTTTCTCTTTAGATGTAAAGTAGGGATCAAATATCTTTTTGAGATTATCTTCAGAAATCCCGACACCACTATCTTTAAATGATATCTTCACATACTTGCCTTTGGGCAGAATAAAACCCCATTCACCATTTTCGTCCCAAATATTTCTATTTTTGGCTTGAATCTCAAGCTGTCCTCCATCAGGCATGGCTTGTAATGCATTAATTGTTAAATTGTTAAAAATTTGATTCATCTGGCCTTTGTCAACATCAACCGCCCAAAGATCATCATTAATATCGTATGCGCATTTTACTTTTGATCCCCGCAAAATAAACCTCATTGATTCTTTTATTATTTCCGCAATAGAGACTGTCTCTTTAATTGGCGCTCCGCCTTTAGAAAAAACAAGTAGCTGCTGAGTTAAATCTCTTGCCTGTAAAGATGCATGTTCCGCATTTGACAATGTTTCCAATGCGCTTTTATCATCTTTAATTGATAACATGGCCAAATTAATATTACCCACAATAACGGTTAAGATATTATTAAAATCGTGAGCAAGCCCGCCGGCCAGAAGGCCGAGAGACGCAAAGTTGCTCGACTTTGCAACCTTATCCTCTAATTTCTTATGTTCAGTGACATCCCTAAAAGCCAACACTGTTCCCAATATGTCATATTCTTTACTTAGGATCGGCACACCGCTAAAATCTATAAGGCGTTCAAAGCCTTCTTTTGTAACTAATAAAGTATTGTGTCTCTCTTCTATTATTTGATTGTTAGTATCAAGTATCCTTTTAGCCGGATTCTCACATATTTTGTGTGTTTCCCTGTTAACAATATGAAAGATATTGTCTAAAAGGGCGCCTACCGCTTCTTTCTGTTTCCACCCGGTCAAAACTTCAGCTGTTTTATTAATCAAAATGATTTTCCCTGTTGTATCAGTAGTTATTACGCCATCGCCAATGCTTATCAAAGTAGCGTTAAGCCGCTCTTTTTCGGCTTTAAAGGCCTCTACAACAGCCTTTTGATCAGTAATATCTCTAAGCGCAACCAGATAGGCGTCTTTTGATTCCCACTCAGTCTCGGTTATTCGCATTTCAGCAATACGAGTTTCGCCTTTTCTGTTGGTAATTTCAATTTCCTGCGTTTTATATGTTGTTAATTGAAAGTGAAATGCGCCGCCTAATAGTTGCTCTTTCCTATTCTCAAAAAGTATTTTAGCCGCCGGATTGACATAACACACAATATTCTCTTTATCAACAATCAAGAAACCATCACTATTGATCTCTACTATGGATTTTATGGTTTGTTCGGCGTTCTTTTTCTTAGTAATGTTATATAGTAGGCCTGCAAAGCTCTCTTTATAACAGGCATAGACTGATAGTTCAAGCCAGATAGCGCGCCCGTCGCGATGATAAAACTGTAATTCAATATGCTTTTTCTTTTCAGAAATCAGAGTAACTATGTTTTTATTTTCTTCTTTATGCAAAAAATCCGCAATGCAACGTCCTAAAGATTCTTCAACGGAATATCCAAGAAGTCTTTCCCACATATTATTAAGAAAGGTCAGATTTCCTGATTTATCACAAAGAAATATTATCTCATGCATATTTTCTATGAGATCAAGATGGCATTTCTTAGATTCGATTAGTTCTTCAAACAAGCTGTTTTGTGAGTGTGCGTGTAGTTCTTTATTAGCCATTTTATACCTGTAGTTCTATAAGTAATTAAAATGTAATTATTTGAAATATCTATATCATGATTTCAAGCAAAACTATAAAGCTAAGTACATATGTTCAATTCGGATAGCATACCATTATCCGCCGTAATGTGTTAACAAAATCATTCGATATAAGGATGGTGTTTCAACAATTATTAATGTATTGTAACGGATATTGAATTAATCACGCTTCAGATATAATGTTAACAAAGAATTGAAAGGTAAACTTCGGAGGCGAATCTTGAACCAGGGGAAGCATCGGGGGCAGATCTTGAAAACAGAAGTTAGGGTTCCGGTTAGTTTGCCGGTGGCGTATTTGTCACTTTGTCTGACCAGTCCACATGCTGGACTTAATGGTATTGTCTGGTGTAGGCTATGGATGATGTATTTAAATTTATACGCTTAAATTCTAAATGGGCGCAAATGAAAACTATACCGGTTAGTGAATTTAAGGCAAAGTGTTTGGACTTAATTGCAAAAATAGACAAGATTAAGAATCCTATTGTTATAACAAAGAACGGTCGTTCTATTGCAAAAGTAGTTCCGTTTAATGGTGAAAACAATCTGGATGCGCTTGGCGGAAGTGTGAAATTTTATGGTGATATAGTGTCGCCAATAGATGAATCATGGGAAGCGGAAGAATGATTTTATTGAATACTCACACAATGGAAGGGAAATCATTAGAAGCTTCCCATCAAGCACAAAAGATCTTACGCCGGCAAATGTAATTTTTTTGTGTATTTGCAGAGTAACTGGCTGTAATGGCATTTATTCGATTAAGAATTTATCAAGTTAATTCAATATAATAATATGCGCAGGCCATAAGAGAATTGCCTTTTTATTCGTATAACGACCTTCTTGCCTGTTTAATCGCTTTTTTCAATTCGTTGCTGCCTTGTTTTGCTAATTCGTCAATTAAATCATTAACATCTTTTTCCAACCACACAGGAATTGAATATTTTACCATGTTGCCAACAGAACTATCAAGTGATGGATCTGTTAAAAATTCAACCAGCTCCTTTAATGTCGTTGTTGCCTTTGATTTTAATTCGGGATGTACATTTAATATGCCTATAACTTCAGCTGAATGCTTGTAATATAATGTAATTAAACCTAAACCTGTTAAACTATTTGAGAGAAAATTATCCCTAAAGTTTCGCAATGTTTGCAAATCTTCTTTATTGTTTGGCTCCAGTAAAAACGAATCTATACACTCAAAAAGATCCCCCTGAGCTACCGAAACAGTCAATTCGCACGATCCTGAGCAGGTTCCTTCGCAACCGGGATCATTTGCCGCCCATTCCCAAACGATATTGCAAAAGCCGGTTGTAATTGTTTCACCTTTTATTGTGTATACCTGATCGCCTCCTGATGCAATAGATTGCGGCGTTATGGAGATAACATTGTTTCTTTCTTCAGGGCAATCATGCGTAACGCTGGAATGGGCGTCCTCTTCGCCTGCGATCACATAGGTTATTGTGCTGTTTGAAATAGTGTCTAAGTGTACCGGACTCACCCAGCGTAAATCGCATTCGTGGCCATTAGTCAGGGCTAAAGGAAAGACGCTTGCGCAAAAAGTAAAACTGAGCAGAAATATTCCAACTCTATTGCTTACTATACGTTTCATCATCAATCCTCCTTTATAAAATACAAAAAAACTGAATTTAATAATCGAAAAAATTATAGATGAATAATTGCCAAAATCAAGATCTTTTAAATAAAGGAACGTTGTTCATACATTGCGGCTATATATGATCAACCAAATCAGGTTTTTGAAAAATAATATTTACGTATTGTTATATTCAAACGCAATAAAATAAAACCCTAAAGGGTAAATTCCAACAACATCTGCCTGCCGGAGTTTAGGCTTTAGGAACTGGAAATCAATAAGTCGGTGTGTTTACGCTTAGATTTAAGTCTGGTTAGATAAATCTGATTGAGCTAAATCGGAAGCGTGGCCAAAGCTGCTTTGAGGATTTAACGATTGAAGATTTGCCAATGATGGTTTGAAGATACGATGCTAAAACACTGACTTATTGATTTCCAGTTACTTAGCCTTTTATTCATCAAAAATCCGGAAACCTAATGCTCCTAAGTATATATCCTTATTCAGGATATAGTATAGACGCGTCCTCATAGAGCCGACGCCAACATCAAACAACCGCCAATCCCCACCACCAGCTGCACAACTGACAAGTGTGCGCGCTATCCAGCATCCAGCATCCAGCATCCAGCATCCAGCATCCAGCATCCAGCATACAGCATACAGCATACAGCATACAGCATACAGCATCCCACAACTAATAACTAATAACCAATATCAACCCGCAAAGCGGCTTTTACCCCCTTTTAACCGCAAGCTGCCTGTTCCATTTCTCATCATCTCTTTCAGGGAAATCTTTTCTGAAATGCGCGCCCCTGGTCTCTTCCCTCTGTTCAGCCATTTCAGTAATAATCCTGGCCACAGTTAACATGTTTTGCACCTCCCAGCCGGCAGAGAACAGGAACTCTTTCTCAAAAACATACGCGCACCAGTAATCAATCATCTGCTTCGCTTCAAAAAGATGTTTCTTGTCCCTCTCAATCCCCACGCTTCTCCACATCAAACTTTGCAACGCGTCTTTAACATCCCCCAGGTCAAGTTCGGCCTGTTTCGGAGTAGGCGACTTATATTTAATATGTATAGGCGACAACTCAAGATTATCATCCTTAATAACAGCCCTCGCTTCCTTGCCGGCTCTATATCCATAAACCAATCCCTCAAGTAGCGAGTTGCTACCAAGCCGGTTGGCGCCGTGAAGCCCGGTGCTTGACACCTCACCGCACGCGAAAAGATTAATAATATCCGTGCGCCCGATTTCATCAACTTTCACCCCCCCTATCATGTAATGCGCGCTGGGCCTGACCGGAATCAAATCCTTAGTAATATCAATATCAAACGATTCGCAAATATTCTTTATCTTTGGAAACCTCGCGCTAAACACATCCTCGGGTATATGAGTAACGTCCAGATAAACATGAGTGTGATCAGTCGCGCGAATCTCCTTTAAAATGCTCTGGCTCACAATATCGCGCGGCGCCAGCTCAGCATCGGCGTGATACTTCGGCATAAACCGCTCGCCGTCATGATTCTTTAACAATCCCCCCTCGCCCCTTACCGTTTCCGATATCAATGTTCGCGTCGCCCCGGCAATATAAAGCGTAGTAGGGTGAAACTGCACAAACTCCATATTCCGTATCTCCGCCCCGGCCCTGAACGCCATAGCCACCCCGTCGCCTTTTGCAACTTTCGGATTAGTCGTCTCCCTGTACAGTCTGCCGCAACCGCCCGATGCCAATATTGTCTGTTTGGCCCAAATCAACATCGTCCCCTTCTGGCTGTGCCACGCCACAATCCCTTTACAAACACCGTCAATTACCAGCAAATCAATAGTAAACGTATATTCATGAACAGTAATATTCCCTGTCTTTTTAGCAAACTCAATCAATCCCCTCTCAATTTCGCGCCCCGTAGTGTCCCCGTTTGCCCTCAAAATCCTGCGTTTGCTGTGTCCACCCTCCTGAGTTAACGCAAGCCCACCGTCCTCCTCGTCAAACTTTACGCCCATTGATATCAAATCGTTTATCCGGTCCGGCCCCTCCCTCACAATGCCCTCAACCACATCTTTGTCGCTAAGCCCCCGGCCGGTTTTAACAGTGTCGTTAATATGGTCGTTAAAACTATCCTCCTCTGAAATAACAGCCGCAATACCGCCCTGCGAATACTGAGTGTTGTTCTCATTGACCTTATCTTTAGTCACAATCAACACAGAGCTGGACTTCGCGGCCTCAACCGCCGCGCTAAGCCCGGCAATCCCGCTGCCTATAACCAGCACATCAGTGAAAATATGCGGCAGCTTATGGCTGTCAAAAGATATCAAATATTTTCTAACGTCAATAAGTTTATTTAAAGAAGGTTTCATGTTTTACAATCTCAAAAATTTCAATGACTCACAAAAAATCAAAACAAACCACGGATTACGCAGATTACACGGATTCTTAATACCTTAAAGCTAAATTAACACAATCCGTGTTATCTCCGAAATCCGAGGCTTCTATATTACCCCTTAAGGATGGAAAAGTCTATCATATAGCATGCATGAATGCAAAAGCAAAAGCGATTAATAGCAGAACGCGAAGGGCATGGAGCGTAGTGTGTAAAAGTGATTTCATATAGGATATAAATATTAAGCGGATAAAATGACAATTTTCACTGATAAAAGCAAAAAATAAAAAATCACAAGCAATAAAGACATGATTACATGACAAAACGGTTCAATTACTAAAAAAAAACTCTTGCTGGAAATAATAAGCAATGTTATATTGAATTTGCCAAACCACACCAAACTAAAATCACCCACACTCATGCCATTTTACACTTTGATTGGTTGTTTTCTTATATTTTCTATACTTTTTTCTTATTTAAACAATTTTTTTGTTAAAATTTGTTTAAACTTATTTGCCAAGATTCTAACTGTTACAAGCAAGCAGGTTGTGTGAAAAAACGATATGAAGATAATTGACAAAGTTAAGGACAAGAGTCAACGCCACATTGAACGCCATGCAACACTTGGATATCAATATTTATTTGCCGAGAGTATTGGGTTTATAAAACATTGTGATTGGGATGGTATTGCGGATGGAAACTCCATCTTTCTGAGCCGAACAGATCTTGAAGCTATTGAGGCTAATTCACCTGAAAATACATCTCAACGGTATGCCGTGGCTTATAGCAATGGGGAGCCGGTCGTTATAGCCGCATGTCAGGTTGCGGAAATTACAGGCGAAAAACTTGCGCAAGCCGGAAACGGCATCAAAGGAGCTATTGCCCGCAACTACAAGGAAAGGGCGCTGGTATGCGGCAATCTGTTATCCAGCGGACTTCATGGCGTGGCCTTTGCCAAGGCTTTGGACCCGGAAACGGGATGGCGAATTGTGGCGGAGATGCTCTATAAAATAAGGCGTGGCGAAAAACTATCAGGCAATGTGGATTTTGTCCTTATTAAGGATATCAAAGAGCTAGAGCTTGAGGCATCGCAAATTATTGAACGCGACAGTTACCGTCGCATCCAAACAGATCCTTCCATGGTTTTAGAGCTTGGAAACGCAATCTCATCCTTTGACGATTACATTGACAACCTACGATCAAAGTACCGCGCCAAAATAAAAAAAGTGATCACAGAACTTGAACAGGCCGGTTTTGAATGCTCTAAAATAGAAATAAATACTGCTGTTGACAAAGAGTTGCATCGCCTGTATCTGGAGGTAGAGAAAAAATCGTCTATTCGATCGGCCACACTGCCGATTGGTTACTTTCTGGGATTATATAACGCCTTGGGGGATAATTTCTCATGTATAGCCATAAAACGGAACAACTTAATGGCCGGTTTTGTCACTGTAATTATGGATGGAAACGAAGCGGTCGCGTATTATATAGGTGTTGATTATCAAATCAATTCAGATTACCCTATATATTTCAGGCTTTTGCAGTTGGCAATAGAGCGCGGAATCAAAATGGGATGCGCGCGTGTTTCATTTGGCCGAACCGCGCTTGAACCTAAAGCAAACCTAGGCGCAACCCCTGTGGACACATTTATTTATGCAAGACATAGGGTTGCTGTAGTCAACTATATTGTCAGGCAGTTGTTTAAAAAAGCGCCTTTTGACACAGCTCCGGAGCGCGCAGTAACAAAACTGTAAACTGTTGATTTTTTTTAAGACAAAGGCAATGAAAAGTTACGCATTAGACCTTAAAACCGAATATACAACTCTCAAATTCTTCAAAATCAGGATTCCAAACAAGTAATATCAAGGCAATGGTGGCACGGACAAACAAGTTTGTCCATGCCACCCAGTTGTTTTTTCTGATAACCGAGATCCAGCTTCAAACTTCAGTACTCTATCTGCATGCATTAGTCATCGGTATTTACTGAACTTCAACAAACATGCCCCATGCCCTGCCGGAGTCAAATGCGTCTTTGGTGAACTCAAATTCGCCTTTTTCGTTAGGCACGGACCAGGCTATCCAGTCTATGCCTTTTTTGACCGCGCTGATTGTAAACTCAATTTGGCCGTCAGCGTCTGTTTTGCTTGAGACAGGATCAACTTTAATTGAAGCGCGGGCGCCTTTTCTGATCTTTGTTGAGACATCAACATTTACGCCGGGTTCAAGGTTCACCAGCTTTAGAACACATGTTTCATTCTCATCTGATTTTAGGATTAACCTCTCAATGCCGCCTCTGCCTATAACAAGATTCTTTTTACAACTGAATGTAAACTGCTTGCCGGTAGGAGGCTGTTCAGCCGGGGCGGATAACAGCTCAGGGAAAAAGTCCAGCCCGTCAAGGCCCGGCTCTTTTTGAGCGTCGTTGATTAATTCACTATTTTTAAGGAAAACTGAGCATTTCTCATCCAAATTATGGCGTAAAATATCGCCATGTGTAAACAGACCCAAAGGCGAATCTTTTGAAACAGAGAAATAGATATTTTTAAATTCGCCGGAAATTATGTCCTCGGGCAAGCACGCAGTGGCAGCGTCAAGTCCTAGTTTTTCAGTTTCCTCGCAATTTTCAAGAATATCAGGAGCGGAAGCCGGAATACCGTCAGCGCCGGATCGTATAACTTTTGCCGAAACGCTATCCGCGGCAAAAATCATTTCAACCAGATCGTCCGCGCTTACAAGTCCGCCATCGCTCAACAAACCGCCCTGCAAGGCCGTATACTCTTCATTAATGTCTTCAAATGAGAATACAATGCGAAGGGCCTCCCCATCAGGAATCATTGATTGTAATTGAGCAGTGTCGACAATCTCAAGCCCGGCAAAACTATCAAAAATATCCAATAGTCCTTCCAATTCAAGCGCGTCTATTCCAATAGACAAAACAGGACGCTTTAATAATCTGGTGGCAAGGTTAAGCGGAGCAATTAATGCTTCGTTTCGTATTACGCCTCCGTTAGTCATTAATAGGTCGCCTTCGTTTATCTTTTGCTGAAACAGTGAATGGTTTGAATTTGTGACCGTAAATTCCTCTTCAACTGTAAATATGATTTTGTGTTCAAAAGGTTGCGCGGAAGCAAGTTCTATGATATCAAACCCGTCAAGGCCAATAAATCCAGGAGCTTTGCCCGATGATGAGGCCATGAAAGACTCTAAAAGATCAACATTTCTACCGCCGGGAAGAAGGCTAACCCCGGAGCCGTTTAAAGCAACAAGTTTATCGCCGGCCGAAATATCAACGGCCCACTCATTAGAGACAATAATATCGCCGTGGCTCACGCCTGACGGAAGCTCGTTTGGTTCTTCAATGCTAAAGTAGATGTAGCAAAGCTTCTCCTCCGGCGTTGGCGTGGGTGTTGGCGTCAACGTTGGCGTAGGCGTTGGTGTGGGGGTCGGCGGAGTCTCGGTTGGCGTTGGTGTTAACGGCGTCTCAGGAGGGAAAACCGGAGTAGGGGTTAATGTCTCGGTTACAGTTTCCGTGGCCGTTTCGGTTTCGGTTACAGTTTCCGTGGCTGTTTCGGTTTCGGTTTCAGTTTCAGTAGCCGTTTCTGTTTCCGTCTCGGTTTCAGAAGGTGTAGCGTCAGGATTGCAGGCCACTTCTAAAACGCAAAACACATTTGTGCCGGCAACATCAAACTGAAGCGAGTTGGTTCTGTTGTCATTTGTGTTGCATGATATGGCAAATGTTGCAGGAGAATTTGACACACTCGGAGAGACATCAAGCTGCGCGGGCTTAAAAATTGACAATCCGGTATTCACGCTTTCGCCCGTCATCTCTAACTTTTTAGTACTGCCTTTGCAACTGCCGAACGTCTTAACCGTGATCGCAACGCTTTCGCCCATATTTAAATTTATCTTATTTGGAGTTATCTCGCACTCCGTCACTTTGCAATCCTTGGCTGATTCTGAAAACGCAAAACGAATTTCACGGTCGTTTGAGCCGGCGTTGAGCATTCCGTCGCCGTCAAGATCGGAAACATTCATTCTAACGCACTCCAAACCTTTAGTATCGTCGTTCTGATTGCCGTCATGCACATAACCCAGCCATTTACGGCCAAGGGTTTGCCCGCATTCAAACACCCTGACGGCGTGGCCGCCTGTCGGATTGCCGCTAGCATCGTCATAACTCCAAATGAGCTCAACATCCTCGCCGCTTTGAATCTCCTGACATATCCACTCCCAGGTCACGGTTGAACCTTTGTCCGTGGAAGTAATGCCTTCGCTGGTAAAATCGCCGTCAGGCAAGGCCTCATCCGGCGGATTGCCCCATCCGCGCCCCTGATGTTTTTGATCAAGCGTATCCTTTAAACCATTTTCCGCAAGATATGAAAACTTGCCTTTTAACATGGGTGTAAACCATGTTCCGCTGCCTGACGTTCTGGATGTGGCAGTGCGACCCATTCTTTTGTCCATTTCACCCACAAGAGTATTGTCGCCCTTTAAACCGGGTTTATGTTCAGCGGGAATGTTAAGGGCAAACCGGTTCTCCAAATATTGAAGACTGTTGGCTACAGACATTGGCACGCATTGATTAACCGCAGCTTGTTCATTTGCCTTGTTTGGTTGAGTATGCCTTTCAGTTATTAGCTCTGTGGCCGTAATTGCAACCTCCAATGGAGGCGGGCTGCTTATTATAGTAGTAAGGTTTTCGCTTGCGCCTTCGGCGTCCCACGCAATTGGGCTTACCGGAAAACTTATAAAGATATTATCAGGACACTCCACAATGCTTTCAGATATTGGAACATTCGAATAAGAAACTAATAAGTCAAGTTCAACTATTTTCAGCTCAACCTCTCCATCATTAATAGTGAAATAGGTCGTAACAGGATCTAGATCTTCAGCAAAATCCAATGCCATATTCTGAACAACCCATCCAAAATTAGTAAATACATTCAAAAAACCGCCTTCAATTCCCGTAACTCCTGTTAAAGTAACGGCATCAGCGTCCAGGCGGCCCCAATTTGAGTTTGTTTGGCTATTTTGAGCAAAACCAAAATCGACCTGTTGCAAATCAACACCCTGCCCCGGACCAATAGCTACCATGTTAACGCCGTCAGGGCAAATTTCAGGCGCGGATGAAGTTGGCCCTGATACAGTTATTGATATAAAGCAGACGCCGGAGGCATCCTCATCAGGCGCGTCCCAGAATATGGTATGGCTTGTTTGCCCTGCGGCAACGCCGGTAACATTAAAAACACCGTCTATTCCTTCTAAAAACAGAGGAGTAATAGTGGAGACTGCGCCGTCTCCAGAGCTTACCTCATAAACGGTGGCAATACCGTCCGCCCCGATTGTGTAACTTTTAGTCTCGCCAACGGCAAGTTCCATTGTTTCCGGTCCGCAAATATGAGCCCATAAATTAATACCGGGAAGGAGACAGAAAAAAGCTATAACAAAAATAGAATATTTGTTTAAAACAAATAATTGACGCATTCTATTATCCTCCAAAAAATAATTTATTGGTTTAAAAATAGATTATTCAACATTTTATGCTTAAGATTTACAAATTTATGCATTCAATCATACAATACATTAATGTTTTTTCAACATAAATCTTAAATGAACATGATTAGTGAAAACAGAGCTAAAATGCAAATTGATTACAATCATAATTTCGGCTAAGTCTGCCCCATTTAAGGCGGAAAAACCAAAGAATTCCATGGATTTTAAGTTAACTATTAATGCATGGTAGAATTGGCTAATATCAAATAATTCATACTTATATTATAAAATTCTGCAACCTTTTAATTAATTATTGTTGCATAAGAGTTACAAGGAATAATTTTTTTTTTAGTATTATTTAATTTCACAGTGTATTAGGTCGATAATATTAAAAACATAAAAATATTGGAACTAAATTGGCGCTAAATTTGCTATTTTTAATAGTGTATTTTAATTTTATTTGATTATTTAGGTGATAAACCATGGTAAACACATTGAATGCTAAAGATAAAAGCGCTAATATTTCTGAAGTAATAAACAAATTAATGCAGGTTCGATTTTTTAACAGATTCGACACAGGTGAATTGCATATATTGGGAAAGCATATTAAAATTGTATATTTAAGCAAAGGAGAGGAGCTTTTTTATGAAGGCGGTCCGGGCAATTCAGTTTGCTTTCTGGTATCCGGCGAGCTTGCCGTCATAAAGGAGTCGAAAAACGGGAGCACAACTGAAATTGTAGCTTTGTCAAAAGGCCGCTCAATTGGTGAAATGTCAATTCTGGATGAGTGCTCACGATCGGCGACTGTAAAAGCCAGTGAGAATTGCACGCTAATTGTTTTACATAAAAAAGATTATCAATACATATTAGATCACCACCCTAATATAGGCATAAAACTGCTTAAAGGTTTTTCAAGGCTGGTAAGTCTTAATTTAAGAAGGACAACAAGTCAATTGGCAAACTGAGCGTTGCCGTTTACAAGCGCCCATTCAACATGCGCGTATTGTGGAATCTCTATCTGTTTTGATAGAGCCTCTGCCTAATTTTAGCTAATAATAAGAATAGTTTACATAGCAAAAAATCATTGTTAAAATAGCCAAATTTAATATTGTGATCCAGATCACAGAGAAAATTGTAAATAGTCCATAAAATTGACACTTAAGTTACATTTATAAAGCATAAGTTGAGAAAGGAGGAGCAATATACCGAAAAGAGGGCTTGACATCGTATTGTATATAAAGTTTTTGATTCTAATTTAACATTTGAGGAAGGAATTTTTTATGAAAAAAGGAATATTTTCTTTAATTTTGTGTTTAACATTGGCTTTAGCGGCGAATGCTTTTGCTCAAGAGACTCCACAGGAGACAGCAACTGCAACTGAAACGGCAACTGAAACGGCTACGGCTACTGAAACAGCTATAGCTACTGAAACCGCTACAGCGACTGAAACAGCTACAGCTACTGAAACAGCTACAGCTACTGAAACAGCTACGGCGACTGAAACAGCTACAGCTACTGAAACAGCAACTGAAACTGAGACCGCAACTGAAACTGAGACTGAAACTGAGACTGAGACTGAGACTGAAACTGAAACTGAAACTGAAACTGAGACTGAAACTGAAACTGAAACTGAAACTGAAACTGAAACTGAAACTGAAACTGAAACTGAAACCGAGACTGAGACTGAGACTGAAACTGAAACTGAAACTGAGACTGAAACTGAAACGGAAACGGAAACGGAAACGGAAACGGAAACACCAACGCCTGACGACGACAACGCGGAAATTGATTTTGGGATAATAAAAGTAGATGTTGACTTTAAAGGCAAACCTGGAACAGATAGAGTAAGGGTAAGAGGAAGGTTCGGCATCGGCGAAGATAGCGACGGCATTGATCTTGAAGCTGAAAATATTACAGTTAAGGCCGGAGTGTCTACTATTACAGTAGAGGAAGTAAAGCTGGTTGATAAAGAAGGGGCTATAACTATTGCGCTTGGATCGCTATTGAGCGGCTTTGACGATGAAGATGACAAAGGAAAAGGCAATGGAAAAGGCAAAGACAAGGACGATGATAAAGGCAAGGGCAAAGATAAAGATGATGATAAAGGAAAAGACAAGGATGGAAAAGATGACGATTCTAAAGATGATGATGACACGGAAACTTTAGATGATGAAGACGACGATGCAAGCAAGGATGATGAAAGCAAAGACGATGATAAAGACAATGAAATAAAAGCTGATAGAATTTATGAATTTGACGGAGAAATAGGCGATGCCAAAGTCAAATTGGCTATCGGTGAAATTGATGTTAATGCTTATGAAATAGTATATGAAGCAAGAGACATTGATTTATCAGGTTCAAAAAATCCAATCGACCTAAGACTTAGAATTGGCGACGACACTTGGGGTAAAAAAGTCAGATTGTCAGGCAATCTGAAGTTTAGAGCTAAAGGCGATGACGATGAATCGACAGATGAAGACGAAGATGGAGATGAGGACGGTGATGAAGACGGTGATGAAGATGGTGACGAAGATGGAGATGAGGACGGTGATGAAGATGGTGACGAAGATGAAAGCGGCGATTCAGACAACGACGGCATTGTCGATGGCGAAGATGATTGCCCGGATTCAGACATTAGCGAAACAGTCAACATTGACGGATGCGATTCTGGAGTAGCTAATGAGATGATTGAAGATGGTTGCAAAATCTCTGATATGGTCATGAAGTGCGCGGAAGATGCGCAGAACCACGGAAAGTTTGTAAATTGTGTTGGTAAAAACACAAACAAACTTAAGAAGCAGGGTATAATCACCGGCCGTGAACGCGGAGCTATTCAAAGATGCGCTGCATCTTCAGATCTGCCATAAAAGAAGTGGTTTGGAGCGGTTTGTTTTGTTAAAACCGTTAGATTTACCCGCAGTAAGAATGTGGAAGGAGAGGGCGAGTTTATGCCCTCTCCTTCCCATCATTTCTGAATTAAAAAATCAACATTTAAGTGTAATTTACACCTGGCTATTTATATAAGCGGATCCCATATTTCATCTTTAAAGATAATTAAAACGAGATTTCAAATAGAAATCCCCTTCCAAATAAGACGGGATATAGGGTGTGTATAAACCTGCCGGATAAGCTGAATAGGCGCTTAAAAAAGCAGACTTAATTAAGCCTCTCGCGTTTCTTTTTTATCCGCCATAATATAAGGCCCTGAAACGCTATTAACACAAGCCAAATCTGTGTAACTCCAATATATCCAATGATGCCCACAAAAATCTTTCCTATATGAGAATTGCTCCACACTTCGGAAAATACTCTGGCGTACTCTCTTGGGGCCTTAATTTTTGGAACGCTTAAAATCTCCTTTATCTTTTTTCTCGGAGCCAGGTTCTTAAAACTTGAAATTGCGCTGCTGCCCTGCCCAGATTTTATTGATGAGCCTGATTGTTTTGTCTCTCGTGGTCTAGAGCTTGATTTAGATGCGGATTTAGAACTGGATTTAGAAGTTTTTGATTTAGATTTAGACTTAGATGAAGATTTACCGCCGGATACAGTTGAACCTTGAGCGGTTCCCGTCTTTAACCTTCTATACAAAGTAAACTCTTTATCTGCTTCATCCGTCATCCTTAGAGCGCTATAAGCAGTGCCTAATCCATAATGCGCGTTTGAAAAATCGGGGTTTATTTCAATAGCCTTTTTGTAACCATCGACAGCTTTCTCATATGACTGTTTACGGTAATAACAGTTTCCTAAACCGTAAAAAGCGTTTTCATTTTTAGTATCAAACTCTAAAGACTTATTTAGCTCTTCTATCGCCTTGTCATACTCGCCTTTTTTGTAATAGTCATAGCCCCGATTGTAATGAACAATTGCCTGATCCATATCGCCTGCCGATAAGACCAAAGGCCAAAACGCCATAGAAGCTATAAATAATATTAAAAATGGATTTTTTATCTTCATAACGGCAGTATCAAGAATATTAAACAGAAACTCTATTTAGTTTATTAATATTTAACCTTCGTAAAACAAAAAAAGTCGCCGAGATCACAAATACAAATATGCTTATATTTTGAGAAATAGTCAATGAATCAAAAAGTGGAGGATTATCATCGCGAACAAATTCTATGCAAAATCGGTATATTGAGTAAATCACGCCAAAAAGAAGCATAACTTCTCCATCTCTTTTACGATATTTCCAGAAAGTATTCAATATAAAAAAGATCAACACACATGAAAAAAAAGCGTATAGCTGTGTAGGATGGACAGGGAGTGAATGATTGTCGGCAAGATCAACAAGGCCTTTTTCATAATGACGCAAAAATACAGGGCTGCCGTTTATCCTTTCAAAAACATCTGAAGTCTTTGGAAATCTTACCGCGCAAAACGACCATGAACCGGCAACATCCCCATAACAACATCCATTAAGAAAACACCCTATTCGTCCAAACGCAAGCCCAATAGTGGCGGAAGGAAAAATAACATCCATTGTTTTAAGAAAGTCTATTTTTTTCCTTCGCACAAACACGACAAAGAATAAAACCACGCCAATGAGAGAGCCATAAAAAACCAGGCCGCCTTCATATACTTTAAAAACATCTATCAGATTGTTCTTGTATTCATCAAAATTTTGAATAACAAAGAAGAGCCTGGCGCCTACAATGCCGGAGCATATAACATATATCCCAAGATCGCTCATTAACCCGGGATCCATACCCTCCTTTTTTGCCCTCCATCTAGCGGCAAAAACCGCGACAAAAAAACCTACCGCCATCATGAAACCATAAGAATGAATTGGAACCATTTTCCCTAAAAAAGGAATGGGTATTTCAAAAAGAGTACGGTGCATAAACTTTTACAGACTTAGGTTAAATGATTTTATCGCAGATTTATCAGAAAGGCCGCAAATCGGCATGACGCAAATGTCTACAAAGCGCCATAGTGTATAACGCAGGATTTATTGTGATAAAAAACAGCTTCTAACACAGAAAATGAGCGGATCAAAAAAAAAGAACTTGAAGGAAAAAGAGTCAAGGGATATTTACAACTTGCGCATCTTACCTACGGCCTCTTCTTTTGCCTTGGCATGGTTTTTTGCCATGATTAGCCTTGCTTTTTCTCCAGTTCATTTTTTTTCTTTTTGTTTCGCCTCTTGCCATAATATTGCTCCTAAAATTATTAATTTACTTAATACTAATTTAAAAATTTGATCTTATTCTAATCTTTTTGACTCTGTTTATCATCATTATTATTATCAGAAATGTATCCGTCGCCAGCCATGCTTTCCTTTTCAACTTCGTTCTCGATGCCCCTAATTCCTTTCTTAAATTCAACAACACCTTTTCCCATTGACTTCATCACTTCGGGAAGCCTGCGCCCAAATATAAGAAGAGCCACGATCAAAATAATTATCCACTCTACACCGCCGGGCATGCCAAACATTTTTTCTCCTTGATTATACTAAATCCATGATGTTATAAATTTCCAAGTTTAAATTTTATCATAATTGCAACAAAAGTCAATCTGTAATATAGTGTTTTACAACGCGCTCTCAAACCGTATAGACCAAAAAATATGTAGAAAATCCCTTGACTTTTACCCCTTTTCTGATATTATCTGCAAATTATGTTTTGTAATCCTTTGAGCCCATTTAACAAATAAAAGGAGGAAAACATGGCCAAGTCATCAAAGCCAAGAGACGTATTAGTTGTAGGCAGCAAAGTAAGAGATTACATAAAGAGCAAGGACTGTCTCACTTCAAGTGAAGTTATTGCAGCGTTAAGCGAAAAAGTTTATGCTTGTTTAGATGATGCTATAAGCAGAGCAGGTGGAAATGGAAGAAAAACCGTCACAGCAAAAGACCTATAATTATGAGTAAAAACTATATATTGTTTTGATAATATTATAAAAAGATATATCTGTGGGCTCAAAGGATTTACTGATTTATTTTTGTTTCCAACATTTGATTTACAATTTTTGGATTTGCTTTGCCTTTTGTTTTTTGCATTATTTTCCCCATTAAAAATCCCAGGGCATTTTTTTTGCCGTTTTTATAATCCTCCACAACTTTTCCATTTTCATTGATTACTAACTCCACGATTGATTCAAGCTCAGATGCGTTGCTTATTTGTTTTAACCCTTTTTTCTCAACAATCACCTCCGGTCCTTGTCCTGTTTGAGCCATCTCCATAAAGATTGTCTTAGCAGTCGCGTTGCTTATTGCCCCATCATCAACCAGTTTTATCAAGTCCGTCAACATTTTTGGATTTACGGCAAAATCGCTTATTGATGTTTTTGTTTCATTTAGCTCGCGTAAAATATCGTTGTTAATCCAGTTGCTTATTGCTTTAGGGGACGAATAGGCATTAACACAAGCTTCAAAATAGTCGGCAATCAATTTCTCATCAACCAATATATTCGCGTCATAAGACGTCAAGCCATATTCCTCCACAAACCTTTTTAGCCTGTACACAGGCAGCTCTGGAATCTGAGATTTAATTTCTTCTATATATTTATCTTCAATTGTAAAGGGAACCAAATCAGGCTCAGGGAAATATCTGTAGTCCTGAGCTTCTTCCTTTGATCGCATTCTTTCGCTTTTTTGATTATTTTCATCCCATAATCTTGTTTCCCTTTCAATGACGGCGCCTTGATCCAGCAATTTGGATTGTCTTTTTATCTCATATTGCAGTGATTTAATTACAGCCCGCATTGAATTCAGGTTTTTTATTTCTACTCTATCCCCTAATTTTTCAGAACCCTTTGTTTTTAAAGAAATACTAGCCTCAAAACGCAAAGAGCCCTCTTCCATTTTGCAATCAGAAACGCCTATATATAGCAAAACATTGCGAAGAGTTTGCATATAAGCTTCAGCCTCTTCAACATTTGTTAATTCAGGGTTTGAAACAATTTCAAGCAACGGAACACCGGCTCTATTAAAATCAACGCAACTATAGTCAGCTCCTGATTCCTCAGGATGCACAAGTTTACCGGCGTCTTCCTCCAAATGGACATTATGCAATCCCACCTTTTTTTCATTGCCGTTAATTATTAACTCCAAGAAACCATCAACCCCTAGGTTATGGTAATTCTGAGAAACTTGATAATTTTTTGGCAAATCAGGGTAGTAATAGCCTTTACGGTCAAAATTCGAGACTTTATCTATTCTACAATTCAGAGCTAATGCCGCTTTTAACGCGCACTCAAACGCTTTCCTGTTCATAACAGGCAATGCGCCCGGCAAAGCTAAACATACAGGACAAACTTGTGTGTTAGGCTCTCCGCCGAATGACGCTTCGCAACCGCAAAACAGTTTTGTCTCTGTAGCCAATTCCGCGTGAGTTTCAAGACCAATTACAACATCATATTCCATTTGTCAAATCCTGCTTTACAAAACTATCTTTATCAAATCTAAAATGCGCAAAAATCACTCTTTTGTAAAATCTAACTTTGGCTTAACAGCGTTAAAATTCAATTCCTTCTCAAATAACCGCGCAATTTGCAAAATTTTAAGCTCATCAAAATGTTTGCCTAAAATTTGCATGCCAATAGGCAACCCATCACTCGTTAAACCGCACGGAACGGAAATACCGGGAATGCCGGCAAGATTTGCCGGAATAGTGTAAACATCAGAAAGATACATTTCCAACGGATCAGAAGATTTTTCATTAACTTTATACGCAGGAACAGGGGAAGTGGGACATATTATACAATCAACCTTTTCAAAAGCAGAATCAAAATCACTTTTGATAAGAGTGCGCACTTTTGAAGCTTTTAAATAATACGCATCATAATGGCCTGCGCTTAGGACATAATTCCCCATCATAATCCGGCGTTTAACTTCATCCCCAAAGCCCTCCGACCGCGTTGCCTCATACATTTTTAAAATGCCCGAGCTTTGTTGCGATCTAAAACCATACCTAACCCCATCATATCTAGACAGATTTGAACTCGCCTCTGCCGTGGCTATAATATAATATGCGGCAACGGCATATTCGGTGTGTGGCAATGATATTTCAACAATTTTAGCGCCTAACTTTTTATAAATATCCAATCCGGTATCTACAGCTTTGCGAACTTCGTCTTTTAGGCCTTCCGCAAAATATTCTTTCGGGACGCCTATGCTTATCCCCGGATCAAGGCTTTCTAATTGGCTAATATAGTCAGGGATTTCTAAATTAACGCATGTTGAATCGCGTTTATCGTAATTTGCAATCGCCTGTAACAAAAGCGAGCTATCAGCTACGTCTTTTGAAAGTGTCCCAATCTGATCTAATGATGAACCAAAAGCAACCATGCCATATCTGGAAACTCTTCCATATGTGGGTTTTAAACCAACCACGCCGCAAAACGCAGCAGGCTGCCGAACAGAACCGCCGGTATCAGAGCCTAACGCAACCGCAGCCATATCAGCGGCTATAGCAGCAGCGGAACCACCACTTGAACCTCCCGGAACATAATCTAAATCCCACGGGTTTTTTGTTATCTTAAAAGCGGAATGTTCCGTAGACGATCCCATGGCAAATTCATCTAAATTTGTTTTGCCGATAACTATTCCATCTTCGTCATTTATACGCTCAATAACATGAGCGTCATACGGTGAGCGATAGTTTGCCAAAATCTTTGACGCGCACGTGGTTATTGAATCTGCGACGCATATATTATCTTTAACTGCAATTGGAACACCGGCAAGAAGGCCAACATGGGCGCCGGCTTTTATTTTTTTATCAACTTCATCCGCTTTTTTTAAGGCCATTTCTTTATTTAAAGATAAATAGGCCCCTATCTCTGTGTCGGATTTTTCAACTCGTGAAAAAAATTCGGCTGTAACAGACTTAGCGGACATATCGCCGGAAAGTATATTTTTTTTGATTTGAACAGATGTTAATTCATGTGTATTCAATGCAAAACCTCTCAATAAACGCAGGATTACATCACAATATATAAGCGCGGTTTATCTAAAAACCGCCAGGGGTATTCCTCAATCTAAAACTTGGGGAACTTTAAAAAAGTGAGGAGTTTTGGATGGAGCATTCTCTATTGCTTGTTTTTTTAAAATGGAACTAGCCTTAATATCTTCTCTAAAAACGTTGCTAAGTTTAACGCCATTAGTCATAGGCTCGATATTATCAGTATTTAAATTATTTAATTTACTAATGTAATTAAAAATACTGTCTAATTGTTCAGAAAATATATTTTTTTCAGAATCTTCTAATCTTAACCTTGAAAGGTTAGCTATATACTCTAAATTCTTAATATCCATTTTTTAAGACAACAAACTTGGTTAAATCACAAATATCTTAAACACTTCTCAACAACAATATGTGTAATCAAGGCAGACATTATATACAAGCTCGAAAACTCAGTTCAATAATACTAATTCTGCAAAATCACTATAAAGGTAAACGTTAAGCTACTTTTGTTACTTTGCCGGAACTTATACATCTGGCGCAGACTTTTATTGTTTTAACCCCATTATTTACTACAGCCCTTACTTTTTGAATATTTGGTTTAAATTTCCTTCTAGTCCTTCCAGTAATACGCTTACCAACACCGCCCTTTTTTTTTGCCATACCTCTTCTTTTTATCTTAAAACCAGAAGCAGTCTTTTTCCCACACAAACAACATTCTCTAGCCATTTATTTTTATCCTTTCAAAATTCTTGCTATATTTCCTTTATATTGAAAATTAATTGCGCAATCATACCTGTAATTAAAATTGGTATTCACAATATTAATTTTAACGGTATCAAAAAAACACATCATTCATCTTTGTTTAATTTGACAAACTCTTATTATTACTCTTTTGGCAATCTGCGCAGTGTCCAAAAACTTGCAACCTATGAGACAAAGGCGCAAAACTATGTTCTAAACAAACATCTTCCTGTAACTTTTCAATTTTCTGATTGCTAAACTCTATGATTTTTTTACAAGACAAACAAATTAGATGCTCATGATGTTTATGTTTAAAAACATGTTCATAATGGGCGTGCTTCTCGCCAAAAACAGCTTCACGCAACAAACCGCTTTGTATCAAATGCGATAAAGTTCTATAAATAGTCGCTTTAGAAACCTTTTTTGAATGTTGCCTAACCGCGACAAGCAAATCATCCGCCTCAAAATGAGAATGATTTGAAAAAACTTGTCTTAATATAATCTGCCTCTCTGGAGTAAACTTTAAGCCGTTTAGCTTAAGATACCGCTTGAATTTCTTTTCTTCTTCTAACATTTTAATAAAAAGACTAAACGTTGAGTATTTTAAATCAAATCAGCAACTAAATAAACGAAATTTATTTAGGTAATAGTATAAAACATAACATAGGCAAATAAAACAATAAAAATTAAGAAGTAAAATCAGTATAAATAAAAACTAGCATAACTCTATAAAATAACTCATTATTGCTCTTGAAACAATATCATTAAAGAGATAAAAAAAAGCCCATCTTCATATAGAAGATGGGCTCTTTAATATAAATCCTGGCATTACCTACTCTCCCACTTAAAAGCAGTACCATCGGCACGAATGGCTTAACTACCGTGTGCGAAATGGAAACGGGTGTGACCCATTCGTTATGAACACCAAGAATTTTTTAACTTTAACATAATTGTAGCAACACTTCGCTATAATTAATTGAATATAATATTTAGTATTATTAATGGGTGACCAAGCATTTTGACAAATTAGTACTGGTAAGCTTAATACATTACTGCACTTACACCCCCAGCCTATCAACCTCTTAATCTTAAAGGTGTCTTCATTCCACAAAGGAAAACGATATTTAATCTCAAAGTTGATTTCACGCTTATATGCTTTCAGCGTTTATTCATTCCGAACGTAGCTACTCAGCTATGCTGCTAGCGCAACAACTGATACACCAGAGGTTCGTCCATCCCAATCCTCTCGTACTAAGGACAGATCTCTTCAAATATCGCTCGCCCACGAAAGATAGGGACCGACCTGTCTCACGACGGTCTAAACCCAGCTCACGTACCGCTTTAATTGGTGAACTCCCAAACCCTTGGGACCTTCTTCAGCCCCAGGATGCGATGAGCCGACATCGAGGTGCCAAACCTCCCCGTCGCT
>JAIQZQ010000101.1 GCA_021777105.1 Candidatus Anammoxibacter sp.
AGAAGCGAATAAACCACTGATCTTCACAAATCGGCACAAATTTAAAATCAAAAGCGTGCCTACGAAAGCTCACGAAAAGGCACGAAAATTAAAAGCAAAAGCGAATATTACTTCGTAATTACTCAGCATAAACTCAGAGCAAAAGGGAATAAACCTCTGATCTTCACAGGTCCACACAGCTTTAACATAGCCCGGATAAACCGGAAAATGAGAAAGCAAAAGCGAATTAACCACTAATTTTCACTAATCTACACTAATAAAAAAGCAAAAGCAATTTCGACAGGATTTTTTAAAGCTAAAGCAAAAGCAATTGTCAAAAATCAGATTGTGCCAAAAAAGCCTGCAAGGCTTAAATTATTATAGTTCAGGGTCTGCGAAGCGTTTCCCTGTGAATCCCGTAAATATTTATTTTTTGTTAACCCGTTTTTTCAGTTCTTCAACGATGTTGCGAATTACGGTTTCCCAATCGCCGAGGTTGGGTTGGCGGAACAATTGCATTTGTGGGTACCAGGGCGAATCGTTTCGATTTAGCAACCATCGCCAGTCAGGCGAAAAAGGCAAAAGCGTCCACGTTTCTTTGCCCATGGCTCCGGCGAGGTGGACAACTGCGGTGTCTACCGCCACAACCAGATCAAGATTTGCAATAACGGATGCTGTGTCTGAAAAGCTATTTAAATCATCGGCGAGGTCTATAATTTTTCCGGTTTGAAAATCTTCATTAATTTTAGAAGGTGTTTCATTTTTTTGCAAACTGAAGAGAGTTAAACCTTTAATTTCGCTTAAGGGTTTAAAAACAGACAATGGGCATGACCTGTTAAAGTCATTTTCGTGCTGAGGATTGCCCGTCCACGCAATGCCTACTTTAAAAGTTCCTTCTGCGTTTGAATTGAGCCTGGCATGCCATTGCGAAGTTAATTCGCTATCGGTAAATATGTACGGAGTTTTGCTCGGTAAATTATCAAGCGAAACGTTAAGCAGCCCAGGCAAACTCAACAAGGGGGCATGCATGTCGAACTCGTTTGAAGAGGCAAAGCCGTCATTTTTTTCCACAATTTTATCAAACCCTTTGATTGTGTTTAACAGGGGGGCGAGCCCCTTTTGGCATTCAAAAACAACTGAGCCTCCCAAATCTTTTATCAACGGCAAGAAACGCGCAAATTGAAATGTGTCGCCATAGCCTTGTTCAGCGTGGACAAAAACCGTTTTGCCTTTAAAAGGCGAGCCGTCCCAACGTGGTTTGGGAAAAATTTTGGCAGTTGAGCCTCTTCTTGCAAAACGCGTTTCATACTCAGGCCAACCATGATTGTAATCTCCTTTTAAAAGCAAGGCAATAGATTTGTTCCATTTAACATCTATATTTTCGGGGTCAATATTCAGGCCGTTGTTATAGCAGGCAATTGCGTCGTCAAGTTTGCCTTTGTCTCTAAGAATGAGGCCTAAATTGTTAAACGCTTCAACATATTGGGGTTTAAACTTCTGGGCGTTATGGAAGCTTGCCAATGCTTCGTCAAGCTTGCCGATATTTCTCAACGCCGAGCCAAGATTGTTGTGAGCCTCGGCGTAATCAGGCTTTAATTCAACAGCTTTTTTAAGGGTTGCCACGGCTTCTTCAAATTTTCCCATGCTTCTAAAACACACGCCCAGGTTGTTAAGGGCCTCGACATGATCCGGGTTTAGAGATAGGGCCAGTTGGATACTAACAACTGCGGCTTCAAACTCGCCTAAGTCTTTTAATGCTGCTCCCATATTGTTGTACGCGCCGGCATAATCAGGCCTGATGCGCAACGCTTGTTGAAAACAGCCAACTGCCTCGCCGGGCTTGTTAAGCTTGCGAAACGCGACTCCTTTGTTGTTATGCGCTTCTGCGATATTTGCATCTATTTTTAACGCCGTGTCATAGTTCTTGACGGCTTCGGGGTACATCTTTTGCATCAGGAACGCGTTGCCCAGGTTGTTGTGGGCTTCGGCGTAATCAGGTTTTAGCCGCGCCGACTTTCTTAAAAAACTAACGGCGTTATCAAAATCGCGCAGTCGTAATTTCAATGTTCCGATGCGAAAAAGCAGTTCAACATTCTCAGGATAAGCGTCCGCCACTTTTAGGTACAAGGCATCGGCCTTTCTCAAATCGCCTGAGTTATCGTGTTTTATAGCTTCGCGTAAAATGTCATTTATATTATTCATTAAGTCCGGCAATCAAAAAGTTAAAAGGTAAAATCGATTAATAGTAAAAAAAACAAAATCAAAAGCGCGCCCACGAAAGTTCACGAAAAGACACGAAAAAAGCAAAAGCGAAAAGCAACCACAGATTTCACAGAGAAAACCAAAAACAACCACGGATTTCACAGATATTTATTAAATATTAAAAGCAAGAAGCAAAATCTTTTAACCACTAATTTTCACAAATCTACACAAATTTAAAATCAAAAGCGCGTCCACGGAAGTTCACGAAAAGGCACGAAAAAAAGTAAAAACAAAATCAAAATCAAAATCAAAAGCGAATATCGAATTATGAAAGAGAAGCGAAAAGCAACCACAGATTTCACCGATTACACAGATAAGAGCAAAACAAGTAAAACGGCAAAAGCGTATTAACCGTAAATTTTCAGCTTTCATTTACACAAAGCCCTAACGCTAAGTATTTCGTCCCTCGTTAACGGTTCAGTTGCGGATTCTTAAACCGTGACAACAGCTATAGTGCGCCTAATGCGTTAAAAACTTCCAGCGTATAACCGTCTTCTTCATTCTGAACAGGGTGATATCCAACAATAGTAGCCAAATCGCTGTTTTTTTAACATTTGCTGCTTAATCTTCCAATAAAACAACATCTTCAAATAGCTGGTATTTCATGGTTATTTTCTATTATTAGGGAACATTAAATTTAACATATTGAACCTTCGGGAACAATTTAAAACATGGGCCACTATATGCGCGCTATTTTATGCGTAGTCACGTAGCGTTAATTATACAATATCCCCGCGTCTTTTCTCATCAAGTCTATTTTGGCCTGGAAAAGGCGTTCAGCGTCCTCTTCGTTGCACGGCAAGTCTGTAAATCCGCTGCCGGCGTAATGTATTACGTGGCTTAGGAAACGGTCGTTTTTGTACAGCTCCATGTGGTTAAATGTGATGGGAAGGGGGAACACTTTGAATCCGTTTTGTTTTATGCGATAGTTAAATGTGTGTTGATCTCCTGGCACTACAAATGGTTGCGTCCGGTCAAATATGGCTTTATGAATGTAGGAATAGACGCAAACTCCTGAATTCAGGTACTGGTTTCTCCATCCAATATCGCCCAATTGTCCTTGAATATCGGTTATCCACTGATTGCAATCAATATGATCCGACTCTACAAGCGCGGCGACTTTATCAGACGGAACCATTTCAAACATATCGGGGCAGTTCGGGGCGACTAATATGTCTGTGTCAAGAAACAGTATGCGGCCGTATTTAAACAGTAGGTCAAACATTTGCCATTTTTCAAGCAGCAAGCTCTTCATTCTTAACTTTATTTCATCTATTACAACAAAGTCGGCGCCAACTTTATCCGCGTATGCTTTCATGATTGGGTGTGAAATGTTGCGCATCTCTTGATGGCCTCGTTTATCGCCTATGGTCAAGGTGACAACCGCGCGTTTTAAAGTCGCGGGTATCTTTTCGCTTTTACAACTGATTTGCTCAAACGTTGACCATGGAATGTTAAATCCGTCAGGGCAAAACAGGTCTGTGTCATCGGATTTAACGCTTCCAATCCTCAGGCCTCTTTTAAATAGAGCTCTGTCCACAATTGATACAACAACGGCCAGGGACATTTTCGGCGATACATTGATAGGGGTTTGCCGCCCGTCAATTAAAATTGAGCCTGCCATGCGCGCCTTTCATCTGTTTTCTTTTGTTTGTCTCTCACGTTCTATCTCTTGTTAAAACTTTTAGCTCCTCCGCGACACGGTTGATCACTGTTTCCCAATCATGAATAGTTGGTTGACGGAAAAGTCTAACTGTGGGATACCATGGGCTGTCGTCGCGATTAGTCAGCCATCGCCAATCGTGGGCGTAAGGCAGCATGGTCCATGTTGGTTTGCCGATTGCTCCTGATAAATGAGTTATTGCGCTGTCAATTGAGATAACCAGATCCATGTTTGCGATTACCGCCGCCGTGTCCACAAAGCCGGCTGAGTTGTCAAGGTCGTTCTCAAGGTTAACAATCGCGCCCGGTTTCTGCAATTCGTTGATTTGTTTGGCTGCGTCGTCTTTTTGCAGGCTAAAAAATACTGCGTTGGGTATCTCAAACAGCGGCGCATATTTTTGCAAAGGACATGAGCGCACCCGATCGTATTTTCGCTCGGGCTTGCCGCCCCATACAACTCCAACCTTAAATGGATTTGCGATTTCAGGCCTGTTGGCGGAGGCTAAAGAGCTCAATCTGACATTCCATTTTTCAGCTAATTCAGGATCTGGAAATATGTATGGGATATTCGTTGGTATCGTTTCTACGTTTGCCCTGAAAATACCGGCAAGGCTCATTAACGGCGCAAATGTGTCGAACTCGACATCCGGCGCTTCGTCGGAACTTTTCTCAATAATCTCATCAAAGCCGGCGCACCTTTTTAACAATGTGGAGATGTTTTTTTGGCATTCAAATATAACTTTGCCGCCCATTGCGCGCGCATTTGGCAGGAATCGCGCAAATTGAAAGGTGTCGCCGAAACCCTGTTCCGCGTGAACAAGCAGTGTTCTGTTTTGCAGTGGCGAGCCGTCCCATTGAGGTTGTTTAAACGAGCGTTTATTATATTTTTTTACCAGCAATCTATGCTCGTAATCGCGCCACCCTTTCTCAAAATCGCCTGAAACGAGATATGCGATTGAGCGGTTGAACTTTGCCATAATATAGTCTGGTTTACATTCAATGGCCCGGGTGTAACTTTCAATTGCTTTATCTAGTTTCCCTTGCCTTTGATAAACCTCGGCCTGGTTGTTGAGGGCTTCGGCATAATTGGGTTCTGCGTCAATGGCCTGTTTGTAACATGACTCTGCTTTGTCAAGCATCCAGTCGTCATTAAATATAATGCCCATATTGTAATGGGCTTGGGCGTAATCCGGCTTGTGTTGAATCGCTGATTTATAACTCTCTACGGCGTTCTTTATATCGCCTTTTTCCTGAAGGGCAATGCCAAGATTGTAGTGAGCTTCGGCGTAATCGGGCTTTAAATCCAGGGCTTTTCTATAATTAAATATCGCGTCGTCAATTTTGCCGCTCTTTTGAAGTGTGTCGCCCAGATTGTTGCGCGCTTCCACAAAGTCGGGCTTGATTTTCAAAACATCGCTATAACATTTTCGAGCTTCGTTCAGGTTGCCTTGTTCGTGGAAAACAAGGCCAAGATTGTAACGCGCCTGCGCGTAGTCTGGTTTGTGGGCAATAGCGGATTGGTAGCTCTTTGCAGCGTCGTCGTATCTACCGGTTTGCTGATAAATTATTCCAAGATAAAAATGCGCTTCAAAAAGGTCAGGTTGGCAACGAACCGTCTCTTTAAAACTTTCAATCGCTTCGTTAAGTTTTGATTGTCTTAAATAAGCGACGGCAAGATTGTTATGCGCTTCGGCATAGTCCGGGTTTGCGGCAATAGCGTTTTTTAACATAGTCTCGGCAATTTCCAGCCTTCCAAGGTCTGAATTTAAGGAGCCTAACAGAAAAAGGGCCTCAAACTGGTTTGGGTTTTCGTCCAGGATTTTTTGGTACAAAGGCTCTGCCGCAGCCAGATTGCCGGATTGATGATGCGATAAAGCTTCCTGTAGTAAATCGTTTATATTTGTCATGGTAAACAAGTAAAAAATAAAAGTAAAAAGCAATTAAGCAATAAAAATAACAAGGCGCGTAAAAAAAGCAAAAACAAAAGCGCGCCCACGAAAGTTCACGAAAAGACACGAACAAAATCAAAAGCATAGAACACGGATGACACAGATGACACGGATTTACACAGACTAAGAGCAAAACAAGTAAAAAGGCAAAAGCGTATTAACCGTTAATCATCACAAATTTGCGCAAATTTAAAAATTAAAACTTAAAGGTGTCATGCTTGCGGGCTATTTTGCGCAACCAGTTTTTCAAGCTCGCCGGTTACTCTGCTGATAACCGTTTTCCAGTTTCCTGATGTTTTTTGCCGAAACAATCGCATGCCGGGATACCAGGGGCTGTCTTCGCGGTCAAGCATCCATCGCCAGTCGCCGGCGTAAGGAATGAGCGCCCAAACCGGCTTGCCGAGCGCGCCGGCCAGATGGGCAACAGCAGTGTCTACGCTAATAACAAGGTCAAGGTTGTTGATTATTGCCGCCGTGTCTGAAAAATTTTTTATATCTTTATCAAGATTTTTAATCTTCATGCCGTCCAGCGGGTTTAAAGCCTGGCCGGCTCCGGCTCCTTTTTGCAGGCTGAATAATGCCACGCCGGTTATTTGGCTTAATGGCTCAAAATCGGCTAATGAACACTCTCTATCAATTTGATACGCAAAAGTTTGATTGCCGGACCACACAATGCCCACTTTAAACGCGTTATCATGTTGTAACTTGGTTTGCCACTCATTTTCAAGTTCAGGATCTGCAAAAATGTACGGAATCTCCGCAGGGAGATTATCAAGCTCTATCTGGAGCTGCCCAGGCAGGCTAAGCAACGGCATATGCGTGTCAAACTTGACGGGGCAGGCTCCGTTGTCTAAGCTCTCAATTATCGAGTCAAATCCTTTGCAATTTTTTAACAATGGTGATAGCTCTTTTTGGCATTTAAAAATAACATTGCCGCCTTTTGCCTTAACCAGCGGGAGAAACCGCGCAAACTGAAACGTGTCGCCAAATCCCTGTTCCGCATGGATGAGGATGGTCTTGCCTTCCAGCGGAGAGCCGTCCCACTTTGGTTGCTCAAAATTGCGCGGGGGCGGTTTTTTTCTGTCAAATCTTACCTCGTATTCCGCCCAGCCTTTTTTATAATTGCCGGTCAACAGCAAAACAAGGGCCATATTCCAACGCGCTTCCGTATGATCGGGATCAAATTCCAAAGCTTTGCCGTAACTTTTAATAGCGTCGTCATGCTTGCCGATTGCCCAAAAAGCGTTGCCGAGGTTATAATAAGCGTCGACATGATTAGGCTTAATTGAGACGGCGCGCTCAAAATTTGTTATGGCTTCTTCGACCCTGCCTTTAACGTTTAAAACAACTCCGAGGTTATTATAAACTTCGGCGTATTTTGGGTTGAGCTCAATTGCATGCTCATATCGCGCAATGGCTTCGTCATATCTGCCTTGTTCGTAAAACGCTATTCCCAGGTTATAGTGCGCTTCCATATAGTCGAGTTTCACGGTAATCGCTTTTTGAAAACACGGGACTGCCTGATCAAACATGCCCTGTTCCAAGTAAGCGTTGCCCAGATTGTTATACGCTTCGGAGTATTCAGGACAAATATGAACGGCTTTTTTAAAGCTGGCCCCGGCTGCCGCGAATTTGCCGCTGTTTGTCCATGCCACGCCAAGATTATTGTGCGCTTCGGCGAAATCCTGTTTAAGGGTTAACGCATTGAGGTAACAGGCGATTGCCTTGTCGGTTATTCCTTGCTCACGGTAAACATTACCGAGATTATTATAAATCTCAGCGCTTTCCGGGCTGATAACAAGCGCTTTGTTCAGCAACGATACGGCTTTGCCGAAATCAAGTTTTTGAAAACTTAAAGTGCCCAATAGAAACAGGGCGTCCAGATTGTCCGGTTGGGCTTCAAGCATCTTCATGTAAATCGGCTCGGCTTTATCCAGATCGCCGTTTTGATGGCATTTGATAGCCTCCTGAAGCTGTTCGTCAATTTGATCCATCAATCTGTGTCCGAAAATGGAATTATTTAAAACAAAAACGCGGCCAATAATGCGCAACTCCGCGCAGCATAAGATGTTATACTACACCGGACGGCCTGTTTGGTCAAGGAAAAGTATATCTGAAATTCGGAAAAACCTATTTTTTTAAACATTTTACAACGGTGTTGACATTAAAGACCTCAGTAGTTATAATTTACGATATTTTTAAAATAAAATTTGACGTTTAAAGACAAAAATTGCAGGCATTAAATTTTGCGCAGCCCCTTAGCGTTATGTTAGAATGCAAATACCGGTTTATATCGGCTTAAAAGAGATCAGATAGAGCAAACACAAGAAAGGCCTCTTTTTGTCTTTAAGCAAAAAGGGGCTTTTTTTTTGAAAATTTATTAATATTTTTAGCAAAAACCCCTTGTAAAACTAGTAGAACAGCTAATTTAGAGTTTACGAAGGAGACGACGAAATGGGTTATGTAAATGGTTTAAAATGTAGAGAGTGCGGGCGCGATTATCCAAAAGAGCCAAAACATGTGTGCGCTTATTGTTTTGGCCCTCTGGAAGTTGATTATGATTACGACAAGATCAAGTCCGTCCTCACTCGTAAGGTTATTGAAAGCAGAGGCCCCAACATATGGAGGTACAGGGAACTTCTTCCTTTGGATGGAGATCCGGTTGTGGGCCACCACGTAGGTTTTACGCCGCTGGTAAAGGCTGAAAATCTGGGCAAGCTGCTCGGCGCGCCTAATTTATATATTAAAAACGATTCCGTTAACCATCCCACATTTTCATTTAAAGACAGGGTGGTTGCGGTGGCGTTGTCAAAAGCGAAAGAGTTTGGGTTCGACACTGTCGCATGCGCCACTACCGGCAATCTTGGGAACTCAGTAGCCGCTCATGCGGTGCAGGGCAACTTTAAAAGCTATATTTTCATGCCGGCAACAATTGAGCAAACCAAAATAATCGGCACTTTAATATATGGAATTAATGTGGTGGGTATAAACAGCAACTACGACGGAGTTAACAGATTGTGCGCTGAAATCGCAGACAAATATGGATGGGCCATTGTTAATGTTAATTTGCGTCCGTTTTACGCTGAAGGATCAAAAACGTATGGTCATGAAATTGTTGAGCAGTTGGGATGGAAGCCTCCAAAACATGTAGTCGTGCCGATGGCAGGCGGATCGCTTATTTTAAAGATACAAAAAGCCATAAAAGAGATGAAAAAAATCGGTCTTATTGACAGCGACGACACCAGCTTTTACGGCGCGCAGGCGACGGGTTGCGCGCCTATATCAAGGGCGGTTAAAGAGGATATGGAGTTTATAAAGCCGGAGAAACCAAACACTATTGCGCATTCAATCGCAATAGGCAATCCGGCTGACGGCCACTACTCTAAGGAAGCTATTAAGGGGAGCGGAGGTTGGGCTGAGCATGTGACCGACGATGAGCTTATTGAAGGCATAAAGTTGCTCGCCGAAACCGAAGGCATATTCACTGAAACAGCAGGAGGCGTTACAGTGGCCGCAACCAGAAAACTGATTGAGGCCGGCAAGATTGACCCTAGCGAATCTATTGTGATCTGCATTACGGGCAATGGTCTTAAAACACAGGAAGCCCTTGCCGGACAACTAAAACAACCGACAATTATTAACGCTGATATTAAAGAAGTGGACAAAATTGTCGAAGAGGTTAACAGCCGCGAAGCGGTTATGGTTTAAACAATATTAAAAATTTGAAAGGAGACGCAATTATGGCGGCAACAGTTAGAGTGCCTACGCCGTTGAGATCATTTACCGGTGGAGCTGAAGAAGTAAAAGTCGAAGGGAGCAATGTTCAGGAAATAGTAGACAATCTTGAGGCAAACCATAACGGAATCAAAGATAGGCTTTGCGATGAAACAGGCAAAATTCGAAGGTTTCTCAATGTTTATGTTAATGATGAAGATATAAGATTTCTGGAAAACGAGAAAACAGCCGTTAACGACGGCGACACTGTATCCATTGTGCCCGCAATTGCCGGAGGAAAAGCATAAATATATAAATCTTCTCTCAAATCAACAATACGCGAGTTTCGCGCTATCCGTAAAACCTTAAAGGGTTCAATTTTGCTGGAATTGAACCCTTTTTTTTTGCAATTTCCCATACGATTATACCGCGTTTTTTTTCCTAAAACGCGCCTTGAAAGAAAAAATTGCCAAAGCCCTATTGATCGTTTATAATTCGCATGATTGTAAATGTAAAATACCCGTCAAAGGGCGCTTACGAGCGCAGCCTATATTAATACAATAATTTCCCCCTCCGGGGATAATTCTCACTAAGGCAGCCAAGCAGCCAAGTGTTCATTTATCACTAGCGTGAGTTTACAAGATAACGGAAACCAAAAAGTTAACTTGTTTATTTTCAATGAGTTACGGTAAAACATTGTATGACCTAATTTACATTGTTAGTCAATTTTTGATGTTTTTTTACGGGAATAAAAGGTAAAAACAAAGTATTAAGCTACTTTTCCCGCTAAAAATCATACCGACAAATTAAAAAAACAGGAAATTTCGTTTTTTTTTTAATTTTAGGTCATACGGTGATAAGTCATAACATATTGGTATATAAGGCTTTTCATTTTTACGGATGTGCCAAATATTAACATCTTGTAAACTCACGCTAGAGCAGACAAGCTGCTCAGTGTTCATTTAGCAATAATTAAAATGACAGACAATAAACATACAAATAAACCCTCAAATAAATCGACAATACTGATATCGGTTTTAATATCCGTTGCCGCCACAATTTTGATATTTGGGGCTGGTGGGTATGTGGCTTACAACAAGTATATCAAGGTTGAATTTGCAAAGAAATTGATCACAAAAAATATTTACAACTCTTTTAAAGGCAAGGATATACCAAAAATAATCAATGACAAATTGAAAGATTTGGTAGAAACAGGCAATTTAAAGGAATCCGCTACGGAGATGTTGGAGCAATACACGGGAGGGGACGTTGAAATAGAAGATATCATTTATATTGACGATGAGGGCGCGGTTATCAACAACATTAAAATATCGCGAGGCGACGACAAGTTTTTCGTCAAAACGGCAAATATCACCCTTTCTGAAGGTGTGGTTTTAAACGGCATAGTCAGGACGGGCAAAAAGGACGCGGACAGGATAGAGATTAACAGGGCGCATATTGATATAGGCGATATTACGCTGGACAAAGTGAGGATTAATCCGGTTGCGGAAATTACGGTAGAAAACCCCAGGTTGATTGTCGAAAAAATAGTTATTGAATATAACCTGTTGGAATTGTTAAGGGGCAAATTTGTGGTAAAGGGCGTGACAGCGCAAACCCCCGAGCTTTTTTCAGCCAGACGGGTAAACGGCATATGGCTAATTATGGATACTTTCAAGGGGTTGCTTGACAAGTGTGAGGCGCCTGAGTATTGCGATATGTTAAAGAACGGCCTCGCAATAACAAACGGCTCTTTCCATTTTATTGATAAAGATTATTTTCCCGAAGGAGAGATATATGTGGCCGGGATAGATATGACTGTAAAGCCGTTTGCCGGATCGTTGCGGAACCTGCAAATAGAAGGCGCGGCGAACGATCCAGTTTTTGGGGATTTTACTATGACCGGAGCTCTTGACCTAAGCGGCCCCATCTTAAATATAAAAGTGGCTGCGGATGATATGAATGTTTCAAAAAATATATTTATGAAGATGCCGGTGGTTGGTAATTCTATCTGGGAAAGATACAAGCCTGCCGGCAAGCTTGGCCTGAAAGGCGCGTTTGAGTTTGACAACAGCAAAGGCGGGCGCAAAATTGACCGCGCGATTAACATCGTTTTTAAGGATATGGAGGTTACATACCATAAGTGGCCGTTCACTGTTTCCAGAGGCACGGGCGAGCTTGCGCTTTTAAACAACATGATAAATATTAAAAATGCGGAAGGTTTTGTGTTTGACGCGGGGCAAGAGGGGGTTAATGTAAACCTTGACGTTGTTATGGAGCTTGGCAAACAACCTAAAACAATTAAATTAAAGGCGTATGACATTAAATTAACTGATGCTCTTGCAAACAAATTGCCTGATATGTGCCGGAATTTATGGCCGAAGTTTTCCCCGCAAGGGATGGGCGACCTTGATGTCTTATACAAAGTGGTGGAAAAGGGCGGTGATGTTAAAAAAGATTATGTTGTAACGGTTGATTGCAAGGATTGGCGTGTTAATTACAAGGAATTTCCTGTTCCCACTCAAAACATAAACGGCAGGATTGTAGTCGGCAGCAATGTTGAAGGGGGCATGATCGGGGATGCGCCGGGCCGTGTTCAACTGTTGGGCTTAAAGGGTTATTTTTTTGACGGCAAAAAGATGTGCCCGCTTAACTTTAACGGGGAGTTTGCCATTGGAAACCCTAAAAGCGCGTTTACTATAAACATTCCTAACCTGAATATTACTGACGAGTTGCTTGAAAATCTACCGGAAGAGCACAAAACGGCTCTAAAACAATTTAAACTAAACGGGCAGGCCGGGCTTAACATTATATATGATCGCAAAGATGACGATTCAGAACCTGATTTGACTCTCGCGTTGGATTGTAAAGGATGCAGACTTGAAGACTCTCGGTTCCCGGTTCCTCTGCATGGCGTGTTGGGCCGCGTAAATATGGAAGGCAACCATATATCCGCCACAAATATAATAGGGAAGTGTTATGGAGGCCTGGTCGAAGGCTCAATCAATGTTGACCTTGGGGGAGACAACTCCCATTACAAAGGAGACTTTTTCTTTTCAGAAATGAAAATGGAGGAGCTGTTTCGGGACGTTTTTAAGACGGATCAGGATTGGCTCGGCATTCTAAGCGGTAAAATCAAATTTAACCGAGGCGGCGCCAACATAAAAGGGTTTGACGCGGCAGGCAAAATAACGCTTAAGGATGGAAATATTGCCGATGTGCCCGTGGCGCTCAGCGTCATAAATATTATGAATCTTGGCCTGCCCACAAAGGTTGTGTTTGACAGCGGGTATTTAGATTTTCATATTAAAGACAACATGATTATCATTGACGAAGCCAAGGCGTTTAGCAGCTCAATTGAGTTGTCGGCAAAGGGTAGGGTGACTTTTGACGGCAGACTTGATATCATGGTAATAGTAGGTTTTAGCCACGACATTCTTAAAAACATTCCGGTATTCGGCAAGCTGTTCGATTTTGTCGTTGGCGGCGTGCGTAAAAGGTTGACAAAGGTGCATGTTGGCGGAACTATTTCTAAGCCAAAAAGCAAGCTGGCCATGTTGCAATCGAATAGAAAAACAATAGTGAATGAGCTTGACCTTATAACCACGGATCATGACCATGGAAAAAATGGAAGCAATGGAAGCAATGGAAGCAATGGAAATAAAATGAAAGGCAAACGTTAGCCTTGATGCCGGATGGAAGCGCGGAGCGCAGAGAGCATTGCGCGTAGCAAAGCGAAAAGCGCGGATGATTGATTACTGATTACTTTCTAACTATGCAAAAGAATTACGAAATTATAGACCATACCGCAGACCTTGGAATAACCGTGTATGGAAGCGATTTAAATGCGCTGTTTGTCAACGCGGGCAACGCTATGGCTGAGATTATGGCTGACATTTCAAATGTAAATGATGCTATTTTAAAAGAAATAACCGTGACCGGCGTTGATCTGGAGCAGTTGATGATAAACTGGCTGCATGAAATGTTGTTTTATTACGAGGTGGACTCAATTTTGTTTAATAAGGTTGAGGATTTAAGAATAATTGACGGGGCTCAAAATGACGAAGGCGATGAATACACGCTTACCGCCAAATGTCGCGGCGAAACGTTTGATATTGACCGTCACGCAGTTTTAACTGAAATTAAAGCGGTTACCCATCATCAAATTGAGGTAAAGGAAAGCGCGGGCAACTGGCAGGCCAGGATAATCTTTGATTTATAAATTTACCTTAAATTAATTTTGAGCTTATTAATTTTTGGTTGTCAATAATAGTTGTAATTTAATGAGGTGATTACCATGAATGATGAAAATGATGAAATTAAATTAGAAAAGGTTGACGATTGTCGGTGGCGCATACCGAAACAGGGCAAAATGAATGTTGACGGCTTGATCTTTGCCGATGACAAGATGATTGAAACTATTAAGAACGATCAGAGCCCGCAACAGGTAGCCAATGTCGCGCAATTGCCGGGCATAATAAATAACTCTATGGCTATGCCTGATATTCATTGGGGGTACGGCTTCCCTATTGGCGGTGTCGCTGCTTTTGATATGGACACCGGCGTTATTTCGCCGGGAGGCGTGGGGTATGACATCAATTGCGGCGTTAGATTGTTGAAGTCAAGGTTAAACAGGGCTGATGTTGCCTTAAAAATGCGTGATATTGTGAACGCTTTATACAGGAACATACCAACGGGCGTTGGTTCCACGCGCAAAGATATCAGGTTAAGCATTGACGAAGAGAAAGATGTTCTGAAAAAAGGGGCAGAATGGGCGACCGACAAAGGATTTGGGGCTGAAAGGGACCTTGAATATATCGAAGCCAACGGATGCCTGAAAGAGGCCGATCCTGAGATTGTGTCAAAACGCGCGCTTGAGCGCGGCAAAGCGCAGGTAGGCACCCTTGGCTCCGGCAACCATTTTGTGGAAGTGGGATATGTGGCCGAAGTATACGATAACGCCGTTGCGAGCGCTCTGGGCCTTGAGAAAGATAAAATAACGGTTGTTATCCATACCGGCTCAAGAGGGTTTGGCTATCAGGTATGTGACGACTATATTAAAGTGATGATCAAGGCGTCCATGGAATATGGGATAGAGTTGCCTGACAGGCAGTTGTGTTGCGCGCCGATAAAATCGCAACAGGGCAAGGATTACTTTAAGGCTATGGCATGCGCCGCAAATTTCGCGTTTGCAAACAGGCAAATGATTACTCACTGGGCAAGGGAATCTTTTGAGCAGGTGCTTGGCGGCGGCTCCGGCGATATGGGCCTTGACATCGTTTATGATGTTTGTCACAATATAGCCAAATTTGAGGATCATAACGTCAATGGACAAATGAAAAAAGTGTGTGTTCACCGAAAAGGCGCGACAAGGGCGTTTCCGCCAAACCATGATGAGATACCTTTGGCGTATAAAACAATAGGGCAACCGATCCTTGTGCCCGGCGATATGGGCAGGTACTCATATGTGTTGGTCGGGGCCGCAAACGCAATGAATGAGACGTTTGGCAGCTCGTGCCATGGGGCCGGCAGAATGATGAGCAGAAACGCGGCTAAGAAATTGTCTAAAGGCAGGTCGATTGCCAGGGAAATGGAAGATCGCGGAGTCTTTGTAAAGGCGACCGGACGGACGACGTTGTCTGAAGAGATGCCTGAAGCCTATAAAGACGTGTCTGATGTTGTGGACATAGTTCATAACGCCGGAATCGGTAAAAAAGTCGCCCAATTAAGGCCTCTTGCCGTAATAAAAGGATAATTATTATGAAGAAGTTGTCAATTATTATGCCTGTGTTTAACGAACGCGACAGCATTCAAAAAATAGTGGGAAAAGTGTTCGCCATTGATATAGAGAAAGAGATCATAATTATTGACGACTGCTCAACCGACGGCACAAGGGAAATCATTGAAAATGACGTCAATGCCTACAATGTTTTCAAAATGTATCATGACCGCAACCAGGGCAAGGGCGCAGCTATACGCACAGGAATAAAACATGCCACTGGCGACATAGTTATAATTCAGGACGCCGACCTTGAGTACGATCCTTCTTATTATTTCGCGTTGATACAACCAATTGTTGATGGCGACGCTGATGTTGTGTACGGATCGCGGCTGTCCGGAGGGGCTCCGCAACGTGTCCACATGTTTTGGCACTTAATGGGCAACAGATTTCTATCCTTGCTTACTAATGTGTTCTACAACACTACTTTAACTGATATGGAGACAGGATATAAAGTGTTTAAAACAGATGTTATAAAAAAACTTAATTTAAGGTCAAACGGGTTTGAAATAGAACCGGAAATAACCGCTAAAATATTTAAACAAAAATGCAGGGTTTACGAGGTGCCCATAGCTTATTACGGCAGGAATTACGAAGAGGGGAAGAAAATCACCTGGAAAGACGGCTTCCGTTCAATATGGGCTATAATAAAATACAGGTTTATGGATTGATCATTTATTGGATACTGTTTGTTTGCGCGCGCCCTCGCTTGCATCTTTCAATATTGTCACTGTTTGCATGTTTATCCCATTCGAGGATAACAAGAGTAAAAGTAGAAATTGGCAGGATGTTAGCCTAAACATCCTGCTTAACTCAAGTTTATTCTTAAATTTCATGATGAATAGTTGCGACCACGGTACATCAGATATAAAAGAGTTAAGAAGGCGCTGCCTCTATGTTTTCCTGTTTGCGTTAGCGGTCAGGGCAATATATTACATCGGGTTTATGGATAACCCATTTTTTGATTATATCCACATTGAGTTTGACCAGATAAATTTTGACAGGGCCGCGCTTGGATTTGCCAACGGCAGCATTTTAGCTAGAGGCGGGCAGGAGGGATTTGCTCCACTATACAAATATTTTCTGGGGATAATTTACTGGATATTTGGCCGTAATTTCCACGCAATCTGGGCGGTTCAATTTGTTATGGGCTCCTCGGCGGCGGCTCTGCTGTTTTTAACTGCGTCAAAATTGTTTAATAAATGGACCGCATTGATTTGCGGCCTGTTTTACGCGATGTACCCGCAAAATCTGTTTTACGAAGGCAATATGATAAGAGCGGCGCTTACGGAATGCCTTGCCGTTATCCTCTTCTATTTTTTGTTGAGATTCAAAGAAGAAAAACATTTTAAATTCGCGGTTTTCAGCGGAACGTTCCTCTCCTTAATAATACAATGCAGACCAAACACGGCAACATTGCTTCCATTCATTATATATTTTGTGTATAGTGAAGCTTTGAAAAACCTTGCCGTCAAAATTAAGGTTAAACATTATTTGTGCTTTTTTGGAGCGCTTACACTTGTGGGCGTTCCATTAATGGTTCGAACATTAATAATCCATGAGAAATTTGTGTTTTATGACGCGTCCGGGCCGCAGACGCTTCTGGCCGGAAACCTGCCGGAGTACGCAGGCGTGGGTTGGGACATCGCCGACTACACCGAAAAAGCTCTTAAAATGGCCAATGAATACGGCGACAGCAACGCAAAGGTTTTTGGGGTTATCGTTAAAACTTTTATTGAATCTCCTTTTGAATATTGTAAACTTTACGGCAGAAAAATATACTGGTTTTTTAACAATTATGAATTCCCTTCAAATGTCAACTACTACCTGTACCAGAATTTTTCCCCCGTATTAAAGAATCCGCTGGGCAACTTTTCGCTGCTTGCGGCTCTGGCCTTTGTCGGTATATTTTTGACCGCCGGCAAATACAGGAGGCTATTGCTTATATACTTTTTTGCGGCGGGTTTAACGCTGTCCGTCATCATTGTTTACCCAACCTCCAGATTTAGAATGCCTGTGGTTCCGTTTCTTATGGTGTTTGCATCGCACACACTATATTATATTTATCATATGTTGCGCCGTAGAAGAATTATTCAACCTGTTTTGTGCGTTGCAGCCATGGCTCTGATTATTTTTCTGTTAAAAACGCCTGATACGTATTCGCATAAGATTCGCGCCGTAGATTACGGCAATTTAGCAGGCGCGTACGTTGCCGGCTCCAAATGGGACGCAAGTAAAGTTGAAGAGTATTCTATAAAAGCGTGGAACCAAAACAGTAAAATCAATAAGAAACTATTGTTGCGCCTTGATATGATGTTAAAAGATGTGGGCAAGGAATCGGTTATAGATTTTAGCGAGAACCCTGTAATTGCCGATAATTTTGTAAAAATATTAATGCACCGGGCGAGTGTTTTATCAAAAAGTTCGGAATATAATGCCGCGATATCAAAGGCTAAAAACGCTGAAGAAGTTGATTACAGAAATATTGCCGTCCATAAGTTTCTAAATTTCTGCTATCTTGAAACAAAGGATTATTTAAGCGCCATAAACGAGTTTAAACAGATCGTAATCCTTGAACCTGCAAATCCGGAAAATTATTATAATCTGGCGGTGGCTTATAAACAATTTAATAAAGACGATAAGTTATTTTTGATTTATGCTCTTAAAGCCATGCAAATAGACCCTGATATTGTTGTAAAATTAAACCCAAATATGAAAAACATAAAATTTATAATGGAAAATGAATTAAAAAAACTTGCCGGTTTTGTGCAGGCAAATCAGGCAAACATAGGCATGTTTTTTAAAAAGGCAAAAAGCGCAGTAGAATCGGGTCAATTTGAAGCCGCTTTGACGGTATGCGAAAAAATTATTAATATTGATTATGAGAATGTCAAAGCGCGTAAATTGCTTGCAAACGTTTATAAGAGATTAAACCGTAGGCTAGACGCATTATCAGAGTACATTGATATACTGACTATCAACCCCATTCAGGCGGAAGCGCATCTGGAATTATATAAATTATACAATGAACATGAAGATCAGCGAGTAAAAGGGGTGTTTCATCTTGAGAAATCGTTGTATCTTGATCCTAAACAAAATGATTATGATGTTTTAAACTCAAAACTAACAACATTAAGGTTATGGTCTATGCATATTAGGCCGTTAAGTTTTTAGAAATGGACAATACCAAAAGAATTCTAGGCATTGACAGCGGCACGCGAGTGGCCGGTTACGCAATTGTAGACATCAATGGCGCAATGACCAACCTTATCGCTTTCGGCTCGATTAATGCCCCGGCAAAACTTACATTTCCAGACAGACTCAAGAAAGTCTATAAAGGTTTAAGCGAAGTCATCCTGCAATATAGCCCCACTGACGTCGCTTTAGAAGAAGTTTTTTACGGCAAAAACATAAAGGCCGCCATAAGAATAGGCGAAGGCAGGGGAGTGGCAATTCTTTGCGCCGCGTTGGCCGGCATCCCTGTCTCGGAATACGCCGCCACTATCGTAAAGAAGTCGGTTACAGGATCGGGCACCGCCACTAAGCCACAGGTGCAGGAGATGGTTAAAAACATTTTTAAACTTCCCGAAATACCCAAACCCGCCGACGCCGCCGACGCAATAGCAATAGCCATTTGCCACTGCCACAGAGTAAAAATGAATATGTTAACTCGCCTCTAATAAGCGTTTAGCCTCCTGCCTTTGTTGGTTCAAAGTCTTCGACTTGGGCCAAAGCTAATCATTAACCGCTTTTCTATTTGCCTGCAAGCCAGTTGGCCGACCCTTCCGGATTGGCAATCTCCATCCATTTTATAGCGCAGTCATCTTTATCATAGACCCATTTGTTAAGCGTCTTTTCCCCTCTCAATAGTTTGCCTTGTTTTGCGCAATTTGCGCTTGCCGTTTCAGCGGCGCGAAGGTCCGGAGCAGCGGCTCCCTTGCCTATCGCCGGCGCATTATCTAACCCATAAACGTTAGCCATATTCATTTGCGTCTCCTCATGCTGTATAATTTGAGACGGGCAGTTTAAAATGCCCGCAACGTTTTTCAATTCACAAAAAACATGCCACAACGTTTTCCCCAGCAATACAACCTTTCTGGGCGCCTCAACCCTGGCCAGCATAAACCATGATACCAGGCTGATATTTACTGTTAACGAACAGAGATTTGCGTCTTCCTTTTCCCAATCAACTATCCGCGGAACTGCCCATCTAGCGTTATATGAATTAAAACCGTTAAGTTGAACAGGTTCTTTAAGCTGAATCACTGCTGGAACATTTGCGCCGAAAGGCAGCTCATTGCCCTCTCCGTCGCGTGTGGGGCCAAATCTTAGAGTTTCCTCTATAACAAGATCGTTCTCATATATAGCCCGGTTTTCATATCTTAAAACATTCTGCCCAAGCCCAACCCTCCATTTTGATATTTCTTCAGCATCACCGTCAACTGCCATAACATTGCCGGTAAATTTAATAGTCTCGCTTTCTATAACCCAACATGGAGTGTTTTCGGTTTCGCAAGTAGAAATGTATTTCAAAGGCAGCTTCTCTTTGCGCGTCCCCGGCCGGCCCTCGGTTGCAAAATCCATATCATTAACAACTGAAAATACAACCCCGTTAACCTCAACGTCCCTTGCCATAATTATCCCCCCCCCATTAAAATTAAGAAAATAAACAATAATATAAAAAGTTTACCTTTTAACAGTCACAAACCAGTCACAACTGTAAATGTTTAGTTATAAATTAGAACTTGGCAAATTGTGTAACTACGTGCTATCAATAAAGTTGCATGATTTGGGAGGAACGCGAGCCGGCCTGCAATAACTTATATTTTTATGGTTTTTCCGTTTAACGATATTTGGGGTTTTATTGATACATTATTTTAAACTGGCTTCTATTTGTAGAAAAAACGATAATTTTATATCTGTTAACCTAAAAATGGGTGTGGCTATCCAAGTTATTATTGAGTAGGCCCTTAACAGTATTTTGCCTAATCCGGATTGCCCGGGTTAGGAAGAGCTATAATAAACCAGTTAAAATAAGGAGATATGTTATGAGCGTGTTAGAGTTTCCTATACAATTATTGTTTGTTCTTGCTTGTCTGTTCTCTAATCCTGATAAAAACATAAATGCAATAAATGTGATGAAAGGGGACAAGCCTGGGGCCACTTTCTTTGTCACTCTGGATAAAAGCGCAAATAACGAAGAAGCCGGCTCTGAAGCAACAGGCAAAAACGTCAACTATAACTATACTGCTTACGAGAACATTGAACTTAAGGGAAGGCTTTTTAATGTTAAAAGCGCCAACGGGATATGCGCCATTGACCTTATGGGCAATAAGACAGAGTATAAATTAAGCGATCTGGCGTTGCCGGAAGTAACGGAAGGCTCTGTAGTAACAAAAGAGATAATGGGGTTTAATATATCCTTTTCAAATAAATCAGGAGAGAGGCAGATAAAATTCAAGGATAGCGAGGTCTGGACGCTGATAAAATAAGATAGAAATCATCCCGGCCATGCAGTTATAAGAGTGATTTGACGTAATAAATTTAGCTAAGGGATCGCTTAAAAAATAACTTCCTTTTTTTTAGATGTACTTTCACATTATCTTCGAGAGATATTCAATCATCAAATACTCGCGTAGCTAATGCTACGCTACGAATTTGACTCAATCATCGCTCACAAATCCAACGCAAACCTACAACCAATAAAAACGAATTTACTGTTGAGCGGCTCATTAGTTTCAGACATAGAAACTAATGAGCCGGAATGAAATAACCCAGACTTTTTTCACTGTCACATCCAGGCCGGTTTTGCCCTGCCTTAAATCGCCGAATCCTTAACTCAGCTTTGGCTGCGCTTCCGGATGGCTCAATTATTTGAACAAATTCCGCCTAAATCTAAATGCAAAAAAGACCAAGTTATTTCTTCAGACCCCTTAGCTAAATTGAATGAAATTAGTAAGGAAGGGTTGCTAAATTTGGGAGAATATTATGGTTTTGTTTTCCTTTTATTTGCGGTCCAATTATTAGCCTCGCTGAAATGTTTATCTCCATGCTTGTTTTTCGTTGAATTACCGGCAGTTCCATGCTTGGCATAATTTCTATCTGTTTCCGGCTCGTGTCCCTTAATACCTGTTGTCGCATTTTCCGTGTAATGCACCAGCTTATCAAGAACATTTGAATTTGTCTTCATATTTGCCTCCATTTTCCGGTCGGTTTGGCGCCGGCCAATCATTAAAGTTTACTAAGATATCATCGAAAATATTATTTAAAACAGATTTCCTGATTTTAAGCTGTTCACGAAAATCCATTTTGTCGGTATCCGCGATTACCATTCTTAAATCCGAAACATAGCTTTCAATGACATACTCTAATACTTCTTTTTTATTTTCATCTAAATTTAAATTTAGCCCGTTTCGCCCCCTCCTTTTCTAACTAAAAATTTTTTATAAACTATAGTTGCCAACCGTTTTGCCGGCTGGTTTTAGAGTAGTTTTTTTGCTCTCAGCTTGCCATATATTTATTATAGCGTAAAAATATAGCGCAAACGGTATATTTTGCAATTATTTTTAATTGAGCATTAAGCGGATTTCAGCTTGCCGGGCGCTTTATTGCCATTAAAATCAAAATACAAAAAATGAGAAAAAATTTATGTAGTATAATATTATAATAGGGGACTAAGCGTTTGCTTATAAAAATACCAAGTTGTTATTATGCGGGCGCTTATGATTGTTTATTGCTTTTAAAACGGTATTTTTGTATTTTTTTTTCAAAAATAAGGAGGGCTATTAAAATGACTATACCTGAAAATGTCAAAAAGATAGTGGATTCCGCGATTCAACTTGAAAATGACGGGGTCGAATTTTACACAAACGCGTTTAACAAAGTGTCGCATCCTTTAGGGAAAGCCGTATTTAAATCCTTTATAGAAGAGGAGAAATCGCATATTACAAAAATTAAAAAGCTGTTTTCTACTGAAACGAATATTGAAGAGTTGACTCCTATGAAGTCGCATGATGAGCATCTCGATAGGTTAAAAAGCGTATTTCAAGAGATGTATGAAGAAGGCGATGTCGCTATTAACCCAAACACTGATGATATTCAAGCCGTGCATGCTGCCATTGACTTTGAAAAAAAGGGGAAAAAGGTTTATGACGATGCCGTTGCACTAGCTTCTGACCAGAAAGAGAGAGAAATATTGACGATTTTGTCCAATGAAGAGGCTGCGCATTTGGCCGTGCTCAAGAATATGCATGACGAGTTGGAAAGGCATTACCAAGAGGATGCTCAAAACGAACTGCGCGGACAGTTGGAATGGGAAAAGAAACTGTTTATGCAGTCAGGCGCGCAGGCAAGAGACGAGGTTGTGATGCATTACCATCAGGGCTCAAAAGCTAGATTATGAAAAACATTGGACTGAGAAAAGCGGCTGTTTATGCCTGCCATGCTTGGTAAAATGGATTAAATTGTTTGCCTATATTGCGCGATTTCATACATTTCTATAAATAACGGCGCAGGTTTCCTTATCTGCGTCGTTATTTATTTGATTTCTTCCGCGTTCCTAAAACTGCCTTAATTTCTTTATAATTACTATCTGCAAGGCCGATTAGAATAGATTCTCCGCCGGCTCCAAATTTGAAAATACCGTATTTAGCGTCATCATAGAGCTTGCCGTGCCCTTCCTGGAAAAAGAATGAGCGTTGCGCTATCTTTATTGATTCATAGTCCTTGTGATAGTATAGCAACTTTTCGTTCGTGGAAAGGCGCTCGCCTGCATGAAACCGCACAAAACCGCCTACCCTGTTTTCCCCGGGGCGAACCACCAGAAAACCACGGCTCTTTTGGCTGCTTATCAGCTCAAAAGGTATGTCGTTTTCCAGTGTGTACCGCAACTCCATATAGTCCCCCTGCATAATAGATCTTGGGTCAACCGGCGCAAGGCTCAACAGTATCACTTCGCCGCTCTTCTTCACCTGCTCCTTCTTATATATGGAATAGTTAAGAAATGCCGCCACTAATATGGAAAGCGCAATTAATATCCATTTTCTCACAATACGCCCCTCCTATCCCATTGTCTAAACTTTAAATATCCCAATCCCGTTAACAATAAAACTCCGCTTGACGCAAGGATAATGGACTTGTGAAGCAATGTAACATCCATATTGTAGTAATAAAAAAAAAGGAATACAGGTAAAAGCAGCGCCCCCAAAACAATTAGCAAATAATCACTCTTGCTATATCCCAAGATTAGGAAACCTAGCGACAAAATAATCCCCGGCGCCGAGACTGCCGCCATCAGCGCTATGCCGACAGACGCTATAATGAACGGCTCGGTCTTTAGCTTTTTCCAATCCCCGGTCGCCCAGCCAATTAGCGCAATAAATGCAATCGCCGCTTCCGAATTTAAGAGTAAACGGCTAATCATTACCTCTTCACGGTGAGAATTAAAAAACGGCCCTTGCGTTGATAAGATCAGCGCCCCCGCGCAGAGTGAACAAGCAAGCGCATAAGCCAATGGCGTGTATTTTCGCTTTACACTTCCACTGGTAAAAAGAAAAGAGACTCCAGCCAACTGCGCGGCAAAGAAGATATAGAACACTACCTCCTCCGCCCCTGAACTATCTCTGAAACTCAAAAGCGCTATTAAAGTAAAAAACAGCACAGCAAAGCATGAGAGAAAACGATCAAGCGAGATTTTGTAAACATAATAGGTTATCAACGTGGCTATGAGGCCTGCGACGGGAATTCCCCATCTGGACCCCATTACCACGGAAACTCCCCACACAAACAAAGTTTTGCCCAATGCCATCCATGTAAACGATAACTGCATTATAAAACTATGGCGTATGTAACTGTGTTGTTGTGTTTCAGCAAATTTATAGACCCCGATTGCCGCGCCTATAAAGATAGCGCCAAATGCAACAAGCGAACCTTCAGAGCTAAAGCTAATGATTTCGGTTAAAAACAAAAAACCAATAAAAAAGAACGACGCCATAAAGGCCCCGACGCCGGCAAGGAGCTTTAAATAGAGTGGCTGCTCCTCCTGGCCTTGACGCTCAATAATGAAACTTTCAGTCTCTTGCCGATTGGTCAAATCTCCTTGCGATTGCAAGTGGTTTAATAAATCTTCTAAAGAGCGCTGAGCTGTTGATTTACGATTCATTCAGCGCCTCCATTGCCTTATTTGTTTTTCGCAGATATAGCGCTGACAGCGCGAAAATAACCATAGTTATCACTCCTAAAAACAGAAGTATAATTGGTTCAAATTCTTTAAATCCCTGAGTTATGAAACGTATTGCGGCAAATACAGCCAAGACGCAACCTGAGAGAAGTGTCATTGCCAATATCCACATATCATGAAATTTATACCTGTACAGCAAAAATATGGCGATGTGAAGCGCCAAACCCAGGGCCGCGCTTACAATAATTGAGAATGTGGCAAATTTTTCCAATCCCACAAACATGACCATTGGCGCAAACGAAATCCCCAAAACTATAAATGCTATAAAGGCCCTTACCCACCGCGCCTGCATCCACACCACACCTTTGCGGGCTACAAATTCCCCGGCAAATAAAAATGCGCTATTCAAAAGCGCAAGATAGAAAAATATCATCATCTCCATCTCCTTTGATGGAAATGCGGCCTGATCCCAATAAAAACCTGCAAAGAGATTCAGAACGATCAACCAGATAAGCCAAAGCGCCACAAAATTGGAGATAACGACCCATCCTGAAATGAGAATGGCCCATGCCATAAAGATTTGATATGCGTCCGCGCCGGTCTGGTACACCTGTCCGTAAACAGCCAAAAAGACGCCAACCAGCACAGATGCTGAAAGCAAAAGGAGCTTACCTCCCAAGCTTTGAACCTTTAAAATAACGGCTCCGGCTAAACAGCCAAATAATCCCGCCTCAATCATGCCGAATTTGACCATTGGAGAAATCCTTGCCCAGTTAAAGGCAAAGAAATAGACCACCCCGGCTAAAAGCAATGAACTGCCCAGAAACAACAAGATACGAGCTATCCACACTCCCCATTGATCATATGGATAAAGAAACTTCAAGGCCCGGCTAACAGCCTGCGCATTAATTTGTCCGTGGGCGTAAAGTTCAGCAACCGCCCTGCGATCAGCGGGTATTTTATTTAATTGAACATCAGATTGTTTTTTTATTTCCATTGTTTGTTGCTTTCCGTTTTGAACGCCAACAAAAAGCTGCTCCGATCATTCCGCCGGTAGAGACTGTGAACCAGCCGCACAAAAATAAGCTAACAGCGCTAAGAACCAGCGCTCCCCAAAAACTCTGGATCAGGTTTTGAGGCGGCTCCCCCAAAGACGAAAGCCCCTTGCCTAATAAAATGTATTTAATGTTTGCTTCGACAAGCAGAAGATACCAACAAACATAGTGTGATACTATGCCGCTTAATACTCCGGCAATTGCGCCATTTAATACCTTTAAATTGTTTTTCCTTCTAACAATAAGCCACCACAAAACCGTAAAAGTCGAAAACGCCGCAAGGCCGGCATATAAAGGAAATAAACCATATCCATCCCCGTTAGCTGTTGCCGCAACATAAGCCCCCATTGAGATGCCGACGGGACTGTAAAACAGACCCATTTTTAATGAATTATTTTTAATCATTTAAGCTCTCCGTTATGCAGTCAATGGGAGATTTGAAACATCGCGGTCTTCATAAGTTTTCAATTATTTCAAAAAACGTTGCAGATTCAACAGGTTCGCCTATTAAACCATTTGTTAAAGATGGGCCTTTATCTAAATAAAGTAGTGTTTTTGCGTTATTAACATCTTTTTTTATGATTTCAGGGAAAAGCGCTATCTTATTTGATGATTCATGGAAAAGCTCTTTTAAGTTTAAATTATGGTTTCTGCCTGTAACAGGATTCTTATATGTTTCTCCAAAAGACAAATTGCGGGCTTTCGTAAACCCATTGGGGTAATAAAAAAGCGCCAGTATTTTCTTTAAACCCAATGTTGTTTTGTTAAAAACAAGCTCTTGTAATTTATCAACACAACGGAACCTCATTATTTTATATAAAGTTAAATAATTCGCTTTTGCCTTTTTATATTTTTTTAAAAATATTTGCGAAGGAATATCGGCAAACATCTCTTTATTTAATTTAGAAATAATATAATCTTCTATTAAATTAAACTTATAAAAATAACTTTGTATATCATATTTTTTAAAATCATAATATGTCTCGGAAAAATATAAATCCAGAAGTGTCTCGATCTGCCTATGCCGTAGTTCGGCTAGAGATCTGTTTACTTTAGAACTTGAGTAGTAATCGCCTGTAAAGTGATAAATAAAGGGGTGAAATTTGCAGTCTGTTATAATATGCGAGTACAATCCATAAATAAAAGATAATAATTGATCATTTATACCTTCTTTACTGTCCTCAGTAAATATTTTCATTATTTTAAATGTATCTTCGCCTTTAGTTCCATGTATTACATCTGAAACAGTGGAAAAATCTTTTTGACCATAAAAAAAAATGTCGTGAAAGATTGCGCCAATATAACAAAAGTCTAAATTCGCGTTTAGCGCATGCTTAAGATCTTCTTGCTTAATATTGCAGACGCTGTCTTCTAATATTTTCCAATGAGTTATTTCTCTTGGCATTTCCTATATACCTTTTTTGCAACTGTTCAGCTTTCAAATTTATAATAGTACGACCAAGCTCCGCAAAACAAATCCGCGCAGGTTTTAATGAAATAAGAATTATGTCCATAAATAATTTTTACGCTAAGGTATGAGGAGCAATCTTTCAGATTGCTGCAAAAATTTTATGACCATATGCAGGTTTTTGAGCGTTAATTGGGGTTTGTTATTTGATGTGTGATAAAACAGGGCTTACCAATCGATTATGCGCCGGGCCTAAATTGTATCATCAATCTCTTCTTCTTCTTCTTCTTCTTCTTCTTCTTCTGGATACCAAAGATCAATATCTTCTCCACATTTGCAATCTCGTATTTCATTTCTCGATTTCACCCAGTTTAACATAAATTCTTTATCAGATTCATTTGTGCATGAATACCTCTTTTCCTTAGCAATTATGCCCTCCCAGGAAGTCTTATGAGAACCACCGCCTCCAAAAGTTAAACCTCTTTCTTCAACCGCATCAATAAAATCATCAATAAATTTATCAAATTCAGGTTCGGATATGTTTTCTTTCAAAACACATTGTATTTCAAATCCAATTTCTTTAAATTCGTCTTTATATAATTTTTTTCTTAATCGTTTTCTCATTTTCTTATTTCTTAATTAGTAAAATTTAAAAATTCTATTCAGGACGCAGAACTAAACTTTCAATTAAATATGGATGGCCGAAATCACAAAAATAAATAATTCAGCTATAGTAGTAGATAAAACAATATATTGTCGCCTATTATAAGTTGCATGTAGATCTTTCTTGACTCTATACTCGTTAGATTTGTAAACGAAGACTATTTTTTCTCTGTGATTAACATTGTTAACGTATCTCTGATCTTATCCAAAACACTTGTTTTTACATGACCAAATGTCTTTACAACTATAGATTGAGATAATGTAAATATTTTATCCACCCTTACTTTGCCGGATCTATTTAAATTGCCGGTTTCGATGTCTGATGATGTAATAGTGAAACTATAGTCCACAATAGTCGGATCTGAAGTCATTGAAACAACAACCATATCTGAAGTTTTTTGATTGTAAATATTGCTTGAAATGACAATAACAGGCCTTCTTTTTCGTGAAGAAAGATCTGTAAACGGAATTGGAATGAGGACAATATCGCCTTGCTTATGCATTATTCCAATCCTCATCATCGTAAGCGTTATCCCAGAAACCAACGCTGCTTTGTGAAGCTTCCAATAAATCATTAAAGATGTCACACGGTTGTTCAATTACAAAGACAGTAACGTGTGAACCAGGGATAAAAGGGACTTGCAGTTCTACACGCCCTTTTTCTAAAACTTCAATATCATATTTCAAGGCTTTTTGAGGCATAAATTAGCGCTCCCGTTGCTATTGATGTGTAATATAAAGCTCTAGTATAGCATAAAATGCTATTCAACGCTATTCTCCCAATAAGAGTTTTGCTTCTTCAAGAGACAACTCTTCATCATTTTTCGCATCGTTCATAGCCTTGGCAAGCCCTGATCTAAAAGAAGGTTTTCAATTCTTTTAAATGTTGTAAAACCAATTACAGCGCTTTTAATAGCGCCATTTTCCTCTGTAATGTAGGATTTGGCAATTTCCATAATATACCATCTCAATGTTATAAATTTAGAAAACAACATGTTGCTTAATATCGTTGCTATTATTGCTTTTAATTTTATTATCGTCAATTGAAATGTATGCGTTTGGCTTGTCTTTGCTGATTATTCGTCAATAGATTTGGTTTGTATTTTGATTTGTTTCGCTTTTATTTGAATTTCCATTGGCGCGGCATTGCGGCGCCAATTGGGAATAAGCAGTAATGCCGTCAAAAGGAATTTGCCCTCCGCAGTGTTCTGTTTTCAAGATCTTACACTAACGGTTACTCCAGAATCAAGTGTGTCGGCTGGTTGGCGAAGGGGCTATTTATGCGATGTGATGTACTTGGATAATACTTCGTCCATATGAGTTTGCCATCCTTTTCCCATGGATTTGAAATATTTAACAACTTGTGGGCTCAAACGAAGAGAAACTGGTATTTTAGTCGGAGATTTTTGAGCTCCTCGAATCCTTGGAGGAATACCAGGGTGCGCCTTCGATACCGGTTGCATGCATGCCGGCATTTCTTCGGTCAACGGAGGAGAATCGACAGCGTTCAATTCTTTTCTGGATATTTGGTAAGACATTTTTTTCATAATGTTTCCTTTCATGATTATTGGCTTTACGCAAACTTATAATCCAGATTATATCTGCGCGAAATGTATAAATTAATACATATAAGATATTTCCTATGTAGCCCAATGCTATCCATCGGTCTTCGCCATAATCATATCGATCATCAATTGTTCAAGCGCAGTATCCAATTCAAAATTGTACGCAATTTCAAAATCTACACCATTATTCGCCTTTCGCCTATTCTCATCCTATTCGTAATGCAAACCTTTATTGTATATGCAAATTGAGTTCGGAGTCAAACCTGTTTCTTAAAGTAATTCAATACAAATAATCCTTTTCAACATCCCACGAGGAGGTGATTAAACTTAACTTGCCCATTTAACTTTTAAATTTAGGGCACGGAAAGAAATAAATTGGTATTTCTTTCCGTGCCCTTATTAAAAAACACAGGCTAAAACTTTTCCTGTCCGACTATGCCAGATTTTTTCTTTTACTGACTGCTCCAGCTTTGTGCTCATGGAAAAAATGAAACTGCAAGGTTGTTTTGCTTACGTTTAAAAGTAATTAAGATTTAAGTAATGCGGTCAAAAGGAGATTTGACCCCTTGCGTTGACCTAGGCTTTCCCTGATATTTACAGAAGTCTACCCCATAATTTTTCGAGTAAAATTTTTGTTGCTATCAAAGAATTTGCTATTCGAAAAGGTGTTAACATTGCGATACTCTGACTGACTGTTAAGATTTGGCACAAGCCCACATCATTATAGGATACTAACAACCACACCGAGGTCTCAAGCTGCGAAGGCCTTCTGAACAAGATGATTGGAAAGCCGTGCTTGGTGGGAATGAACGTTTGGTTGAAATGGGAAGCTAGAAATATGGCGAAGCCTGTAGCTATTACGTCTGGTCTACCTAAGCTTCCCGCGCCTAATCTGAGAATCGTGGTTCGTTGGCTCTTGCCCAAATAGTATCCCAGTGCTGATAAAATGAATTTTCAGCACCTCTACGTCCTTTTTCAATTTTAAATACAATATTGTTTCTACTTTGATGATTAACTGAAACTACAGAAAAATAAATATAATCATCTACTATATATGTAATTTGAGTAGGAAACTCTCTGTATATTCTAATGAATACTTTATTACCTAATGTTTCATTCGTGTCTTTTAGATTTAACGTTTTAATAAAATTTGATAAGCTTTCTTTCATTTCTTTTCTAAATTCTGCAATTTCTCTTCCTACTAAAGCTCCTCTTGCATTTACAAATTCACTTTCAGGATCTAATGTAAGGATTTCAACCGAAAAGTTAGATTTGTTTTTTTGAGCTTCTCTAATATTCGGAAGATATTCAACCAACCCTTGTAAATTTGTTGTCAATATTCTAATTTTCCTCTTTGCATTTGAAAATATTGTAGAAAAATTAGCTTCTTCTCTCGAAGAAAACACCGTGCTACTATACTCTACCTCCGTACCACTAGGATCAAGTTTGCCCCAAACCGGGCAAACAGCCGGGTACAGTTTTCTTACAAAGTTTTCTTCATAATGTTTTTCAAATTCTGCAATATCTGTATCGCTAATTTGTGTATGTTCTTTTATCCATGCACCTAGAAATGTATGAAAATATTTCCTGTCGTCTTTATTACCAAAAGGGACAAGCTTGTTAGAAGTCTTTTCAAAAAAAGGAACTATTGATGAAAATGAATTTCTATGTTTTTCAAATTCATTACACAGTTTGCCCCAAATTGATGAAGCAGAAATTGCGCATGAACCAACAGGATAATTAAGCCTCCCAATTAAGTCACTAAAGTTGCTTACAGATTGTTTTTTTTCTTCGCCATCCTTTAAAGGTAATCCAATCTGATTAACTTGTATAACTGGTTTTGTTTTTGCTAAAGCATATCCAATTTCCATAGAAACATTTAGATTTGATATTGATAAATCTGCAATACAAAAATGAGAATTATCAATTTTTCTCAAAACGTTATCTAATAAATCAACGGATAAACCTGCCCCTGTGTCTGCTCTTTCAAGTTTAATAGGTTTATAATTTCTAATTATTTTGTTAATAAAGTTTTGATAAAATGCATCATTTATTGCAAATATAAGTAAATAGTAAAAATTTGTTTGCCATTTGTCAGAAAATTTTGTTTTTTCTTTTGGGTTCACACTATCACCTAAATTGTAAGGCATCAATATAAAGCCGTTGAGGTTAAGTATTTGACCTTCAGTACTGATAGTATTTTGTTTCTCTTTGCTTGGCGTTTCTTTTTTTTTGCTCATTTTATTCCCCATTAAATTATTATTAGTGAGCAGGATGCCATTAGCCCCACATCTATGTGCCTGCTTATATATACTATTCTTTGAGTAAATGATTTTTCTAATACAGAAAAGATTGGATTTAAAATTGAAGCATTTGAATTGGACACATCTACAATCAGTGTAAAAATATTCATAGTTCCTTTCATAGGAAAGAATTTATTTGCATCTTCCATAAAGACTAATTTCATAAAATTTACTATCTGTTTGGTTGACTAATGTTTGCCATAACCAGCTGAAGCAAAGTGTCGTTTTTTTTGAAGTGTAGCAAAAACAAAGATGGCGCTTTACGGAAGTCAAGTTTATGACTTTGTTAGGGCTTTTATCGTTAGTTTTCGCTTCTTATTTTGATGGCTTCTTCAACGGCATTCTCTAAGTGTCGTGCTATCCAAGAATAACGGTCTTTACTATTTGTTCCAACGGGGTTGTAACACTTAACAATGCAGGATAATTTCTCCCCGGTATTACCATAACCAATATAGTCAAAAGGGTTTTCACCTTTATTTGCTATGTAACCCTCAATATTCTTTAGCCCATGTATGCGTACACCAACCACACCCATACCTTCATCCCATGATTTGATTATTTCATGGTTTATCCATTTTCGGTCTGCCGTATCTTCACCAACAAGGACAACTGTACAGGAGCGACCTTTCATTTGTTGGGTGATCCATCTTTTTATAGCTGAGTCTTTACCGCTTGTGACTGTTTCCCAGTCATTGTCGGTTGCAGGCCTATTTGCCTCTAAAGCACCGATATTACGCACCTGCGAAACACGCATCACGTCTGGCTTGTAGTGAAAACTGTAAAATACACGTCTAACCATATTTCACTCTTTTGATATTAGGTTAATTATATGAATGACTTTTGAAATTAGATGATCTGGTTTTTCTACATTTTTGCCAAGTTCGTTAACCGCTGCTATTAACTGTTTATTGGACACGTCATAATATTTTGAAACTTCTACCATTACCTCTTCCCAGATATCTTTTGCCATAAACCCGCTACAGCCTATTGGGATTATTGCTAAACCTAATTCTTGAGCGATGTTGAACTCTTCTTTCATTCCGTCTGATAAAACCACATCTCCTTCAAGCAACTTGTTTCCCATAAAAAACAAAGCAATTCCGGCAGAACCAATTATTTCGTATCTATATTTCGTCCAGGTTTTTTCCCTTAATTGAGGATCTTCAATATATTGAGGAAATGGTTTCATATTGAGATAATCATTAACATGCCCATTGTTATATCCGTAAATAGATTGTATAGCACCTGTAATAAAGGCATTCCCAATGCCAAGTCCAATCCCTGAAGATATTTTATAATTATTTGCTATCAAAGTGGCGCCTAATTTGTACAAAAATGTTTCGACTTCTGATTGCGCCCATTGACCGAAATCGTGGGCACTCCCAGATAAGAAAACTGTTCGCCTGTTATAACCCCGTTCAACCTTACAAAGGATATCCGTAATATCGGAATATTTGTCTACAAGAAGCGTTTTCATTTGGAAACGCGCAAGATCTTTTATAAGTAAGTCTTGTCTTGTAACAGCATTGCTAAATTGCGCTTCATTATCGTAATCATCAACATGACACCTTTTGAAAATACAGTAATGTTGACGCTGATGCTCTTCAAAATAAACCCTGACTCTAGCCATAATGTAATCAAGATTCGGATCAGTAAAGCTAAAGCCAATGAATAGAAATGTCTTAGATACAAGGTCTCCTGACAATGCTGTTATGTATGGTGCCTTTTTTAAAGCGTATTTCTCATAATCATCTTTTGTTAATATAGCAGAATCAGGATGATCGATATCTCCATGCATTTTATATACAATTGCATTTCTCTTTTGTTTCGTCAATGCTAAATGGTTATTTGTATATTTTACGTCAACAATCTTTCCTGATTTTTCTAATGACTTTTCGATCAATTTATCATAGTTTGTCGTCCAAAATGTTTTTATGGGCAATCGAGATAAAACATCATGGTTCTTGGTCGGCTCTTTGGCTGTTGCAATATTGTTCATTAATTGCTGGCTAATTCTATTTCTACCATTATCATTGAGATAATATTGAGCAACGCCAACTAAGTCATGCTCTTCATCAACATCAAGCTCTAATTCATCAGCGAGAGGTCTAATCAACTCTTTCCAGTTTACGTAACCTGCAGATGAAGATAACCCCGCGCCTGCAAATATAGCGACGTTATTCTCTTCTAATTCATTCAAAAAACGTTGGATAAATAGGTCGTGTTCTTTTGTCATATATGTATCTGAATAATCATAAAAGTGCGGAAAATCACAGAACCCTACAACTAAAGAGATGAACAATTTCTGTTCGTCTCCCGCAAGTTTTATTAAATTTTATAATATTCTGGGATTTAGATATAAAATACGGCAAATCACTTATAGATAACATACCTATACAGGATGTTATTTATAAACAGTAGTTAGTCTATGCCTTATATTTGTGAGCTATTTATAAAGCCTACCAATGCTTGTTTAATATGTCTTTTTGTTCCAAAACTGATGGTTGGAATTGTAGCATTTTGATTTTTGTATGTCAACCAAAGTGTCGCCTACGTTCATAGAGTGGTATTTTAGCCTTTTTTCATGGCAAAACCATTACATTTTGTAATGGTGCCTTGTAATGGTTTGCGGTTTTTGATGTAAAACAGCTTATACTACCGCATAGTCGGTTATAGGCAATAAGGTGTGTATGTACAGGGCTTACAGTCTAAGAGGGGTTGAGATTTTTTAGACGAAAAAGAGCAAAAAAAGTTTTTTTATTTTTAAGGTCGAAATAGGCCCACGAAGATGAGAATTAAAAAAGCAGTTTGCAATTGGCAGTTTGCAGTTTGCAGTTGGCAAAAAGCAAAAAGCGGAAACCGCAGTAAAGATCTGGGATTTTTGAGATTGTAATACAACGCGAAGCAGGGGCTTCGGGCATTTGACGTAGCCAAGTAGGGGCTTGGTTACGAGGTTGGTTTCGTTGTAAGTGTTCACACACCTCTTGTCCTATTCTCAATACACACCCATCAATCACCTCTTTTTAGAGGTGGGGCTGGTAGTTTACTGGTTTCTGGATACTTGATTCCGGCGTGAAGAAAGAAAGATAGATAGTGTTGATTCCTGTTTGTTGGTTTTATAAAGTGAGAGGTGTGTGGCGATTAGGGCTTGAGGTTGGTAACGATGGAGTAAAAATCCTGTTTTTCCTGCATTACACATCCATCCATATTGCGGAAGTGTCGATATGGATGAACGTAAAGACAAAGGCTATCCTTTTGGGAGTATATCACTCATTATTCTTCCTTCTCCTGCCCAACGCCTTCTTCACATTCCCTTTCCATCTCAATCAACCGTTTTTCCCTTTCCAGCTCCCTTGCCAGTTCTTCTTCACTTGGCAGATACAACATGTATTTGGAAGCAAAAAGCTGTTTGTTTTCGTTTAGTATTGAGTACTTTACAATGGCTTTATCTTTTTCAGTGCAAAGAATAAGGCCCACAGTCGGGTTGTCATCCTCGACTTTTTGCAGGTCGTCAAACATGCGCATATACATATCCATCTGGCCCACATCCTGATGTGTCAATTCGCCGGTTTTCAAATCAACCAGAACAAAGCATTTCAGGTGGTAGTTGTAAAAGACCAGATCTATATAAAACTCTTTTGTTTCAGTAGAGATCCGTTTTTGACGGGCGACAAACGCAAAGCCTTTGCCCAGTTCAAGTAGAAAGGATTGTATATTGTCAATAATTGCTTTTTCTATATCGGATTCGCGCACTATTGCCGATTCCGGCAATCCCAGGAAATCCAGTATATATGGATTCTTGATACTGTCAGATGGTTTGGATACGGTATGTCCCTCTCCGGCTAATTTTATAACGCTTGCTTTATCATTGCTTTTTAACAATCTTGCAAAAAGGAGTGTGTGAATCTGGCGTTGAAGGTGATTAACCTCCCAATTCTCTTTTTCCGACTCAATTTCGTAAAACAAGCGTTCATTGCGATTTTCTATCCTCATTAAGATTCTATAATGAGACCATCCAATCCAAGCTTGGGTGAAAACCCTAAATCAGCCTCTTTTTTGCCGACCGCAAGTGACATATCATTCAATATGCCACTTTGGGTGTGGCATTTTTCCTTCTTATCCAATTCGCCACATCCAATGTGGCGGATCTCCGGAGAACGTTCCGTATAAGCGGTATAAAAATTTCTGAAATAACGTAAATTCGTGGTAGAAAAACCTCTGCCGTACTTATCGGTTAATTTTTTTGACAATTTCCCGATAACCTGTTTGCCATATTCGGCCCTGCCTTTACCCTGTTGAATCTCATCAACAATTTCACGCCCTATTAGCCAGTAGGCAATTACCATGTTGCCATTAACAGCCCTGACAACATTTGACCGGGCCTGTTCAAGTATTGAAACAACCCGGTCGAAAATATTTGTTCCACATGGTTTTATTATTTTATTAGCGTCCTTAGTCATATTAAACTCCGCTCTCTGTTAATTGGAACTGCTCTTTTTCTCACTTTGCCCCTCCGTATCAATTAAAGTCAATATCTCCTGTAATTCATCAACACACGCATTCAGCTCGGTTATGGCGTCGCTCGCCAATACCTGCGGTTTGGGGAGGGAGTTTGTGTTTTCAAGCCCTTCATCCTTCATCCTTTAACCATGTAATATCAAGGTTGTAGCCGCGTTTTTTTATTTGAGAAAGTGTAAATTAACGAAATCGGTCGCCTTGGACAAGGTCTTGTTGATTAATGTAAATAACTCCCTCAAATGTTAAGGCGAGTGGGCGCGGCTATACTACATCGTGAATTGATTTGGTTAAGTGATTGGAATGCATGGAAAATTTCCGTAGTCTCACAAACAATTTGATAATATCTTACCTTAAGTCGTTGTGTCGCCGGGCATCAAAGGGTTTATGGTTTTAAACCCAATAAGTTGCGCAACTTTGCAAAGATTCTGATCTGCTACAACAAAAGCCAAATCTTATTTTCTTAATCTGTTATTAACTTTGTGACGGTTTCCGAGCCTTCTTCATCGTGGAAAAATTTTACAAGAGCGGAAGTGTCAAAAAACAAGTTCATATTCTATCTTCCCTTTCAGATAATATTTCATCGCTTATAGATCCTTTGCATTGTTTTAGCGCATTCCTTACCCTTAGATAAGCGGGATTATCTTCTCTTTCCTTATGCTCCGGCGTTTTGCTTTTAATTGAAAGTATCATATCATAGACTCTCATCAGATCAAGAGGACTCATACCCTCTAACTCTTCAATTGCCTGTTCCTTTATTTTCATTGCATCCCCTCTTTTATTGTTATTGCATATATAACCATAAATTAATATAGATTATTTATGTCCTTGCCTTGCCTTGGATTTGATATATTTAACGTTAAGACCAGTTACGACAAACTTCCTGATTAAAGATTTAAGTTTAAAGTTACCAAATACTTACAGATAAAACAATTTAAAATCTGATGTTAATAGCTGTTGTTTTAATTTTTCGAGCTATTTCGCGTCTTTTAGCTTGACGTTTAAAACATTGAGTGGCAGTCAAACAACTGCGTCAATTACAGAGAAACATACTGTAATTTGACTGCTTTGTAAATATATGTTACACTTTTATTTTCTGGTTTTACTTTTATCTGAAGGTTTTACTTATGGTTATTGTAACAACATCCATAAAAGGTCAGGTCGTCATACCAAAGAAAGAGAGAGAGAGGCTAGGGATAAAGCCGGGCGCCAAGGTAATGATTGAGACTGTAAAAGACCATATAGAAATCCGTCCTTTGCCTGAAGAGCCTATTGAATATCTCTGCGGTATATTCGAAAATTGCCGGGAATCTCTTACCGGCGCGCTTATAGATGAACGTAACAAGGAGCGTAAGCATGAACAAAACAAAACTGCTGGACTCATTCGCAATACTGGCTCTGCTAAAAAAAGAAGATAATTATCATTTCGTGCTTGAGCTTTTAAACAAAGCAAAAATCGGCAAAAACAGACTTGTTATGAACCAAATTAACGCCGGCGAAATATATTACATCGTTAAAAAACGAAACCTCACTGCTGATTTTAATACATTCTGGAATACATTTCTTATGCTTCCTATAGCTTTTATCGCCAATGATTTTAATCATGTTGTTGAATCCGCAAAAATAAAGAGCCAATTCCCTCTCTCATACGCTGATTCGTTTGCGGTTTATACCGCTGTAAAAGAAGGGGCGTCAATAGTAACCGGCGATCCTGAATTTAAAAGCGTTGAAGGTATAGTAAAAATTGAATGGATCTAAATTTTAAGATGTTTTGGTTCCATGCATTGAAAATAAAGTTTATGGATATCGCGATTAAGATGGATGTAAGAGCCAAAAACCGCTATTTACTCCTGAAATTTTAAAAATTTAGCGGATATTTGGGATATGCGTAAGGCGTTGTGCTGCCGTAACATGGCGAGGGAAAAAGAAATTGACTTCTTTTTCCCTCATGTGTTAGAATTTGAACTATCTGAAACCAACGGGAATATTGGATAGTTTTAAAGACTATTGATTTTTACAAAAAGGCGATTATGAGTTTTAAAGGCGTTGATGATTTGGTTCATATGGTTTTGTCACGGATTATGATATCGGAGAATAGCGACCATCAGATCATTGTGCTTAAGGAGAAGGACGGTGATCGTAACTTTCCTATTGTAATCGGCATACAGGAAGCCTGGGCTATTGATAGGGCGGTAAAGAATATTCCCACTCCACGGCCTCTTACTCATGACTTGATGGGAAATATTATAAATGGCCTTGACATTGGCGTTGAGCGCATTACAATAAACGACCTTAAGAACAACACTTTTTACGCGACTATTGCGTTAAAGCAAAACGGTTCGAAGTTTGAGATCGACGCAAGACCCAGCGACGCTATTGTTTTGGCGACTCAAATGAAGTCGGAGATCTTTGTTTCCAGAAAAGTTTTAGACGAGGTTTGCAAGATAGACTCAATGTAATGAGTTAAATAAAGAGTTAAATCCTAAATTTTATGTTGAAACCGGGTGGTTTCAGCTTTTGTTTTTTGTGGTCGACACTTTGGAGGGATGGCCGAGTGGACGATGGCGGCAGTCTTGAAAACTGTTGTCCCGAGGGATCGGGACCGTGGGTTCGAATCCTACTCCCTCCGCCATTTTTGGCGAGTTTTGGGCGACCGCAAGGAAACTTGATTGTTAAGTTGTAGTTTGCGTTTTATTTGATATATGTAAATGGAGAGGTGGCTGAGCGGCTTAAAGCGGTGGGTTGCTAACTCATTGTCTCGTTTTAGGCGGGACCCCGGGTTCGAATCCCGGCCTCTCCGCCATTTTTTGGTTTTGAGTTTTTTTTTACTCGAAATTTCCAACGCCTTAACTAAAATGGCGTCTCGGCTTTGGCCGGGGCGCCTATTTTTTTTTATGAAAATAGGTTTAATCTCAGACTCGCACGATAATGTGCCTGTTGTAAAGGCGGCTGTCAGGTTGTTTAACGACGCAAATGTTGAGCGTATAATTCACGCGGGTGATTATGTGGCGCCTTTTAGCGTTAAGGAGTTGTTAAAGGCGGATGCGCCTTTGACGGGCATCTTTGGAAACAATGATGGTGAAAAGATCGGGATTAAGAATTTATGCAGTGAGATCTTTGAAGGTCCATACTCTATTGAGCTAAATAATAAGAAGATTACAATTGTGCATGCTATTGAAGGGCTTGATGCGGGGTTGAGGGATAAAAGCGACGTTGTTGTTTACGGACACACTCACGCGGCTGAAATTAAAAAAGACGGCCCATTAATTATAAATCCCGGCGAATGCGGGGGATGGGTGAACGGGACGTGTTCTGTGGCTATTTTAGACCTGAATACGATGGATGCGGAGATTATGGAGATTTAAAAACGAAAGAGGCGAAGCTGTGCCGTTTAAGTGGGCTGGAAAGCAAATTTACACACCCCTCGTTCCCCTCTTTTTAGAGGGGAGGTTGCTAGCTGTTACTTGTTCCAGCATTAAGAGTTGTGAGCAAGATTAGGGCTGTGCCTTGTGCGAGGCTGTGTTAAATTACATTTACGATAATATCATATAAAGTTGATAATGAAAAAAACAAATTTTGCGTTCTTTTTAATAATGGCGGGTTTAATTACGGTTGCGTCCGGTTGCGTTACAAGGACGATTAATATTGAGTCTACGCCTTCGAACGCATCTGTTTATCTTGATGACAAGTATATAGGTGAAAGTCCGGTGTCCGTGCCGTTTACGCATTACGGAACGCGAAAGATTACTGTTGAGAAAAAGGATGAGGATGGAAGGCTGGTATTAAAAAGGGCGATAAATTTCGAAAAGATCAAGCCGCCTCTTTACGAGGTGTTCCCGTTTGACTTTATATCGGAGATTCTTTATCCGGGCAAGCTTGAAGACAAGCACGATTTCCACTACCAACTGGACGAGTTGGACTTGCCGTCAATAGCGGAGCGTAAAAAACAGATCCTTTTAAACGCCGAAGACCTCAGGAGAAAAGCCCTGGAGCTTGATTAGGGGTTTGGAAAGCGAATTAACACACCCTCTTTTTAGAGGGGATGTCATTGAATTAAGGATTGTTGCGCTGTAATTCAAAAACGTTATTTACATTACTTCAACCATTCAGTTTTTAGTGTGAATAGTTTTTCATTATAAGCGCAAATGGAACTATTTTATCATCCTCCACTAACCCCTCCCATCAAGGGAGGGGATGTGTGTTGCCCATTGCTTTTTAGAGAGGATGCCGCTTGTGTCAGCGCTCAAAGTTGCGACCAACCGCTTATGCTTTCCTGCTCTTTACCAACCCCCAATACCTAATTACCAATTAACTTTTTTCCCCTACCGGCGTTTTCTTAAGTTTCCATATATCATCATTGTACTGCAGGATAGACCTGTCGCTTGAGAATTTGCCCATTCGCGCAATATTTAGGAGGGCCATTTTAGCCCAGGCCTCTTTGTTGTTGTAAAGCGCGGCAACTTGTTCTTGTGTATCTTTAAAAGGCAATAAATCCTTTAACGTGAAATAGGCGTCGTGCCTTGCCAGGGATTCGGCTAAGTCTTGTAGAATGCCGCGTTCTTCAGGGATGTCGGTTAACTCGTTTGAAGATAGTTGATCAATAACTTTGCGAACGTTTTCGTTGTTGTCGCAAATGTCCATAGGGTCGTATCCGGTTTGGCGGAGATGTTTGACGTCGTCTACCGTTAATCCAAATATAAACATATTTTCAAGGCCAATCTCCTCGGACATTTCAACATTAGCTCCGTCCATAGTGCCTATTGTCAAAGCTCCGTTTAACGCAAGCTTCATATTGCCTGTTCCTGACGCTTCAAATCCCGCAGTTGAGATCTGTTCGCTTACATCCGCCGCAATAAGCAATTTTTCAGCCAGCGAGACGTTGTAATTTTCCAGAAACACAACTTTTATTTTGTCGTTAACATCGTTGTCGTTGTTAATAACGCGCGCCAGGATGTTGATAAACTTAATAATCGATTTGGCCTGATGGTAACCCGGCGCTGATTTAGCCGCAAACATAAAAGTTCTAGGCGCAACTGCCTTGCCGGGATCGCTTTTTAATTCGTTATACAACATCAGGATATAGAGAGCGTTCATCAATTGCCGTTTGTATTCATGCAATCTTTTTGCCTGAACGTCAAAAATTGAGTCAACGTCAATTTCAATCAGGCCTGTAACCTTTCCTTTAGCGTCCTTTACAGGGTTGTTTTTGTATATGTAATCCCTGAGTTTCTCTTTATTTCTGCGTTTAATCTCCATAAGTTGGGTTAGAAAGGCGGAGTCGTTTGCGAACTCCTCCAGTTTTTTCAACTCAAACAGGTCGGTAATCCATTTGTCGCCTATTTTGCCGGTAATTAAACCCGCAAGTTCGGGGTTTGGCTTAAGCAGCCATCTTCTTGGCGTAATTCCGTTTGTTTTGTTATTCAGTTTGCCGGGAAACATATCGTGAAAATCGTGGAGAGTCTCTTCTTTAAGTATCCGTGTATGCAATTCTGCCACTCCGTTTACCGAATGGCTGCCGGCTACCGCGAGATTCGCCATTCTTACCTTGCCGTTTTCAATAATAGACATGTTTCGCACATGGTCCATATTGCCTGAATAACGATCCCATATGTCTTTGCAGAAATCGTGGTTTATTATCTCGATAATCTCGTAGTTTCGCGGGATAAGCTCTTTCATCATATGGCAATCCCACTCCTCCAGGGCCTCGCGCATAATTGTGTGGTTTGTGTAAGCGCAGGTTTTTACAGTGATATCCCATGCTTTGTCCCATGCCACGCCCTCTTCATCCACCAGCAATCGCATTAACTCGGTCACCACGAGCGAAGGGTGGGTGTCGTTAATCTGTATCGCGGCGGTTTCATGGAAAGAGTCAAAGTTATTATGCCTCTTTTTGTAAGTCCTAAAAATATCCTGCGTGCTTGCCGAAACCAGAATGTATTGTTGTTTCAGACGCAAACGTTTTCCCGGGTCATGATTATCATTGGGATACAAAATTGCCACCATTGTCAGGTCGTCGTGGCTTATAACGTTTTTGAGCGCGTTTTCGTAATCGCCCACATCAAACGCGCTGATGTTAAAGCTGTTGTAATCAGGCACTGAAGTGCTCCATAACCGCAGCGTGTTGACGGTGCCGTTTCGATAGCCGATAATTGGGGTATCAAACGGAACCGCGGCAACCTCTTCAAAGTCCTTAAGCCCGGTCTTCTCCTTGCCGCGCAGGATGTTGTCTCTGCAAATGCGCCCCCCGAACCTGACCATAACGGTGTCTTCCCGGCGTTTTATCTCCCATGGGTTTCCATGTTGCAGCCACTGGTCAGGGTGTTCAACCTGATAGCCGTCCAATATCTCCTGACGGAATATGCCGTAATCGTAACGAAGGCCATAACCATGGCCGGGCAATTGCTGAGTGGCCATTGAGTCAAGATAACATGCGGCCAGCCTGCCCAAACCGCCGTTGCCGAGCCCGGCGTCCATCTCAATATCTTCAATTTCGTTCAAACTTAAACCCAGCGATTCAATCAGGCCGGCGACTTCTTTGTCTGCGCCGAGGTTAATAAGATTGTTCCCTAAAAACCTGCCTGTTAAATATTCGGCAGATAAATAGAACAACTGCTTTACGTTGCCGTTTTTGTACTGCTGGTTTGTGGCGATCCAGTTGTCCATAATCCTGTCTCTCACAGCCAGGGCCAGGGCCTTATAGACGTGCGGAAAGAGTTTAAGATTAACCGCGTCTTTAATTGTAACAACCCCTTTCAGGCCAAGCCCCTGGGTCTTTTGTAAATGATATTTCATCTCCACCCTTAGTGGGTGTTCGTCAGAGAAGACTTCGCTTTTTGCGGATGATTGATTTTCGCTCTCTTTTTGCATAGTTAATATTTCTTTGTAAAATTTTTGTGGATTCTAAGATCTCTTAATTTATGTAAAACGCCAATTATAACATATAAGTCAAATGATTTTATTAGATTTTATTTTAGCGGTTTACATTAAAACAGATAGCCTTGTTCATGGCTTAGTTCACTTGTAACCATATCGTAGTATTTTTGCTCAATTTCAACCCCGATAGAGTTTCGTTTTAGCTTTTGGGCGGCTTTGAGAGTCGCGCCTGAACCCATAAAAGGATCCAGCACGACATCATGCTCAATTGTGAAGAGCTTAATAAACCATTCGGGCAACGAGACGGGAAACGCCGCGCTATGGTTTTTATTATTGCATTCGGTGGCCATGTGTATCACGTTTGTGGGGTAGGCCATATCCCTGCCCGACCAGTTGGACACGTTTTTGCCAAATCCGCTTTCAGCTTTTGACTCGTCGCGTTCGCGGTCGGTTTTACTTAGATTCTTCAGCCTGGGCTTTGCCCAATCGCCCATTGGAACCATCACCGTCTCCTGATGCATATTAAATTTCTTGTTTTTGTTAAATTGCAGAAGTCGTTCCCAGGAGTCCCTAAAACGGTTTGGCCATTTTCCCGGGTAACAATTCTTTTTATGCCAAATAAACTCTTCCGTCCAAAGCCACCCCTGTTTTCGCATTTCAATAATAAGCTCCAGCACATATGTGTGCCGCTCGCCGTTTGCCACGCGCTCTTTTATGTTTAGAACAAACGTGCCGGTGGTTTTCTGAACTCTTAACAGTTCTTGTGATATCGGTAAAAACCACTCTACATATTTATCCGCATGAACGCCGCCATATGTCTTTTTCCGTTGATCGGCGTATGGGGGAGAGGTAAAGATGAGGTCTACGGAGTTGTCGTCCAGGGTTTTCAATTCATTCGCGCAATCGCCCAACAAACATTTTGCAGATATTTGCATTGTAATTTCTTCTCAAAATTTATTTAGTATTAAACAATAGTGGATCAAAAGTTTAATAAAATAATACTTTTTAGAGGTATTTGCAAATTTATTGCAGATTTTGGGCTTTGCGCGCGCTATTTATCCTTGAAGGTGGTAATATTTTTAAAAATATATTGTTAAAACGCGGCTTCTAAGTGCCTGTTATTCTTTTGAATTCAGCGTCGGCTATGTACGGCTCCCACTCCGGTCGACCGATGATTTGCTCTTTTTTCCATCCGCTATTAATCGCCTTTTTTAAATACTTTAAGGCGTCTTTCTTTTGGCCAAGTTTAGCGAACGAAGCGGCCAGAAAATAATAATCTTCCGCCCAAACCCGTTCATCGGGTGAAACCGAGGCTGATAATTTTATGGAGTTCTGGTATAAATTTACGGCAAGCGAATATTCGCTAACCAGGAAATTTACAAATCCCGCGTATTTTAAATACCTTATTCGCATGCCTACCGGCAAATTGTCAGGATTGTTGTTAATCAATCCATTTACCTTCTCCAGTTGCGTCTCCGCCTGGGCAATCATGTTCATGCGGGCCAGCGCATAGATGAAGTGAGTTTGGAAGTTTATGTTCTCCGGGTACTCATCCACGAGCCATTTAGAGCCTGTATAAAACTTTTCCCAATCATTTTCATTCCAATAAATTCTTTGCAATATGCGCCTGGCTTCCACGGCTAAAAGCGGGCTTTTATCTTTAACAATCTGTAATTCGCTAATGCCCTGGTTTTTATTGCCTGACATACCCAGAAGGAAAGAGAGGGGTTTTATAAACTTCGGCGCAGTGGCGGCAAAATAGTGGAAAATGCCCAGGCCCAGATATGCGTCGTGAAAATCCGGGTCTTTTTTCACCACTTTTTCGCACAGCTTAAAACCCTTTTTGCCGGACCAAAACCCTTTCAGCCAACTGCCCTTAAGCATGTGCAGCCTGCCCATGTTGCCATGCGCGGCGCCTAAAAAATATAGAGAGTTCACCTCGTCCGGGTCTTTTTTTAACCGTTTTTTCGCAAGCTCAACCACGTTTTTGGACAAATTAAAAGCTTCGCTCTCCAGTTTACGAATTTCAGGGCCGCCGGTGTCTTTATAAAACCGAAGCATTTCCAGGCAGATACCGCCTTTCATTAAATACAACAATGGGTCGCCGGGATATTCATTGATAAGATTATCAAAGCTCTTTAAGGACAAATCGCTATCCATCCGGTAAAAAAAGTCTATCGCCTTTTGTATTCCCAATATGATAACAAAGTCTTTTTGATCAGCGTCTACCACTGGTTTGGCAGGCGCGGCTCGGAATGGAGATAATATTGTTATTAAGGCCGCTAATAACAATAAATTTAATAAATATCTGCGCATAAAACGTAAAACCTTTCTTCTTTGTATCTTATGTTGTCTATTCTATGGAATTTAAACAGAAACCCGCCGAAAAATAAGGAGGCGCGCTACGGTTAAGTAAATTTTAACCAAAGGTATGGATTACTGTCAAATTATAATTAATAGCCTCTATTGTCAACCGCGATTCCCTTATAAACAGGGGGAAATTGGTATAAAACGGGAGCTGCCGCTATTTCACGAAAATGCGGTCAGTCCTTAAAGCTTATGTTTTAACGCTTTTAAAAAGACTAATTCATTTTTTGTGGTATAATTATATTTTTTCAATTTAACCGATTGCCATGCTTTTAACCCCGGAAAAATAGGGCTCTTTTAAATAAAGTAAAGAGTGAACAATTGATCTTTCCGGCGCTTTTTTATTTAAAGTGGTTTACTTTTGAGAATAAAATAGCTGAAATCATGTTGTAAAACGCCTTTTTATAATGAAAATTGCATTTGTGTCATCAGAAGTTGCTCCGTTTGCCAAAACCGGGGGATTGGGAGATATTGTTGGGGCTTTGCCTAAAGCTATAAAGAGATTAGGCGGGCTTTGCTTAGTAATCGCGCCTAAATATAAATGTGTGGATGTGGCAAAATTTGATCTCAAGCTTCTGGATTATAACATATCGGTCTCAATTGCGGGCGACAATAAGAGGGCTGAAATATACCAGACTAAAATAGACGACGATATACCGGTCTATTTTATAAATAATGATGATTATTTTTACAGAGACGGTTTTTATGTAGAGAACGGGGTTGATTACCCGGACAATGCCGAAAGGTTCGCTTTCTTTTCAAAAGCCGGCTTTCAGCTTTTAAAAGCTTTGGGCGTATCGCCGGACATAATACACTGCAGCGACTGGCAAACAGGGCTGATTCCCGCTTATATTAAAAACGGGGGCAAGGTGGATGATTTTTTTAAAAATACGTCAACTCTGTTTACAATACATAACGCCGCGTTTCAGGGAATATTTGATTCACGCTATCTGGATTTAATGGGGCTTTCGCAGGATGCGTTTGTCCCTGAATACGCTGAATTTTACGGGAAGATAAACCTTTTAAAATGCGGCGCGGCTTTTGCTGATAGAATAACAACTGTAAGCGAGACATACGCAAAAGAGATACAAACAGAAGAGTTTGGCTGCGGCCTTAACTTTTTCTTTAGAGATCATAACCTAAAATTGGGCGGCATTACAAACGGCATAGACGACGAGGAGTGGAATCCGGCAAAGGACATAAATATTGCCCGACAATATTCCGTTAACGATCTAACCGGCAAGGAGGCCTGCAAAAAGGAGTTGCTTGAGATATTCGGCCTTAAATATAGCGAGGGAACTCCGCTTATCGGCATTATTTCGCGGCTTGACGCTCAAAAAGGTTTTGACCTTATTGAGGAGATAATGGGACAATTAATGGAGCTTGATATACAGATGTGCCTGGTTGGAGTGGGAAATAAAGAGTACCATTCATTTTTTAACAACGCGGCATCCATTTACAAGGATAAATTTGCGGTTAAAACAGTGTTTGACAATACGTTGGCGCATAAGGTTGAAGCCGGGGCCGACATGTTTCTTATGCCTTCTAAATTTGAACCGTGCGGCATGAACCAGCTTTACAGCCTAAAATATGGGACAATTCCTATTGTTAGAGATACGGGGGGCTTGTCCGACACGATAAAAGCGTTTAACAATGGGGCTGAAAACGCCAATGGGTTCAAGTTCGCCGAATACTCCGGCGCGGCATGTTTAGATGCAGTTAAAACAGCGGTAAATATATTTTGCGGCAATAAGGATCAATGGAGGTCTTTAATGATAAACGCTATGAATGAAGACCATTCCTGGGATGTATCCGCCGCAAAATACCTAAAACTTTATCAAGAATTGAAAGGAGGCGCTTACCATGAATAACGCATTAACTATGATACTGGCGGGAGGCGAAGGCAAACGGCTGTTTCCTTTGTCAAAAGAGCGGGCAAAGCCGGCCGTGCCGTTTGGCGGAAGGTATCGAATTATGGATTTCGTGTTAAGCAATTTTGTAAATTCCGGTTTTTACAAAATAAAAGTGCTTACTCAATTCCGGTGCGACTCATTAAACAGGCAACTTTCCCTTGCATGGAGGTTATCTCCAATTCTGGATCACTACATTGAGCCGGTCTCTCCGCAGATGAAAACGGGCGAAGAGTGGTATAAAGGCAGCGCCGACGCGGTATACCAAAACCTGAATCTTATTTACAATGAAAATTGCGATCGTGTTTGCGTTTTTGGAGCTGATCATATCTATAAAATGGACGTGCGCCAAAAAATGGATTTCCATAACAAAATGGGGGCTGACCTCACAATATCCGCCATACCTGTAAGCGTGGAGGAAGCAAAGGAGTTTGGCGTTATTGAAGTTGATGAGGATTGGAAAGTTGTTGGATTTGAGGAGAAGCCGGATAATCCGAAAACTATACCAGGCAATCCGGAAATGGCCCTGGTTTCAATGGGGAATTACATTTTTAACACAGACGTGCTTGTCGATAGCGTAATAAGAGACAGCAGGATGGACTCTTCCCATGACTTCGGCAAAGATATTCTGCCCATACTGTTCACAAACAACAAAGTGTACGCCTATAACTTTAAAGACAACAACATATCGGGAATGTCTGAAAAAGAGAGGGGTTATTGGAGGGATGTGGGAAGCATTGACGCATACTGGAACGCAAGTTTGGATTTAATTAATGTATCGCCTATATTTAGCCTGTATAATGAAAACTGGCCTATAAGGAGTTACTACCCGCCTCTGCCTCCGGCTAAATTCGTTTTTTCGGGAAAGGAAGAGGGGCGTATAGGCATTGCCACTGATTCTCTGGTGTCTGAAGGGTGCATTGTCAGCGGCGGGCAGGTTGACCACTCTATCCTTTCGCCAATGGTCAGGATAAACAGTTACGCTCAAGTCTCGGAATCAATTTTAATGGAAGGCGTAAATGTTGGCCGGTATGCCAAAATCAAAAAGGCGATTATAGATAAATTTGTCAACATTCCTCCGCATATGGAGATTGGATACAATGAAAAGGAAGACCGGGAAAAATTTTACGTCTCTCCAAACGGAGTTATAGTTATACCCAAAAACGCCAACCTTGGCGGAATAATAAACGCCAACGATTATGATTAATGAACCGGACGCGGGCTCCGAAGCTAAAGAAATGGGAAACAAGGTTGCCGGTTTTCTTAAAAGCCGGCAACCCGAAGTCTGCCGGTTATGCAAATCACCCGCAACCCGCGTCTTCGACCTGCCGCTCTATAGCATTGAAGGCGATTGGATCACGCCTGTTTACCGCTGCCGAGGCTGCAAAACATACATGCGGGATTTTGACTATTCATCTCCTCAAATGATCAAGCATTTCACCCTGTCCACATACACAAACCTGAGTAATGAGAAAAGGCTAAGGCATGAAAAACTGGATTATTTTCACTTTATCGCCAACAAAGCACAGACTGCCGGCAATAAGGAAAATGATAAAAACGCCCTTGACGTGGGATCATGTTTCGGCCACCTGTTGGACATATTTAAATCGCGCAATTTTCAAACATTTGGTGTTGAGCCCTTCGAGCCACTTTACCGGGAGGCAATCAGAAGGAAAAACCATTCAATGTTCAGGGACATATGCGGCCTGCCTGATTCTTTAAAGTTTGACGTGATAACAATGCTTGACACTTTGTATTTGATAGAAGATCCATTGTCATTGCTGGTCAATTTACGCAAACGTATTAAACCAAATGGAGTGTTAATAATCAGGATTGTAAACCGCGTCTGGATACTTGACACTTTAAGATATTTGCGTTTTCCAGTTTCAAGCAATGTGTTTGGCGATCATAAATACAGCTTTAGCTTAAATGGAATGCGTTTGTTATTGAAAGCCGCGGGTTTTAAAACAGTGTCAATTACAGGAAAAGAGCCGGGCAAGCTGATATCAGACCCTAAACGCAGGCTTTTGGCGCAAATCTTTTCGTTGTTTAGCAACCTCCCTGGTGTCAACCTCGCCCCAGGATTAATCCTCTTCTGCGCGCCAAATCCAGACAACCGCATATAGTAAAACCTCTTTGCCAAATCTTTCTATATTGCGGAAACTTCCGTTGAAAACTATGCTACCCTGTGTTTTTTGAATGTTTGTGACTGAATTGTGACTGAATTGTGACTGAAAAATGGTATATGTTCAGTCGTAATATTTGTTGATATATGGGGCTGGTTTTTATATATTATTTGCCAACATAGTATATTTGTTATGTCGTTATCTGAATTGAAATATTATATACAAAAACATGTAAAAAAGCGGTAAACGCTCTTAAAAACAGATACGTTTAAATAAATATGAAACTTTTTAATATGGAGATGTTGATAATGAAAAAAAATAATAATGAAACTTTAACAGGATCTCATAACTCCTGTGATTACGTCAAGGCAATCCCGGAAGAGCTCCCTTTTGGCCATAATGAATCATCCAATGTATTTGGCTCTATTCCTGTTTGCAGTTTAAACAGGAGATTAAAAGCCATTGCCGCAACAATATTGACAATTTTTATTGTCGCAGGGTGCGCAAGTATGCATGAGCGTGATGTGGCTTCAACTCGTCAGGATCAAGTGGTTTTTGCCGTGGTAGGGGATATGCCGTATAACGCTAATGAAGAGGCTAGTTTAACCTGGCCAAACGGGGAAATTGTAAAAGCTATACGCGCCGTCAATCCGTCAGTTTTAGTGCATTATGGTGATTTTAAAGCCGGCGGCGGAAGTTGCACCGACGATTTATTTGAAAAGAGTAAAAGGCTGATAGCCGGCATGATTCCAAACCGGACGGTTTACACTCCGGGCGATAATGACTGGACGGATTGTGATAGGGATTCAACGGAGATACGCTTTGACGAGATGGAGCGTTTGCAATTTATACGCAACATATTTTTTAACAATACAGGCCTGGAAATGACACGTGACATACCTGGGTTGATTCGGCAAGAAGGGCAACCGGAAAATGCAATGTGGAGAATAAAAGACCTTGTTATGGGCACACTGCATCTCGTTGGAACCAATAACGGCAGGGATGAAATCCTGTTAAGCGACGAAAACCAGGCCCTGGATGCCGTTGATATACGCGATACCTTAAATGAAATCTGGTTGCAAGAAATGTTTGAATCCGCTGAATCCGCAAAAGGGTTGGTAATGGTGTTTCAAGCTGATATATATGAAGAGAACGACGTTACTCAAGAGTGCTCAAAAGAAAACCGGACGGAATGCGATGGGCACAAACGAATCCGCGACGCAATAGAGAAGATGGCCTTCATATACGAGAAACCTGTTTTAGTTGTCCATGGCGATACTAATGCGTACTGTTTCCAACATCAATCAAAAGAAGTTGCCAACCTTTGGCGTTTAAACGGCCCGGGCGATTTCAAAGTAATTGATGCGGCTCAAGTTGTTTTTGATCCCAATGATACTTCAATGCCGTTTAAAGTATACGGATTATTAGACCCCAAAGCTCCGCCGGCAGTTTGCGACTACAGCCGGTAATTAAAAACGGCGCGTTCCCAAGCTTAGATTTGTGAACGCGCCGGATTGGCGCTAAAGCGTTGCCGTTATACAGGTTTTTGCGGATACCAATGATCATAACCATCGTTCTCCTTTGTGCCTTTATTTAAGAATCCGCCGCCTGTGTATCGATATTTAACTTTTGGCCCGTATAGTAACATTTCAGATATTCGAAAGATTCATGGTTTAACTAAATTCAAAAAACTTGCTGATGAGGCTATTAACAATTTACCTGATGAATTAAAGCCTTTTATAAATATAGAAGAGTTTGTTGAGGGCAAAACTTTGCGCTCAACACAAAAGACCGGTCGAAATGAGCCGTGCCCATGCAGAAGCGGGAAAAGACATAAGCAATGTTGCGGGTAGTTGAGTGAATATAAAGCGGTAATAATAGGAATGCGTAATCGGCAGCTTAATGGCTAATATGTTAATGGGTTAGGTTTGTATCTCCTCCTCCCCCCCGTTGATTCCCAGAAAATCAAAAGCGTTTTACTCTCCTTGGCGAGCCCAGCTTCGCGTTTAAAAGAGTCAGAGGTCTTGATCATAGATTCGCTTCTTTAATAGTTTCAGACAGGAAACCGGCAAGGTTTCTTTCTCTCTTATCAATTGAAAAGCCAACCATAACGATTTCCCGTTTATCAGGGAGGTATGGCGCATAATATTTTTTCTTTTTTATCTGATCCAAGGCTGCCTGGGCTGATCCCATTTTAAACTCAAATATGTAAATGCGCTTATCTGTTTTTATCACTGCATCTGTTGAGCCAAAGTTTGACTGTATTTCACATTGTATTTGAATGCCGACAATTTTCAATACTATGTATATTATAGAGTGATAAAAACCTTCATACTCTTTCACTTTATCCAACTGTTTTGCCGTAATAGAGCTAAAAAGGGCACTTAACGCTGTAATGAAACAATTCATATCATTGTTATTGAGGGCCTCAATCAACGAATCAACAATATATTCCATCTCATCGGATGTGCTGTTTGCGTAATGTTCGACCGCAAAGTTAAAAAAAGAGTCTCTTACCTCTTTATTAGGAAACTCAAGTAAATACCTGTTCTCATCATTGTCAACTTTCTTAATAGTAAGATATCCGGTCTGAAACATTATTGCGGTAATATTGATATTATCTATATCATATTTGTTGAAGGCCGATTCATTTATCAGTTTGTTTATTGATTGGTTTATCTCGCTGCCGGCCTCTTTTAATTTCTTGATAAGGAATGTTGGCGTCCCTGTTTCAAACCAGAAATTTTTAAAGACCTTTGCGTCAAAGAGGCTTAGGAGTGAATATGGATTGTACAGAAAGTTTATACCGTCCCATGAGTAACCGTTATACCATTCCATGATCTTATTTAGCAGGCTTGGCTGTGGTAGTTGCAATTTTTCCGCGACCTTTTCAAGGTAAGCGGGATAATATTTTTTTATCTCAATTTCACTATAACCGACAATTGTTGAATAATCATTGTGCATTGTTATGTCGGAAAGATGGTTAAGGTCGCTAAAAATTGAAACTCTGCTAAATTTTGAGACTCCGGTGATAAATAGAAAACGGATATATCTGTCTTGATCTTTAACACCGGAGTAAAACGTTTTTAATATATCTCTATTCTCGTAAGCTTGTTTCATTTCAGAACTTTCAAGATGATCAATAATGGGTTTATCGTATTCATCTATCAGAATAACGACAGGATTTTTTTCTCCCAATTTTTCAATAAGTTCCAGAAATTTACCTGAGTAAATCGAAGATTGCAGTTCGATGTTATGCTTTGAAGCCAATTGAGTTATATATTCGTCAATGGCTCTCTTAAGTCCCAACTCTCTATATTGAATCTTGGCGAAGCTGAAATGTAAAACAGGCGAGGTTGCATGCCAATTCCATTTGTCTCGTACCCAACACTCTTCAAAAAGCGGCTTATTACCCTCAAACAACTCCTTTAAAGTGTTTACCAATAGTGATTTACCAAACCGTCTGGGGCGCGAGAGGAAATAATATTTTCCGGCATCTATTAATTTATAGATAATTTCAGTCTTGTCAACATAGATGAGGTTTTTTGTTTTAAATTCTGACAGAGCCTGGATTCCCAACCCAATTTTTTTCATAGGATTTCCTCTTTACGTGCCCTTATTATGTTTATTTGATTTATATCACATCTTCCATTGTCTATAAATCAATTATTAAAAAACAAAGTATGATCAAACAAATCAGGTTTTCGAAAAATTGTGTTCGTATATGTTTTCTTCAGATGCAATGAAATAAAACCCTAAAGGGTAAATTCCTATAAACTCAGTTTGTTGGAGTTAAGGCTTTAGCCTTTTATTCATTAAGAAAGTTTGAAAACCTTATGCTTTTGAGTGTATTTTTTCTCTTTTTTGTTGGTCAGCGGGTTGATTTCTGTCTTCCATAAAAGGTTCTTCATATTTTTGAAGATTTCGCTCCCAAACCTCCCAAACAGATTGATTTTTTGGGATCAGGAGCATTCCTTCGGCAGTTTTTTTAATATAAACCTCCGTCCCGTCAAATCGATAAGATTTGGGAAGTCTTACGGCCTGACTTCGTCCATTTATAAATAATTTTGCGGTTTCCATAATTGACCTCCTTTATATACGTCATAACCATTCAATATATACTGTTGAAATTTCATGTCAAGCCATATTTCAAGAAGCGCGATTCTTTCTGTCAATGCAATACGCAAAATATTTTTGACAATAAAAAACAAAGCGCTTCATGCCTTCTCAAACATCGAAAAAAATATTTAAATTGGTTCTTCCCGCGCTAAATATCAAATTTCAATTGACGGTTGCATGATTTAAAGCAATAATAATTTGTTTGTAAATTTGTGTATTCAATTTTAACCAAAAAGGCGCGTTTTTTTAATATTTTAATGATTATTTAAACCGGGGTTTTATGAACTGGATATTAATTGGTTTGGCCATTGTGGTCGGCGCTTTGCTGCCGATTCAGGGCGCGTTAAACGCAAAACTTGGGACTTCAATGCCGCATCCTATGCAGGCGACGTTGGTGTCGTACATAGGTGGGTTGCTTGCGTGTTTGATCTTTTTAACATTGATCAGGGCAAACTATCCTGATTTTAAGAAGATATTCTCGGTGGATTGGCACCTGTACTGTGGGGGCTTTCTGGGCGCGGTTTTTGTAAGCGCGATGCTTTACCTAATGCCAAGGATCGGCATTGCAAATATGCTTGCGGCGGCGATAGTGGGGCAGCTGGTTATGTCTATATTTATCGATCATTTTGGTTTTTTTGGGGTATTTTCCGTTAGATTAGGCGCGTCAAGGATTATTGGTGTCATATTGCTTATCGGCGGGCTTTACTTTATTCAGCGCAAATAGGGCGAGGAGCAATTAGCGGTTGGCAATTGGCAGTTGCTAAAATGTTTTTCCGAACTTTTTACTTTTTTCCCGCTCTGTTTATCCCGGGCAGGTTACATTCGTATTTTTATGGTATCATCCGTAACGCCTCTTTGGTCGTTTTTGGCGGAATAAACTAATTTCCCAACCCTATCTATATGCTCAACCAGTTTTGTCTCTGAAATGTTTTCATAATGGACAACATCAAAATAATAGGGCAATGGCAGTTCCTCATTTAACTCAAAAGATAATTTTGCGACGATTGATACGTTGATATGCTTTCCTTTAATTGCCAAATCCACATCCGAACCGCGTTTATGGTTGCCTTTAGCGCGCGATCCGAACACAATCGCTTCTTCAATTTCAGGCGCCTTTTTTAACGCTTCTTTAATATATTCAAAATCTCTTTTTGTTAGTCCGTGATTCATTCAGTTTCCAGTTTTTTCTTAAAATCTTTATAAAGGTCTAAAATCATGGGATAATACGTATCGCGGATTCTTTTTTCCACATCAACCGCAATTTCTTCATTATAAGTGTGGGCGGTCAGGTTTCTGTTTTCAAGCGCGTCAATCCAGCCGTGCCCATCTGCAATATAGCCTGCCTGAAAAGCTTGTTTAATTGTATCGCGCGGGCTTTTCACTGTAAATCCAGCCTCTTCCTGATAATCTTTTAAAAGCTTCCATGAAAGTTCAAATGTTATTTCAAAAAATTGCGTCATGCCGGCGCGTTCCGCTATGGATGGGGCTTTAATACTTATTGTGCTTTCCAATAGCTTAAAAGCCTTTTCAAAATTCTGAAATCTCTGCTTCCAACGCGTATCCTTAAATTCATTGTCCATAATTTAAAGCCTGTTTTTGCAAAATGTTCCCAGATGCGCTATATTGCCTCTCATTTCTAGTAAAAACTGCTTGAAATTGTACTATTATGTAGGAATAATCACAAGGGATAATACTTTTTACAGGCAAGCAATTTAGCTCCTAAATGCCTATTTTGAACTCCTGTTATATTTACGCTCGAAATTTTAGCAATTATTGTTAAAATACTAGAAAACTTGACAGGGTAATAGATATTAAAAAATCAGATGTAATGTCTCAAAACTATTCATCATAAAAGAATTAATAATTAATGAAACCAAGGCAGGAACAATTTAGCGGCTCTTTGATTGGGCAGTGTCTGGGCGATGCTTTGGGATTTGTTGTCGAGGGTGAACCGAGGTTTGTTTGCGTAGAGCATGTTAAATCCCTAAACGCCGGGCTGGAGGTCGCGCGGGGGCGTTATCCTTTTGCTATTGGGCAATATACCGATGATTCGCAACTTGCGCGCGAACTTTTGCAGAGTTATGTTGCCTGCGGTGAATTTTCCCCTGAGGATTACGCAGATCGAATTAGCGCAATTTTTTTAGAGAATAGGATTGTCGGCAGGGGCAGGGCCACGGAAGAGGCCGCAAAACGGCTTGCCAAAGGCGTCCACTGGGAAGAGGCGGGAACACCGTCTCCTTCCGCCGGAAACGGCAGCGCAATGCGGGCCGGGCCTGTAGGATTGCTGTTTTACGACAATCCTGAAATGTTGATTAAGGTTTCCTATGATCAGGGGCGCATAACGCATCAGGACTCCCGGTGTTCGGCAGGCGCGCTTGCCGTGGCAGGGGCGGTGGCGTTAGCGCTTAAAGCCGATTCAGGGTCAATTGACGCGCATTCATTTATTGACAAATTAAGCGGGTGGGCAAAAGAGCTGGACGATTCCGTGTCGTCGGCCATTTTGCAATTAAAAGAGCTTTTGCCGTTGCCGCGGGATGTAGCATGCGGTATTATTAATGTTATAGGCAAGGATGCCGGCTCTTTAAGGGGCGTAGACGGCATCTCTCCTTTTGTCACGAGCAGCGTTTTGTGGAGTTTGTACTCGTTTTTAAAGGATCCAAGTGATTATTGGGGGGTTATTTGCCGCGCTATTGCCGGAGGCGGCGATGTTGACACTACTGCGGCTATGGCCGGCGCTATAAGCGGGGCATATTCAGGGCTTGAGGCGGTTCCTGCGGGCTTTGCCGCTCGGCTTACGGATCAGGGGGGATGGGGGTTTGTTGAACTGGTTAATCTTGCAAACAGGTGCTATGCGTTGAAAATGGGGCAATAGAGTTTTAAGCCCTTGGCGTAGCAGTATTTGGGGGAAATGGCTCAGTTTGGCGCCACTGGTTTAAATAGGGGGAATGTATGCTGTTTTTAAAGAAATTTGGCGCATTTAAACCCGCTTTTTATATCACTAAATGTGTATAAAAATTATTATAAAAGTATATCATCTTTTAGTATTAAAATGAAATGTTTAGATGTGTGTAACATGTTGCTATCATAGGTGTTATATGTGTTTTGTATTGGTCTGTGGAGTTGTTTTGTAGGTTAACACGATAGAAAAATCCGATTTTTGCCGAAAATTCTCTAATTTTATATTGACTTGTTTATTAGTGTAATCTATAATTGCCGACTCGAAAATTCTATAAATTTTTAGAAAATTTAAGTTTATTTATTGGCTAATATATCTTTTACATTAATTTTGTGGACTCTTTGTAAGTTGATTTAGATTAGCTAAAATAGAAAGGGGGTGATAGGGGAAAAGTATTATAAATTTATATTTTTTATTAATGTATTGTAGTCGTAGTTCTTGAATTAGACTTTTGATTACGAAGGCATTCCTAAAGAAAGGAGTGAATAAAACACACATGAGTAAAATTTTTAAAATAATGGTTTTAGCCGCTGTTGTAACACTCGGCGCTTTTCAGGCCGTAAATGAAGTAACGGATAATGATGCCCAAGCGGTGGAAATCATTACCCATTGGGTACCACACGAAGTATATGGTATGCCCGGTGAACCTGACAACTCTGGAAAGGTCTTCTTTTCAGGTTTGGCAGCAAAATACATGGGTTATCCAAAAGGGGCTCCTGCATGGCCTGGTAAGTTTGCAAGATTCTACAGAACTTTGCCTGCTTACAGATACTACATTCCTGATCACATGTACAACAGGGATGAGTTGAGACCTGCAAACCCTGTAAAAGGTCATTTCAGAGGCGACCAGTGTCTTGGCTGCCATTCTGTAGTTACTCCTGGTATTGTTAGAGACTGGAAAAAGAGCAGACATTCAAGATTAGAGCCATCTCCAGTTGGTTGTGACACATGCCACGGAAATAACCATCAGAAATTGTTCATGCCTAGCGCAAAAACTTGTGGAGCAGCTGATTGCCACGAAACCCAGTATGAAGAACATAATCAGGCTGGTATCGGTTCTCACGCTTCATGCGCAAGTTTTGCTCAGATTGAATGCGCATGGTCAATTGAAAGACCACCTGGAGACACAGCCGGTTGTGTTTTCTGTCATACAAGTTCAGAAGAACGTTGTAGCACTTGCCACCAAAGACATCAGTTTTCTCCTTGGGTAGCAAGACATTCAGAACAGTGCAAAACTTGTCATTGGGGTAAAGATCATAGAGATTGGGAAGCCTATGACATCGGAATGCACGGTGTTGTTTATCAGGTGAACAAATGGGATCCTGAGCAGTTTGATTTTGATAAACCACTTGCCGACGCTGACTACGTAGGTCCTACTTGTCAGTATTGTCATTTACGCGGTGGTCATCACAATATTCAGAGATTCTCTACTGTTTACACCAGTATGGGTATGTCCATGGCCGACCGTGGCGCTCCTATCTGGAAAGAAAAGAGAGATCGTTGGGTATCAGTTTGTGATGATTGTCACGCTCCTAGATTTGCCGCTGAAAACTTGCAGGCGATGGACGAAGCTGTAAAAGACGCTGGTCTTAAGTATAGGGAAACATTTAAGATTGCTGAGGACTTGTTCCTTGACGGTCTTGATGAACCAATGCCTAAAGATTTGGCTCCTGACTGGTCAGGTCAGCATCTTTGGAACTTGAAGATTGCTGCTTACCACGGCAAAGAATACGGCGGAGAAGAGATGGAATCCGGCGAATTCAGAATGTCAAACTGTTCAGATATTACAAGGACATGTTTTGAAAGTGTTGGATACTGGCAGACATACATTCAGAAAGGTATGGCTCACGGTTCATGGAACGACGCTACATACAGCGACGGTTCATTTGGTATGGACAGATGGTTGGTTAGAGTTAAAGAAACCTCTTCAAGAATTAGAAGAATTGCCGCTATCGAAAAGAAAATCGGCATGGAGTGGGTTCCTGATACTTTCTGGGAACGTGGCGAATGGCTTGACCAGTTAACTGGTCGTCAGATTGTTGACGAATTCCCAGGCGAGACTATCTTTACTCTTTGTCCTGAGCCGGGCTGGTTGGATACACACCATGCTCCTGCTGAAGAAGTTGCTTACATCAAACGCAAATTGGAAGAGTTGGGCATGAAAGCCGGCGTTCATAGCGCAAGGCATCAGCATCATGAAGAATAATTCAAATCTTGTTTGAATTATGACTCAACATTCATGAGTTTCAATTTGTTTGTTTCACAATTGAGAAGCTGTATGGATTTAACTATCCATGCAGCTTCTCTTTTTTATACTCAGATAGGCGCAGGAAAGACTTATTTATATTTAAACATAACGTGATTTTGGAAATAATAAATGATTGACTCATTAATAATAAAAAACAATAGAGGCGTATTTAAACATATAGCTTTTGTAGTATTAATAATAGCTGTCGCTATTGGCGGATGCGGCAAAGAAAAAACGAGCCGCCTGGATGCGGCAAAAGCTCTTTTAAAAGAGGGTAAAAGCGACGAGGCTCTAAAAGAGCTTGAAATAGAGGTAAAAAACGATCCTAAATCAGCTGATGCTTATTATGAGATCGGCAATATATATTTAAGCAAAGGTAAATTTGAAGAGGCGGCGGCCGGCTATGCTAAAGCCATTGATATTGACCCGTATTTTGCGGACGCCCACAAAAAGCTGACCGACACGTTTAACCTTATGCCGGCTCCAATGGATGAGTTTACACGATGCCAAACAGAGGTGGATAATAACCCGAACGACCCTATGTCGCATGTGCTTTTGGGACATTTCTTCCATAAGGTTGGGCAGACAATGGACGCTATAAATGAATATGAATTGTCGCTGCAATTAGCCCCGGAGAACCCTTTTGTGGTTTATAATCTTGCCGTGGCTTATCATGATATGGATTTGTATGAAAAAGCGATTCCCCTTTATAAAAAGTCACTTGAGATGCATCCGGATAATGATAAAGCGCACTATAATCTCGGCGTTGCATATCAGGAAAACGAGAGGGTTGAGGAGGCTATTGCGGAATATAATGAGACATTAAAACTAAACCCGAAATATGGGGAAGTTTATGTGAATATCGGTCAATTGAATCTTAAGGCTGAGAAGTTTGAGAACGCGATTGATCTATATAAAAAGGCTATTGAAGTTCAGCCGGAATTGGCTAAAGCGTATTATGAGCTTGGAATTGTGCATATTCTTCAGGAAAACTATGATGAAGCGCTAAAGCTTTCAAAAAAGGCTTTAGATTTGAAATATGATTACGCCAATGCTCAATTTAATATAGGGGTTATTTACCATAAAAGAGGCGATCTTGAAAGGGCTATTGAGGAGTATGACAAAACCCTGGATATTGACAAATTGTACGAAGATGCGTTTTACCAGCGAGGCCTTGTATACAGAGAACTTGGCGATTTTGGTCAGGCGTTTAATGACTATCTGTACTACAATAAATTGTTAAAGGGAAAAACCGGCAGAGAGGCTCCTTTGGTTATGAAGGTAGAGGAATCTCTGGACGATTTGAAAATAATGCCTTTCCTTCGTGATGAAAAAATCGAGTTGAAGTAAAGCTTTTTTCATTATGAATGTTTATTTTAAATAGGTTAACATTTTTTAAACAAGATTTAGCGTAAAAATGTATAGAAAACTGTTTGTTGTTGTTTTATTAGCATTTGCAGCGATTTGCTGCAATAAACCGGAAAACCATTTGCAAAATGCGGACCAATTCCTGAACCAGGGTAAAGTAAGCGACGCAATAGAATCATATAAAAAGGCGCTGGAAGAAACTCCGGATAACCCTGAAATATTGTACCAGCTTGGCAATGCGTATCTTAAAAATGCCCAGATAGACGAAGCTATTGCTTCATTTGACAAAGCTATAAAGATAAAACCGGATTATACGGAAGCGCATGAGAGGTTATCGGCGTCTTATAAGTTGCAAGGCGTAACTGATGATGAGGAGACTATTTGCAAAAATGCTATTGAGTCCGATCCTAAAAATATAGCAGCTTATGTTAGGCTCTCTGTTTTGTACAACAACAAGGGCAAAACGGAAGACGCGTTTGAAGTTTTAAACAAGGCCAAGGAAATTGCCCCATATGACGCGACTGTGCCTTTTAATACCGCTATTTTATATCAAGGTTCAAATGAGCTTGACAAGGCGGTTGAAGATTATAAGCGAGCTATACAGCTTGATCCTAAACTGGATATGGCGTATTACAATCTCGGTGTGATATTGCAACAAAAAGGGCAATTTGCCGAGGCTATAAAAAAGTATCAAAAGATGGTAGAGTTAAAGCCAAGCGACTCAGGGGCTTACATGAATATGGGGATATCCGCTTTTGCGTTGGACAGATTAGACGACGCTGAAGTGGCTTACAAAAAGGCCCTTGAAATAAACAAGGAACTCCCTGAAGCGCATTACGGCCTTGGCATGATATATGCCAAAAAGAAGGAGTATGAAAATGCTATTTCGAGCAATCAAAAGGTGATAGAAATATTTCCTGAACACACTCACGCCCATTTCAATCTTGCCACAATTTATCATCTTCAGGATCAAATAGACAATGCCTTGGGCCAATATAGTAAGGTTCTGGAGTTGGATAAGAGGTATCCTGAAGCTTATTACAACAGGGCGCAGATTTATGAGTCAAAAGGCATGAAAGCCGAGGCCGAAGCTGACATAGAGATGTTTAAATCTCTTACACAACAACCGCCTAAAACCGGCGAATGATATGGAACCGGCTAATAAGATAAGATATTGGCCGGTTTCATTTAAACCCAAATTGCCATTTAGCGGTTGCATTTTCGTGTCTAAACTAAACCGCGTTGTAAAATACAGAAGTTGAGTTTCACTCTGCATCAATGCGTAAAATTTCTATCCTTTTAGCAGGTCTCTAAACATTATTTTGTCAATACCTGCTTGTTTTAACATATCGCTAAAAGTTCCTTTAGGTATATCTCGTTTGCCTTTATGGCTTAATCGTACCTGTAATACGTTCTCGTTGTCCACGATTTTTTCCCACGTTTCGTGTTTTTGGCTTCTTATTTTAATAAAGCCTAATTTTTTAAGCACAAACCGCATATCATTGTAAGTATACATGGCCATATTTAACCGTAATCAACTCGTATAGTTCCCATTTATTTTTGCACTCAATGACTTTGTCCACATAAGGCTTGTGATGGAATCTGTTAGGGCTTTTGGTAAATATTTCTTCGCGATCCTTGTAATCTTCTGAGTATTCACTTATCATCTCTATAATTGAATCTAAGGCCTGTTCCGATGTGTCCATTTCTGTTACTATATCCAGTTCCGGGCATTTAGCCATGTATCTTTCTTCATCTTTAATGATATAGATAGTAAGTAAAGGCATGCCCTGAACAATTTGTGGTTCCTTTTCTTCAACAATTTTGATTTTTCCCATATTTTTTCCTGTTAAAAAGGCATCAAAAGACAGGCAACGAAAAGAGGTGGAAATAATGGGCCCACCAGGACTCGAACCTGGGACACGCGGATTATGAGTCCGCTGCTCTAACCAACTGAGCTATGGGCCCTGAATACAACATTGTTTATGGGATGCAAGCGTATGTATATTGCATTGCGGATATTGCGGTTGGCGCGCGCAAGCGTAAATAGTTGCGCGCAAAAACAAAAAAGGAGTTTACCAGTTTTTACGCATTTTTTCAAGTGTTTTGTTTTATTTGAGCAAGCTGTTTTTTTGCCGCGGCTTGAAACTTAAGGGCCTTTAAACGCGCCTTTAGATTAACATATAAATTGAGGCAAGCGTTTGGCTATAATCTCTTCCGCCTGTTTAGCCATTTGCTCTATAACTTTAGCGATAGGCTCTATTGAATCTATTAAGCCTGCGTTCTGTCCTACCAGCAAAGCAGTTTTATCTACCTCTCCGGCCTTGCGGGCATTTAACATTTCTGTGTTTAACGTTTTTGCGTTTTTGCTAATAAAATCCTTTTTATCAGACCAATAGTTAATAAAATCGTTTTGCAACGCCCGCGCCGCTCCGCCTCCCGGCCAATTGCTTTGTGATATCAGGTCGGGCACATTGGTTAGCTCCGTGTTATGGCCGGAGCTTTTAACAATAGCCTCTTTATGGTTCTTGTGCAACGGCGCCTCGTTTGTCGCCAGAAAACGCGTGCCTATCAACGCGCCTTCGCCGCCTAAAGCAAGGGCGGCCGCAAGCCCTCTGCCGTCCGCAATGCCGCCCGCGGCCAAAACCGGGCAGGGCTTAACTGCGTCAACCACCATTGGAACTAGAGCTAGTGTAGACATTGATCTAACGTGGCCTCCGCCTTCGGTTCCTTGCGCGACAATAACGTCGGCCCCGGCCTCCGCAGCTCGGACAGCTTCAGGGACATCGCCTACCATGTAGATAACCTTCGCGTCTGCGTCATGCGCTTTTTGAAAATAAGTATCCAGATCCTGATCCGGCCTTGCCCATGCAAGCGAGACTATTGGGGGGCATTCCTTAATAGCTTTTGAATACAGCTCCTCATCAATCTTGAATAGAAGATAATTTATTCCAAACGGTCTGTTGGTTGCAGCTTTAATAGCCGCAATTTGCTCGCGAGTTTGATCTCCTGTTAAACCTGTGACACCTAAAATACCTAGGCCACCGGCTTCGGATACGGCAACAACCATATCAACGGTAGTGGCCCCTGCCATGCCTCCTAAAACAATAGGCAGCTCAATGCCCAACTTATCGCAAACCGGTGTTTTTAACATTATTAAGCTCCTTGATAAAAAATATTGTTCTAACGTTTTACATTTTTAAGTATTTATCAACCTCTTTCAAAAAGTTTTTTAGATCAACCGGTTTTGTTATGTACGCTTGGAATCCGGCTTGCAGAGCTGTTGCAATATTCTCCTTCATTGCGTTCGCGCTAATCGCAATTACAGGGATGTTGCGCGTCGCATCATCATTTTTTAGAACTTCCATAGCTTCTAAACCGTTCATGCCCGGCATGTTTATATCCATTAAGATAAGGTCCGGAGTTTGATTGATTGCCATATCAATGCCGCTCTTTGCGTCGCGCGCGGAAACCACTTCTATATTTTTGCGTGTGGTGTTCAAAAAGTCCTCAATTAGTTTAATATTTTGCATGTTGTCTTCCACGTAAAGGATTGTGAATTTGCTGATTTCAAGCGTTTCAGAATCCGCGCCTACGTATAGGCCTGCTTCAGATTGCAGCTCCTCCTTTTCCCTTGAACCTGCGCACGGCAGTTCAACATAAAAACGGCTGCCTTTGCCCACAACACTGTCAAGGCCGATTGCCCCTCCCATTTTTTCCGTCAACTGTTTTGCGATCGTCAGGCCTATGCCCGTGCCCTCTATATCCGTCTTGTCTGCGTCAAGGCGGTTAAAAGGCTCAAAAAGTCCCGGTTGCTTATCTTCCGGTATGCCAGGGCCTGTGTCCTCCACGACTATTCGCAAATTCCCTTTACCCACATTATTAAGCGCTATAGTTACGGTTCCATTCTCCTTATTGTATTTAATCGCGTTTGAAAGCAGGTTTAGGATAACCTGTTTAAGCCTTGTTTTATCCGCCGTAATAGAACAAGGATTGGTATCTTTGGTTTGATCAATAATTTCAACCCCGTATTTTGACGCAATCGGCTTAACATAGGCAAGAAGTTCAACAATGAGTTTAAGGATGTCAATTGGTTCAAGTTCCACGGTTAGAGATCCTGACTCAATTCTGGACAAATCAAGGATTTCGTTAATAAGCGTTAGCAAATGCTTGCCTGATTTTTCAATCCTCTCCACATTCTCCTTCTGCCCTTTTGTAAGTGTTTTACTTAGATCCATGGCCAAAAGTTGAGAAAATCCTAAAACGCTGTTTAAAGGCGTGCGAAGATCGTGACTCATATGGGCGAGAAATTGTGTTTTTGCCCTGTTTGCCTGCTCTGCTTCTTCCTTGGCCCTTATGATGCCTTTTTCAGCTCTTTTTTGAATAGTTATGTCCCGAACAATGCCTGTAAAGTGTCTCTTGCCTTCAACAAGCAGTTCGCTAACCGCCAGATCAAGAGGGAAAGTTGACCCGTCTTTGCGCATGCCAACCACCTCGCGTCCAATCCCAATAATCTTGGCCGTCCCTGTTTGGAGGTAGTTATTAAGATATGAGCTATGATTTCCCTTGTCAGGCTCCGGCATCAACATTCTTACATTATTGCCTGTAACTTCTTCTAAAGTGTATCCAAAAATATGCTCAGCTTCTTTGTTAAATGATAAGATTGCGCCATATTCGTCAATTGTAATAACGCCGTCAAGGATGTTGTCAATAACCGACCGCACAAACCTATCGCTGCTTCTCAATGCCTTGGCTACGCCTTTTCGTTTCCTTATCTCAATATTCAAAAGCGTGTTGACGTTATTAAGGTCAATGGCGTTAAAACGGGCTTTCTGGCTTATGTAACTCGCAAATGTTATTAACGCGGAAATTATCAGACAAATAGCCAATACAATATTAGGGAAAATTGAATGCTCCTCTTTAACCAACTTTATTGTTGGCTGAGTTGCGACTTTCCATTTAAGATTGTAAAGTTCAAAAGGCGCGGTAAATGCAAATTTTTCGAACAAAGGAGTTTTGTCTGCTGCGCTGCTATATATTTCTTTATCCCCTTCAAACATTTTAAAGCTGACATAATCCGCCATTGTATGTTTCAAAACATTGTCAAACAGTTTATCCAGTTTGAAAACGCCTAAGATAAAGCCTTCAAATTTATCGCCCTTCCCAACAGGAGCATAAACCAGAAAACCTTTGCCTTTTTGCTTTAAGTCAATAACTGCGCTTGCGGAAACGGTATGAGTCATCCTTGAAGTATTCAACGCTTTTAGCCTTTTTTCTTCAAATGCCAGGTTCAGATTCATAGCGCTCTCGTTGCCCTCTAACGGGACAATCCATCTGACGTAATAATCAGTGTCTACCCACTCTATGGCCTGAAATGCTTTATAATAATCAACGCATAATTTAGCCTCTTTTTCCCAATCGCTATTTGAAGGTTTGCCGTTTATCTCCCACCTCCGGGCCATTCTGGTTAACTCCTGAATGTGCGGATCAATTACCGATGTAAACGTGTTCCGTAATTTTTCGGCTTCAGCTGCCACTCTGTGCTCAACGTGAGCGTCTTCCCTATAAAAAGAGGTCTGCCACAAACAAATGGATATAGTAAAAGCGCAAACGCCAATAACAAAAGGCCTGAAAAAAAGAAGATCTATCTTTCGGTTTTCAATGTTTTTCCATAAAAAAAGAAGCTCTCCTATGCTGAGGAAAATAAATCCCCACGATGTGTGAACCGCCATTGCCGAGTAACTTCCCCAGCCGTATGAGCTTTCAAAGCCTGTAATATATCCTGAAAAAGCAACCAAGCTTAACGCAAAAACAACAGAGCTGAAAACGCCTGCTGAAAAAAGCTTTACGAATATTTTGATATTAAGGCTAGCGATTATAATAGACACCCCGGCCAGCAAAAAACAAATGGCGGTGTTAAGGGCCATTCTGCCGGGATACGGCGCCTTTTCAATGATATAGTGCTCTATTAACAATTGGTCTATACACAGGTCCGTGTTAAAGCCGTATTCAACAATAGTGGCTATGGCAAAAGTGATGAATACGCCGGCGATTATCCTGGATATTAGCGGTTTTGACAAACACGCAAGCAAAAGGGCGATCCCGCACATGAGGAACCCCATGGATGTGTTTGCCTGCATAGGAACAAATGAACGGCTAACCTGTATTAAAGGCTCCCACCCTATGAACCAGCTTATTAAGACCACGGCGCCTAAGAGAGCTGAAAAGCAGCCTAATCCAAATGATATCTTATATCTGTTCTTTTTCATAAATAAGTAGTTTCTTTGCAATAATTAGCTTAAATTATTCAAAGTATCCGGCTTGAACAATACTCACGCTACCAATACTCTGTATTGAGCGCTTACCGGCAACAGAGTGGAGTCAAAATACTCCCTAAATATTAAACGTTAATGTTTTTTTTCACAAACAGACATATTTGTGACACGGATCTATTATCATTTTGTATTGCGGTTTATTTGGAGGGGAAGCTAATAAAATTGAGTTGTTAATCGGAAAATTGCTCTTTAATCTTTAAAATCTCAGGCAACGCTTTATCCAGGAGCTCAACTATTTTTGGATCAAACATTACTCCGCTTTTATCCCTTATCTCTTTTAATGTCTCTTCCACCGGCCACGCTTTTTTATATGGGCGCACGGAAGTCAGAGCGTCAAATACATCGGATATTGAGACGATTCTTGCCGCCACTGTAATTTCTTCGCCCTTTAAACCATTTGGGTAGCCTTTGCCGTCCCATCTTTCGTGGTGTTGCAAAGCTATTTCCCATGCCAGTCTAATCAGGTCTGATTCATCGCCGGACAATATCTCCGCCCCAATTACCACGTGCGATTTCATCTTTTCAAATTCCTTTACGTCGAGTTTGCCGGGTTTTAACAATATGCTGTCCGGTATGCCGATCTTGCCCACATCATGCATTGGACTGGCGTGCAGCAAGAGATCGCATTGTTGCTCAGTCATGCCGTACTCCCTGGCTAAAATGGCTGAATAACGGCTCATGCGTATGACGTGGTTGCCTGTCTCGTTATCCCTGTATTCCGCGGCCCGGCCAAGGCGCCTGATAATGGACAAACGCGTGTCATGCAGCTCCTTTGTCCGTTCATTAACCCGAACTTCTAATATTTTATTCTGGTTGCGCACTTGATTGTGAAGCATGCGGACCTCAATCATGTTCTTAACGCGGCTCATCATCTCAACCAATTGAAAAGGCTTTGCCAAAAAATCCTTGGCTCCGTTGTTTAATGCGCGGACGCACGTCTCATCGTCGGCGTGAGCTGTTAACACAAGTATTGCAAGGTAAGAGTCCTTTTCAATATCTTTAAGCTGATCCATCACCTGAAATCCGTCAAGATGCGGCATACGAATATCAAGCAAAACCAAATCAGGTTTAAACTCCTTGTAAATTCCAGCCACTTCCCGGGAATCAGTTGTGTGCCTTATAGACGTATAACCGGCTCCTTCCAACGTCTGTTTTATCACCTCTATATTAAATTCCTCATCATCAACAATTAATATATTGGCCTTCTTTATCTCGTCATTTACTGCGTCGTCTGAATTTACAACCTGAACATCCATTTAATATATTCGCTCCCAATTTTTATATACAAATTCGGCTAATAAATCATAAAAGTTAAAACTTTTTATTAATTATTGCGCGTCAAATACTTACAATAAATAAGCAAAGACTTAGTATTATAACAAAGGTCTCCGCATATGCATAAAAATAATTTAGGGATAATTATAAAGCAGACAATCTACATCCTTAGTAAATTTAAAACGCTAAAAATCCTGATTCTAGTATTCAAAATCAAGTATCAGTATTATACATGCGTCTCAATTGCCGGGTTCTTTCCGCAAACGAAGAGCCCTTCCAAGATTCCGCTCTATCCCTTTATTGTCCGGCGCAAGGAAATTTGCGTTTTTAAAGTATTGTATTGCGTTGTCTAGATCGCCGCTTTTTGCGTAAATTGTCGCCAGGTTGTTGTGAGACTCAACATGTTTCGGGTCTATTTTAATAGTCTCTTTATATTCAATAATAGCCCTGTCAGGCATATTTAGTTTTGCAAGCGTGTTTGCAAGGTTGTATCTGGCTATTTTGTTGCCGGGATCTTTTGAGACGGTGTCCTCCCATAGTGTAATGTTTTTTCTCCATATAACGCTTCGTTTTACAACCCCTATTCCATAAAGCGAAATTACGGCCAATATTATAATAGCGGTTGCCGGAGCGGATATTCTATACGCCTTAAACAGCGCCGTTGCTTTTAGCGCGCATAAGGCTATAAAAATTGAAAAACCGGCTGACGGCAGATAAAGGTATCTGTTCTCATAAATAGGATATCCGGTTGTCCAACTCATAAAAAACAGGGGAAATAGCGGAAACAAAATCCATAAAAGGCTGAATGAAAAGATCGGGGCTCTTATTGCAAGCCTTTTAATAACCAGTATGAAAACAACCAGAAAGATTAAAAATACAATCGCCGCCGGCTCAATAATTGACCGGGCCGGATCAAACGACATATAACTGAAAAACGAAAGGTTAACCGGCGCCGCAAGTTTCCCCACACACTTGCCGAATAGAACGGGAATGTTAATAAACATCTCATAAGTACTAAGCTTGTTTGGAATTTGCATAACAAAAGAGGCTGCGTCATTGCCAAGCGCAACGCTGCGCAATCCAAAATATAGCGTGGTTGGCCCAAGAAATGGGAGGTATCGTTTTATATGACCAAACAGAGGCGCAAACGGCTCTCTCCTTAGCAGGATATCGTAAAAAAGCATGAAAAAGAATAGCGTAAACCCTGTCTCTTTTGAAAGAATAGCGATAAAAAAGAAAATCAACGATATCCAAATGCGGTCTTTCATATACATAAAAAATGCTATGAATATAAATAGAGTAAAATAGAGTTCCGGCGCTCCTGCGGCCCACGCCACAACCTCTGTGTTTATAGGGTTTGCGGCAAAAAGAAGGGACGATGTTAACGGCAACCATGAAAACGCGCCGTCTATAGCGGCAGAACCTTGTATTTTCCGTAAAAGGGTTGAAACTATCAGAAAAAGGGCGGTTGCGTTCATGCCGTGAAGGATAATGTTCACCAGATGGTAACCCCATGGCTCAAATCCTGAGATCAGATAACTCAGCATGTAAGAAACATACATTACCGGCCTATAATAGTTTGCTTCCCACTGCCCCTGTGGAAGAAACGACCAGACTGATGAAAAGAAAACGTCAGGGATATGTTTAAAGCTCTTTATCCACTCGTTGCGAAGGATCTGTAGCTTGTCGTCGGATATAAACTCGCCGTTTATTGATCCTATGTATATTGAGGTTGAGACTGCGAAGATTATTAATATGGAAAAGCGTTTGGAAAGAATACGCTCTATGATTTCGTTCATAACAGGTATTTACAGCATTAATTTATTGATTAAAAAAAGGATGGATTTATGGATGTCGCGCATTAAAACAATAAAAGATTATCACAATTGCACTCAACATTCAATTGCCTTTCTAAAGAAACAAAGGCCTGCCGACAAATATATGGGCTCTAAATATTAGGTGTTTTCTATATCACTTATTCTTTTCAAAAAAAGCCGGATAGAGTTCTTTTTGGCATTCAGGGCACATTGTGTGTGTAAAGTCTGCGTCTGAACGCTCTCTTATATATGATTCTATATTAGTCCACGATTTCTGGTCTTTAGGATGCTCATTATCAGTTCTAATCTTTTTACAGTTTGCGCAAATAGGAAGAAGCCCTTTTAGCTCTTTTATCTCATTCATAGCATTTTGCAAATCATTGTTAAGTTTTGCCAGCTCTTCATTCTTATTCGATAGGCTCGTGTTATTTTCACGAAGGGTATTTTGGGTATGCAACAACTCTTCATTCAGTTCAACAATTCGTTTACCGGCGCGTAGCCTTACGCCCAGCTCCTGTTTATTAAAAGGTTTGCGGATATAATCATCCGCTCCTGATTCCATACCTTCGATTAGATCCTCGGGGTTGTCCTTGGACGTTAAAAGGATGATGTACATATAGCGGTCTTTTATGGTTTTCCTTGCGTTGCGGCAAAGCTCCACGCCGGATATGCCGGGCATTAACCAGTCGAGCACTATAAGCTTGGGGGAATCTTCAGATTGCATGATTTCCCGCGCTTCAATTCCATCCGCGCATTCTACAACCTCATAGCCCAACTCTTTGAGGAACTTAACAATTAATAAACGCTGAATATTCTCGTCATCAGCTACAAGTATTTTCATACAATAGTCTCCTTTGCAAAACATGTTAGGGCGTTTTTTAGCCTTTCAACCTCATTCTCAAATATAATAAATGTATTTGACGCTGTTTGCAAGTCGCCGGCCTTGCCAAGTTTTTCCAGATCAAGCGCGGTTTTGCAGGCTCCATCGTTTCCAAATATGGCAAGGGCTCCCTTTAACTTGTGAGCAGCCTTCCATAAATCTTCACTGCTTTTACAATCAATAGCTTTCTTTATATTTCCCATATGTTCCGGTAGATCCTGTAAAAAGATTCTCGCAACCTTGTTGAATGTTTCCTCGTCGCCCACCTGTTTGATAACTTCTTCAAAGTCAAAAGCTGTTTCATTGCCATTTTCACAGACGGCATTTTTCTCTATTATCATATACAATTTATCTTTTTTTATTGGTTTAGCCAGGTAATCGTCCATGCCGGCTTCAAAACATTTGTCAATGTCGCTTTTAAAAGCCTGGGCAGTCATTGCCACTATTGGTATGTGGCGGCCCGTTAATTTTTCATTCTCCCTGATTTGTCTTGTAGCCTCAAGCCCATCCATAACCGGCATATTTATATCCATAAGGACAAGGTTATACTTATCATTATTCACACAATCCACCGCATCTTTGCCGTTTTCTATAATTTTGTGCTTAATGCCTCTCTTTTCCATAAATTTACTAATTAAAAATTGGTTTGAATGATTATCATCAACAACCAAGATGTTTAATTGTTTAGCAATTGTCTCAAAAGCATCTATTTTTATATCATTTAGTTTGCCGGATTCTTTATCAACATAAAGCTCCGGCCCATTTTGCCTGATGTTTTTTGCCGGCGCGTTGCGCGGTTCTTGTTGTTTAACGGGCGTTGTAAGGCTTTCATTTGCGCCGGCCTTTTTTAGAACTAGTGTAAAACTAAAAACGCTGCCTTGGTTTGGGGCGCTTTGGGCGGATATGGAACCTCCCATCTTTTCTACGATCTGTTTTGATATAGCCAAACCCAACCCGGTGCCGCCGTATTTCCTGGTGGTCGATCTATCTGCTTGGGTAAAGTGGTCAAAAATAGAGCCGAGTTTATCTTTCGGTATGCCAATGCCCGTGTCCTTTATTTCAAATAACAGCGTAGTTGTGTCTCTTGTTTCCGTTTGTTGGTTCACGTTAACCACTATTTCGCCATTTTCGGTAAACTTAATAGCATTGCTTACAATATTAATTATGATTTGTTGCAAACGAGACATGTCGGCTCTTATTTTTTCAGGCGTATTGGGATTGATATTGCACATTAGCAATAATCCTTTTTTAGTTGCCTGAATATTTAAAATGTCAATAGTCTGTTCAACAAGATCGCGTAAACTAAAAATCGTATCGTCTAATTCAAATTGCCCGGCTTCAATCTTTGAAATATCTAAAATGTCGTTAATAATGTTTAACAAATTTGAACCGGCATTTTGGAAAATATTTACAAATCCTTGCTGCTCCTTGCTAAGTCCTGTTTCTTCAAGAAGCTCTCCCATGCCTACTATCGCATTAAGCGGTGTGCGTATTTCGTGGCTCATTGACGCAAGAAATTCAGATTTATATTTGCTGGTCTCCTCCAGTTCCAACGCTTTTTCTTCAAGATTAACCCTGTATCTATTTGACTCTTCTAAAAGTTGCTCAGTCGTTGCCGTAAAACTAATACTGTTCATGACAATTCCTATTTGCGGCAACAATTGATCAAGCATCTCTTTTTCAACGTTTTTCGGCTCCCTAAATAGCGTAATTTCAATAACGCCAAATAATTTATCATCATAAGTAACCGGCAATAGCATAATTAAATATTTATCAACCTTGCCGCCGCCGGCGGAGATGGGCAGTGAACTTCTTGCGGACGATGATACAATAATAGCTTTTTTCTCTTTAGCGCATTGGCCAACCAACCCTTCGCCCAATTGATATTGCATATTTTCAAATGAAGCCGGGCCTCCATATTTATTGGAAACAATTAATTTCTTCGAATCTTTATCTACATTAATAATATAGAAATATCCGCAAACTCCTTCAATTAACGGGACTAGGCTATTAATTACAGTTTTTGTCATATCCGCAAAATTTTTAGCTTTGCGCGCATTGCCGGCAATATCGTTAACATGCGATTTTATCCAGTTTTGTTCTTCCATCGCCTTTTTTGATAATCTAAGGCTGTTAGCCATATTTCTAAATGTTTCAGCAAGGATTCCGATCTCATCTTTGGAATAAATATCTATTTTCAATGATAGATTGCCTTTTGAAATTGACTCTGAGGCTTCAATTAGTTGTAACATAGGTTTTCTCGTTGTTGTGGCAATCCAAAATCCCATAATTACAATTATAAGGGCTGAAATAATCGAACCGGCAATAACTAAAATGAGATAGCTTATGGATGATGTTGCTAACTTTTCGCCTCCAGTCTTCATTAGTCCATTTTCATGTTCAATAAATTCATTTATAAGGACATGTATATCATCTCTTAATTTCCTTCCGGATTCTTTTTCCATTGCGGTATAGATGTCTTTCAGGCTTATATCGTTTTTATTAACTCTCCTTCTTAGAGATATTTCAGGTTCTGCGGCTTCAATTTTCCATTTATTTGTTAGATCAACTAATCGTTCGGTTTGCTTTTTAATAATATTGACATCATAAATAGACCTTCCTAATTCCTCTAGTTCCTTGAAATGCTTGTCTAAATTATTTTTGCCTTTATAATAAGGTTCAAGGAACTCCTCTTTCCCTGTAATCAGAAAGCCGCGTTGCCCGGTTTCCTGATCAACAATATCCTTTGCTATGGATATTAACAATGCCGCGCCGTTTCTATTGCTTGCAAAATAAAAATAATTAATCATTTCATTGATTACATTGCGAATTCTATCCAAAGTGTTCTTTCCAAGTTTTTCGCTAAGAACATTCTGGATCTCGTTAAACTCTGCTTTGCCGGCATTAACTTTTTTCCGTAATTCAATTTCAGGCTCCGCGGCATTTTCTCTCCATTTGCTTATCAATGATCTTAGAGAAATAATGTCGTTATTAACTTGGTTCTTGTTTAATGATTTATCCACTAAATTAGAAAAATCGGTTACATTTTGTCTGAGAGAGATTTCGCCGTTAATATAAGGCTCTAAAAAGTCCTCTCTGCCCGTTATTATAAAGCCACGCTGCCCTGTTTCCTGATCAACAATATCTTTAGATATTGCTAAAACCAGCAACATTGCCTCTGTGTGGTTCGACTTTTTAAATACTTTGTTTAGAGATCTAATTTCCTCCCTAATTTGGTCTAATATTGATTTTCCTTTTCCCTCGGCTAAAACATCCTGAATATATTCAAGATCGGTAGCCCCTTGCTCTATTTTTCTTCTAAGCGCAATCTCATTCTCCGCCACATCATTAATCCATTTTTTTGCGAAAAAACTGATTTTACGCAAGGTATTAACTTGAGTTTGATTATCTTTTACAAGTTCCAGCGCGCTATCTAATTTGATAAAAAACCGTTCCCTGCTCATTTCAAATGGAAGCAGGTAATCCTCTCTTCCTGTTATTAAAAAACTCCTTTCTGCGTTCTCTATCTTTAGCAGTCCTTCCATTAGTTCATGTCCGGATGAGATTGCGTTATTGATGTGTGTCACACTATCAAAAGCATCTTTCTGTCTTTGGTTGGCAAAGAAGATAGAGATAGTCAAACTAATGACTAAAAATATCGCCACACCGTTCCCTAAAAGAATTTTTGTAGACATTTTCCGGTTCTCAAACCATTTTTTCATATTAAATTTTCCTGTAAAAAATGAAGTTGTTTTTGAGCTCGCCCTTGGTATTTAAATACTATACTATAGCGCAAATATATTTTAATTAAAATTTGTTAATAATTATAAATAAACTTAACTATAATAGATTTTATTGTTTTGCGCAATTTGATAAAATATTGCGACATTCATGGTATGTCGGATCCGCTGGCGCGGCCGTCTTTAAGCGTTTAAATCTTAACGTTTTTGTCTATAACTTATACAATAAAATATGAAGATCATAAAAATAATAATAGTCTGTTTTGCTTTATCAATTGTAATTGTAAGTAACTCAAGGCCTATGTTAGGTGAATCACTCATTTCTCCTCATGATGTTTACAACCAGGTTATGCATATAAGAAAAGAGCTTGAAACAATACGTAGATTTATTGGCAAACCTAAAGACGCAAGGGGTGAAATTGATGTAAACAATGCGTCTCCGCGCGAAGTCTACTTTCAGGCGGTCACTTTATTAAACAAAGCAAACCGTTTGCATTATGATTTTTTAAGAACAATGAGTGAACCTGTTGTCGTAAAATATGCCGATCTTTTTCCTGCTGATGTTTATGGCCTTGTTAGCTCCGCTCTTATTAAAATTCGTGAAATTAAGTTTAAATTAGACGTTGAGGAGGTTTATACCCTGCCTGAGCAGGGTGTAATAAAAGAGCCGACAGACGTCCTTCGCTCTATTGTTCAGGCAAATCGCCAATTAAATATTTTGCTTGATATCCCATATACTCCGAACGACGTATTTCAAAAGGTTGTAGTCGCTATTAATAATGCAAGTCTGCTTACCGGCGCGGGCATTCCTGATCTTCCCGAATTTGAATGTTGTAAAAAGCCTAGAGATGTTCATCAACGTTTGTTTAAGTGTTTTAAAGTTATTGAGGATATATTCAGGATAAAAGGCTTAAAGATGCTTACACTTAGCATAAATGAAGATGAGTTTATGAATACGGTTCCCGGCGATGTATATGACCTGGCAACTATGATAAACTCTGAATTAGCGGAATTAAATCATGTTTCAGGGAATAAGCTTGCGCATTTGGAACAATATGCCGGCAGGAAATTCCCATCTCATGTATATCAACAGGCCGGAATTCTTGAAACTTTGTTGCTTGACTTGCTAAAACAAAGCCAAATGAAATAAAGAGCTTTGCTTAAAGGGCGAAGTAATTGTATGTATTCAGCGTAAATTACACACCCCGTCCGCCATTAGGTGGCCACCCCTCTTTTTAGAGGGGATTTAGGGGTGTGTATAGTCATGCGGAATCACTCTGTATGGTTACAAGTAATTAAGACATTTTATATTTCCATAGTGTCTAAGCACTTTGATGTTGAAAGAGGATAAATCGTGTTTAAAAATATGAAAACCGCGTCAAAACTTATTTTAGGATTTGGCGTCATGATTATTATCATAGTGGCAATAGTGATGGTAAACTATTATAAGTTAAAACAAACTGAATTGTTTCATGATAGAATTGTAAGTTTGCGTGTTCCAACCGTCAATAACAGCTGGCTTTTGAGAAACGGAATCAATTCCGCTATGGCCTCATTACGCGGATGGGTACTTATGGGCAAAGAGGAGAGTAAAAAAGCAAGGTCTTTTGCATGGAGCCATGAAATTAATCCTGCTTTGGATAACTTGCGAAAACTTTCAGTTTATTGGACTAACCCGGAAAATGTTAAAAGATTTTTGAAAATAGAGGAGTTAATAATTGAATTTAGCGGATATCAGAACGAGATCGAAGAGATTACGCAAGCGCCTGAAAATGTGCCGGCCAACAAAATAATGGCGGATGAAGCTGGACCGGTTGCGTTGCGTATGACAAAAAGCATAACGGAAATAATTGATCTAGAAAACTTAGAACCGGACATTGCCAATCGCAAGTTCCTACTTAGAATCATGGCGGATATAAGAGGTTCATTAGGTTTGGCGTTGTCAAATATTAAATCATATTTACTTGGCGGCAATTTGAAGTTCAAGAATAATTTTAATGACAAATGGAGGGAAAACGCTATTTATTCTGATGAGCTGCAAAAGTATAGAAATCTACTTACCGGTCGACAGGGTAATGCATTTGACGCTTTTCTTTCCGCCAGGCTTGAGTTTGTAGATATTATTAATAAAGTTGTAAAGTTAAGAATGCTGCCCGATTGGGACGCGTCAAACTATTTGCTAAGCGTTAAAGCCGCGCCCATAGCTGATAAAATTTTATACATTTTGAATGAAATGGTTGAGAACCAACAAAGTCTATTGGTAGATGATGAAAATAAAGTTACTTTTCTTATCCAGCGTTTAGTTTTTTTGCAGTGGATTCTTTTATTGGTTGGCATAATTTTCGGAGCGCTTTTTTCATTTTTTATCACTCGCAGCATCTTAAAACCTATCAAAGAAATTACCCGTATAATAGAAAAGATCTCAGCCGCTAATTTTGAGGCTATCCCCGGGCTTACTACTACTGCCGAAACATCTCCTTTAGTAGATTCGATACGGAAAATAGGCGTAAAGTACTATGATGTATTTACCCAATTAAAGGAAAAGAATGCATTGATAACCTCAATATTTAGAAAAAGCAATGAAGGGATGATCACTGTTAATGAACAGGGCATTATAGAATCGTTCAACAAGGTTGCTGAACAAATTTTTGGTCACAATTCAGATGAAGTTAACGGCAAGAATTTAAATATACTGTTTCCGGAAAAGGATAAATGCAAACAGAACATCGCTATTGTGCGTTATCCGGATACTGGAGAAACAAAAGTAATCTGCGAAGGCGCAAAGCTTGTCGGTGTGCGTAAAAATGGCGAACAGTTTCCAATGAGTTTGGCATTTGAAAAGATTGATCTGACGGGAAAAATCATTTTTTTAGGTGTTTTTAGCGAGAAAACAGGCTCTCTTCTTCCCGAGGGTTAATAGAACTTTTATTTCCCCCTGCACTGAAATCCCCTCAGATATGTTTAGAAACCACCTTGTGCAAACCTTCAACCTCTATTTTATAAAAAAATTTGCAATTAAGAACATATGCGTTATACTATATATAACGTTATAAAAACTATAACGTTATAGTTTTTGTTTTGCGTTCTTTCTCTTCATCTTTTATTTTTGGGGTATAAAAATGGAAAATATCACCGGAGCTTATGTTGTTGATAAAGATTTTCTAAAAACACGGCTTAAACACGTTGACAAATTAAGAGATTTGCTCAACAAGAACTCCGTCCTTATTGACGCCCCTAGACGGTTTGGCAAAACCAGCGTCATTAAAGAGTTTGAAAGGCAAAACAAAAACCTGAAATCATCAAAATCCAGGTTTAATACCATTTTCCTTGAGCTTGAAGGCGTGGAATCCATTAATCAATTTTGTCTTAAATTTTCCAGGGAATTGCTGGCTCTGTATAAATTTCGCAATAATCTGGACAAAATCGAAGGTTTTCTTACAAAAGCCTGGAATGCAACCGCGTCAAGGCTAAAGAGTTTATCTATAAGCGAATTTATTACCCTTGAAATATCCGAATCGTTTAAAGACCTGGGTTTTGCGCAGTGGAGAGAAAAACTTGAGCCTCTTATACTCTCTTTGGATTCAATGGACAACAAAACCGTCATTATTATGGATGAATTTCCTGACATGCTTATAAATTTTCAAAAATCATGCGCGGACCGGAACCAAATCGCAAATTTAATTGACTCGTTTACCGCATGGTTGCGGTCATTGCGGCAAACGCAATCCGCGGATTCAAAATTCCGCTTTGTTTTTTGCGGTTCCATAAATCTCAGAAAAACACTTGAAGATCTACATATAGGAAAACGAATCAATGATTTGGAAACATTGCGAATCCCTCCAATGGATGAGGAAGAGGCCGCATGTTTGATGCAATCCTTAAGCGGTAAATATGAAATAACCATTAATGATGACGCCATAAGCTTTATTATTTCAAAAATTATTGCCGGACCTCCATACTACGGCCAGATTCTTTTTAAGGCAATAAACGACGTAAACAAAAACAAGTTGACACTGAACGATATAAAATCAATCTACAACGTTATGATTAAAAACGGCGACCACGACCTGGCGCATTTCCACTCAAGATTAAGTGATTATTTATCACCACAACAAAGAGAAGTCGCAAATGTCGTTTTAAAACACGTTGCCGCCGCCCAATGGGATGAAGATCAATTGTTTCAATCATTCATATCCGGCATACATAGCCGGGAAACATTTAATTCAGTATTAGACCGGCTTATATTCGAAGGATACATTGTTAGAGATGTGAACGCGGACTGTCAATTGAGATTCGTTTCCCGCATGCTGCAAGACTGGTGGATAAATAAAACAGGGGGCGAGATATGAAATACGCGTATAATCCCAAAAAGAAGAGTTTTGACCAGTTGCAAACATCCCTGGTAGGCTCTCACAGAATTGCCGCGATTGACAACTTAATGAGCGAGTTAACCCTAAAGCGGGGTCAATCGCCTAAACAGCACTGGATGTTTGTAGGCCCCAGGGGCATCGGCAAGTCTCACTTACTCACACTTCTCTATCACAAGGTAAAGTCTGACGCAAAGACATCCGCCATCTGGTTGCCTGTCTTATTTCCGGAGGAGTTGCGCATGGTCGGCAATCTCGCGGCTTTTATAGAACGAGCTCTGGACGAGATAATAAACGCGCTTGATATTGAAAAACATCCAGCATGCCCTGAACTTAAAGAAAAAAAGGCCAAAGCGCGTCAACTCGCCCCTGATAAACGTCTCGATTATCTATTTGACTTGCTTTCATGGACGCATGAAACCACGGGCAGGTTTTTGCTGTTTATAACTGAAAACCTGCAACAACTCCTTGGCAAAAAGATAAAAATAATAGAGCAGAAAAAGCTGCGCGCGTTTCTCCAATCAGACAACTCCGTTTTGTTCATCGGTTCCGCAACCACAATCTTCAATGCCCTGAGCGACCATAGCCACCCGTTTTACCACTTTTTTTATATAAAACGCCTTCAGGAAATTGGTTTTGAAGATATGGAAACAATGATAAACCGCATCCTCGCCAACGGCAACACTGAAAATAACAAAGGTACAATCAACGACAACAGGTCCAGGCTAAAGGCTCTCTACTCATTTACCGGCGGCAATCCCAGGATGGCCGTTTTTATAGCCGATATTTTGAAGGCCGGCGCGCCGGATGAGATGGTGACCTTTATGGACAACCTGATAGATGAGCTAAACCCATACTTTGAAAACATTTTTAATGACGTCCCCCAGTGCAACGAAGAGATATTAAACGCCCTTGCGGCGTTTGAGCCTGCCCAAAGCCCAAAAGAGATTGCCGAACATCTCGAATTGCCGCAAAACAGCGTGAGAAACTATCTTAAAAATTTGAAAGAGAATGGATACATCCGTATCGCCTTTTCAAAAGGCAAGTCTAACTATTACTGCCTCAACGAATACCTCTACCGCATATGGTTTCAAATGCGCGACTCAGTCATAACCGACCAGGCATCATGGCTTGTTGAACTGCTAGTGGTGCTCTATTCACGAAATAAAATAATAGAGGAAAAAGGGAAATTTGAAGTAAACCGTTTTGATAATAATCTCATCTTATATAAAAGGTTATTTGCGCAATCTTTAAAATTTATGGATAGCAAACCTGATCACTGCCGGATTCTTAACTGGTGTGTAGAGTCTCAATTACGGGAGACCGAAGCCGAATATATATATAAAGATCCCGGAGGTTGCTTCATCGGTAAATTTATCGGCGCATTGAACGAGAATAAGCCCGACAAGGCTGTAAATGCTTTTATACAAATGGTAGCAACTTCGTCGATAGACGTAGATTTTTTAACAAATATTACTGTTGCCATATTTATGCTCTTAGATAGTTATGAGAAGATTTCGAAGAAATTAGAAAAGAAATTAGCATCCGGTCCAGGGGCCGAACAACCTCTTTTAACTCTTGGTTTAATGTTAATTGCCCAAAGCCGTTACGATGAAGCTATTGAAATAATAGAGAAAACAATTGGTGTCAATCCAGATTCATGTATTGCTTATGCAGAATGGGGACACTGTTTGGCTCGCAAAGGAGAAAACAAAGGCGCAATTGAAAAGTTTTGCAAGTCTATAAAAATCAATGCTGAATTAGTATGGTGGTTTACTGTTTTTAATTCCAAATTTGTTAATTTTCAATCATTCACTATTAATGTTACAAGTGACAACAGAAAAGGGGTGTATAAAAGCATAACAAATTATAATATTAACCCTAGAAGCGTAATATGTAACTTTACACAGAGCTTGTTGGAAGTAAAACATTATGAGCAAGCTATAGGGATAATGATTAGCTGCTCAGATTCTGTCGTTCATCTTAAAAAGCTTTGCTGTCTTAACCTTGATATAATTGAAAAGATTAACGACAAAGAAAATGCAATAATTGGTTACATCAACGGCATGCGGTTAATTAAGCATATTTGGTTCATTGAGTATTTAAACGTTTATAATAATTTTGTTCAGCCCGTGGTGAAAACATTAAAATTTGATATATTAATTAAAGACTTCTATAACACGGAACTAAACAAATCATCGGTTAGAATCAAATGCGGCACAATGTTTTTATTATTAAACAAATATGAGGTAGTGGGAGATCATCTTGCAGATATAATTAATAAATCCACCAAGGAAAAGAGTGGAAACAGGGCTCTGTTTGATATATTTGTGTTTACAATCAAACTAACCATGCTGCTAAAACTTGGGCAAGGCGCTGCTTTTGAAACCCTTAAACTTGCAGGTTTCTATACTGAGTATATAAAAAGCATGGAAACTGTTCATGAAAAAGAGAAAACAGTCTCAGAGTTTGTTATCGATATTTTTAGACTCTATAGTTCCGGCAAGGCAAATCCGGAAACTATTCAAAACATTCTGGATATGCTTGAAGCTGAACAGGATGTGCCTTTTAACAATATTTTACGAAACATCTGGACATGCATAAGCGAACCCGACACGGTTGAAGCTCAACGCTACCTGAACGAAAAACCAATAGCAGCAATTGTCAACGAAATAAAAAAAGACGCACAGCCTGCAAACGAGCAAGATACTCTCGTTGCTTGATCCATCAAATTAACGTATGTGATAATTTAGGCTCGCTCTACTTGATTTTTCATTTTTCTTATTTACTGCCCACCATAGCAGTGTCATTAAGCACATCAATAAACACCAGGCTAAAAAACTGACTAGCCATGTTAAGGCTAACGATTCATTAAATTTGGGCTCATAAATTGCATAAGCAAAAACGCCTGAGATTAAGAATGCGGATATCAAACATCCAAAAATATGATTTAAAAGACGCGGTTGGGCTAATTTATTAACTGATTTTATTTGCAGACTAAGAGCTCCAACCATGAACATATAAACTATAGGCGTCAGAAAAAGCCCTAAAATCGCCGCGCCTCTGGGCGCGTCGTCGGGTTGGCCATTGATAATCTTAATCGGCGATAACAATACCCACAAGCACACTATCACAAATATTACAACAACTGGAATAGGGCCTATTAAAATGGAGGCAATAGAACCGCTTTTTTTTGATACTGTATTCATTTATTCTTTAAAACCGCTTTAATCTTGTTAGCAGCGTCAAGGCAATCATCTGTTGAGAGTGAAAGATTAAACGACTGATTTAAGACTTCGCGAATTGATATTGCAATATTTGTTTTAAGGCCGGACATTGTCAAATCAAATGCAATATCCTCTGCTTCTATATCATAACCATTTAAATCTTTGATTTTATCAGCCATATCGCCTAAAGGGTTCCATGTTGATAAAATAGATGCTATCTGTTCAATTTGCGCATCTGTAATTGTCATATGTGCCATCCTTTTATTTTTTGTAAACTTGAGTTAAGCAGAATGTTCAGGTTGCCGGTCCTGTTCATTCTGGTTATGCTTCAGGCAATTAATATTTTAAATGTTCGCTGCCATCTAATCGTTAACTCTTTAGCGTAGCAATGTATAACTTCTCGACTTTCTTCCTTGCCCAAGGCGTCCTTCGCAGGAACTTGAGGCTGGACTTAACTGAAGGATCACTGTTGAAACACCTGATCCTGATGCGCTCGCCCAACTCGTCCCAGCCATAATGCTCTACCAGATTGTTAACGATATTCTCCAGGGGTACGCCGTGCATTGGGTCGTTGGCTTGTTGTTCACTCATGAGCAGGGTTTACTCCTTATCTTGGATATTAAGAACAACCTATTGGGTTTGCCCGCAAGCGTTCTTTGTAATAGTTGAAATATAGTATAATGCGCCATTAAAATTTAGACTGCCCCTTAAGTTGCATTTTGCTATAATGCGAAGTCAAACCTGATTTGCTTAACTAACAATCTTTAATGATAAAGGCAATATAATGTCAACAAAAGAACACTATACTCAATACTCGGCTGAAGATCGACTAAAACTTATAGAAGAGTCGTTAAATATCGTCTACTCAGGCGAGGATGCGGTTATGGCTTATAAAGAGATCATTTCGCTAATCAACACATATAAGCAGAAGATTACAAGCGAGCCATACTATTTGACTCAGAAAGATGTAATACTTATAACATACGGCGACCAGGTCTTTCAACAAAATGAGACACCCCTTCGCGTTCTGAGCAACTTTCTGGATAACTATGTGCAGGATGTTATAAACACTGTTCACATACTTCCGTTTTATCCTTACTCTTCAGATGATGGATTCTCGGTTGTGGATTATAAAGGCGTTTGTCCTCTTAAAGGGTCATGGAAAGATATAGGGAAGATAAATAAAAATCACAGGATAATGTTTGACGGCGTTATTAACCACATGTCCCAGTTAAGCGATTGGTTTAACCGGTTTTTGGCTGATGACCCTGAATTTGATCAATTTTTTGTGGATACCGACCCAAGCTCGGATCTTTCAAACGTAATAAGGCCAAGGACTTCGCCGCTTTTAACGGAGTTTATTGATGATGGGGACAAAATCAGAAACATCTGGACAACATTCGGAGCTGATCAGGTGGACCTTAATTATGCCAACTATAAGGTGTTATTACAAGTCCTGGATGTGTTGCTTTTTTATGTTGAAAAGGGGGCGTCGTTAATAAGGCTTGACGCTATTGCTTTTATCTGGAAGGAGATGGGGACTCCATGCGTTCACCTTCAACAAACTCATGAGTTAATTCAGCTTATGCGTGAAGTCATACATGCGGTTGCGCCGGAGGTAATAATAATTACGGAAACAAATGTGCCTCATGATGAAAATATTTCATATTTCGGAAGCGGTAATGATGAAGCTCAGATGGTTTATAACTTTGCGCTTCCCCCGCTTTTAGCGTTTGCTATTTTACAATCAGACACAAAAAAACTTGCAAACTGGACAAAAGGGCTTGCGCTGCCGAGCGATAGGGTATGCTTCTTTAATTTCACGGCAAGTCATGACGGTGTGGGTGTCAGGGCGGTAAACGAGATATTAAGCGCAAAAGAGATGGGTTTTTTATTGAAAAAAACTGTTGAGCATGGAGGGTTGGTTTCATATAGAGCAATAGGCGATGAGGAAAAGTTGCCGTATGAGCTAAATTGTAGTTATATTGACTTGTTGACGCATCCGGATGATGGTGACAATGAAAGGGTAAAAAGGATGATGCTTTCGCAAGCGGTTGTCCTTGCAATGCCGGGGATACCGGGCATATATTTTCATTCGCTTGTTGGCAGCCGAAGCTATCATGAGGCTGTCAGGAAGACCAGAATTAACAGAACAATAAACAGGGATAGATTAAATTTCGATATTTTAAAAGAGCTGCTTGAAGAGGAGTGCGGTTTAGAGCATATTATCTATAAAAGGTATAAACATATATTGTCTATTAGGATAAATGAATCGGCTTTTAACCCTTTTAACAAATTTGAGGTTTTGGATTTTGGGAATAAAGCCTTTGCGATTAAACGGCATGCGGAAAATGAAAATGACACTATATGGGCAATATTTAATTTTTGCGGCTATGAGGTTCAAATAACGCTGCCGGATGAATGCGGCGAACACTTGGTTGATATAATTACACATGCGAAAAGTAACGGCAAGAAGTTGACATTAGACGCATACCAGTTTGTTTGGCTAAAAAAAATAATCAGGTAGCCCGGCTCCCGCGCTATTTTAAAGTGATGAATTTCATGATCTTTTCGTGATCAGACATGTCGCCGATTACCATATGGTTATGGTGAGAGGTTGGCGCAACCAGAGCCGGCGTGGCTATGATGTTGTGTTTTTCCGCGGTTTCAGGGCTGTCAAGGATGTCTATTATCTCAAGCTCAATGTTGCCTTGGAAATCGCGGTTAATTATCGTTTTAACGTTTGCAATTGCGCGTTCAGCGCTGGATGATTTGCCGGCGACATATAGCTTTAGATGCCCAACTTCAACGTTTGATTCCCCTGTGCCTAAAACGTTGCCTAAAATTGTGTGCACTTTGTCTACGCTAATAGGTTTCTTGCAAAGCTCAAATGCGATGCCTTCTTTTGATATATTTTGAAGTTTTTTTAAATACTCCTCACTAAACGCAGTTACTATATAGACAGGAATATCTGGGTCCAGACCGTTAAGCTTCCGCAATACCTCAAGCCCGTCAATGTCCGGCAAATGCAGGTCAAGAAATACCAGGCCGGGGCGATTTTGTTCCGCTTTTGCCAGCCCATCATTGCCTGTGTTGGCAATTTCTATGGGAAAATTTCTCTTTTCAACCGCATTCTTGTATATGCTGCAAATTATAGGGTCGTCTTCTATAACTAGAATATTTTTGCTCACTATTGATATCCCTTTATATAATTGTTAATTTGCGCGCCGTAAAAACATTAAGCGTAGAGTGGCGCAATATGTATAAATTAGATACAAATAATATATTAAACCATGACTCAAGGTCTGGCGTAAACGTTAAGGTTTGCGCTTGCAAAACAGTCAGGGTTGCATGTCCATTTATCCAAAATATATCGTTCTTTTTTCTGAAATTATGCTATCAAAATCAAGGGATATTGTCTAATATTTTATTTTAGCCGTTTAAATGGGGTGGCTGGGGCTTTAAAAGAGTTGAATTAGAGTTCTTAGAATGTTTTTATCCCCTCTTGGGATGATTCTTATTTAAGCAGGCCGGCTGCCAAGCGCTCATTTACCCCCTCTGCGGATAATTCTCACTAAAGCAGGCAAGCTGCTAAGCGCTCATTTACCCCCTCTGCGGATAATTCTCACTAAAGCAGGCAAGCTGCTAAGTGTTCATTTATCCCGCCGTTTTAGGCAATTTTAAAAATAGTTTTGTGGCATTTCATAAAATTTGGCGATAAAATGATGTGTGTCATCAATATGCGCCTTTTTTAGATTAATTAGCTTATGTGAAGAGCTTTGCTTGTTTTAAAAGGCGTTCCGTATTCTATTTTTACAAATCTTTTAAGCTGTTTTTATTAATCAAATGTCCAGAATAACAAGAAACCTGAACTATAGCGAACCAATCGAAGTTGAAGAGGGGGTGTTTTGGGTGGGCTTTTGCGATGATGAATCAGGCCTGCATTGCAATCCCTATTTAATTATTGATAACGATGAGGCTGTTTTAATTGACGGCGGCAGCCGGCCGGAGTTTCCCCAGGTGATGATGAAGGTATTAAAGACCGGGGTAAACCCGCATCACATACGAGCCCTTATTTATCAGCATTTTGACCCCGACCTTTGCGGCAGCATCCCTAACCTTGAAAATATTATAAGCAACAAAGATTTGCGCATTATTTCCGAGAAGTCCAATAATGTCTTTATTAAACACTACTATGTCACGTCCGGGTTGTTGTCGATCGACGAGATTGATTACAAGTTTAAATTCCAATCAGGCAGGGAACTATCGTTCTACAAAACCCCTTACGCGCACGCTCCGGGAAGTTTTGTCACCTTTGATTCCAAAAGCGGCATTCTTTTTACAAGCGACCTGTTTGGAAGTTACGGCAAGGAGTGGGAGCTTTTCTTAACTCTTGAAAAAGAGTGCTTTAATTGCGCGGATTATAATGATTGCCCGAACAAGAAAGATTATTGCCCTATCCCTGATTTGCTCAATTTTCACAAAGAGGTTATACCTTCAGGCGAAGCCCTGAAACAGGCGATTGAGGTGGTGGCAAAAGTCCCATTATCTATTATCGCGCCGCAGCACGGCAGTATTATACACAAGGCTGATGATATCGCCTTTGTTTGTGAAAAACTTTTCAAATTAGACGGGGTTGGCATAGATAAACTTGCTCACAACAGAGCCGGCAACGATTCAGGAAGTATTGAAGGCCTGAAAAGGAGGCTTGCACAGAAATGAATGCTGAAGATTCTATAAAATCATATTTAAAAAGCGAAAAAATTCAGTCCCGCAACATTAACGAATTGATCCTTAGCTTTCTGGAAACTCAGGCAAAGGAAGACGACAACGAAATTAACAACCTGCTTTTCACAAACCTTATACTTCAATACTCCGCTGCCGAGCGAAAGTTGACGGAGTTGAACCAGCTCAAAAACAAATTCCTCGGCATGGCGTCGCACGATCTTAGAAACCCTCTATCTTCAATGAAGGGTTTTAGCGAAATCCTGTTAAGCGGCGATGAGGACATCGGCGAGTTGAACGACGCGCAAAAGGAGCTTGTAACCACTATTAACAGGAGCTGCAATGATCTGCTGAGTTTGCTTAACAACCTTCTGGACGTGTCAATGATTGAGAGCGGCAAGTTCCGCATTAATATAAAAGATGAATCCATTAAGGAATTATTGCAGGAGCGTGTCAAATTAAACAGGGTAATTGCTGAAAAGAAGGAGATTTCAATACGTGAAGATTTTGCTGAAATGCCAAACGGCCTTTTTGACCGCGAGCGTATCCTTCAGGTGGTTGACAACCTGATTAGCAACGCGATAAAATTTTCGCCTTTGGGCTCTGAAATACGCGTAAGCCTGTTAAAAGAGGGCGAAAACGCGCTGATTAAAGTAAAGGACGAGGGCCCGGGCATTTCGCCTGAAGACCAGGACAAATTATTTGGGGAGTTTCAAAAAGTCGGCACAAAAACAACAGGCGGCGAAAAAAGCACTGGGTTGGGGCTATCTATTGTTAAACGAATAATAGAGGCGCATAATGGGACTATTAAAGTGTCAAGCGCGCTTGGAGCCGGGTCGGAGTTTATGTTTACACTCCCTCTTTCAAAAACACAGGGTAGTGAAGACCAAAGGGAGCTGAAAATACTTGTGGTTGATAATCTTAACGACAATTGCGCGTTAATTAAGAGCTACCTTAAAGATTCGCGTTTTAAGGTCGAAACCGCTGAAAACGGCAAGGTCGCTTATGAGAAAGTCATTGGAGGGACATACGACCTTGTATTTATAGATGTGAAGATGCCGGTTATGGACGGGCACACCGCAACAAGGGAGATACGAAAATGGGAAAAGGAGAACGGCAAAACCGAAACCCCTATTATCGCCCTCACTTCTCTTGATTTTATAGACGACAGGCAAAAAAGCATGGATGCCGGCTGCAACGAGCATTTAACAAAACCTGTTGATAAAAAGGCGCTGTTAAGTAAAATTCTTGAGTATACGGGAAAGGCTATACCTCTAAAGAAGGGCGCAGTTGAGCCTGTTTCAGCAACAAAACCGCTTAATATTCTATACGCCGAAGACGACGGCGACAACAGGGCTCTAATTTTGGCTTATTTAAAGAAGCTTCCTTATAAAATTGACATAGCTATGGACGGCAAAGCCGCTTATGAAAAATTTGCCGTTAACAAATACGATATTGTCCTGATGGATGTGGAGATGCCTGTGATGGACGGATATTCCGCCTCAAAGAATATACGCAAGCTGGAGAAAGACACCGGCGCCGCGCCGACTCCGGTTATAATGCTGACAGCGCATGAATTGGACGGCGACGATAAGAAAAAGGCTGAGGCCGGCTATGATGGTTATGTTGCAAAACCTGTTAAAAAAACTGTTTTATTGGAAACAATTCAATCATTTACACAAGGGTAAGCGCATAGACCTCGCGGCTTTGCGTTTATAAGGAAACTAAAATGGAAAAGCCGTTTCATATACTTATTGTGGATGATGATATTGATCAGATCAAGCTGCTGGAAGTTACTCTACAAAAGGTGAAATACGAGACTTTGTCGGCGCGAAACGGTATGCAGGCCCTGGAACTTGCCATTTCAAACAAGTTTGACCTTATATTGCTTGATGTAGGCATGCCGGGCATGGACGGTTTTGAGGTTTGTAAACGCCTAAAAGAGATGCCGGACGTAGCGGACGCGCCTGTTATGTTTTTGACGGCAATGGACGGCATTAGCGATATTGTGAACGGCTTTAAGTTTGGAGCGGTTGATTACATTACAAAACCGTTTTACGCATGGGAGCTTTTAGCCAGGGTTAACACTCATCTAAAATTCAAACGGTCCCGCGAGCTTGTTCAGGAGAAGATATCGCAAATTAAAGAAAATGAGAAGGAGATTGAACTGCTTAACGAAAAGCTGAAAAAAGTCGAGGCTGAGATAAAAACTTTAAAGGCCCTTAATTCCGCGCGCGCTACCGGCGATAAGAAAAAAGATCAAAAAGAAGGCGATACCGGGCATGAATCGTGGATTGAATTATGATCCGGCTTAAACGTTTCTAAGCCAGTTTTTCAACTCTTCTATTTTCGCCATATCTATTAAAGCCTCTCCTAAATCTTCCAGCTCATTTATTCCTAACATGTCTATTTTCGCTTTTATCCCATCGTCCAAATTTTTAAATTTTTTGTTTAATTGACGTAAGATTAAAGACATTGCTTCTTTCTCCATACCCACCTCTTCTACTGACTGTAACATTTTCGCCTCCTTGTAATTAATGTCCTTTGTAATAATTTCTCTAAACTCTTTTTCTTCATCATTGTCGAGGGATAAACTTATCTCTATCAATGAAACCAAAACTGCCTGTTTAGCTCTGTCCTGAACTGTATTAGCGACCCCTTGAATAGCCTTTGCCTTAATTAATGGCCGCTCACATTACATTTTTAACAGATCAAACACTACCCTTGCAAAATTTGCGGCTTTTGAAGGATCAGACAACAGTTGCATCATTTGGTTTTGATGCGCCTCGCTGCTGTCCATCACCGCGTTATCAATTGCTTTGGGGAAGTCGCCCAACATTGCCTGTTCAGGGGTGTTATTTGCAATCTGCGTCATTACCAATTCATTTTCCCTCACTTTATCTCTGATAGCATAGGCATAACTAACCAAATCATTATCAGTGAGTTTATCGGTTATAAACAGCTCGTTCAGGCGGCTGATCACCTGTGAGATTAACTCCTCTTTTCTATCTTTGGGTTTTGAGGAGCCTAAATCTTCACCGGGTCTAAGTTGATACATCTCAGGGTCTTCTCTTATAATATGCAAATCTTGCCGGCGAATGATAGAGAGCCTGTAGTGGCTTAATTCAATGTTGTTCAGATCAATATCATCATCGTTTATCAATGTTTCACGCAACATAGGGCGCAGATTACGGGCGTATAAACTTAGCTTTTCTAAATCCTTATTATCATAATCAACAATCTGCGACATAAACTCATAAAAACGAACAAAAGTCCCTAGATCCTTTTTAAAGATTTCCAGGGCGTCCTTCTCTTCTTTACACTCCTTAAAACTTTTTTCCGCATTGGCGATTATTACCGCGTCGCCTGTTTTCTTTGCGCGTTCAAACACATCTTTAGCGTGTTTATAAGCGTCTATAGCCGATGCATATCGCATCTTCCACCGTTCTACCGCGGGTTTGCAAATGTTGGCAACCGCCGCATTGCTTTTGCTCTTTTGGAAAAACGCCTCGCAAAACTGCTCGACTTCATGCCACTGAAATATGCCGGCTGCGCGCAACTTGTCGAACAGATCAAAAATCAGGTCAGGATTAGACACATCCGCCAATTCCGCAGTTTGAAAGTACGGTATGAAAGCCGCAAGGATGTCATCAGGATCATTAAAGAAGTCCAACACAAATGTCCCGCTCTCGGTCTTGCCCGGGTAAATGCGATTCAGGCGCGACAAAGTTTGCACACAATCAACGTCGCCCAGTTTCTTGTCAACGTACATCGCGCACAATTTAGGCTGGTCAAAACCGGTCTGGAACTTATTAGCAACTATCATCACCTGATAATCAGTGGAGTCAAAAGCCTTGCGCATATCGCGGCCTTTAAGATTTGGGTTCATATTGCCTTCCGTATACTTCTCCCCAATCAAGCCTTTACCGTTTGGATCATTCTCGTCAAACTCCACCTCGCCCGAAAAAGCCACCATAGCGTGGATGTTCTGGTAATCATTTTTAACAATATATTTATCAAAACCCAATTTATAACGCACAGCCTCTTTACGGGAACCGGTTACCACCATCGCTTTAGCCTGGCCGCCAAGCAGCCCCATAACCTTACCTCTAAAATGCTCTACAATTACCTGAACCTTTTGTGAAATGTTATAGTCATGCAGGCGCACCCATTGGTTGAGTTTAACCTTGGCCTTTTTACTCTCCACTTCCTGATCAGACCCCTGAATTGCCAAAGCCAGGTTATAGGCAACCTTATAGTTTGTGTAATTTTTTAAGACATCCAGTATAAAACCTTCCTCAATGGCCTGCCGCATACTGTATACATGATATGATTCCGGCTTATTGGTTTTAGAAGGCTCCTCATTCGGTTTCGGCAGGCGGCCAAACAGCTCAAGAGTTTTGGTTTTGGGCGTTGCCGTAAAGGCAAAATAGCTTATGTTTTTGGAAGCGCGCCGCGAGGCGATAGTCGCGTCCAGAATATCGTCAGCCGTCAACTCCTCCTCATCGCCGGCTTCAATCATAAGCGCCTCTTTCAACTTGCGCGCCGTCGAACCGGTTTGCGATGAGTGCGCTTCGTCCGCAATCACCGCGTAGTTTCGCTCTTTTAAACTAACGCTATTCTCAATCGCCTTTAATACAAAAGGAAAGGTTTGAATCGTCACAATAATAATCGGTTGCGAACACTCCAGAGCAGAAGCCAGTTTCTCCGACTTTGACCCGTCGCCCTCCTTGTTGTTAATGCGTCCAACTACGCCGTCCACATGCTCAAACTGGTAAATAGTATCCTGTAGTTGCTCATCCAGCACGGTTCTGTCGGTAACAATAATAACCGAGTCAAATTGCTTGGCGCCCGCATGGTTATAAATTGATGATAACTGATGAGCCGTCCAGGCAATGGAGTTTGATTTGCCTGAACCCGCGCTGTGCTGAATCAGGTATTTATGCCCCGGCCCTTCCGAGCGCGCAGCGTTAATTAGCCTGTTCACCACATCCCACTGATGATAACGTGGAAAGATCATCGTCTCTTTCTTAAATTTACGCCCTTCCCAATCCTCCTTCTCCTCAATATGCAGATGCGCGTAACGGGCAAGAATATTTAATAGGTTATCCGGTTGCAAAACTTCATTCCACAAATAATCCGTCGCATACCGATTAACATCTTCCGGCGCGTCATTGCCCGCACCGCCCTCTTTAGTTCCTTTATTAAACGGCAAAAACACGGTTTTTTCGCATTCAAGGCGCGTCGTCATATACACCTCGTATTGGCTTACGGCAAAGTGAACCAAAGCCCCGCGTTTAAAGGTTAACAGTGGTTCCGCTTTTTTTGTGGCCGGGTCAATGGGCAGACGAGTAGTTTTATACTGTTTAATAGCATTTTGCGCAGCCTGTTTAAATTCCGACTTCAACTCTAAAGTCGCTATTGGCAAACCATTAACAAACAATACCAGATCAATACGCCAGGCTTTAGCTTTAGCGCCGGTTTGCGCAAGATGTTCTTCTTTAGCCCATGGGCTATAAACCAATTCAGGCACAACGCGTAAACGGTTTTTCTTATAACGCGCCAGTGTATCAGAGTTCAGGTCATGTTCCGGTTTAAACTGGCACAGGCTGAAGCGGGTTCCACGGTCACGCATTTCATGACGCAATACGCCTAATGCTCCAAAGGTGCGCATCTCCTTGTTGAACGAAACCGCTTGCGCGGTAGTTTTGTGTCACCCTAAGCAGCGCCAGTTCTTTGACAATCGTAATACAACCAAAAATGTAGTGGACAAACCGCAACGCCCAAGCTATCTTTCCTTTAGTATTTTATATTTTCA
>JAIQZQ010000102.1 GCA_021777105.1 Candidatus Anammoxibacter sp.
AATACGTGCAAAACAAAAAGGCTCTTGCTTAATAATTACATTTAAATTTGTTCTTAACAATTATTTATAAAATATATAAATCCGAAACTTGCAGTTTCTTATTTCAATGACATTGGGGACGCGCCTACACTACATTATTTGGATGCCGTGTTGTATCCAAAATGAGCGCTGGGCAGCCTGCCCGCTCAAGCGGAAATTATCCTTGAAGGGGATAATAATTTGTGTTTAAATCTACCAAATACTTACAGTTAAAACAATTTAAATTCTAAGCGCTAAAATTATTGCCATGCTTTTAAACTAGAGGCAGAGCCTCTAAGGACACCGCGTTACAAGGCAGGAGCCTTGTAACGAGTAATCCCAAACGCGAAGCTGGGGCTTCTGGAATTATTTCGCCTCCAAACCGGGGTTTGGGAGCGAGGTGAACTGTTGTGCGCAACCCAAAAGATGAACTAAAAAGCGGAACATTAAATGCTATGCTTAATCAATTAGGCTTGAAAAAAAGCGATATTATTAAATAGGAGGCGACATGAATGATTTAATTTACCATGTAGTATTAACGCCTGACGAAGATGATGGGGGATTTGTGGTAACATTCCCTGATATACCGGAAGCCATCACCCAAGGCAACACATTGGAAGAGTGCCTTGAAGAAGGAGCCGGCGCATTGGAAGCTGCTATTTCGATGCGTATTATTGATGGTATGAATATTCCACTACCGTCAAAAAATAGCCTTGGTAATGAGGTGGTAGCCCTTCCTTTGCAATTAGCGCTTAAAGCGGCATTATATATTACAATGCGTGAAACCGGTGTTAACAGAAATGAATTAGCGCGTCTTTTACATGTTCATAAAGAAGAGGTAATTCATATTTTGGATCCTAAACATAAAACAGAGTTATCAATTCTGGAGCATGCGTTATCTGCTTTAGATAAAAGTGTTGAATTGCATGCGCATTGAGAGCAAAGATGCGCTTCGTAAAGCTCGCATATTTTAGGATAAAAAAAACGTTTATAGGCAGCATTGGGTTAATCGACAACAAATTGATTCAAGCGGCCTTTTTTTATACTGTTTTAGTTGACTAAATGAGCAAAACTCCTTTTTAATCAATCATATTAAGGAATGTCCCATAATATTATTATGAGTTTACAATTATCATTAAAAACCTTAAAACAATGAATTTTTATTAAAGCCCTAATGAATTTTCCTTGAATTTTTATCAATCTCTAAATAAATCTCATATAAAAACTTCTTTTCCAAACGATTCTATATGGTATTTAATTGCGGATTTAACATATTTTAGATCCTCTTCATATGTATCCTCTTCACTAATTACTACGCCTTTTAATCCAAGTGGATAAGTTACGTATCCGTCCTAATGTTCTTCCACTACTACTTCAATTTGTAGGGAGCATAAGATATCTCCTTAAAATTAAACCTGACCCATGTAGATTTGACGGTTCATCGTGGTCCAAGCAAAACGCTGAATTTGGCAATTTTTGTTACATCTTTAATGCATAGTCGGCATTTTTACCGGAAAAATGCCGACTATGCAATAATTTTTCCCGGTTTTTGCGCTCTCTTATGCAGCAGGGATGTATTGAGTTGCTTTAACGACGATGATGTTCAAGTCTGGAGACGTTGAACCAACGGAGGTTTATAATTCCCAAAAATCTTTGGTTTTTACCTAAACTTTAACATACTTTTAGATTTTTACACCGTAATTCTGAGGATTTATCTCTCACTTTATTTAGAAAGTCTTATATATCAACAGGTTACGGGATTTAAGTTTTCTAATTCCAAAGGAATTTCTTTGTTAACTATTATCACAAAAATAAGTTAGAGCAAAACTAAAAATTGATAGAGCTATTAAATTTGCAATAAATTAGTAATTTAACGCAGAGTGCGCAGAGAACGCAGAGAAAAGCAAAGGCGGTATATATATTTTTTTATAGGATTAATTTTAAAATTTTAGCAATATAATCGTATATTTCTCTGCGGTCCTCTGCGCTCTTTGCGCACTCTGCGTTTATTATGTATGACTAATGGCTGTTTAAAATAGAGCTTAACGACAAAATAGTAATCTATAGAGTCTGACGTAAGCGTTAATTAAAATTTCAAATATCTTTGGCTAGCTTTAGATCACTTTAGTCACTTGCTTGGTTAATCCAGATTTAAAGGCAGTGTAAAACTAAATGTAGTTCCGGCTCCAAGTTGGCTGTCAACCTTAAGCTCGCCTTTGTGCGCTTCAATTACTTTTTTTACAATCGCCAGACCAAGCCCGGTGCTCTTTTCGCCCGCAGTGGGTTGGGCGCTTAATTTTTGAAATGTGCCGTAAAGTTTTACCTGATCTTCTTTTGAAATGCCGGGTCCTTCATCCCTCACGCTTACTTTTGCCTTTGTGTTTTCCAGCTCTAATGTAATATAGATATTTTTATTTGGCTCTGAAAATTTAAGCGCGTTGCTTACTAGGTTGTCAATAACCTGAGCAATATGATTTTGATCAAAAAAACCGTCACAGGCATTATTTAATGTTAATTGTATCTCTATATCTTTCTTCTTAGCATTAAATTCAAACAGTTGCAGACGTTCCTCGATCAATTTTTTTAAAGAGCCGGATTGAATATTAAGCTTTAAATTTCCGCTCTCAATTGCCGTGACATCAAGAAGATTATTTATTAAGGCAAGCATTCTCTGCCCGGAAACTCTGATCATGCCCAGGTTTTTCTCAATCTTGTCAGGAGAAAGAGCAGCCATGTCCATCATCATTAATTGGGTAAGCGAACAAATAACAGTTAAAGGGTTTCGCAGGTCATGGGCGGCCATTCCAACAAAAGAGTTTTTAAGCGCATTCAGTTTAACCAGCTCCTTGTTTTGTTCATTTAATTCTGAAGTGCGTTGTTCTACTAATTTTTCAAGATTATTAAGTATCGCGTTAAGATTTATTATATTCTTAAGGGCTCTTAACGATGAAAAAACAGAGGTATACAACTTTTGCGCAGTCAACTCCTCTTTTACCTTATAATCATTTATGTCATAGTTTTTGATTACGTCCTTTTCCGGCGCGCTTCCAGGTTGACCGGTGCGCAGAATTATCCTGACACTGCTGTTTTTTAACGTATCGCGCGCATATTTTATAAATTGAAGGCCCGCGTCTTCCGCTTCCATTACAACGTCCACAAACATAAGGGCTATATCCCGGTTTTTTGAGGCCAGGGTTTCAGCTTCTTTTCCGGTAAAAGCGCTTATAAATTCCAGATTTCTTCCATCAAAAGAGAAATCGGCCAGAGCCATCCTTGTAACTTCATGTACGTCTTCCTCATCATCAACAATCAGAACCTTCCATTTTACTTTTGACTGCTCGTCGTCGCTTACAGCATCTTCCGCGGCAAAAAAGTCCTCATATTCCGGTTTCCCCGTGTTTTGTATGTTCATATCAAATCAGTGAATGCCCTTGTTGAATTTTCAATAGCAAGAATATTATATTACCCGCCTTAAATATTTTTAGCTAATAGTACCATCAATGTCTGGAGTATTCAAGCCATAACATAGGGCTGTATGTTAAATTATAACCCTTTGAGTTAAAAAATCCTTGAAAACAATGCGCTTTGATGGTTCAATGTCTCAGGCTTAAGGGCTCGGAAAGAAATAACTTTGACTTTTTACTTTCTCAGGAGGCTTATATGGATATTGTTTTGACTCCGATTGAAGCGCGGGTCGTGGGCGTTTTGATTGAGAAGGAGACTACCACGCCGGATTATTATCCGCTTACATTAAACTCTGTCGTGCTGGCATGCAACCAGAAATCCAACCGCGAGCCGGTTATGGAGCTTGATGAAAATGCCGTGCTGCATGCTTTAAACGATTTAACCCGAAAACATCTTGTTGTTCAGAAAAATATTGAAGGCAGCCGCGTGTTAAAGTACGCGCATGACGTTAATAACGTGATTGAGTTTACAAAACAGGAGATAGGCGTAATCTGTGTGCTGTTTTTGCGCGGACAACAAACCCCCGGTGAAATTAACGCGCGCACGAGCAGAATTTGCAATTTTGAAAGCGTGGCGCAAGTTGAGGAGGTTCTTAACAAGTTGATCTCCCGCGAAGACGGCCCGTTTGTGGCAATCCTTCCGCGTAAACCAGGCAGGCGCGAACGTCGATACGCCCACCTGCTTTGCGGCGATGTTGAGGTTGAAGATGAAAACGTCTTGCCGCATGAAAACACAACGCCGGCCGCAACAAACGCTGAAAGCGAACGTATTGAGAAACTGGAGGGCCAGGTTGAAACACTTCAGGCTGAAATTGTTGAATTAAAAGCCAAATTTGAAGAGTTTAGAAAACAGTTTGAGTAGAATCAAACCAAAACATAGGCGAAAAGGGCGGCTAAAGCCGCCCTTTTCGCGCAATGCCTTCATTTTCCTGCCTTTTAAAAACAGGGCATAACCCAACCCCCTTTAACTATTTACCGGAAGAACAAAAGAAAAAGTTGCGCCTTTTCCCAAGTTAGAGTCAACAGAAATATCCCCCCCATGCATCTTAATAATGCCATGGCAAACCGACAACCCCAAACCGGTGCCTTTTACCGCTCCTTTAGTTGTAAAAAAAGGCTCAAAAATCAAAGGTAATTTGTCATCAGGAATACCGCCGCCCGTATCTTTAATGCTTACCTTAATATTTGAATCAGAACGTTTAGTAATTATTGTAATTTTACCTCCTTCGTCAGGAATTGCTTCTTCCGCATTCTGAATTAAGTTAAACATTACCTGTTTAATCTGATCCTCAACAGCATTAATCAGAGGAAAACCGGCTTCAAATTTTCGTTTTAGCGCAACTCCTCTATCTTGCAATCTTTTGTTCATTAAAAGAATAACATCTTCGATTACTTCATGAATATCCATTAATGTCGCAACATTAGTGGAAGGCCTGTGAAAATCTTTAAGATGCCTTACAAGACCGGCCATCCTATCACACTCCTTAACGGCCATCTTTACAAACTCTTTATCAATTTCCTCTCGTTTATTATTAGCGCATTTTTCCACCGTCATTTCCAATACATAAAGCACCCCTTGAAGTGGGCTGTTAAATTCATGAGCAAATGTAGCGGACAGTTTGCCGATTGAGGCAAGTTTCTCGGAATGCAACTCTTTTTCATGCAGAATTTTTATCTCTTTATCCCATTTGTTTATAGTGCGCAATACAATCAGCCAGCAAATAATCAAGAAAACAACAACTCCAAAAATGAACGCTAAAGAGATGTATAACCTTTTCTCTATCCGTTTTGTTTTAGTTTCAACTTGTCCATTAAGAAGGTTTACAAATTTATCTATCCCGTCTTTATATATTTGTTTTTGATCCTTATATTCAGCGCTGTATAAAATCGCGTGCGCGGCATTAGCCTCTCCCCTTCTTACCAGCCCAAAGGCCTTTCTCTCCATCTCAACCAGCTTTATGTTTGCTGCGTCAGTTTGGGAAGCTCCCAATTTTTTATATTCATCCGGCATAAGCTGAATAGCTTCGGTAATTGATTTCTCTAATTTTGGCTCAAAATCAAGATACCGCTTTTCCCACATCACATTCCCCGAGGCGACAGCCATACGCGCCGACATAGTCAAAACCTCATCCATATGCACAATCTCGCCATTTAATTTTTCGACTTTAGAAATGAATTTTTGAGTTTTTTTAGAAAAACCGTAATTCTTGTATAAAATAACCCATACTACTATAAGCAAGACACAGGTCATTACAACACTTGACGAAAATAGGACTATTTTCCTGTTATATTTAATTGAATTATCCATTGAATAAAGTTTACACCTTTCAAAGCGAGCGCTTATCTTATTTGAGTTGAGTTGAGTGTATCTATTCAGCGTAAATTACACACCCCGTCCGCCAAGCGGCCACCCCTCTTTTTAGAGGGGATATTAATTCAGATTTATTTCCACAAAGTCCCCTCTAATAAGAGGGGATTTAGGGGTGTGTATAGTCATGCGGAAACACGCTGAATAGTTACAGTTGAGTTGAGAATTTGGCGATTGACAAATGGCCGGAGTCTCACGCAATTTCTTTAACTTCTTCAGCTTCCGAACTATCTTCAAAGATAGATTCTGAAATGATCTGTTTTGTGATTTTATCCAGATGCTCGGTAAGAGCCTTGTCCAATTCTATAAATTCAGGCCATAGAGTCTCATCAACAAATTTCTTTGACACATTTGCCATAACGGTCGTATACCGCTGCCTGTATCGCCTAAACGGCGTTATATCATACCTTCTTAACAAAGCGACAAACAACCTTCTTGACCATCTATTATTTAAGGAGAATTTATAATCAACCGGGGGATCCGAGACCTGAAACTCCTCAATCCTCTTCTTTATCCTCTCTATCGCATTTCCAGCCGCGACTTTTTCACCCTGAGTTGTAGCCCCGGCAAAAAGAGCCTCGATTCGTTTCAATTTCTCCGCTAAGTTTTGATCTATAGACATATGTTATTTATCCTTTCACAAGGCCAAATAAGCCGAACAGTTAAAATGTGATACTTGATGTATATTTGAGGTCTCAAAGTAATGCCCTGATAAACAGGCGAAGGCATGATACAAATAGGTAGATTTTGTAAATATATGGAGTGGTTAGAACGAAACGAAATAGAAAGTTTGACATCAATATCATCGCAACAACAAGCGCTTAAAGCATAATGATTATTTATATACTAAGCCCCTCAAGCACTTGCAATAACATTATTAACTCTTTCCGTATTTGGGTAAATTCTTCAAATCCGTATGTTTTATCAAAACCGGAAAGCGAAACAGTCCCTTTATCTCCATCATATTCAGCCATATTATGAGCAAATTTATTTCGTAAATCTTGCTTTGTTTTTAATTCACTACTTTCACCAAATAATTCATCATTTTCAGTGATACTCTTTAAACGCGACCTTACAGTATTAAAATCCATATGCGTTGGTTTTTTGATCATTTCTGGAAAGTTGTTTATATCAGTGTTTTTTATTTGAGTTGCAATCGCTTTTTTCTTTTCTGAAAGCTTATCATTGAATTTTTTTAATTGCAAACCTTTATCTGTTTCAGACAAATTATCATATTTTTCACCATAAAGATTTCTCATTTTTAAATCAATTTTACTCATTTCATCCAAAAGAACACCGCGCATATTATTAATATCAAATATTCTTTTAATTTGATCTTCAATGATTGGCCAAGAATCATTTATAAAATCATCCCGAGTTACAATATAAACACCATCTACTTTTTTATCACAAAGAGCTTGCCTCAATTTTATATGCGACACACCACTATAAAAAATCATATCAGTATAAATAGAGCCTCTGAGCTGACTCGCTATTTCATCCCCTTTTTTATCTCCTAAATCATAATCAAAAATTACCATATCATAAGGATTGTAATTTGATAATTTATCACTTAATTCAACTAGCGCGCCATCAGTCAATGTTGTTTTACGATCCACATTAAATACAAAACCGTATTTTTGAAGCTTATTTTCTAAACCTTCAATAAAAGGTTCAACTTCTTCAAAATGATCCTCTATCCATAAAACTTTGTAATTAATTTTCATTATTTTGCCACCTTAATTGTAAAGCTAGCTCCACGTGTCGGCTGTGTTTGAGATAATTTCAACTCACCCCCCAAAGTCTCTATTTGGTTTTTACAAAAATAGAGGCCCAGCCCTGAACCATCTGTACGGGTAAATCCTTTTTCAAATATTCGTTCTTTTTGAGTTATCTGTTTATCAATACCGTGTCCATTGTCTTCAACAATTAACTCGAACACATTGGAATTTATGGTTGAAGCAAAAGAGATATTTAACGCTCTAGCTTTTTTAGCATTGCTAATAAAGTTTTCTAAAACCATCCCCATTTCAATAGGATTAAATTTTAATTCAAATTTGCAAATATCTAACTCAGTTATAATCTTTATCTGCGAGTTGTAAGCGGTTGCTATTTTTTCAAGATACTCTCTTAAAAAAATATTAAAATCTTCAGTTATCATACTTGACTTCAATCTAAAATTTGCAGTTGTAGCAAATCGTGATGTAGATATAATTTTCCCATTTACTTCAAGCAAAGTTGAGAATGTTTCTTGTAATTCTTCAAAAGACATCTCTTTCAACTTAGTTGGAGATTGAAGGATATTTTGTAAACTTGCTTTTGATTGCGAAGCATATAAAATAATCTGATGAATAAAGCACTCTAACAACTCTTTGTCCCTTGAACCACTACCTGTTAAGAAAATATTCCTTTTAACTTCTTCTTTATAATCTTTCTCAAGCTTATCTTTCTCCTTAGAAATAGATGCGGCTTTTACTGTCGCTTCGTTAGCTCTTTCTTCAGCTTTTATTCTCGCCTGTTTTTCTTGTTCAGCAAATTTTTGAGCTTCTTGTTCCGCAATTTTTGCTTTTATTAATGCTTTTTCTGATAATGATATCTGTTTAATAAGATCTTTATCATTTAGGCTCGCGGCGATATTTTGAAGTTTTTTTAACGAAGGTTCAAAATTTTTAGCTTTTTCACTTAATATAGAAACTAAATCATGGTTGTAATCTAAAATTTTTATATTCCTTGAATTTGATAATTTTTCAATTAACTCAATTATCCTATAACGATTATCGTCCAATCCCATTCGTTCAAAATTACTATTTTCTTTATCTAACTTATCTAGCCAGGTAACATTCACAACATATGCTTCGAATTTGGTAAGGCATTGTCGGACACAATCACTCAATTCATTTGCAGCTTTTGTTTGAATTAAACCTTGGTTACGGCTTGAAGATTCACGGAATTTATCTTCGCCTCCTGATATTTTAACAAATCCAAGTAAATCACGGGAACCTAGAAACCTTGCCCACCCTTGTTGCTTACGATGATCAAAGCCCCAATAATCATTTCCTTCTTCCCCAATAGGATAAACACGAAATCCATTTCTTAACAAAAAAAGTGAACCATAAAAAACAGCTCGTATCCCCATTCTACGTTTAAAAGTGTTTTTTGCAGCTTGATTTAGAAATGAAATTTCAGCATACAAATCAGAGCTAATCAATTCAGGATAAAGAGCTCTAATATCTTCTTCTGTTTTGTATATAAAAGTGCCTCTATCAATTAATTCTACTTGCAGTATACCCAGCGAAGTGATTTTTGCTATTAGTTTGGTTGTTTTATCCTTAAGAATCTGAAATATAGTATTTTCTATTTTACCATTTACAATTACAGCTTCTTGCTCTTTTTCAATAGTTATTTCTTGCTGAATTTTATCATTTTTTATCTCTCTTCCACATTTTATTTCTATATTTTTAGTATCACCAATTGGGTCGATTAATTTTTGTAATGATCTTTTTAATTTAACAAGTTTGTCTCTATTCCAAGAACTTTCGTCTCTTAACGATTTAATTTCTAAAACAACTCCACTATTGTTTTTTTTAATACTTTCTGGTAATGAAAAGGTTTTCATTTCAGAATAATCTACATCAATGTTAATAAATTCATTTTTAGAATTTTTCTCAAATTCATCCCAATTAACTGTAATGCAATGAATATTTTTTTCTGATTTTGTTTTGGTCTGGATCTTGAGAGTAGACCCTAAGCGATCACTAGAGAAACGGCCAATACCTTTATATCCTGAATAAGTCTTTTGAATGCTATCTTCTGTTCCATCTTTTTTTGCTGAGAACGCAACAAAAAGCCATTTATTTAACAGATCTATCTTACTCATTCCTTTTCCATCGTCTATAATGAGTATTTTGTTTTCCAGACCTTCATCTAATATAAAATGGATAGTAACATTTTTCGCAAAAGCATCGAACGAGTTTTTTACAAGTTCGAATATTGCAACAAAATCATCAGTAATTAAATCTTTACCTATTACATCCTTTAGGGCTGAACTTATTTTAAATTGGAGTTTCTCAGTCATTGGCCATTTCCTTTAAAACTATTCCGCTTTGTTCAGCGAAAAGAGGTGGAATCGCATTGCCTATTTGAGAATATCTAGGAACGTCTTGTTTGCGAAGTTTCCCTCCTGTAGTATACTTTCCTTTAAACTCATACCAATCATTAAAAGATTGTATACGCGCGTATTCACGTACGGTAAAAATCCGCGGTTCACAGTAATGCACATAGTCATCAGGAAGTGTTGTTATTGTTGGGGCGGGAGCGTCTCCAGAGAGAGGTATTAGGGTGTGTTTTTTTATATTATACTTGCTCTTGATTTCTTTAGGTAAGGTTTTATTCTTTTCTGCATTATTTAGCATAAATTTATATTTCTCTACAGTTTCTATGCTATGTTTTGCAAATCTATGGCTATCGGGAACAGAATTTATAACTTTGCCTTTTAGCAACTTCTGATAACCAGTTGTGGGTTTATTGTACATTCCAGATTTGAAAGATTGATCGTCAGGGCATTCAATTTCATTTATCCTTAATAAATCGGATATTGCATCTCTGAGATTATTTCTAATACCGACATTTTTATTAATTAAAAATGTTTCTTTATTCTCTTTAAGCAAATCAAAAAAGCCTCTAGAGGGTAATTCATTTTGTAAATCTTTTCGCACCCCAACCAGAATAAATCTTGTGCGTTTTTGGGGAACACCATACTCAGAAAAGTCAATTAATGTCCCATAAACATTATATCCAAAATAGCCATATTTCGGAGAACTTCGCTTCAATAATCTTTGCACATATTCAGAATATATTCGTCCTTTTATCTTATTTTTATCAAATCTTTGAGTAAAACCTTTAACGTTCTCAAAGAATATTAGTTTGGGTTGAATTAACCTAATAAATTTAATGTAGGATTCAATTAATGTATTTCTAATATCATTCTCAAACCGTCTACCCGCAGTTGAAAAACCTTGACATGGAGGCCCACCGACAACGAGATCTACAGAGCCTCTCATCTTTCTTAATTTAGCTGGAAATGTTTTTATTATATAATTGATATCATGAGGTTCTCTAGGCAGCCATCCAGGCCAATCAAAGTGGTTTTTATTTATAATAAGGTTGTATTCAAGAGTTTTAAAAGCATCAGGATTTTTTTCTATCGCAAATATACCTTTCCAAAACCCCGTATTATACAAACCTAGCGATACACCCCCACACCCCGAAAAAATATCAATATATTTTAATTTTTCTTTGTTCATTTCATAAATGTGTCAAGATTTTATATAAAACACTATACATCACTAACAATTATCTATATTCCCACAATGCATACAGTTCTAAAAATGAAGATGTAAATTGTATCATTTAAATTTCTGTTTGTCTATCAAGGAGTTGATTTTTTTGTAGTAAAACATTAGCATGCTTCTGGGAAAAGCCAGAATAGCTTGTAATGGACATATATCTTTATCACTAAATTTCAAATTTAGTGTATTACCTGTTCTCATTGCAAGTTAAAGCCGTTCCTTTTAGTAAATAGTCATACAACTTCATCATTTTTAAACAGGATTTTTTTGTTTTTTGTGTAATTTGAAAAGCTAATGAGCCAAATAAACGCGAAGAAAAAGCTGGTTTTTGTGATTAGGTGAAACAAAACAAAGTTAAGTGGGCAATTACGTTCCAAAATCGGAGTTTTGAAACGATTCACATGGATGTTTGCTATTTTGTAATTTTTAGACTCTGCGGCTTGCCGCTCTGCAAGTTTATAAGAAGCGCGTTTAACTATTCAATCAGCGCGGATTATTTCGCCCGTCGCTTTTTATCTCGCCGTCGCTCAGCACAATAATCCTGCGGGCATGTTCAGCGACTTCGCGTTCATGGGTCACAAGGATGATGCAGTTCCCCTTATCATGAAGAGATTGAATTATCGCCATTATCTCTTCGCCGGTTTTTGTGTCAAGATTGCCGGTGGGCTCGTCTGCAAGTATGAGCGATGGACTATTTACCAAAGCCCTTGCAATAGCCACGCGCTGGCATTGGCCGCCGGAAAGCTCATTCGGCCGGTGGTTCATCCTGTCTGCAAGTCCCACTTGCTCAAGAGCTTGTTCCGCCATCGCCCTTCGTTGCGCGGAAGGCGCGTTATTGTAAATTAGGGGCAATTCCACATTGCGCAAAGCGGTTACGCGCGAAAGCAGGTTAAATGTTTGAAACACAAACCCGATCCTTTTATTGCGAATCTCTGAAAGTTGATTGTCGTTCAATCGGCTGACATTTTCACCGCCCAAATAGTACTTGCCGGTTGAAGGCGCGTCAAGACACCCCAAAATGTTCATAAGCGTGGATTTGCCGGAGCCGGAAGGCCCCATAATAGAGACGTACTCATTTGCCTCGATTTGCAAATCTACAACGCGCAAAGCAGGAACATTTATAGCTCCCAATTTGTATGTCCTTGAAACCTTTTCCATATTTATTAACATAACGTTATTATTTTGCGCAGGCCCTTAGTTAAAAATCCGAGATTTTTGATAATTATTCAGCATAAAAATTTATTATACAAATAGTTTGATCAATGTCAAAATGCAAGTCAGTTGCATAATCATAGGCGATTGTTGAGAATAGAGAAGTAAATAGAAGATACACGCAAGTAAAACTGACAAATGCTTAAGAAACATTGTTACGCGTCCCTTCAGGGAGCCTTCTTGCGCTCAAACCCAAAATAAAAAAACATTTGCGCATTGCGCAAATACGCGTTTAACAGGTAAAATTAGCCCATGAAATTAATACTTAAAACAATATCGGAAGAGGGGCTGATAAGGGCTCTAAAAAACAGCGGTGTTTTCAGGTTTTTCCTGTGCAACCTTCTATATAGCATAAATCTGTGGCTTACAATGGCTTACTACCCTGTATATTTTAACAAGATCGGCATATCAGACGGCAGGATAGGCGTCCTGATCTCTATGTTCTCTTTTATTACGCTGCTGTTTGTGGTTCCGTTTGGAGTAATGTCGGATCGGCTTAAACCTAAAACGCTTTTACGAATAGGCGCAATATTAATGGTAATAAGCAATATTGCAATCACTTTTAAGGGCGATTTTTACTACCTGATGGGATTTATAATATTGGTGGGGATAGGATCAACCCTTTTTATTATCACACTCTCTTCGCTATTTTATAAACAGCTGGATGAAACCCGAAAGGGCGTCAGGGTTGCGCTTTTTGCATTAGGGACAGCCCTTGGTTTTGGAACCGGCCCTTTTATCGGCGGTTTTATAATTAACTATTCAGATATAAACAACGTGTTTTTTCTTGCGGGCATATTAAACGCCGCGCTTTTTTTGCTTGTCTTTGCCTTAAAATCAAGCCGGCCTTTCAAATTTCGCTTTGAAATGTACAAAAATGATATCCTGAAGCCGAAAGTGTTCTTTGCTATTATTATAGTATTTGTAATGTCATCCCATTTTGGAGTCGAGGAGACATGCATGACCCTGTTTATGACAAAAAACATCGGCCTGACGGGATTGCAGATCGGCTCAATATTTATGTGCATAGGCGCATGGATTGCCGTTATCAATCTTGTAGCGGGCCACTCATTTGATAAAACAAAAAAACTAACCCTTTTTATATCTTTAAGCCTTCTTATATCCGGCGGGTTTCAGATATTGACGGCATATGCGGACTCTTTTGGCTCACTTTTAAGCATTAGGCTTGCGCATGCGCTGGGAGACGGATTTTACCTTGTGCTACGAGCCCTGTTAATAGCGCATGTTTTTCCAAGTAAACGGATGGGCGGCAACTTTGGTTTTATGTACGCGGTTTATACAGGCTCTATAACAATATCTTCATTAATAAGCGGCCGTTTAAACGGAATGTATGGTTATGATTTTCCATTTATTGTTAGCGGTATTCTGGTGATGTCGGTGGCGATTATAATGTTAACCATGCGTACCCGGATAGAAAACATGTTGCTCAAAAACGAAACGCCGTAATAAAAAAAATCTGCGCAATCTGTGGTTATATCGCTTTTGCTTCTGTTTTCGCTTTTGTTTTTTTATTAGTGTGGATATGTGAAGATATGTGGTTAATTCACTTTTGCTTTTTTTTGTGTCTTTCCGTGAAGTTTCGTGGGCAACCCGCTTTTGCTTTTTGTTGTTTGTATCAATAAAAATCTGTGTAATCTGCGCAATCTGTGGTTATATTGCTTTTGCTTTGCCTTTTTATTTGCCCTTGTCAGAAGCCGGCCTGAACAATAATCTCTTTTTCAGGTTTTGTAAGTTTTTTTATTTTCTGCTCCATTTTTAGAGCCTCTGATTTATCCCCTATTTTTTTTTGAAACGCCAGCTCAAGCGGGCCCTTGCCGCGAAGATATTTTGCAGTAAGCGCTCCCATTTCCCGGTGTTCTTCAAAACGCCGCGCAACATCATTTGTTATGCCGGTATATAGCTCACCATCACGGCACCTGATCATGTATAAAGACCACTCGCCGCTCTGCTTTTCCAACAGGGCAACCCACTGCTTTAAAGCTTTCCTGACTTTTTGATCTATAATAGAAAAAATCTGTTGAACGGAATTGCGGGAACGTGAACGTGTGTGCCCCTCAACCTTTGTAACATCAAACTTTAACCGGTCGTGAAATCCGTAATACTTAGCGTATAAAGAGGCGTTTTTTAACATACGGCCGGCGCCGCTACGGAAATCGTTGCCTTCCAGTCTGGCTCTTCTTTGCAAAAGCCCGGCAACACACTGGGAATCGGTATAAATATTGAGTTTCCCCGCCTTCGAAATGGTTGATCCTTTACAATACTCATCCAAACCCCACAAAACTGTTTGAACCTCAAGTTTCGTGGAAGATGTGTCCTCAAATTTTTTCAACACGAGAAGCTCTTCCAGTTCCGCTGTTTTGATCTGCTTTGGAGGGGTTTTAACAACCGATTCAGGAATGAGAAGATAAGCCCCCATACCGACTTTAAGCCCGGGGTTTGAACTGACATCTGTAAAAAGAGAATAATTGTTCATAAATAAAATAGTATACGTTTCACCTGCGCGGTTTTAACCAACGTCAAATTTGTTGTGTTTTATAACCCTGCCTTCCGTCATAAAGATGACGTCTTCGCAGATATTTGTGGAGAGGTCTGCTATGCGCTCCAAATGCTGGGCTATTCTTACCAGGTGAAAGGCGCGCTCAATTGTTGAGGGGTCAGCGCCCATTATCTTGATAAGATCGCCGACTATTTTATCTTTTAATTCATCAACAAAGCTGTCTCTTTCGCAAACGCTCTTGGCTAATTTCGCGTCTTCATTTACAAACGAGTCAATACTGCTTTTTAGCATGCCTTTTGTCACCTCGTTTGCCATTTGTGATATGTCTGTTAGAGGCGTAACAGGAGGCGCAACGATCAAAAATTGGCCGCTTTCGCAAATGTTTACCGAAAGGTCGCCCATGCGCTCAAGATCGTTATTCATTTTCAAACCCATCAATATTGTGCGCAAGTCCTTTGCGATAGGTTGAAACCGGGCAATCGTATTAACGCCGAGTTTATCAATATCCAACTCAAGGCCATTGGACCGGGGCTCGTCATTTTTAATAACGTCCTCAAACAGGCTATCGTCTTTTTTAACAAGACCGGTCATGCTTTTCTCAAGCATGTTTTCAATTAAAGCGGCGTATTCAATCAGTTTTTGTTTAAGCACCGTTAGTTTCTCTTTAAGCATACCCGTCACCTCCCTTCCCTTTTCTAAACTTGTAAATTAAAACTAGCCAAAGATATTTGAAATTTTTTTGGTTTAAACTGTGTTTAGATGTTTACTCGTTTTTTAAATGACTAAAGTGATCTAAAGTTAAAAGTGACTAAAGTTTCGGTATATATATTATTTGCAGGCTACAATGATGGAAGACTGACAAATCTAAAAAGCTCCTTCATTTTAGAGCTTGCTTTTTAATAAAAAACATACCTAAACTTTAGCTCACGTTAGTTCACTTTACACTTTAGTCACTTGAACATTGCTAAGACGCAAAAGATACAGGTATAGTTTCTGAGATCAGTTTGAACTAACCTAATCTTCAACAAATTCTCCGCGTCCGGTCAAGTACTCCTCGGTCCTTTTATCATCCGGAACGGTAAACAGTTTTGATGTTTTGCCAAATTCGATAAGATCGCCCAAATACATAAAAGCAGTATAGTTCGCGGTCTTTGCCGCCTGAGCGGTATTATGAGTCACCATTAAAATAGTAACGCTTTTCTTTAACTCCACAATCAGCTCCTCTATAAACGCGGTTGCCTTTGGGTCAAGCGCTGAAGTGGGCTCGTCAAGCAAAAGAATCTCGGGGTTCATAGCCAGCGCGCGCGCAATGCAAAGCCTTTGCTGTTGTCCGCCTGAAAGAAAAGTTCCTTTTTTAAAAAGATCGTCTTTTACCTCGTTCCATAAAGCTGCTTTTTGCAAAGATCGCTCAACAATGCCGTTAAGCTCTGTTTTGCCGACCTTAATACCGTTTAATTTATACCCGGCTATAACATTGTCAAATATGCTCATGGTTGGAAACGGATTTGGCCTTTGAAAAACCATGCCTATCTTTCTGCGCAGGATTATTGGATTCATGCCGTAAATATCCTGATCGTTAAGCCGTATTGAGCCTTCAATCCGCGCCTCGGGCGTCAGCTCATGCATGCGGTTAATGCACCTGATGAGCGTTGTCTTACCGCAACCCGAAGGCCCCATGATGGCCGTGACTTTATATTCGGGTATGGACAAAGTTACGTCTTTTAACACGCGGTTTTTGCCGAAAAAGGCGTAAAACTTCTCTATTTTTAGAATCTCACTTTCCATCGTTTTATCACCATTTTTGCTATTATATTCAAAATCAAAATTAAGGAAACCAGAACTACTGATGAGCCCCAGGCTGCGTTTTGCCACTCGTCATAAGGGCTTGTGGCGTAGTTAAATATCAGAAGAGGCAAAGCGTTTACCGGCTTTGAAATATCATAATTCATAAACGGGTTGCCGAACGCGGTAAACAGAAGCGGCGCGGTCTCGCCGGCAACGCGCCCAATGCTCAACAGAATGCCCGTGACAATGCCGCTAATTCCCGTAGGCAAAATCACCTTTATAATCGTCATGGGATATGAAACCCCCAAAGCCAGCGAAGCCTCCTTTAATGTATCCGGCACAAGTTTAAGGGTCTCCTCCGTGCTCCTTACAATCGCAGGTAGCATCATTATAGCAAGAGCCACAGACCCGGAGATAGCGGAAAATCCTCCCAGCGGCATTACGACCAGAATATACACAATTATTCCAATAACAATTGACGGCACACCCTGCAAGACGTCTACACATACCCTTAAGACGTAGGACAGCCTGTTATTTCTGTTCTCGGCAAGATAAATGCCCGCGGCTATCCCAATGGGCACGGCTATAACCGCCGCAATAGAGATTATGATCAACGTCCCGATTATAGCGTTTGATATGCCGCCCCCCATCTCTCCCACGGGTTTCGGGATGTTTATGAGGAACTGAAAGTTTATGCAAGCTACCCCTTTTCTAAAAATATAATAGAGTATTAATGCCAGAGGCGCCGCCGCTGTAAAGGCAAGAAATATTACAAACCCTTTAAAACACTTGTCCTTAATCGTTCTGTATAGAATTGAGCTGTCTTTCATATTGGATACTGGATACTGGATACTGGATACTGGATACTGGATACTGGATACTGGATACTGGATACTGGATACTGGATACTGGATACTGGATACTGG
>JAIQZQ010000103.1 GCA_021777105.1 Candidatus Anammoxibacter sp.
TTAATTCTCCTCTTTAGAAAATATATTTCCGAGCTTCCAGCTATGCCTTATAAAACCTTAGAGTCTGGGACAAAATCCCAGAATAAAAAGTTTTAAAGTGAACTATAATTTTTCAGGTCTCCTAGTGTGAACGCTACCAAAGTTTTATATGTTTATGTCAATACTTTAGATCGCTTTTTTATGTGGGAGTTAAAGAAAGTATTACCTTTGTTTAAGAGTAGTAGTGATCCCGCCAGCGCTAAAGATTATTTCCCCACCTTTGGTAAACAAGCCAAATCTAAACTTGAACTTTGCGGAGCCAAGAGCATTAGTTTCTTTTGAACTAGGGTTTACTGAGGCCATAAACCCTTTGGCAATGGCGTTAATTGTTATGCCTGAAACAGGAACTCTATTTTCATCAAGGGCTGTTACAATAGCCTTTTGGGATTTAATATTTTTTCTCGCAGTTACTGGGCTAACTTCTAAGAATGTTACCAAAGACAAGGGGGTGTCTGTTGGCACTGGAATTGGCGTTATAGTAAGCTCTGGAGCAAGCCCTATATTCCCGCTTATTGTTTCCGTGGCTTTTACTGAAACAGCAAGTTTACCCTCTTTAAATCCCTCTTTAATTGCTGATATTGTATAATTGCCTGCTGGTACTTGCATAAAGTATGAGCCGTCATCGGTGGTGGTAATAGTGGCAAATATATTTACAGACTGAATTAAACTAATTATTGCCTTTGACAATCCTTTATTTGTGGAGCTGTCAAATATTTGTCCTTTTATAAAACCAGGTATAAGCCCTTGCTCTTCTAAACTGACAAATGATTGCTTGGTTTCCGTGTTTATCTTATTGTTTTCATTTTCTACACTCAAACTAACTGAAAAGGTATCGTCTATAGAGCCTGTATATGTATGTTCCGGGTCTTTTTCACTGCTCTTTGTGCCGTCTCCAAAATCCCATTCCCTAGTAACTATTTCTTTTGTAGGGTTGGACGAAAGGTCGGTAAATTTGACGGTAAATTGATTTAATTCCGTATCATTAGTTTGTTCGTCTATTGCAAATCCTGCTGTGGGCTCATCACCTTGTTCAACAATTATGAGGTTTGTTTTAGTTTCACTTCCTGTTCCGTTTTTATTGCTTATTGTTAATTTAACACTCCATATTCCTGCTGTATTATAAGTATGAATAGGATTTTGCTCTGTGCCAAGACCTCCATCGCCAAATTCCCAGACGTAGTTATCTATGTTTCCGCTTGATAGATCAAAAAAACGTGTGGTAAAAGGAGCATTCCCAAATAATGGTTCAGCAATAAAGTTAGCAGTTGGCTTAACACCGTCTAAAACATTAATAAGATTTAATTTTTCTTCAATATCTGTGCCGTCTTTTCCACTAACTATAAGTTTTACATTGTAAAATCCCGGACTTAGATACTCGTGTATTGGATTTTGCAGGCTACTTGTTGTTGCATCGCCAAACTCCCATACCCAATTTGTTATATTGCCTGCTGAAACATCTGTAAATAGCACTTTTAATGGAGAAAATCCAGTAAGAGGAGAGGCAAAAAAATCTGCTATTGGTGGTTCACCACTTTGCACATTGATTAAATTTGTTTTTGTTTCTATATCAGCCCCTGCCTCGTTGCTGGTTAAAAGAGTAACTGTAAATACTCCTCCGACCTTATATTCATGTACAGGGTTCTCTTCTGTACTTGTATCGCCATCTCCAAACTCCCAAGAAAAGTTATTAGGTTTACCTGCGGTTTGATTATTAAACTGTACTTCAAGTGGCACAAATCCCGCAGTGGGATTAGCGGAAAACTCAGCAATAGGTGGATTTTTGCTAAATACATTGATCAAGTTCTTTTGTTCAATAGTATCTGAACCGCACTTAGAGCTAATAGTCAGCTTTACATTAAAAATCCCCGCTCTTTGGTAAGTATGAGTCGGATTTTGTTCAGAGCTAATATTTCCATCCCCAAGTTCCCATGACCAGCCATTAGGGTTATCGCTTGATTTATCATTGAATTGTACTTCAAGAGGCTCAAATCCACTGGTTTTATCAGTATTAAATGCGGGCACACATTCACTTACATCATCTACACCTATTAAATTAACCTTTTCTTCAATGTCGCTTCCGCGACTGTTGCTCACGGTTAGTTTTACCGTAAAATTCCCTTCATCTTCATAAGTATGAGTCGGATTTTGTTCTGTGCTGGTATTTCCATCTCCAAACTCCCAAGCCCAACCTTTAGGATTATTTTTTGATCTGTCCCTAAACTTTACAGTTAGCGGTTTAAAACCTACTGTAGGCTCTGCTTCAAATTCTGAAACAGGTGTAATTGTTGGTTTAACAAATACAAACCCGCTAATAGTTGCCAAGCCTCCAGAGGTAATAACAGAAACATTGCCTGAACTGCCGGAACCAATAATAGCCAGTATCTCCCTATCTGAAATAACTGTAAAACTTGCTACTGCTGTCCCGCCAAAGCTAACTGCTGTTGTGCTGTTTAAATTTGTGCCATTGATAATTACTTCCTCTCCTGTTGTTGCAGACTCAGGACTAAAATCAAAAATAACTGGTTTAGGAAGAGGCTTAGGTGTTGGCGTTGGTGTTGGAGTTATTTTTGGAGCTGGAGTAGATTTAGGATTTTCAGTTGGTTTTGTAGTTGGTATAGGCGTTTGGGCTGGTGTTGATGTTGTTTTTACAGTTGGCAAAGGCGTTAATGTATCTATTGGAGTTGCAGTTACACTAGGCGTAGGCGTGGCAGTGGGAATTGGTTTTATAGTAGGGGTTGGCGTGGGCGTCGGCGTTGGCGTGGGAGTTGGAGTAAGTATCGGAGTAGGCGTTGGCGTGGGAGTAGTTATTGGAGTAGGCGTTGGTGTCGGAGTAGCAGGATGTTGAACAGTAATAAATCCCGCCTTTGTCTCTGTATCTACCCCGCCTGTAGCAGTTACAGTTAAAAAAACAGTATAATTCCCGGCAATAGTATAAGTATGAGAAGGATTTTGTACTGTGCTTGCATTTCCATCACCAAAATCCCATAACCAGCCATCAATTGACGTTCCTGTAGACAAATCAGAAAATTGAACAGTAAGTGGAGTAACGCCTGTAGTTTGGTTAGCAGAAAAATTAGCCACAGGTGTAAGAATAGGATCAGAAACAGTAACAAACCCTGTTTTTGTTTCAGTATCAGAGCCACCAGAACCAGTAACAGTTAAAAAAACAGAGTAATTGCCGGAAATAGTATAAGTGTGAGAAGGATTTTGTAGCGTACTTGTAGTGTTGTCCCCAAAACTCCATAAATATGATGTTATATTGCCCGTAGATTGATCTGAGAAATTAACAGTTAGCGGTTTTACTCCCGATGTTTTATTAGACGTGAATTGGGCAACAGGAGGCAGAATAGGAACGCTTACAGTAATAAAGTTTACTTTTGTAGAAGTGTTTGCCCCTCCTGCTCCAGTAACAGTTAAAGAAACAGTGTAATTCCCGGCTGTAGTATAGGTATGAGAAGGATTTTGTATAGAGCTTGTATTTCCATCGCCAAAATTCCATGACCACGCATTTATACTTCCTGTAGACTGGTCAGTAAAATTAACAGTTAATGGAACCGTGCCGGTAGTTGGACTAGCCGAAAACACCGCAACTGGTGGAGAGGTATTTATTGTAAAATCAACTGTGTTACTGGTTCCGCCTGAGGTAGTTACACTTACTGTTCTTGTCCCTGTAGTAGCGTTAATATCTATGGTAAATGTTGCGGTGGCCGAGGTGCTGGAATTAACAGTTACATTACTAGCTGTTACCCCTGTCCCACTCACATTCACAGTCATGCCAGTTACAAAGTTTGTCCCTGCTAGAGTTATGGTTAGGGATTCGCTAGGAAGGGCAGAATTTGGAGAGATAGTAGTTAGCGTAGGTGCCGGAGAATCATCAATTACGCTAACTTTAGAATCGTTTACTAAGGTAATGTATATAAAATTGTTAGTTGGATTAACACTTATTCCCCTTGGACCACCATTAGAAATACCAGGTACTATTGTATTGAGATCCATCGTTTTGACAATTTGGTTAGTTGATCCATCTATTGCGCTTACTTTATTTGAATCTCTAGCTACATAAATTTGGTTTGTATTGATATTAACTCCAATTCCTTGTGGTCCAGGCATTGAAATAGTACTTATTATTTGATTTGTAGAACCATCTATTATACTAACTGTATGGTCGCCTTGATTAGCCACATATATCCGATTAGTGCTTGTATTAACTGCGATTCCTTCAGGATTGGTTCCAACCACAATTGTTGCAATCTTTATATTATCAAGTCCACTTATTATGCTGACGTCATCGGTACCAGTGTTAGTTACATATATTCGGTTATTTGTGGGATCAACACTTATCTTATTTGGTAAGCTACCAGCCCCAATCTCGTCAATTATTGTATCATTAGACCCATCTATAATACTGACGGTATGGGTGAATGTGTTGACCACATATATCCGATTAGTGATAGGATTGACACTAAGGTCGTTAGGTCTACGTGGATTGTTATCAGTTGCAATGTTTATTGTGTTTATTACTGTATTATTAGAGCTATCTATTACGCTGACATTATTGTCAGAAGCATTAGCTACATATACTCGGTTAGTGGAAGGGTTAACTCCAATACCAATCGGTGCACTACCAACTTCAATTGTGCTAATCACCGTATTATTCGATCCATCAATTACGCTAACGGTATTGCTATTAAAATTCGTCACATATATCCGATTCGTGATAGAATTGACATCAATTGCGAATGGGGCTGCACCCACCCCAATAGTCGCTATGGCACTCTGGGCTTTTACCTCTCTCTTAAAACCGGAAAAACCCACACACGAAACCAAAACCAGAAACAATACTAAATAAGATAATTTAAACCTGTTGTTTCCCATAACAACCTCCTTTTAAAGGTAAAAGCATGACCAAATTTATTTGATGTCAACTTAACTCTTATAAGTTTTATGTGCTAAAATCGTTTTTTAAACAAATCAAAAAACTATGCTCAAAAAGCATAGTTAGCACCTAACTCTTTAATTTTCATAGGAAAAAGACCAGTAATTTAGTAATATAAAAGGAATTTATAGATAACTTAATAAAGTCTAGGTTTAAGAGCTTAAACAAATAGTTTTTCAGAACATAGTTGAAAAAGTTAGAGCATATATTGCTATGTAAGAAGTCTTGTTAATGAGGCCATAACAACTCAACATTTTTACCAAGAGCATCAGCAATAGCCTGTTTAACCCGTTTACTTTCAGAATGATTATTTAAAACCAAAGAGACTGTGCACCTTTTAACTCCAATTCTTTTAGCTATATCTGTTTGTTTAATACCATTAGCGACCAATAAAGACTTTATTTTTTTATTATCCATTAAGCAAAATTTTTTATTTATTAAGTAAACTTTGTTTTATTGATTTGTCATAAACCTGCTTCAAGAATTACAAAATGCAGAATTTGAATAAATAATAATTACAATTAGACGATATGTCAAGGGTAAAATTTACACAATGCGGACTTTTGCGGAAATAATAGAATTAATAAAAGAGACGAAAAACCTAAAAAAAGATAAGGAAGTGGCAGTAATACTACAAATAGAGTATAAAAGACTAGCCACAGCCAAATCAAGAAACAGTTTACCATACGAAGAATTAATTACATTTTGCAATAAAGAAAACATTTCACTCAATTGGCTTTTAACAAACCAAGGAAATAAAAAAATAGGCGATCAAAGCAGAGAATACAAAGCCACACCAGACACAGAATTATCAGAAATAGTCCAAGAACTCAAAGAAAACCCAAATGACAAAAAATTAATCCTCAAACTCTTAAAAGGAAAAAAAGATATTAAAGAGGCTTTGGAAGGTCTTTCTAGTAAAGATATGCTAAACAACCTTGAGCAGGCGAGTTGAAAAACTAATTTTGTAGTTGGCGATAAAAATCCGCCAGGAAAGTAAAACACAAGAAATGCTGGAAAATTAAGAAAACAGTAAACGAATTTTTAGAAGAAAAGAGCGGTCTTCCGCTAAGTTGCCCCGTTAAGTTTTTAAGAGACCTGTAATAATGATCTCTATATGATGTTAATATTGCTCGTACCTTCAAATTCAGCCCTAAGCCTTTGCTAAGCTTTAAATTCAGTGATAATCTTGTTCCAATTAATTCTCACGTCGTCCACAAAAATTACCTCACTATATAATTTCCCACTCTTGTTTTTTTCTGTAAGATGTACTGTTATTAAAAATACCGCTTACAGTAAGCGGTATTTTTAATTATTTTTTTAGACTTTTTTTATATATATTTTGTGATAATATGATGATAAAAGATTGTATAACTTTCGCAAATAGGACTTAAATAGTAAATTTCACCGGACATACTGTTTTAACCTATTTAATATAAAAATCTATCTTATGATTAAAAAGATCACAAAATTAAAAAAACTTGGTATTTTCCATGATTTTTCTTGGAAAATCGCACTTCCAGAATTTAATAAATTCAACTTGATTTATGGCTGGAATAGAAGCGGAAAAACAACTATTTCTCGCGTATTTGAGAGTTGCGAAAAAGGTAATGACAGATTCAAGCAATATCCAGAAAATGGAGAATTTGAACTAAAAACGAGCGACGGAACGACTGTTAAAAATACAGATGTTTCTACTAATACACTGCCGATAAAAGTTTTCAATGAAGATTTTATCGATGAAAATATCTCTTTTGATCCTTCAGACTCTTGTAATCCAATTGTTTATGTCAGTGAAGAAGATATTGAAAGTAAAAAACAGTTAGAACGAATCAAACAACACAACATTTCACTTGGAAAAGCATATGAAGAAGCAAAAAAAAATAAATTAGAAAAAGAAAATACAAAAAATATTTTTTTGACTGGTTTGGGGCGTGAAATTGCAAACATTCTCTTTGATAAATCATATAACAAAACAAAAGTAGAGAATAAAATAAGCAGTATTGGAGCTGATAAATTTTCCGATAAGGTGCTTTCTGATACTGACAAGAAAAAATATGAGGCAATAAGTAAAAGTGAGGCAGGAAAAAATCAAACTAAACTTTCTGATTATCAATTTTCCTTCTTGTTCGTTGAAAAAACCGTAGACAGTTTTCAAAAAGTTTATGATGAAGTTAAAAAATTGCTTGATAAAAAAGTTGTCTCGGAAACACTGGACAGATTAAAAAATGATCAGAAGTTGAATAATTGGGTCAAGCAAGGTTTTGATTTACACAAAACAAAGAATGAAAAAGAGAAATGTCTATTTTGTCAAAAATCGCTTGAAAATGATTTTTTGAGTATGCTTTCAAAACATTTCAGCAAAGACTATGATGATCTACAAGATGACATTGCTCTCCTAAAAGGCAAGATTTTGGAATTAAAGAAAAACACAATTGTCTTGAAAAATGATGATCTTTACCCTGGCTTAAAAGATAACTATGCAAGCAAAGCAAAAGAATTGAATGATTGTGTAAATAAGATGAATGCATGGATTGATGAGGGAATTAAAAAACTAGAAGAAAAATATAATAATCTGCTTGTAGTTGTTGCTAATCCCGAAGTACCAGAAAATTTTATAAATTCATATAACGAAATCATCGCAGAACTTAATAAAATTATTTCCTATCATAACGGGAAAGTAAAAAATCATACTAACGAAGTATTAACAAGTAGAGAGAAGCTTGAGTTAAATTCAATCGCTGTTGCCTTATCGACACAAGATTATAAAAAAATGGGTAACGACATAAAAGAAATGGAAGAAAAGGAAAAAGAAGCATATGAAGAAATAAACAAAAATAAATTAGAGATATTGAGGTTAGAAAAAAAGACTTCAAATATCGGAAAAGCAATAGAGAAAATAAACAACCAACTAAAAGGATTTTTTGGAAGAGAAGAGATAAAACTTGAATTAGACGGAGACAAAAAAGGATATACGATAAAAAGAGATGGGCAATCTGCAAAAAACTTGAGTGAGGGTGAAAAAACAGCAATTGCCTTTTCATATTTTATTGTTAAAGTTGGAGAGGGCGATTTTGATAAGTCAAAAGGAATTATTTTTATTGATGATCCAATTTCTAGCTTTGATTCAAACTTCATTTATCACTGTTTTTCATTAATAACAAATCATTTTCAAGATGTTAAACAACTTTTTATATCAACGCATAATTTTGAACTATTTAACTTAGTAAAAGTATGGTTTTTAGAAAAAAACCGGAAAAAGAAAAATAAAGGGCAAGACAATACTTGCGAACTCTATATGATAGAAAATCATCCAGAAAATGACAGAAGATATGCTACTATAGAGCCTCTTGAAAATACTTTACAGAGATTTAAATCGGAGTATCATTACTTGTTTTCTTTACTATCTCGTTTTATTGGAGTATATCAACCTAAATACGATGATTATTATGTTATAGGTAATATAGCAAGAAGGTTTTTAGAGATTTTTGCTAATTTTAAAATTCCGAGAGTAGGTGATTTAAGGGGTAAACTAAAAGATATTATAGATATAATCAATCAAGAAGGAGAGAAAATAAGTAATATAGATAGAGATAAAGTTTATAAATTAATACAGGAATTTTCACATGGCTTTGATCTAACAAGCATTATTGAGCATAAGAACAAAAATGAAATAATGGAAGCAATAAAGACTTTAATGGAAATTGTTAAAGAATCTGACCCAAAACATTTTGAATTGTTAAAGGATAGCTTAAAATAAAGTTGAATAAAATAATTAGCGGAATTAAAGGGTAAAACTTATCTTTTTAATCAAATTTTCCTACCTTTTATTCCAAAACAATTAATATAAACTGTTATTTAAAGATTAATTAGATTGTTCTTTTTCCGTTTCATTATCTTTTACGATTATAGAAATAGAACTTTTAATTTCGTCATTATTATCCACATTTTTTTGAAAGAAAGTTCTAACGTCGTCCACTAGACCCCGATGTAAGCGAAATTTGAGCCCTTTTCCGATTATGAAGAAGGGTTTTTGTAGTCCTAGACTGAGTTTCCTGTCCTTAAGTAAAAAGTTCGAACCTATAGAATTTAAGATTTGACGTTTTTCAATTAAACTTCCATTTATAAATGAATTTCTAGCTCTGGAAGCGAAAGTAAAGGAGTTTTTGGAAAGTTCTAACCAATTTAGAGTTTCTGTTTCGTTGTCTATTTTAATCTTCAGAGATTCTTTTTCTCTTACAATCTTATTTCTTCTATCTACAAACTCTTCATCTGTAATAAACTCTTTTATTTTCATTGTAGTAAGATTGTCTAAGTCTTTTTCAGTTTGTTTTAATGATTTTCTTAGAGATTCTTGAGCTTTAATTTTTATGTCGTATTCGGCTTTTTCATTCTCATCAAGATACTTTAAAGCCCATTCTTTAAATTGTTCCGATATGGTAAACGTTTCTATGGTTTCTACTATTTGTTTTTCAAGTTTTTTTACCTCAATGCATGGCTGTTTGCAGAGCCCTTTTTTCTTTGTGCAATGGTAATAAACGTAATAAGACCCGTATTTATTGTATTTTTCTTCAGCGGTAATAGAGCACTTACATTCACCGCATCTTATAATTCCAGTAAATGCAAATTCATGTTTTTTTGGTCTTGGTCTCCCTTTTTTTCCTAAGAGTTTTTGAACATTCCAATATTCATCTTCAGTTATCATTGGAGTATGCTTGCCTTGATAAATCATTCCCGCCCTTTCTATAAGTCCATAATAGAATGGATGAGCAAATATTTTATATAATTGGCTTTTTGAAAGTTCCTTACCACCTGAATGCCTATATCTTCTTGTTCTTAACCCTAAATCATCGTTAGCTATTTTTAGTATATTCATCACAGAGTAACTTCCTGAAAGCATTAATTCCCAAAGTTTTCTTATAATATTAAATCTTTCCGGGTCATTTATTATAATTCCTTCTCGTGGTTCGTTAAGATAACCTAATGGCGGAACTGCCGGTAGCCAGCCTTTTTCAAGTTTGTATCTATACCCTCTTCTTACATTCTCACTTAATGAATCTACATAATACTTGGATTGCCCAAACATTATGTTTAACATAAATTTCCCTTGAGACGTGTTTTCAAAGTTATATACAGGGAATTTTAGGTCTTTAAGCTTCCCTTGATCTAATAAAAATATAATCTGCCCGCCATCTAATGAATTTCTGGCAAGTCTATCTGGATGCCAGGCAATAATACCATTAGCTTCTCCTTTTTCAATACGCTTTATCATAGCGTCAAATAACGGTCTGCCCGGACTTTTCGCGCTAAATGATTCTGTGAATGTTTCTACTATTTCCAATTTTTCATTCTCTATATACCTTTTTGTAAGCTCATTTATTTGTGAATCAATAGAAAGCACTTGCCGATCTTCAGATTCGGTTGATTTTCTGCAATAAATAAAATATTTGTGCATAAGTGTGCTGATAAATTAATGAAAAATTAAACCACTTTTTTTAGACACTACTTAATTTTTCCGGGCATCTTACCAGATGTTTTTGATTGAGTCAAATCCGCCCTAAGAAGGCGTTTTTCTAAGAAGAGAAAAGAGGTTAAGCAATCGCATTGCCATTTCTTGTGCTTCGCTCTCAGAGAGTTCTTCACCATACTCTTTTTTGTATATTTTTTTTAATTCTTCTATGGCTTGAGGAGGAATTATCATTAAATAAAATACTAACAAAGTTAAAAATTAAATATAGAACATAGAAATTATCTTTTGTTTATTAATTCAAAATCAAATACCACATAGTGGTGTTTTTTAATTAAATTCAAATATATTTTGAAAACTAAGAATAAGTTAATAAATATTTTAGGTTTGTTTAACAAAAACTAAATAGAAATTTAACCACTATTAGTTTTTACTTATAAGCCAACATTCTTGTTTATATATAAGCGTTAAATTTTTATCGCTTATTTTGAATACTGCATCTGATACCCTGAAATCATTAAGAGTAACTTTATTTGAATTGATATGGAAAAGACCAATTATAAAAAAATCCCTAACTGTTTAAGGAAATATAGAAAAGCCAGAGGTTTTAAACAAAAGGAAGTAGCGCGATTATTAGGGATAAAAAATACCGTAATGATTTCTCGATGGGAAACTGGTTACTATTTGCCTGACTCGTTGAATATGTTTAAGTTAGCATCTATTTATAGAGTAATGGTAGATGCTTTATTTATAGATTTGTCTCAGTTGTTAAGAGAAGACTACAAGAAAAAGGAACAAAACATTTTAAAATCTATTAAAGATAATGAAAATTAAAATGAGCAATTCCATTGAGATTGTAAATGTTTTCTAAAACTATAATTAATTAACATCTATTTTAAGTGAATGACTATAAAAATTAAAAATCAAAAATCAGAAGTCAGAAACTTAAACAATTGTGCATGGTACTGGATACCTAAAGCAGTAATTAAAGAATATACACCAAAAGTAGGAAGTGTTGGCATTGTAGTTTATAACTTTTTGGCTTCTTGTGCTGATAAAAATCAACATTGTTTTCCTTCCCAAAAATATATGGCTGACAATCTTGGTTTATCACGAGCAACAGTAAATAAAGCCATACGTATTTTAGAAAATAACAAGTTAATCCGAGTTGATAAAAGAAGCCGATACCACTGCAAATACTATCTTTTAAAGGTCAGATGTAAAGCAGAGGAAACCGAGATGTCAACCACAGGAAACTCAGATGTACAAAATATTGACACTAACGATAAGGAGTTAACAAAAAATATTAACAATATCGATATCGTTAGAGATAAATATTTAAAATTAAAGAGAATTTCATTTAAAGGCTTTACCCCAAAAACAAAAGAGGAACTGTTAGCTGTTGATTTAGCACAAGCTCTAAACGATGAAAAAGGTTTGGCTCTGTATCTATCATACGCGAAAAAATATCCAGAGCACCTTTTAAGAGAAACTTTAGGACAAGTAAAGGAAATACCAACAAATAAAATTAAAAAAACTAAAGGAGCCTTATTTAATCATCTAATACAAAAATATGCACAAGAAACCAAAAACAATCATAGGGATTAATCAAGGAACAAGAAGTTTAGGTATTTCTGTGTTTAAAGGAATTGATATTAGAGACTGGAGAATAAAAATATTTCAAGAAAAATGGTCTAAAAAGAAAATGGAAAGAATAATGTCTATGGTTTCCGCTTTAATAGAAAAATATAAACCTGATGTAATTGCTTTGAAAAAACTACATCCCTCAAGAGTATCAAGACCGTTAAATCGGATAACAGATCAAATATTAGAATATTCAGAAATAAATAACATTAAAGTTTATAAATATTCAATAAAAGAAATGGAGAACTATTTTTCACCAGATAAAAGAATAAGCAAAGAAAATATGGCTGAAATAGTTGTTTCTAAATATCCAGAGTTATTTCATGAGTTAAAAAAGGAAAACAAGAATTATAACGCATACTATATACGAATGTTCGAAGGGGTAGCATTAGGATCAATTTGTTCACAACAATTAGATAATCATTAATAAAGGCAAAACAAGAATGATTATAATTCTTGTTTTGCCTTAAAACAATTTATGTTTAATCGTGGTAAAAGAATATTAGCAATTGATCCCGGCACTTATTTTACAGGCTTTGCGGTCTTAGACCAAGAAAAACTAATTCATCATGGAGTTAAGGAAATAAGAGTACAAAGAATTCCCCATTTAATAATAGAGGAGGGAAGAAAAACAATATTGCAAATGATAAAAGATTTCAAACCCAATATCTTGGTTGTTGAAAAAACATTTTTTTCAAAACACAAAAACACTTCTATTTTAAATGTTTTTGCTGATGAGATTATGGCTATAGGGAAAATAAAAAGACTTAAAGTCTTAAGCTATGCCCCAAACACAGTAAAAAAGTTCATTACCGGCAATGGATACGCAACAAAAGAACAAGTAGCAGAGAAAATATGCCTAAAATACCCAGGGCTAAAGATATACATGAATCAGGATAAAAAATGGAAAGACAGGTATCATCAAAACATGTTTGATGCGGTGGCGTTGGGAGTAGTATGTCAAAATCACAATAATATTGTTTATTAAAGCAACTGTTGTTTAATGGAATATTATGAATGGTGGGTAGTACAATAAATAATTTGTTTATAATAGACATAAATTGCCTGTTTTGTTAAAATTATACTTTTAAAATTACAAAAGCAATTTCTATTAGGCTTTAATAATGAATAATACATTTATTGAAAAAATAAAAAGACTAAAAGGATTTAAGAAATCCCCGGTTAATCTGCAAATTTTAAAAGAGAACTTGCTAATAGCGTTAATGTTTTTTTGTAATATTATTGTAAGGCTATGGAAATTAATTACTAAGTTGGGTGTTGTTTGTTCTAAGGTATTTAACAAGAATTCTACAAAATTTAAGGGACTTCAAAAATTAATAAATTTTATTGCTGTTGAGAGAACGGAAAAGCAAATTAGAAAAGGGAAAGAGGATGATTTAAGAAAAGAAACAAAAGAAGTTAAAGAAACAAGGGAAATTAAAAGGGTAATAAATGAACCCAAAAAAGTTATAGTAACGAGTGAAAGAGAAGGAAAAATTAGAGAAAAGACACCTGTTGATGCTTTGCCTAAAAAGGTAACTATGCAACTTTCACATTGGTATAAGCAATTTGATGGAACGCAAGAATCACCACAAAAAATCTACGAATTAGTGGAAGATGCAATTTATAAAAGAGAAATATCAGATACAACTTGTTCAAGAGTATTTTTGAAAGAGGGTGGTATATTTTCAAGTAATAGAGAATATCTTCGAGTAACAAGAGGTGAGCATATATTTGATATTTGTGCTTCTCATTATGGACATGGAGTATTTATTTCTTGGTGGTTGGGTGTATATGTAGGGGTATTTTGGAAAATTGTTTTAAAAATTCCTTATATTAGTGAGTTTTTAATGAATATATTTCGCCCGCAAACATATTTCAGGACAGACACGGGCTTGATGTTTCAAGAGTCAGTCAGATTAGCAGTGTTAGAGGTTATTGATAGCATAACTAAATCCAGCGGGACTAGGGCTTTGTCAGATCAAGAGCGTAAACCAATAATGTCAAACTTTTTGAAACGAAGAATTTGATAAATGATGAATAATTTTTATCCTGAATTACAAAACTCAACTCTTGCTGAACAATTAACTGACAATTTCTATGAATGGGAAAAGAGAGGCAGGGGTTGGGACGTATGGGATTATTCGGTTGCTCTTGAACCTCCCTTTGTCCCATTTTTTAATCACACTTCTCAAAAATCATATTCTGTAACTGATGACACACACCAGCCAGGTCTTTTTGAAAAGATTGACCCTCAATTTAAAAATGTATCAAACAGTGAAGATGAAATATATATTAAAGAAGCATTTAATAAAAAACCGCAAAAGTTTTCTGATAATATTGACTTAAAAGGGCTTACAATTTCTTTATCCGGCAAAGAAAAGATTTCTGTAAGTACCGCAGAGCAGTTGCTCTTAAATTTAAGCTATTGCTCTTATCCTATCAGTTTTGAAATTGTTGGTTCGCAAAATTATATTCAAATACAATTTACCTGCCGTGAACCTGATTTCCCACATCTAAAACAACAGCTTCAAGCGTACTTCCCTGAGATCGTTATTAGTGAAGAAAATGAAACCATGGGAAGCTTATGGAATACAGAAAATAATACAGCTATTGTTGACTTTGCTCTATCACATGAATTTATGCGTCCTCTTAGCGCCTTAAAAAGTTTTGAAACTGATCCTTTGATTGGCATCATTGGGGCATTGGAAAACCTTAAAAAGGATGAAATTGGGATTTTTCAGGTTATGTTTCAAAAAGTAAATAATCCCTGGTCTGAAAGTATTTTGAGATCAGTTTTAGATAGTGAAGGGCGTTCGTTTTTTGCTGATGCACCTGAAATGGCAACACTGGCGAAAGAAAAGGTTAAGAAACCTCTTTTTGCCGTAATTATACGAGTGGCAGGGCAAAGTCCAAAAGATTATCGATCTTGGGAAATTGCCAGACAAATAAGTTCAGGATTAACCTTGTTATCTGATCCTCAAAGTAATGAGCTTATACCCCTTAGCAATGATGAATATGATGACCGTGACCATATAACCGACCTATTTTATTGTCAAACTCACCGCTCCGGTATGTTGCTTAACAGTGAAGAACTTGTATCATTAGTGCATCCCCCCTCTTCATCAATTCATTCTAAAAAACTTGTAAGAGAACTTAAAAAAAGTAAAACCATTCCCCCTATCGCTTTAAATCATAAAACCGTTTTAGGCGTTAATCGCCATCAAGGACAAGAATCATCGGTTACTTTAAGCACAGAGCAACGATTAAGGCACATGTATGTAATTGGGGCTACTGGCACCGGCAAAACAACCTTGCTACTTAATATGATTATTCAAGATATGAATAATGGGCTTGGTGTCTGTGTTTTAGACCCTCATGGCGATTTGGTTGATACTATTTTAGGACATGTGCCGGATACGAGAATAGATGATGTTGTTGTTCTTGATCCGTCCGACACTGAATACCCTGTTGGATTAAACATATTATCCGCCCATAGCGATATTGAAAAAAATGTGCTTTCTTCCGACTTAGTTGATGTTTTTAAAAGACTCTCAACAAGCTGGGGAGATCAGATGACCTCTGTTCTCGGAAATGCTCTACTTGCCTTTCTTGAAAGTGATACAGGGGGCACTTTAATTGAATTGAGACGGTTTTTAGTTGAGCCTACATTTAGAAACACCTTTTTAAAAAGCGTAAAAGACCCTGAAATAGTTTATTACTGGCAAAAGCAATTTCCAATGTTGAGAGGCAACTCTTACGCGTCTATTTTAACAAGGCTCGACACCTTTTTAAGGCCAAAGTTAGTTCGCAATATGGTGGCACAAAAGAAAGGTATTAATTTCCAGGATATATTAGAGAATAAAAAGATTTGTTTAGTAAAACTGCCTCAAGGACTTATTGGCGAGGAAAACACTTTTCTTTTAGGTTCTCTTATTGTTTCAAAACTGCATCAGGTAACAATGGCAAGACAAGCAAAAACAGAAGATAAAAGAGACAATTTTTTCCTTTATTTAGACGAATTCCAAAACTTTATTACGCCCTCAATGTCTTCAATACTCTCAGGGGCAAGGAAATATGGATTAGGGCTTGTATTGGCTCATCAGGAGTTAAGGCAACTCTGGAATCAAGATACGGAAGTGGCAAATTCCGCTATATCAAACCCATATATTAGGGTTTGTTTTAGACTTGGGGATTTTGACGCTAAAAAACTTGAAGATGGTTTTTCATATTTTAACGCAGGGGATTTGCAAAATATTGGAGTGGGCGAGGCAATTTGCCGAATTGAACGTAAGGAGTTTGATTTTAATATTAAGACCGCAAATGCTCCTGTTTTAGACCCTGACATCGTTAAAAAGCGACAAGAAGAGATAATTAATCTTTCACGGCAAAAGTATGCTAAAAGCAGAGAGGAAGTTGAGAGAGTTGTTGAAAGCCATTTAAAACCCGTTTTTTCGTCTGAGGAGCCTATTGAGACTATTGAGTCTCAAATCACCTCTAATGAATCCCCTGTTAAGCTTGTAGAGCCTTCTCTTGATAATGAGTTATCAGGGGAAGAGAGGGTTTTTATTGAAGCTGTTGCTAAAAATCCTTTAATGTTTGTAACTCATATTTATAAAAAACTTGGGTTTAGTGGCTATAAAGGCGATAAAATCAAAGAGAGCTTAATTGGAAAAGGGTTTATTGTTCAAAAAGAGACGAGAGCAGGCAAAAAGGGGCGACTGGCAAAAGTTCTTGAGTTAACCGGCAAAGGCAATGTAATCCTTGAAAAAAGCCCTCTGAAAGGAAAAGGAGGGCTTTCTCATAAACATTTACAATTAATGTTTAAAGAGCAGGCTGTACTTTATGGCTGGAAAGCACAGATTGAAGAAAAAATTACAGGAACAAGTGAAAGTGTTGATGTGGGATTGTTAAAAGATGACATAAAGGTGGCTATTGAAATATCTTCAACCACTAAAGCAGACCAAGAGGCTCAAAATATTAGGAAGTGTCTTAATACGGGATACGATTACATTATTTGTGTTAGTTCTGAGGAAAAACAGCTTTTGTTAATGAAAAAGGAGGTTAGATCGCATTTTACTATTAGAGAGCGAGGAAAAATTAAGTTTTTTGCTCCATCCGAGGTAAAAAGCTTTTTATCTGCCCCCTCAAAAGAGAGCAATGTTTCTGAGAAAAGTATTGTTTCTGAACAAATTTCCAGCCAGAAACAACTATTAGACACTAAAGAAGCCTCTCTATTTTTAGGCATAAGCAAAAACACTCTTTATGAGTGGGTGATTCAAAAGAAAATCCCACATATAAAAGTGGGAAGGCTAACCAAATTTAAAAAAGAGGCTTTGGAAGAGTGGCTAAATAAAAGAACACAAGAAGAGAGACGGGATATTTTCTAAAATATATATTGTTATTAAATTTTGTTGAATTTATTAATAAAGATTAGTAAAATCTTATTTCTTTTAAAGGTAATGTTATGGGAATTTATCTAAAAGGTAAAAACTGGTACATAGATTATTACGTTAAAGGGAAGCGAAAAAGAAAGAATATAGGGCATTCTAAAAAACTGGCGTTACAAGTTTTAAAAAATGTTCAGGTCAAAAATGTTCGTGAAGATTATCTAGGTATCTATGAAGACAAAAAAGTCTTTTTTGAGACGTTTTCTAAACAATATCTGGATTATAGCAAAGTAAACAAGTCTGTTGCTACTTATGAACGTAGTGAACGACTTAGCGTAAAGCAATTAGTCTTGGCTTTTGGAGATAATTATCTTTATGATATTACTCCTGAGATGATAGAAAAGTTCAAGGCAATGAGGCTGGAAACTATAAGTCCTGCCTCTGTAAACCGTGAATTAGCCTGTTTAAAGTATATGTATACAAAGGCTATTGAGTGGAAATTTGTAAAAACAAACCCTGTAAAAAAGGTAAAATTACTAAAAGAGCCACCTGGACGATTAAGATATTTAAAAGCAGAAGAAGTGAGCGCCCTTCTTAATGAGTGTGCAGACCATATAAAGCCGATTGTGATTATTGCTCTTAATACAGGGATGAGAAAGAATGAGATACTTAGTTTAAGCTGGAGAGAAGTTGACCTTAAAAACCGCAAAATTACAGTTATTAACACAAAAAATAATGAAACGCGGGTAATTCCGATCAATAATACACTATTTGAAACATTATCAAATATTTCAAGAACAGACGATAAGGAATATGTGTTTTACGGAAAAAACGGCTATCCGGTAGGCGATATAAAAAAAGGATTTAATTCTGCATTAGAAAGAGCAAAAATTAGCGACTTTCGCTTCCATGATTTGAGACACACGTTTGGCTCTCAAATGGTAATGCAGAGAGTAGATATTAAGACAGTTCAGCAATTAATGGGACATAAAACTATAAAAATGACTATGCGATATTCACATTTATCACCAGAATATGTAAACGAGGCAATAAACAGACTCGACTTGGCATGGACACTATATGGACACCAAACTAAAACAGCAAATTCCCCAAAAGTCATAACCCCTTAAATCACAACAACATGCGCCCTTAGCTCAGTCGGTAGAGCATCTGACTCTTAATCAGAGGGTCGAAGGTTCGAGCCCTTCAGGGCGCACTTTTTAACTTCCTACAGTCACACGACTTACAACTTTCCAGCTCCCGGCTAAAATCTTAATATTAAACCAGCGCAGTCAACTTTTCCGCCTGTTTACAGCATCTCCACGCCGTAACTTAAGGAACAAGGGCTGTGAGGGGTATAAACGTTACAAACCAAACTTATATCCGCTTGGCCGGCAGTATTTATCCGCAAATTTTTAATGTTCGCCCTATAAATCCTCTCCATTAATTAATCCTTTACAACAACCCATACGTATAGTTATGATAACCATCTTATATGAATGGAGATACATTTTAAACAATGAGGCTCTGCCTCTAGTTTAAAAGCGTGACAACAATTTTATCACAACATTGTCGCTCTGGTTGCCAAGCCCTTGCTTGGTAACCGGCAATCCGAGAAGCCCTTGCTTCGTGTTCGATTGCATGCATGGCTGATTATTATACGCGAAGCTGGGGCTTCTTGAATTGTTTCGCGCCCAAGCCGGGGTTTGGGAGCGAGGTGGTTATTGCTAACCAGAGGTTGCCCCCTCTGGCTATTATAGTAACGCTCTTGCAGGGCTAATTTACGAAATATAAATCACGATAAAAACCAAAAGGGATTCATTATGGAAATCAAATTAACAAAAGATGAGAAGATAAAGATATCGTACACAAAAGACTTGTATGAAATTATGCGCAGAATCCTTTTAAGGGAGGAGAGGTTTGGGCGCAACCGTGAACACTTTTGGGTTGTGGGGCTGGACAAGGAGTACACACTGCTCTTTATTGAGCTGGTCGCCCTTGGCAACGGCAACCAGTCTCTGGTAAATCCTAACGAGGTCTTTCAACTGGCTATTCACAAGCAATCAACATTTGTAATCCTTGTTCATAACCACCCGGGTGGAGACCCCGCCCCCTCGGAAGCTGATATTGATTTAACCGACCGGCTGATTCACGCCGCTGAAATGATAAATTTAAGGGTGATTGAACACCTTATCCTGTGCGGCCCCGACCTTGACGATGATCTATTTTATAGCTTTACGGAAAAAGGCCTTATGGACAAGTTGGAAAAAAGCAAAAAGTATGCCGTCCACTATATAGAAGAGGCAAAGATATTAAAAAAGGGAACGGAAATCGGAAAAGAGGCGGGCATTGTAATTGGTGTTGAAAAGGGAGAAAAAAACAAAGCGATTGAAATGGCAAAGGCATCTATTAAAGAGGGATTGCCAACTGAACTAATATCAAAATTAACCGGATTATTAAAAACAGAAATTAATAAATTATCTAAAACCAAATCAAAAACCGGCAAGAAAACCGGGAGTTAAAGAGTCTGCATGCAACCCTGATAATTTTTCCAGAAATATGATTTAAATATGAAAAAGTTCATTGGCAAAAGCCGCATTAAAAATCTTGAATGGCTACTTAACACCTGGCTCCGGGAAGGCCCGCCCGTTTGTTTCCTGCAAGGGTTCTCGGGTGTTGGGAAGACAGACCTCGCCCGGGACTTTCGCAAACTAGCGGAGCAGCAACAGTCAACGGACTTGAAGCCCAAATGGCAGCAAGCAGTCATCAATGAGATAGCCGACCGCGCAACGCCTTCTGTCCTTGAAAGTCTGATGGAACTCTCGCTAACCCTAAGTCAGCAAGGGCTGCCGGAGATGGAGCAGGCGCTATTTGATCAAGAATCACAAAATACGGCTTTCGCGCTTGAAAAGGCGCTCCAGCGTCCGGTTGTCATAATTATTGACGAAGCACAGCGCTTTTTTTGTAGCGGCACAGGGGCGCCGTTGCCGGATATGAATAAGATTTTATCCCATCTTCGCAATCGCCCTGATCTTCCAGGCCGATTGTTGCTGCTGAGCGACCGTATTGTCGAAGAGGCCCGATGGTCTGAGTGGATACCCAAACGCACGCTGACAAAACTTGAACCAGAAGAGGCAATCGAAGCGCTAAGCGCCAGGCTCAGTGAAGCCGAAGTAGTTGTAGACATACCAACCAAAAGGAAAAGAGAGGTTGTCCGCGATCTTGACTTTAACCCGCGCGCAATTGAGGCTCTGGTCGGCGCATTGCGGCATGAAACCCTAGACGAAATTATTGAGAGCAATCCAGGACTTTGGGCGGTGCGTGACCGGGAAGTGTCGCGGGAATTTCTCAACGCGCTTGAGCGCGACCTGTTGGAACGCACACTCCGGCATCTCGACGAGGCGTATAAGCGAAAACTGTGGAAGTTGGCGGTCCACCGCCGCAGTTTTAAATGCGAAGCTCTGGAGAAACTATGTGGCTCCAAAGAAGAAGCTACAGAATTACGCATTACACTGGTTAGCCGCTACCTGATAAATTTTTACATGAGCGCGCTGTCATTAAACCCTATCGTCCGTGAGATAGCGCTTGCCCACCTTCGGGAAAGCGCCGCGGATTTCAAACAGGCCCACTCAAGCGCCGCCGACTACCATTTGCGCCACTTCAAGGCAAAACAGATTGTGGGCAGCCAGACAAAACTTGGGGAGTCGTTCGCTGAACTACGCTATCACCTCGTGCAAGCCGGCAGAGAGGATGAACTTGGAAATATCGAAAAGCGCTTCACCAACCACCTGAAACAGGAAATCCATACTACATCACCCGTTCCTAATGATCATGAAGAACTGGATGAAAGAATTGGCGTCCTAACTGTATTGCTTGGCCATGGCGGCGCAGCAGGACTGGAATACCACCTGGCGCGTTGCCTTCAGAGACGAGGCAGGCCCGACGACATTGAGCAAGCAATAGTTCATGGAAAAAGAGCTTTAAACATTGCATCTGTAGATCCTTGGATTCTCCAGGCAAAGCTGCTGGCGCAATCGGGCAAGATCAACGATGCGGTTACTATGTTAAAAGAAGGTATTAAGCTCATTCCGGCTGAAAAGAATCTTGTTGAACTCTATCAGAGTTGCGCTGAACTTATGACAAAATCGGGCAAGATCAACGATGCGGTTACGCTGTTAAAGAAAGGTATTAAGGTCATTCCGGCTGATAAGAATCTCTTTTCACTCTATCAGATTTGCGCAGAACTTATGACAAAATCGGGCAAGATCAACGATGCGGTTACTCTGCTCAAAGACGGGATTAAACTCATTCCGGCTGATAAGGGGCTCTCTTTGCTCTATCAGAGTTGCGCAGAACTGGTGACCAAATCGGGCAAGATTGACGATGCGGTGGCTCTGTTAAAAGACGGTATCAAGGTCATTCCAGTGGATAAGGGGCTCTCTTTGCTCTACCAGAGTTGCGCAAAGCTGCTGGGGCAATCGGACAAGATCGACGATGCGGTGACACTGATAAAGGATGGTATTAAGGTCATTCCGGCTGATAAGGGGCTATCTTCGCTATACCAAATCCAAAGTAAAATGTACTGCCAAGCCGGCAATGTTGACGAGGCAATCGCTTCACTACGGAAAGGAGCAGACCAATGTTCAGCGCACCAGACCGGCCACAAGCTTTCTGAGGATGCTATCTACCTTTGCGCTGCCGCCAACGCCACGCAGACACTGGCTGAGATTTTGTCTGAAGCAGGCGCCTCACCGCAAGCAGCCCTTGGAGCGGTGGTTCAGTATCAGACTCGTGGAGATTGGCACGCGGCAGCCGATACTGCGAGCGCAGCCAGGCGGGAGTTTCCATACTATTTCCCTCTCGCTGTGATGGAAGCATTTTCTCATCTGTCAACTGGGGATGCAGAAGCGGCGCTGAGAGCCCTCACGGATTTTCCAGGTTTTACACCTGAACCAAACAGATCCTCTAGCTGGTTGGTCACCTTCGCCCATCTGCGCCGTGGAGCTTGCGCAGAAGCGGCAACTGCGCTGGAGACTTATCTGGGCCGACCCGTGGATGAGAGCCGGGAGTTGAACGAGACATTCCTTCTACGACTTTGGGATCAGCAGGAAACGGCGCCGGGTAGTGATAGCCTATGCTTCTGCTTCCCGATCATGCCTTCGTCTCTCACTGGACTTGGCAATACGGTTCGTCGTGTTCCATATAGCAAACCCGTTTTACCGCCACCTGATGCCAACATAGAGATTGTAACAGCTACCGCGCCCGGCGCGCCGGTTTCACCAACAACTGAAGTCTATGTTTCGTACTCGTGGGGAGAAGACACTTCAGAGGCAGGTATTCAGCGCGAGGAAATTGTGGATCGTCTTTGCGACAAAGTAGCGGCTGCAACGGGACGCCCCATTGGCCGGGATAAGGAACGGATGCGGGGCGGGGATTCTATTGATCGCTTCGCTCACGAGATTTCAAAAGCGAACCGCATTATTGCGATAATCAGTGAAAAGTCATTGCATTCTGAGTTCTGCATGGCGCAAGAGCTGTTTCGGGCTTTCCGAAGGTGCGATTACCAACGTGAAGAATTTCAAGAGAAAGTCATTGCCCTTGTGATGGACGACGCAAAGCCCTCCTTAAGGGACAACTCCGCAATCATTACTCTGGCCAATGAATGGAAACAGCGTTTGGAGAAGCTGCGCACGGAGTTACATGGGCTTGATCCAAACAGGAAGTCGCCAAACCTTTGGGTCTTTGTGGACATGATAGAAGAGATGTGCCCCCGGCTGCCTGATATGCTCGGCGCGCTTGCGGATATCGTGATGAAACGCGGCTTCGAAGAGATAACGGCAGATAATTTTAAGCAGGTTATTGATCGCCTCTCATAGATGACGCGCCGCCGGGAAAGTGTAAGGAGGTTTTTGAGCGTTGTATAAATAATATTAACGAAAAAAGCAAGGCGGCCGATACCTTGTTCGATTGGCCGGGCAAGCGTCAAAAGGTTGCGCCAAACATTAACCGGTTTTAATTTTGTTTTCTTTCCATACTTATTTTGCTATTATTTAATAGTTCTTTTATTTCTAAAAGCCTAAACCGGATAAACCGGAAAAGCAAAAGCAATATAAACCACAGATTTCACAGATTTCACAGATTAAAAAACAACCAGAGATTACACAGATTAAAAGCAAAAAAACAAAATTAAAAGCCGGAGCAGTCTTGTAGACTGCTCCATAACGTTTTTGCTTTGCGATTATAGTTGACCTTAAAACATTATGTATTAATTCTTGAATTTGATGACACATTTAAATATCTTGTCAAAAAATGTCAGAATATTATTAATAAGTACCTAAACATCGCTTTTTAAAAGAAAGGTAATTTGAAATGGCAACACCTATTAAAGAGACGCCTATTTTATATGGAAAAGATTCCGACAGATTTTTAAAGGAAGTTAAGGAGAACGAAAATAACAGAATTTCAAAAAAAGAGTATAAAAAGAATCTGGAACTCCTTAATAATGTAATGTTAAAAGCAACATTTAACAAATAACATATTTAAATGCTTAATCATTTTTCATTTAACAAGTTAGAGAATAGATCAAGCCCAAATAATTTCGATTGCAACGACCATGATTTAAACGACTTTTTCATTAACGACGCCATTAATTATCACAACCAATTAATGGCTGTTACATACTATTTTGAGGACGGCGCCGACACCGTGGCTTATTTTAGCGTGCTTAATGATAAAATCATTAACAAAGACACGCAAAATAAAACAATTTCAAACCAATTAACAAAAAACATTCCAAATGACAAACGCCGCCCTATTTATCCGTCTGTAAAAGTCGGCAGATTAGCGGTAAATAAAAACTACCAATCACAAGGCCTTGGCTCTGAATTATTAACGTTCATAAAATGTTTTTTTACATATAAGAATAAGACAGGTTGTAGATTTATTGCTGTAGACGCCTACAATTTAAAAGAAATTATTGATTTTTATAAAAAGAACCATTTCAAATTTTTAACGGATCAGGATAAAAATGAAAAAACCAGATTAATGTACTTTGATTTAATTAATCTAATACCATATTAATTACTGCATTTAGAATATAGCCCAGGCGCATCCCCGCGCCGTGATGGTTGGCGCAATGTAGAGCGTAGCGCGGAACGCGGAATAAAGAATTTTATATGCGTTCATTTTCACACCTTTTGGAGGTTTCTAATAATGAGAGTATAGTTCATGCAAGCCAAATACCATTCCGTTGGAAGATTATGAACTAAAGGTTTGGGATATCGTCATAAATCGTTTTAAATATTACATCGCAAAGCAAAAACGTTTAGAAGCAGTCTGCAAGACTGCGCCGGCTTTGACTTTTTTCCTTGATCTTGTTTTCGCTTTTGCTCTTTTATTAGCGCTGATTAGTGAAGATTAGTGGTTAGCTTTTCTCTGAGTTTATGCTGAGTAATTACGAAGCGCTTTTGCTTTTCTCCTTGTCCGGTTTATCCGGGTTAGGAAAGCGCAAGTCTTATAAAAATTAAAATATAAAAAATTACGTATCAGTTTAGAATTTTGAAAATTTTAAAGTCTAAATAATAAGAAAGCGCCCATAAATACCTTATGGCATGGATACCGGATGCTGGTTTCTAGATGCCGGATGTCGGTATGATTTTAAATTTGCCCATTTCAAAGAAATGAAACCAACAATCTAGTATCAAGCATCTAGCATCCAGTATCAAAGGGCATTACGCGCCTATTAGCGCCATAGCAACAAA
>JAIQZQ010000104.1 GCA_021777105.1 Candidatus Anammoxibacter sp.
TTTGTTGCTATGGCGCTAATAGGCGCGTAATGCCCTTTGATACTGGATGCTAGATGCTTGATACTAGATTGTTGGTTTCATTTCTTTGAAATGGGCAAATTTAAAATCATACCGACATCCGGCATCTAGAAACCAGCATCCAGTATCCATGCCATAAGGTATTTATGGGCGCCTTCTTATTATTTAGACTTTAAAATTTTCAAAATTCTAAACTGATACAATTATTGAATATTATAACAAATTATGAAAAACAAATTGGCTGAAAACATTTTACGCTATCATGAAGCGACAAAGCATACGCCTCACCGTTTTGCAAGATCCCCCGGATTTCTTGACTGGAAAAACCAACCTGAGCCGTTCAGGATTTATAAAGGCGCGCCTTTGATAAGGCTTCCTTTTATAAAGGAAGGGCCCGGCGCCGCATATCCCGGGCTGTTTGAGAGGCAAGGCAATGAATTTCAAGAATTTTCAATTGAAAATATAGCCGGTTTTCTGGAGTTGTCGCTGGGTTTGTCGGCATGGAAATCAGCCGGCGGGGAGTCCTGGGCGTTAAGGATAAATCCTTCAAGCGGGAACCTGCACCCAACGGAAGCGCACCTGATATTGCCTCCATTATCCACGGGAAAAGCCCACTGCGGCGTCTTCCATTATAATCCATTTTTCCACGCGCTTGAGATGCGGTCGCTTTTCAGCCCAAAAGTATGGGATGATATTATTGGTCATTTTAAAACCGAAGGTTTTATTATTGGGTTAAGCTCTATTTTCTGGAGGGAGTCGTGGAAGTATGGGGAACGCGCGTTTAGGTATTGTAATCACGATGTGGGGCATGCGGCGGCGTGCCTGAGCTTTGCGGCAAATTTGTTTGGTTGGAAGCTATCATGCCTGAACGCAGTTTCCGATGATGAAATTGAGACGCTGTTTGGATTTAAAAAGACCAATTGGAAGAAGCCGGATATGGAGCATCCGGACTTGCTCTTTTTTGCGCATAAAAGTGGAAACGAGGTTGTTTCAAGAGCCTTTCCCAATGAAATAGTTTCAGAATTTGAATCGTTTCCTTTTAAGGGCGTTCCAAATCCATTGAGCAATGAATATGTGGACTGGGAAGCAATAGATGACGCGGCAGAGTCAACCCGTAAACCAAAGACTGAGGACGCGAAGTTTAATTACTGTTCGCGCAATTTTGTTGAGAACTCTGTTTCAGACCAAAAAGCGTCGAATATTATTAGACAGAGGAGAAGCGCGCGCGATTATGACGGCGAAACTTCTATAACCAGGGATCAGTTTATTTCCATCCTCGACAGAACGATTGCCCGCGATAATTGCGCGCCGTTTGATATGGAGCTTGGCGAGAGTAGCGTCCATCTGTTTCTGTTTGTTCACAGGGTTGAAGGGCTTGATCCGGGTCTATATTTTTTAATAAGAAACGAACGCGATTTTGAAGATATTAAATCAAAAACGGACGATATTTTTCTATGGGAAAAGCCGGGCAACGTCCCTGCGGACTTGCCTCTTTACCTGCTGAAAAGATGCGATTTCAAGTATGAGGCGGAAATGATAAGTTGCCAACAAGAGATTGCCGGCGACGGGGCTTTTTCTCTGGGCATGATCGCAAAATTTCAGGAAAATGTGGAAAAAGCGCCATATCTGTACCGCAGGCTTTTTTGGGAGGCAGGCATGATAGGACAAATTCTTTACCTGGAGGCAGAGGTTTATTCAGTGCGGGGAACCGGAATTGGGTGTTTTTTTGACAATATGGCGCATCAGGTACTGGGACTTGATGACAATGCATATCAAAGCATTTATCATTTTACAATAGGGGGGCCGTTTGAAGATGAGAGATTGTCAACTTTACCCCCATATCATCATTTAAATGATAAATAATTATGAAGTTCTTTTAGACAATTCTTGCGTGGTAGAAATTGCTAAAAAAAACTTTCCAATAGATTTCTGCATGCTAAAAGCTGTGATAATAAGGAAATATGGCTTTAAACAAGCTTTTGTTGTTGTAAATTGAGCGATGGATGTCGATCCAAAAATTGCATGGTAACGCGCAATTTTGAGGTATTGCAATAAATAGAAAAAATATATATAATGCTGAGGTTCGTTTTTATTGAAGTGTTGTGCATGGCTATAGTTACGTTTAAAGGGGTGGCCATTTCAAACCAAGTTCACTGTAATAATTATTGTGTGAGGATTATTTTTTAAGATGATAATAGATATGGCAAGCGACAAGCTTGAAATCGGCATGTATATTATATTGCCGGATTCATTGCTTGAAAACCCTTTTTGGAAATCGAAGTTTGAGATAAAAAACGAGAAACAGATTAAAAAGATCCTAAAAGCCGGTATTAATAACATAAAAGTCGACACTGAAAAGTGCAAAATTAATATTCCCATTCCTGAAACGGTCACCGTTGTTGAAGCCTCAAGTCAAGCGGAAGGGGAGAAGGCTGCCGAACCGCCGGCGGCTGAAACGGTGATTGAAGTAGCCGCGCCTGAAGCCAATCCGGTAAAGGAGCCTCCAAAACAGGATAAAAAAGAGCCTGCCGCCGCCGTGGCTAAAACCCCGGTGATAACTGTAAAAGAACCTCCGAAACAGGATAAAAAAGAGCCCGCCTCGCCTCCTGATAAGTGGGATCCCGAGAAATTTATGCCGCCTCAGCTTGTTGAAGCTTTTAAGGACACATCCATGCCTCCGGCTGACCGCGCCAAGGTTGTGCAGGACTATTCCACGGAGATGATGAAAAACATTCTTGATAATCCCACTGAGGATAATTTAACCGCAACTAAGGATGGTATATACGATATGGTTGACCTTATCATGAACGAGGGGGAAACTTGCGACAGCCTGACAAAACTTGTCTCGCATGATTTTTACACATATACCCATTCAGTTAACGTCGGTTTAAAATCCATGCTGCTTGCCAAGGAGTTTTACGGCGACTCAAGCACGCACGACATGCATGAACTGGGAGCCGGCTTCTTTTTGCATGACATAGGCAAGGTCAATATTCCCGCTGAAATTATTAACAAAAAGGGCAGATTAACAGATGGGGAGATGGATACGATGCGCAAACATCCTGAAGAGAGCCAGAAACTGCTTTCAAGCACAAATCATTTAACCAGCCAGGCCAAAATAATTGTTATGCACAACATCATGAGCGCGAAGACGGCAACGGGTATCCTCTCGGTCTTAAAGGATTTGACATTCATCCTTACGCGTCAATATGCTGCCTTGCCGATATTTATGACGCTTTAACAGGCAAACGCTCATATAAAGAGGGCAAACCGCCTAAAGTGGCTCTTGAAATAATGACAAAAGAGATGTCCGCCCATTTTAATAGAGCAATGTTAAAGAATTTCATAGCTGTTTTTGAAAAGAGCGGCGCGCTGAATTAAGAGCGCCGGCTCTTTTTTTTTTATGTTCGTGTATGTTTTCTTCAAATGGAATGGAATAAAACACTAAGTTTGAGTAGTTAAGGCTTTAGCCTTTTATTCATTAGTAAATTTTGAAAATCTTGCGCTTTCGAGTATACTTGTATACTTCTTACGTGTATTTGTTCTATATTTCTCCTCATTTCCTATTTTGCGCTATTCACGGTCGGTTTTTTCGCTTTTCATCATCACTTCTCTGCCTTATGTCTTCTGCTTTTCGTCAACCGTCTCTCTGTGTGGCGGCCTCTCTTTTCCCTTGAAATTCCTATGTCATTTCGTTATTCTTGATTAGCTTTTATAATAATTGTCATGATTTTATTAAATTTTTGCAGGCAGGCATTACAGTTGTATGGAAAATTGCGAAATTGAAATTCTCAGAAAAAAGAACGCCAAGTTCTCAAATATTTTTGAAGTCATAAAGATAATATCAAGCCAGAGAAATCTGGATGATCTATTGGCGTCTATTATTAAAGAGACTACCGGCATTCTGGAAGCGGACAGGACTTCGCTTTTTATATATGATGAGCGAAAAGATGAGCTTTGGTCAAAAATAGCTGAAAAGGCCGGCGTAAAGGAGATAAGGTTCAGCGCCGGTAAAGGAATTGCCGGCCATGTAGTAAAAACCGGAAAACCGATTGTAATTAAGGAGGCGTATGAATGCGACCTGTTTAACCCGGAAATTGATCGTATTACAGGTTTTAAGACAAAAAATATTTTATGCGCTCCAATGGTATCGGTTAATAAAAAACTTATTGGCGTTATAGAGGTTATGAACAAGAAGTCCGGCGCGTTTACGGCTGAAGATGAAGATATAATTGAAATGTTGTGCTCTCTGGTCGCGGTTTTAATTGAAAATGCCATATTAACGGAACAAAATCTAAAGAGAGAGAGAATGGCCGCCATAGGAAATATGGCCGGCACAATAATTCATGATTTAAAGAACCCTATGACCACGATAAAAGGGTACGCGGAATTAATAGCTATAAAGGCTCCGGATGTCACTAAATATTCAAACATTATAACAGGCGAAATTGACAGGTTATCAAACATGACCCATGAGTTGCTGGAGTTTGCAAGGGGGATTGATGAGCAACTCAGGTTTGAAAAAGTAAATTGCGCTGATTTTTTTACCGGTATATTCAGCTTTTTAGAGAGAGATTTCGACAAGAATGAAATAGAGCTTACATATTCGATAAAATACTCAGGCGAGATAGAAATTAACGCTGATAAAATCAAACGCGTGATATTCAACATCTCCTGCAATGCGCAGGAAGCCATGGAAAATTGCGGCAGATTTAATGTTAATATTAACGAGACGGATGACAAAAAGAACGTAAAAATCTCCCTTGAAGATTCAGGCAAAGGCATACCTGCGGAAATAAAAGACCGCATTTTTGAGTCGTTTGTGACTCACGGAAAGAAACGCGGAACAGGTTTGGGGCTGGCAATCACAAAAAAGATAATCGACGCCCATAGAGGCAATGTAAATGTAGAGAGCGAAGAGGGCAAAGGATCCAGATTTGAAATAATATTGCCGAAAGAACAAACATAAGAGGTCGGAATGCTTTTGAGTATATATGGATATGAATGTTACCGTTAATAAAACCGGAATAGATGATAAAGAAAAGATAGCCGATATTCTCAAAAAAGAGGGATTTATCAGCGTCTACACTTGGAGTGATTCGCCCGGAACCGGATACGGTTGGCATTCGCACATTGAAAATGAGGTTAGATGGGTGTTTAAAGGCTCAATTGAGATTGGAAGCTCTGAATGCGAAGTCAAGCTTGAGCCCGGCGACAAGCTTGAAATAAAGGCAGGCACAAAACACTGGGCAAAAACGGAACAAGGCGTATCCTATTATTGCGGAAGCAAATAATTTCCGAACTTTTTACTTTTGCCATTTTCCTTATATTTCCATATCACTCACCGCATGTGGCAACCACGCTTCCGTTGTGATTAAACGTCACTGCAGTCACGCGGCCTAAATGGTCTTTTAACACTTTTGAAAGTTCACCGTCGAGTTTCCATAAACCTACCTCTTTATCATCAGCGCCGGATGCTATCAATTCGCCGTTTGCATTAAAATCAACCGAATTAACAGCCTCGTTATGTCCCTTAAAAGTTTTCAATTGCCTCCCATCAATTCCCCACAATTTTGCTGTTTTGTCATCAGATCCGGTAACAATCAATTTGCTGTTGGGGCTGAATGACACACTGTTTACAGGGCCTGTGTGTCCTTTAAGCTCCCTAATAAATTTTCCGCCGCTGTTCCATATTTTTACAATTGAGTTGTCCATGCCGGCGGCAATAAGTTTGCTGTCAGGGCTAACATCAAGACATAAAACGCGTCCGCCGCAATTAATTGTATGCGCGCAACGGCCCTCCATATTCCACAACCTGACGGTTTTATCATCCGACCCTGAAGCCAATGTCTTGCCGTCGGCGCTAAATGCCACTGCCTTGACTTTGTCCTTGTGTTTATTAAGGGTATTTACTGGCCTGCCGTTTGTAGTCCATATTTTTACAAGTTTATTGTCAAACCCGGCGGCAAGCAGCTTTCCGTCGGCGCTAAACGCCACGCTATTAGCCTTGTCCGTGATTTTGCCGGAACGGCCATTCAATGTCCTGCGCGTTTTGCCGTCCAGGCTCCATAACTTTACAGCGTTGCCGACAATGCCGACCGCAAAAAATTTGCCGTCAGAGCTGAACGCGGCGGATGCGACTTTATCATCGCACTTAAATGTGGGCATGGCTCTGCCGTCTTTGCTCCAAAACTTTATAGCGCGGTTTTGTGATGAGTCTATTGTTAAGAACTTGTTGCCGGGGCCTACGTCCCATTCCCTTATCTCTTGCTGCATGCCGGGGCCGGCTTCAACGGCATTGTTTATAAACGCGGTATGATTAGCGCAAAATAAAACAAAAACTGAAACAGTTAATACTACAAATTTACATCTATAAATATTCAAAACAAATTTCATAAAACCCTCTTTCTAATTACAAATCCAACATAAAACTATATCTGATAATCTATAACATGTTTTTCACTTTTTCCTTTATTTTTGAATATCAGATATGGAGAATCAAACGTAACGGACGTCTCCGGAGGCACTGATTTTGTAAGCCAAACATTTCCGCCGATTATAGAGCCTTTGCCCAGCGTTGTCCTGCCGCCAAGAATTGTGGCGCCCGCATAAATAGTGACGTCGTCTTCCACAGTGGGATGCCGTTTTCTGTTCTTCTTTCTTATCAACTCCACATTAGACAAACTGAGCGCGCCAAGAGTTACGTGTTGATAGAGTTTGACATTTTTGCCTATAACCGAAGTGCTGCCGATCACTACGCCCGTGCCGTGATCAATAAAAAAGCCCGGCCCGATTGTAGCGCCGGGATGTATATCGACTCCTGTTTTTTCATGTATATACTCGCTCATCATTCTTGGGATAAAAGGGACATTCTCTCCGGCAAGCACATGGGCCAGCCTATGCACAAGTATGGCCTGAACCGATGGATAACTAAGCACTACTTCGTAATAATTAGTAGCCGCTGGATCGCCGTTATAAGCGGCTTCAATATCCTTGTAAAGCGTTTCTCGAATGGCGGGAATCTGTTCAAGCAGCCTGTACCCGATTTCAGTGGCGCCGCTCCAGCAATCTCCATCCGCGCGCACGCATTTAAACCCTTCATTGCAGTCGTGTTTAAGACTTTTATGTATGAGATTGGACAACAACTCCACCAGATTAGAACACTGAGTTAAAAGATGCGTTTCCATCCGTTCTTTATTGCCGGTTATCTCTTCGTAAAAACCTGGAAACACAATGGCGGAAAGCCTTTTTACCAGATTTGCAACCTCTCTTCTTGCAGGCAAATTCGGCTCATTTAAATGGTTAATGCCGCCAAGGTTTAAATATGAGTCGCCTATAGCCGCTGTAACATTCTTTAAACGGTCAATGTCGCATGTGTTTTTTGATTCCGTCATAATCTTCTAAACAGTAAAAATTTCGTTATGTCAATAATAAAGAAAGTATTCAGCGTATTAATTTATTAAACCAATTAAAAGGAAACTCGCGGAATAGTTGCATAATAAAACTTATTCTTCCGACTTCTCATCCTGTTTAAACAGATCGGTCGAAATGTATCTTTCTCCTGTGTCGGGAAGAACCACCAGGATGTTTTTGCCGGAATCCTCGGCTTTTGCAAGGCATACGGCGGCATGCATATTTGCCCCTGAAGATATGCCGCAAAAGATGCCCTCTTCCTTGCCCAAACGTCTGGCCATATTAAACGCGTCGGGAGCTGAAACCTGCCTTACCTCATCCACCACATCCGCGTTGTATATGCTGGGCACAAAACCGGCGCCGATGCCCTGTATTTTATGCGGCCCAGGTTTGCCGCCGGATAAAACAGGCGATTCAACAGGCTCCACCGATATGTTTTTAACGCCTTTAAAGAATTTTTTGACCACTTCGCCGGCTCCGCTGATTGTGCCGCCGGTGCCAACGCCGGCCACAAAATAATCAAGCCCGATTTTTTCAAAATCTCTTACTATTTCAGGCCCCGTTGTTTCCATATGCACGGCAATATTTGCCGGATTATTAAATTGTTGCGGTTGGAAATACCCTTTTTCTTTCGAAAGCTCCTCGGCCTTGTCAATAGCGCCTTTCATGCCTTTAGGCCCCTCTGTAAGAACTATCTCCGCGCCGAAATAGCGTAAAAGGGCTCTTCGTTCAACACTCATTGTTTCCGGCATGGTAAATACGGCTTTGTATCCCTTAACTGTGGCAACCATTGCCAAAGCTATCCCTGTGTTGCCGGATGTCGGCTCCACTATTGTGTCGCCGGGTTTTATCTTGCCGGCTTTTTCAGCGGCCTCAATCATGGCCAGGCCTATGCGGTCTTTAACGCTGCCGGCGGGATTAAACATCTCAAGTTTTGCGTATATATTTGCGCCGTTACTATCAGCTACTTTGTTAATTTTTACAATAGGCGTTTTGCCGATTGTTTCCAAAATATTATTAAAGAGCGCCATATTTTGCCTCCTGAAAAAAATATTAAAAAAGACTCGCGCCTATGCGCAGTTTAAGATTATTTAATAAAAGCGTTAATATCTTACGCCTTTTATTCCAAACATTTTTTTTACGCCTTCCACATATTTGTGGCCGCCGCCGTTTTTGGCCTCCTGTTTGCCCACTCTGGCCGGCTCGTGAAGCAGTTTATTTATAGTCCTCTCCATAGTGTAAACAACCTGGCTCCAATCGTCTTCATTCATCTCTTTCAGTTTGGGCCTCAAACGTGAAAGCTCCTCCTCGCCGACTTTATGGAAGTGTTTCCTCAATTCGGCCACTACAGGGGCAACCTTGATCTCTTCCAGCCACATCATAAATTTAGCGACCTCCGCTTCAATGACCTCTTTGCAAGCGCAGATCTCTTTCTCCCTTTCATCCGCATTTTGATTAACTACAGTCTGTATATCGTCAATGTTATACAGATATATGTTATTCATTGTGCCGACTTTTGGGTCTATATCCCTAGGCACCGCTATGTCTATTAGAAACATCGGATTTCCTCGCCTCTCCTTTATTCCTTTTGCAACATTTTCAGGGTCTATAACATAATGCGGGGCCGAGGTTGAGCTGATGACGATATCCGCTTTCGGTAGATAATCATTTAGCAAATCATACTTTATTGCCGAGCCTCCGTACTTTTCGGCAAGAGTAACCGCGTTGTCATAGCTTCTATTTGTGACCATAACGGATTTAATGCCCTCTTCGCACAGGCTTTTAGCCACCAGTTCGCACATCTCTCCCGCGCCGATTATGAAAACTTTCTTATCCTCAAAGTCCTGGAATATCTTTTTTGCAAACTCAACGGCAACCGAGCTTATAGATACTTTGCCCTGGCCGATTGAACTGTCGGTGTGTATTTTTTTGGCGACGGTTAAGGAGTGTTGAAACAGCTGATTTAAAACTTTATCGGTGCAATTTTCCTCTTTTGCGACTGAATATGCCTCTTTTACCTGCGAAATAATCTGTGATTCGCCCAAAACCATGGAATCAAGGCTTGACGTTACCTGAAAAATATGGTTCACTGCGTCCGCGCCGGTGTAGTGATACCAATATTGAACAAATTTAGATTTTTCCAGGCCGTGGAAGTCTGAAAGAAAATCATAAACATCTTCGCAACTAGCCTCTTCATTTGGCTCTGATATATAAATTTCAACTCGGTTGCATGTGGAGAGGATGACCACCTCCGTGGACGTAAACCTGGCCGTAAATTGCGACAAAGCCATATGAACCGCCTGCGTTCCAAAAGCGAGTTTTTCTCTTATCTCCACCGGGGCGGATTTATGATTAAGTCCGACAACTAATAAATTCATGTTATTCTTAGGCTATTATTTTTTAGCGGCATCCGGATCATTTTTATAGTAATTGCAGTAAGTTCAAACTGTTTTCAGAAATTATAGTTGAATCATTAAAACGCTAATTCCTAAAGTGAGCTAAAGTTAAAAGTGAACTAAAGTTTTGGTAAAAATCATAGATTTTTGGCTTTAAAAAATTTAAACATCCAAAAATTGAAAATTTTTACCTGAACTTTAGCGCAATTTAGTCACTTTAAACTTTAGTCACTTGCAATAGGGAGTTCTTAGTGATTCTCTGAAATCAGTTTGAGCCTACATTATTGAATTCAAATCCAACCAAACCAAACTAAAAAGGTAAAATTAAAGGTTAAAATATTAAAATTATTTGCTGGGAGCAGTTGCAAAATAGAAGGCTCAATTATCTGTTTGAACGTTTTCTAAAGCTACGTTATCCGTGGCTTTTTGAAACCCGTGCTTAACTCCAAGAAAAAATGTGCCTATAAATGTAAACAATATAAGCACAAAACCGCAAATTGTTAAAATGGCGATTTTTGCGCCGTGAAACGCCGCTATCATCCTGATATGCAATATCGCCGCATACACCAGCCATGACACAATGCCAAGCACAACCTTATGGTCCGTATACCACGGCACGCCTAGTACATTTGAAGAATTGACCCACATAAATCCAAACACCATTCCCAAAGTTATTAACGGGAAACCAAAGGTGAGCGTCCTCCAGATCAACCTGTCAAGGCCTTCAAGCGAAGGCAAGCCGGTCAACAGCGAGCCGCTGAATTTAGACCTTAACTGCTTTTGCTGAATTATGTACATTATGCTTGCCACAAATGCAATGGAAAACGAAGCGTAGCCCATGAATGTTGGAATAATATGCGAAATAAGCCAAAATTTTTGCAAATCGGCCGGCATTACCAGCTCGTTGTTAACAAAAAACAGCGCGCTAATTGCAAACACAGTGGCAAAAGGCATTAAAAAAGCGGATATTGCCGTAAATTTATATAAAAAGTCCACCACAATAAACACAAGGACTGTGCACCAAACCAGAAAAACTATGGATTGATAAATGTTGGCAACAGGAATGTTGCCCGCCTTAACGCAAAGGTAAACCAGATAACCGGAATGAACCGCAAAACCAATATAGACAAACAACCTAATAAGACCGGTTTTAAACCGATTTGGGCGCACAACATAGCCCACCGCCCATATCGACGATATAAAATAAAAGACTATTGACGCTATTAACGGCATATGGCGCTCCTTATCAATTTAATCACTCTTGTATGCACAATCGTATCTCTGTTCATAAATAGCAAGTTATTTCTTTCTTTTCAGCAGGCAAAATTATATGATATAAGTGAATCTTCAATATTAATCAATATTAACCTGAATTTTGCTCGCGCAGGCGGCGTATTTTAACATCTTTAGGCATTTTTATAAAAGATTATATTTTATAATAACAAAATGAGATAAGCGCAATGAAAAAAATTATTAATCAATTTATATGTTTAGCCGTTTTTGCGGTATCCGTAATGTTTGGCGGTTGCGCTTTGCAGACGGCAAGCGACAACCCAGGCATAAAAATAGGCAAAGCTGAAAAAACAAGCGGCATTTTGATTCATGATGTGCAAAAGGGCGGCCCGGCGGAGCTTGCAGGCATTCAGGAAGGCGATATCATTGTTTCATACGGCGGCAAACCGATAATTGATTTAAAAAACCTTGAACATGAGATAGCTGAAACACTGCCGGATGAAAAGGTCGTGCTGGAGGTTATGCGTGGAGAATCTCTGTTAAATATAGGCATGACGTTTAAGAAGAAAGGGTGGAAGATTGTAAATGTGTCGCCTGACAGCGAACACCCTGATTACGCAATAAACCTGATTGGCAATTTCCTCTGGATAGGCACTTTCCCGCATCATATTGAGGAAAACACATTTCAAAGAATCCTTCCCCCGTATAGTTTATACGATCCTGAACACTTGCCGGCCAATCCACCAACGTTTTTTACTATTACCTGGTAAGGCATAGTCAAAAGCATAAGGATTGCGAAATTTGCTAATGAATAAAAGGCTAAAGCCTTAACTCCAACAAGCTGAGTTTATTGGAATTTACCCTTTAGGGTTTTATTTTATTGCATATGAGGAAAACATACGCGAACTTAATTTTTCGAATACCTGATTTGTTTGACTATATTTTGCGGCTTACCACTTCTTGCTTTTTGCCTTGAGGCTCTTTCTGGCCTCTTGAAAAGCTATTTTTATCATCTCCTTGCCGGGCCAGCCAAATGTGTCGTTATCGTAAATGTACATGCGGCATTGCAGGCCGAATGATTTTGATTTTTTCAAAAAAGGATCAACGTCTTTTTGATTTATCCGTATGGTGGGCGAGCCGGTAATCCTTAGATTTTTGGCGTCCTGAACTGAATTAAGTTTTATTATCACCACATCATCATCTATTTTTTCTTCCTTCATGGCTTTTTGCAGGTTTATTAAAGCTCGCTTATAACCCGGGCATTTTTCATAATAAATAAATTGAATATTATATGAAATTCGTGGTTCCAGCGCTAATGTCACAACGATATCCCCATTGTTGTCTTTAAATCCTTTGCCGTATATTTGGCTAAGCTCGTCGTTAATGGTCAGGTATATGTAACTTCCGGCTTCCCATGACGCTATTCGCGTCTCTCCTGATAAACCCATTGGAAATATCCTGCCGCTATTGCCGATCTTGCCGATTAACATGCCCATGTTTGCCCCAGGCAAAACATAACCCAGCAAGGCGGGGATGCCTTTAACTCCGTTTGCAGTGTGACCTTTCGGGAATATTTCCGCGTTGAAGCTCCACAAATCATTACGGCTAACACTCCAGCGCAATGTCGTGTTTTTTCTGGTGACAATACTTGCGGATTCCCATGGAACCCCGGCATGCACAACTGCCTTTTCCGCATTCGCCGATTTTGTCCCAATCGCGGTTAGCATTGCAAAAACCAGGCAAAAGAATAATTGGAATACTTTCATCCGTTCGACTCCTTAAAATATTTGCGCATAATACAGTTAGGATTTTCTCTACCGTTCATTATAACCATTTTGAACTGTAAATGACATTTGAATATTTGTAATCAGCATATAGCAGCATTAAATTTGACGTTATGCTAATTAGTCGTTTACTAATAGACGTTACAATAAATTGTTGCGTTGACTTTACAACTGAATTATTGTAGTATGTCGTTTCTGCGTCATATCTTTGTATACGTTATACGGATTAGCAATATGAGAGAATTAGATTACAACAATTCCATAGCAATAACACGCGAAATTTATTGGGTGGGCTTTTATGATGAAACCTCAAAGCTGCACTGTAATCCATACCTTTTAATAGACGAAGACGATGTCCTTTTTTTTGACCCGGGCTCAATTCCTCATTTTCCGGTTATCATGCGCAAAGTAATCGACATGGTAAACCCTTCTGAATTATCGCTAATCATCGCATCTCATCAAGATCCTGATATTTGTGGGAATCTGGCCGTTTTAGAGGATGTTATAAGCCGCTCCGACCTTAAAATAGTAGCGCACACTAATTCCATTAGATTTATCAGGCATTACGGCGTTCAATCTGGGTTTTACCATGTTAATGATAATGATTTTAAGATTGAATTAAAAAGCGGACGAAAGCTGGAGTTCTTTTTTACTCCTTATTTGCACTCTCCCGGCGCGATTGCTACTTATGACCATCAATCAAAGACGCTGTTCAGCAGCGATATTTTTGGAGCTCTGGACGACAACTGGTCTCTTTTTGCCGGTTCCAATTTTCCCAAAGCAATGGACAGTTTCCATCAACAATACATGCCGAATAACGCTGTTCTTAGAAAGTTCATGGAACGGTTGGAAAATGTCGACATTGAGCGCATACTTCCTCAGCATGGCTCGGTTATTGAAGGCCCAAAAGTTCAATTGGCAATAAACCACCTTAAGAATTTATCTTGCGGCATTGATTTAATGTAAATTTCTTGGGAAAAATCATTTTTAGCGGGCTAGGCGAAAGAACATGGAAGAAGATATAGCAAAATTTAGCGCAAGGCAAGTCGGCGAAGTCCAGATTATTAATAGAGAGCTGACGGAAAAAGCTCTGCATATGCGCTGCCTTAGCTATCTTTCACAAGTCAAAGCTCAACTGTTAACGGCGACAATCTTCGAGATTGATAACAGTAAAAAAATATTGTTAAAGGTAAACAAAGAGATATCCGAGCAAGGGGAAACAATACAAAAACAAAAAGCTGAGCTTGAAGAGAAAAATCATCAACTTGAGGCGCTGCAAAAAGAGCTGGAAAAACGCGTAGATGCAAGGACTACTGAATTAAACCGGGCAAACGAAAAACTGTCTAATGAAATTACGGAACACAAACTCGTAGAGAATGAAAAGGCGCAACTTCAGGAACAATTTTTACAGGCGCAAAAGATGGAGTCTCTCGGACGCCTGACCGGCGGCGTGGCGCATGATTTCAACAACCTGCTTTCCGCCATTCTTGGCTATAGTCAGTTGGCGTTGCGCAAGCTTCAGCCGAACGATCCGTTGACCAGAGACCTGGAGTTAATCTATAGCGCAGGCGAGAAGGCCGCTACTTTGACGCGTCAACTTTTGGCGTTTAGCAGAAAACAGGCTTTGGATATGCGTCAGATCAATCTGAACGGAATTATAGAAAATATGACAAAGATTCTTGAAAGAATGGTTGGCGAGGATATGGTCATTGAACTGTATACTAATAATAATGTAAGTTGCGTCAAGGCTGATATTGGGCAGATTGAACAGGTTTTAATGAATTTGGTTGTAAACGCCAGGGACGCCATGCCTAACGGAGGAAAAATAGTTATTGAAACTCAAAATGTTTTGCTGGACAAAGATTACTCAAAACTTCATGATGATGTTAAACCCGGGGAGTATGTTATGCTTGCGGTAACCGACACAGGCCAGGGTATGAGTGAAAAAGTGCAGGAGAAAATATTTGAGCCCTTTTTTACAACAAAGGAAGAGGGCAAAGGCACCGGCCTGGGGCTGGCGACAATACATGGGATTGTTAAACAGCATGGCGGCCATATATTTGTTTATAGCGAATTGGGAAAAGGGACAACTTTTAAGCTCTTCTTTGAGGCATTAGATAAAGTAGGCGTCGCTTCAGCCGTAAAAGCGGATGTTACAATGCCTCGCGGATCGGAAACTATTCTGGTGGTTGATGACGAAAAATCAATACGCAAATTGATTATTGACACTCTTCAACCTTTGGGTTATCAGGTTCTTGAGGCGTCGAGCGGCAAGGAGGCGTTGCTTATAGGAGATAACGCAAAAAACAAGATAGATCTGCTTTTAACTGATGTGGTAATGTCTGAAATAAACGGTTTGTCGTTGATCAAGATGTTTAAAGAAAAATTTCCACATACAAAAGCAATACTTATGTCAGGTTATACCGACAAGATAATTTCGGAAAGCGATTTGTTTGGAGGCGATATACAGTTTCTTCAAAAACCGTTTACGCCAAGTTTGTTGGTAGGCAACATTAGGAAGGTCTGCGACGCGGCGACTAAACTTGCCGGTTAAACGTAAATTAAGGATTTAAACAGAGATAAATGAAAACTGAGCTGCTTGTCTGCTCTAGTGATAATTATCCCCTGCGGGGATAAAAAGGCGTTATCCAAAGAAACTGGAAAAGTCATCAGTTAAATTTATATCTTTTTTGTTTCCGCTTATCATAATTCCGGATTTTTTCAAATAACTTCGAATTTGTTTTGCGGCATCCGCCCTTGTTATTGTGGTTTTATCCAGTGTCTTGGTTTTTATCCGTTTATTGCCGTTGGCCCTTAAAACATTTCTTTCTTCACTGGTATAATAGTATTGGCTTCTGGTCATTTTAATCATAATCTCTTCCCCAATTATAATCTTCTCATCTTGTAACTTATAGAGGTCAAAAGTGTTACATTTGAATATTATATGACAACTTAAAGGCGCTACATTTGTTTAGTTTTGTGTCTGTAAGTACTATATATGTCGAAAATTATATCATAAGGTTGCGCATTTGCAAATAAAAAAATATTAAGGTTGATCAATTTTTTATTCCGTTAGGTCAATCCAGAAGTTAAAAAAAATCCCGCCGACAACACGCTTTTAATTCAACATTGCCGGGCTTAATTAATAGAAATAAAGGAGCAAAAACCGATGCCTGCAATTCCTGTATGAGCCATTTTACGCATTTTTCGGGCGATCTTCTGGGCATTGCTTGCCAGTCCTGCCTTTGCAAGCAATCTCTTTGCAATCGTACTTTTAAAGACATGCCAAGCCTTTTGATCTGTTTTGATCTGTTTTGGTCTGTTTTTGTGTAGCTTTATTTAGTTGCAGATATTATTATATTCTGATATTATTTCATTGTCGGAACAGTTTTATACATGCTGAAAACTGAGGTATAATATAAATGAAAGGAATATTCTTATGGCTACACCAATAAAAGAGACGCCTATCCTATACGGGGAAGACGCTGAACGTTTCTTAAAAGAAGCAATAGAAAATGAAAAACCTGAAAACAAAGTCTCTCAAGAAGAGTTTGATAAGGCAATGGAAGACTATAACGAGTTAATGGAAAATGCCGAAATTTAAGTGAAAACCGATATAAATTCTTAAAGTGGAAAATAAACCAACCCTAAAAAGGATAACATCCAAGTCTGTTCTAAAACCTTTCGATTGTGATGTTCCAGATCTGAACGACTTTTTTATTGATGATTCTTTAAATTATCTAAAGCAGCTATTAGCGGTCACTTATGTTTTGGAAGACGAAACAAACACTATCGCCTATTTTAGTATACTTAACGATAAAATAATAAATAGAGACCCAAAAACCAACCAAACCATTTCAAATACACTTGCCCGTAAAATTCCTAATGAAAAGCGGTGGCCATCATACCCATCCGTCAAAATCGCTAGATTTGGCGTTCACAAAAATTACCAAAATCTACGCATAGGAAGCAAACTCCTTAATTTCTTAAAACAATTTTTTATAACAAAAAACAAAACTGGTTGCAGATATATGACTGTAGATGCGCATAATGTAGCAACAGGGTTTTATAGTAATAATGGTTTTAAATTCCTCACTCCAAAAGATGAAACCGAAGAAACCAGGCTAATGTACTTTGATTTAATGACATTTGCCCGCTAACAATTGAAATTGCAATAAAGAACCTCTGTGGCTCGCGGTCTTGTCTCTGCTTTGCCGGCTTTAGTAATGCCTCTGGACACTTTAAAAGTTTAATAATCAAACCGGTTCCAATCCTTGTAAAGCTCAACTTACGTATTAATTCCATTTTGTCTTTAAAATCAATATTCTTTTCCTCCATTTCATGTACTCCTTAATAATCGTTTAAATATTTTGCTTCCAGCAACTTTTATTGCTTTCCAAACCCATTCAAAATAGTTAAAATGGTTGAAAAATTTAGCCAAGGTACGGCAAGAGTACAACGGGACAAAGTCAATATTGTCATAAGTTTATTAATGGATAAAAGTTAAGACTTTGTGTTATGTATCTATGTAAAATACATCAAATTTCTAGTATTAACATTTATTTTAAAGCATCGGCATTGGACCGGTATTGAAAGATAATGTATGAAAAAGCTATTGCTTAAATCAGTTGTAATCATTTTTGTTATATTTTTCTCTATGGAGATAGCCTTTGCCTATGAGCAAGGGCGCGCAGAGACCAATGACGGCCAGGTAGCTTTGCGCGGCGCGGATCAAATTGGCATAGTTGGGCAACTGACCGGATTTATCTCATCTTTTCACCTTCCAATAGCGGCGGTAGAAGCAAAACCGGAGCCGGCTCAGTGGTTTGACATGTCCAAATTCAACAATTTTGTGATAATGATCATCTTTTCCGCAATTGTGCTTTTTTTCATTCGCCATGCCAGACTAGGGGCAAAGATTAAACTGAGAAAGATTAAGGGCCTTGACGCTGTTGAGGAGGCGTTAGGGCGGTCTACCGAGATGGGCAAACCCGTGCTTTTTGTCCATGGTTTGACTTCGATGGGTAGCGTGTCCACTATTGCGGCGGTTAACATTCTAGGCAGAATCGCTAAACGTGTGGCTGAATACGACACAACGCTTAAAGTGGTTAATAATGATCCAATAGTTATGTCCGTTAGCCAGGAAGTTGTGAAAGAGGCTTATATGGAGGTAGGGCGGCCCGACGCTTACAGGGACGACAGCACCTTTCTTGTGGCGGCGGAGCAGTTTCCGTATGTGGCCGCCGTTAGCGGCATAATGAAGAGGGAAAAGCCGGCGGCGAATTTTTATATGGGATACTTTTACGCAGAATCTCTGCTTCTGGCCGAAACTGGCGCTTCCACAGGGGCTATTCAAATTGCGGGAACAGACTCATACACGCAATTGCCGTTTTTCATCACTACATGCGATTACACATTAATGGGCGAAGAGCTGTACGCGGCCAGCGCATACTTATCAAGGGAGCCGTTGCTGCTCGGTAGCCTTAAGGCGCAGGATATAGGCAAAGGCATTCTTATTGCCGTGCTTTTGGCAGGCACGGCGTTGGCGTCGTTTGGAATTAGTTTTATTACACATATTTTCAGGGCGCACTGATATACGGAATGCGGAGGTTGTTGGAATTTACCCTTTAGGGTTTTATTTCATACAGAAAACGGATTGATGATACAGCCGAAATTTGGCGTTTATTTTTATGATCACACTTTTAGGGAACGGATTTGAACTTTTTTAAAAGAACATTGCCTTTGGCAATTGCGTTTATTATGGGCGTTATGATGACCGGGCAATATTATGTTCCCAGCAAAGCTTCTCAGGCCTTGCTTGAAGTGACGATAAGATGGGACAGGATTATTGCCGGTTTTGCCGTGTTTATCGGCGCTTACAGCCTTTTTCACTTGCATTGGGGCAAGATAAGGCAAAAGGTTGCCGGCTGGGGGTATAGCGTTTTTGTGTTTATCGGAGCTTTCGGCACTATAGCGTTCGGTCTTTACAACGGCGGCGAACTGTTTTGGAACGACAAACAAGACAACACCATGTTTGACTGGATCTATGCTTATATCCAGGTGCCGGCCGGCGCGACAATATTTTCAATTTTGGCCTTTTTTATAGCTTCAGCGGCGTACAGGACGTTTAGAGCCAGAACCTGGGAATCTACCATATTATTAATAACAGCGGTGCTGGTTATGATAGGCCGCGTGCCTCTCGGCGCGTTGATTTCACAACACATACCGGTGGTGGCCGATTGGATAATGGCTGTGCCTAATCTGGCCGCAAAGCGCGGGATTTTGCTGGGCGTGAGCCTTGGCGCTATTGCGACTTCGCTTAAGATTATATTCGGCATAGAGAGGGCGTATTTGGGAGGTGATGATTAGTTGGAACGACTTCTGAACATTGACCGCAGGATACTGTTTTTGCTTGTGTTTATAGCCGTGGTAGTCTCATTGCTGCTTAAATTTGAGCTGCCTATTGTTGCGACCATGCCTGTAAAACATATATATAACAAGATAGACACGCTGGATGAAAACAGCCATTTGCTCCTGGCGCTCGATTACGATCCTTCGTCCAAGGAGGAGTTGCATCCAATGGCTATTGCGTTGCTTCATCACTGTTTTAGCCGCAATATTAAAGTTTTAGGGCTGACATTATGGCCTGGAGGTGCCGGGTTGGCTGAAAATGCGTTTGTCACTACCGCAAAGGATTACGGCAAGGTATCCGGCAAGGATTACGTTTACTTTGGTTACAAGCCAGGGCAGGCTTCGCTCATAATAAATATGGGTGAAAACATCTATTCCGCATTTCCAAAAGACTATTACGGGAACAAAACCGAGGGGTTGCCCGCGCTTAAAGGCGTAAAATCATTAAAAGAGATTGATTATGTTATAGATCTTGCGGCCGGGCAGACGATTGAAACGTGGATTGCATACGGCAAGGAGAAATATAAATTTGATATGGCCGCGGGATGCACGGCTGTTATAGGGCCTGATTTATACCCCTTTCTCCAATCCGGCCAGTTAAACGGCTTAATGGGCGGCTTAAAAGGGGCCGCTGAATACGAATCCCTTATCAACAAACCGGCAAATGCGACTCGCGGCATGCGGCCGCAAAGCGTAGCTCACGCTTTGGTTATTGTGTTTGTAATAATCGGAAATGTCCTCTATTTTGCGAATAGGAAGAAGTGAGGAATGATAACAAATGGTAGATGACGGAAAATATAACCTTCTGATATTCTACCTTGAAAACATTAAATCATCATGAAAAATAAAACAGGTTTTACAGTAATAATTGGTTGTGTTGCTTTGTTTTTTATAACCAACATCTATTTGATATCGTCAGGCCATTTGGCCGTCTCGGCCAGTGGATTCGGCGTTATTGTGGCCGCGGGTTTGACGCTGGCGATGTACAGTTTTCTTTATAAAGACACCCCTGTCTTTAAAATAGCGGAAAATCTCTATGTAGGGGTGTCGCTTGGTTACACAATCATAATCACCTGGTACAACTTTCTCAAACCGGATCTTTACGACCCCTTAATTGTCCCTTTTTTTTCATCGGATCCGGCAATCAAGCCAAAATATTCGTTAATTGTCCCTTTTGTGCTTGGATTGTTTATTTTAACGCGGTTTTCGCGCTCATTTTCATGGTTGAGCAGGTGGTCGTTTGCGTATATTGTTGGATTAGGGGCCGGTATCGGCATTCCCCGCGTTATCTCAGCGTTTTTGCTTGAGCAGATTGAGCCTTCCATTAAACCCGTGTTCACTGATGGAGAAGGTATTTTATCATCCATAAACACACTTTTAATACTTTTAGGCGTTGTTTCCGTCCTGTTCTACTTCTTTTTCTCGGTTGAGCATAAAGGCGTTCGGGAAAGGATATCGCAAATAGGAATCTGGTTCCTTATGGTCTCTTTCGGCGCTTCATTTGGGTATACCGTAATGGGCAGAATGTCGTTATTAATTGGACGCGCCCAATTTTTAATGAAAGACTGGCTGGGAATATTGCAGTGACAAGTCCGGTAATTGAGGTAAAAGGCCTGAAAACACGTTTTTTTACCAATACAGAGACCATAGACGCCGTTAATAAGGTCGATTTTACGGTTCCACATAGCTCTACTTTTGCTATCGTCGGCGAAAGCGGATCAGGCAAAAGCGCCACAGCCCTCTCAATTATGCGCCTTATTCCAAAATTTTCCGGCAAAATAATCGAAGGCAGCGTTATGTTCGGCGGCAGGGATATCCTTACGGTTTCGGAAAAAGAGATGACAAATATCCGTGGGAAGGAGATAGGCATGATCTTTCAGGAACCCATGACGTCGTTAAACCCAGTTATGAGGATTGGAGATCAAATTAGCGAAGTCGCGATGTTTCACGACAAGCTTACAAAAACACAGGCAAGAGATAAAACAACTGAAATGCTCAATACACTTGGGATTTCGTCTCCAAAGACGCGATACGCCGAATATCCGCATCAAATGTCAGGCGGAATGAAACAGAGAATAATGATTGCCATGGCCCTGATCTGTTCGCCCAGGCTTCTAATTGCTGATGAACCTACAACCGCCCTTGATGTAACAACTCAGGCGACAATAATTGATTTAATTAAGAGATTGCAAATGACTTTAAAGATGTCTATAATGTTCATTACTCACGATCTGGCTATTGTTGCTGAAATTGCAAATTACATCGCTGTTATGTACGCAGGCAGGTTTGTGGAACTTTGCGGGGTAAATACATTTTTTAAAGAAGCAGGGCATCCGTACTCATTAGAGCTTTTGGAGTCTTTATCCCTTGAAGGCAAAAAGCGGGAAACTAACGTTTCCGTTTTAAACGATAAAAGACCTCAAAGTGGTTGCGCTTATAGAAACAGGTGCGCTAAGGCAATAGATGCGTGCCGTCTGGAAGAACCTGCGCTTGACGAGATAAGCGATGGACATTTTGCGGCTTGCTGGGCATTTAAATAATTTATCTGGTTTCGACAAACAGAATAGGAACACTAATATATGTCAAAGGGAAATGTGCTTGTTATTGATGATGAAGAGCTGATGTGCGACCTCATAGAGCAAGTGCTTGAAATGAAAGGTTATACCGTCACAACTATCACCAACAGTGTCGAAGCGCTGGAAGAGATTAAACTCAGAAAAAACTACGATATAATAATAGCCGATATAAGGATGCCTAAAGTCTCGGGCATCGACCTTTTAAGGGCTTCAAACCAGCAAAACCTGAACTACCAGTTTATTTTAATCACCGGGTTTTACAGCCTACTCTCGCCGGACATACTAAAATCGCTAAATCCTTTTGGTTTTGTAAAAAAACCGTTTGATATAAACACACTTATTTCAACGGTTGAAAAGGCCCTTGTTAAAAAGAAAGAGCTTGAAGCCGGCGATGCCGGGTAAATGAGCGCTTGCCTGCTTTTCTGCTAAGGTGAAAATTATCCCCGGATGGGATAAATGATAAATAGCGATATCGTCCGCGGTTTAAGTTTTCGCTAAAAAAAGCGACCTTCACAAATGCTGCTTGAAGCAAAAAACCTTAAAAAATTTTATTCAAACCAGGCAAAAAATAGAGCTTCAAGCGTTCCTCCAGCTGTTAACGGCGTCTCATTCACCATTGACAGAGGAAAGACTTTGGGGCTTGTGGGCGAAAGCGGCAGCGGCAAAACCACCACCGGCAAATTAATCCTTCGTCTTATCGAGCCTTCCGAAGGCAAAGTATTCTTCAAAGGCCAATCAATATTAGACCTTTCAAAAAAGGCGATGATCGGCAAACGAAAAGAGATGCAGATCATTTTTCAGGATCCATACGGCTCACTCAATCCCAGGATGACTATCGGCTCCATTCTCAGCGAACCGTTTGAAATCCACCAAAAAATGAAAAAGAGCGAGCGCGTTAAAGCGTCAATTGAGCTGCTCAACAAAGTCGGCCTTTCAGCCAACGTCCTAAACAACTATCCCCATGAATTCAGCGGCGGTCAACGCCAGCGCATCTGCATTGCAAGAGCCATAGCGCTAAAACCCGATTTTATTGTGTGCGACGAGCCGGTTTCCGCCCTTGATGTATCAATTAGGGGCCGTATTATAGACCTTCTGGAGGAATTGCAGGAGGACTTTAACATCTCATACCTGTTCATTGCGCACGACCTTGCCGCCGTCAAACGCATAAGCGACAATGTCGCGGTTATGTTTCGCGGCAAAATAGTTGAGACGGCTGAAACAAACTCTTTTTACAACAATCCTTTGCACCCATACTCGCAAGACCTTATCGCCGCCGCGCCGGTTCCCGATCCAAACGCAAAACCCAACCGCGCGCGTAAAATAATCGACAACGCAAATGATCAATCCTCAAACGGCGCCGGATGCGATTACGCCGGCCGATGCTCCATGGCAATAAAAGAGTGCAAACTCAAAACCCCCGAACTCAGAGAAGTTGAAACAGGCCATTTTGTAAGTTGCGATCTGGTTGGTTGAGGCTGTTACTGGTTACTGGTTACTGGATGTGTTTTTTACCAACTGCCACTAAAAAAGCTTTCATTTCACAGTCTATTTCATAAAATTTGCTTATACTATTAAACAATAGTATAATATATATTTAACAACGCAAACAATAGGCAGGATTAATAATGGTAAATTACAAAATTGCTAATGATATTATTGCTATAAGAAAGAGCCTTAAAATGAACCAAACCGAATTCGGCAAGATGATCGGCGTTAACCAGAAGATGGTCTCACACCTTGAATCCGGCAAGGCCGGCTATACTCTGAAATTGTTGGAAAAAATTGCGGATTTAACCGGAGCCGGCCTTGAAGTCTCTTTAAAATTTCGTCAAAAAAAACTTAAAAAAGAAGAGAATTTAAACTCGGAAGTAACACCGGAAGAGCGAGAAGAGATACGAAATAATATAAAGTGGTTTAGCCGTCTGGACCCTGTTCAAAAAATCCGCGCGGTTGAATTAAACAATAGAGCCACAAGGAAAATGTTAAATGGAAGCTGAAAATTTTATAGACCCTATTGAGTTTATAAAAGAGTTAAACAACGGCAAAGTAAAATACTTGCTTATAGGCAGACAAGCCCTTGTTCAATACGGGGCGCCGTTGCAATCTTTTGATTATGACTTTTATATTGCCCCGGAACTTGATAATCTTGAGAAAATAGTCAAAATTGCGAACAAACTTAATATGGAAATTGAGCCTCACCATCCCCAAAAAGCGCTTAAGCTTGCCATATATTCAGATAATCTTAAAGTTGACATTTTCAGAGCTCGAAAATATCCCATTGAAGGCGGGTTTCTGTTTTTTGAAGAACTTTATGAAAACCGAACCGTCTTTAAAAAAGACAATTTCAAAATAAACGTCCCCAACCTGCTGGATCTGCGCAAAACCAAACTAACAAGAACCACGACAAAAGACAAAGAAGACATTAAATACATTGACGAGCTTATTTTAAAGCTTGAGTAAGTTGCATCTATTCATCGTGAGATTGCCTGAAAAAAAGTATGCATTTCTCTCTTTTCTACTCATATACTTTAATATTGACGGCAAACAATCGAATGTGGATAATAACCCCAAATAAAACATTTTCATTGATTCTAAGATTCTGCTTTATCTGACTGCCTGTTTATTGTTGACAAGCTTCAACAATCATGTGGCTCGCCGATATTTGCCACCAATATTCTATTTTGTAACCAAGTTATTTTTGTGCTAGCCCTAAGGAGTAAGCAAAATGAAAGCCATTTCATATTTAGTTTTTACATTTGTTGCATTATTAACATTCACATTTACCACAGGCAAGTGTAACGCATTGGATCTATATTCTTCATTTGGCACGGGAGCGGACACCCTGGGCGACGGAGTTCAGGAATTTGCTGATAAATTGGAGGATATTTCCCATTTTAAAGTCCGCATAAAATCCCCTGATGATCTTGGCGTGGGTCAGTCAGCTCTGCTTGGGAAAGTTGCGGACGGCTCTATTGGCATGGCTATTGTCCTTATGGCTACACAGGATAGGGGAGATGAAGATCTAAATCTGGAGATTGATCTTTATGGTGAAAGCTTTCCTTTCGGGCTTCAAATGGAAGAGTATCTTTCCTGGCATTATAATGGCGGCGGATTAACCATTCTTGAGGATATTTTAAAAAATGACGGAGATGGCGTTGTGGCTCTGCCGGTTATAGCTTCCACCGGACAGTCCGGCGGAATGTTTATTGGCGCAATCGACCGGGCTCGTTTTGAAACCGGATTTAAAATGCGTTCTTTTGGATTTGGTCAATCAGTATTAAAAAAGGCCTATCCTAATATGCAATTTATCTCCGCAATACCAGGGTCTACCGCTGTTTCCGACATACTAGGCGGTTTTGCAAGCGATCTTGAAGGCGCGGAATTTACAAACCCGCAAATTGATCGAAAGTCGTTTTTTATCGATCCGGAACCAAATGTTCAGGAAATGGGAGTTACCCATTATTATCCTACCGCCTGGCAAACCCCGGTAACACTCCACTATCTCATTATCAACAAAAAACGTTTTAATAGATTTAACGATAAAATGCGCAACAGCATCAAAGCAGCCGCCTTGGCAAGCACACAAGAGACCTACGCAAGATTATTAAAAAGACAGGGGGAAGCGCTTAAAGGGATTGAAGATTCAGGAATAATTATCAGCGAATTCCCTGATGATGTTTTAAAAGATCTTTTAATCGCAGCTGAAGATGTGCTTGAAGTGACCGCATCTAAAAATCCGCGTTTTGATGAGGTCCTGATCAGCATAAAAGAATTCGTCAGGAATCAGCAGGCATGGCTTAACGACGGACATATTGATCGCGATTTCCGATTCGAAAACTGGGGTACTGATTGGGAATCTGACGTTAAAGTTGAAAAATAAATGAAGAGCGCTTATTAATACCTAAATCAGGCGATTTTAACAATGCAGAAATTGGTAAAACAGGCTGTACGCCTGTTTTGAGTGTTTACCACATGTAAGATGCCTGTAACGCTAATATCACCCATTAGGTGAAAACAACCGCCATCGTGTCATTTCGAACGGATGTGAGAAATCTTATGACTCTGACGGGTTTTAGGATTTCTCGCTCCGCTCGAAATGACAAACATTTTAAAGAATCGCCTGATTTAGGTAATATATTTTACATTTACACAAATATTAAAGTAAAATCTTTAAATTATTTATAGTTTATTAAAGATGAACCTGATTTATTAAAGGAACCGAATTATGAGAAATTTAAAATATTACAATCTAAGTTCTAAAATAGCAGTATTATCTTTTGTGTTTATAGTTGCATTTGCCGTTTCCTTTAACCCTCTGTATGCTCTTCAAGCCGATAGAGCGGGAGATAATACCATATATGTGAGAATCGGAATGTCTGCATCATTCTCCGGTTCAAGGAGGGCTCCCAGCACAAATGGCTTGTTTGGAGCGCTTGCCGCCATTGACTGGATAAATAGCGATGCAAATAGAGAGTTCAAGATTGACGGCAAAAGGGTAAAATTTGATCTTGTAATTAAAGACGACCGCTCCAGTAACGATGAGGTAGAACGAATATATAAAGGTTTTATAAAAAAAAGAAGGCAAATTGATTTCCTTATCGGGCCATATAGTTCAAGCGCCACCGGAGTCGCTGTAGAGATTGCTGAAAAAGCCGGAAGATTAATATTAGGGCCTTTTGGCGCTAGCGATTCAATTTATGAAGAAGCCTCCGGCTGGAGGGCGCAGGTGACACCACCGGCAAGTAAGTTTTACGCAAAACATATAGAAATGCTTTCAGAAAAAGCGGCATCTTTAGGGCAAGTGTTTAAAGTGGCGCTGGCATTTGAAACTGATTCATTTAGTGAGTCCGTGCATTCATCCGCCAAAAAATTAATTGAAGATAATGAAAATTTCCTTATATTCTTTGATTCCTTCTACCCTAACCAGGGCGGTGACTTATTAGCAGACGGTGGAGATATGGATAGATTTATAGATGGTTTGCTGGATAGCATTAACAACAATACGGATGAAGCAGATAGTGTTATAATTACTGGAGGTGGGCACGATCCCGACGGAATAGCTTTTGCGCAGCTTTTAGCCAAAAAAGATTATCGCCCTGACGCCCTGGCCTTGCTTATTGCTCCCGGCATCCCTTCTTATTTCTGCGATGTTGAAGGTGGAGTGGATGACTGCATCTCAAGTTATGCCGAAGGTATCACAACTGTATCTGCATGGCAGTCCGAACTTGAGACTTTTATTGAAGGTGAAACAGATGTCATTGACGGGTTAACCTGGTTTGGCCCTTCACATAATGAAGCGATTACTCTTATTAAAACTAAAAATGGAGATGTTGTTCCATCATACCACGCCGGGCTTGGCGGCCAGGCAATACTTGCATTGGCGGTTGCCGTAAAAAAAGCGCAAAGCATAAAAAACGTAAAAGTGCGTGACGCATTAAAAGAGGCCAGGTTCCAAACTGCATTCGGGAATTTCGGCGTTGAACCGTCCACTGGGAAGCAGCAACTTCAAGATATGCTGGTAGAGCAGTGGCATGTTTCTTCTGAAGCGGGAAACCTCCATGTCATCTGGCCTGAGGCTCAGGCAACAAACGACTTTATCTTCCCAATGCCTGAATAAATATTTCGTAAGATTTACGATTTTGCAATATCTTCATTCCATAGAGCAGGTTTTTCTTTAATAAATTTTCCCATTAGATCAATACATTCTGAATCATTTTGCAGTATTACTTCCACGCCGCGGTCTTGCAAAAATTTCGGGTTTCCCTGGAAATTTTTATTTTCTCCGATTACAACTCTATTAATACCAAACTGGATTATCGTTCCGGAGCACATCATGCACGGGCTAAGAGTTGTGTATAAAGTCGCGCCTTTATAATTAGGCATTCTTCCGGCATTTCTAAAACAATCCATTTCGCCATGGGCCGTAGGGTCGCCATTTTGAACTCGTTTATTATGTCCCTTGCCAATCACCTTTCCATTTTTAACCATAACGGCTCCGACCGGCACACCGCCTTCCTCGTACCCTTCTTTCGCTTCAAGGAAAGCAAGTTTCATGAACTTCTTATCATCATTCACATTAATATCTGCGTCCATTTCTTTATTTAGGGCTCGGAAAGAAATAATTTGGCTTTTTTTGCCTGTAGATTTAGGTTGAATTTGATCAATCTGATTGAGTCGAACCGGATGCGCAGCCATAGCTGCGTAGAGGATTCGGCGATTGAAGATTGGGCAAAGTCGGCCTGAAGATGCTGGTAAAAAAAGCCAAATTATTTCTTTCCGAGCCCTTAACCCCAAGAATTTAAAATCATGTATATTTTTTATCCAAACCGGCCCTTAGGCCCTGAAGCTTTTTTTAATTAAACAACTTAAACCTCATGCTAAACATGAGGTTTAAGTTGTTTTTGCGCAGACCCTAAGATTAAAATCAATTGTGACATGATTGCAGGATAACAATGAGTAAAAGCAGAAAACACATTCTGCTTTTATTCAAGTTTGTTAATTTGTCTTTGGCTGCTTATCCTCATTCTTCTTAATCTTTTTATCATGTTTAATTTTTTTTTGTTTTTGGTCCTTGTTCTTATCCTTTTTGCCGCCTTTATCTCCCATTATATTCTCTCCTTATTTAACAATTGAAAAAATATTTAAAAGTCTAACCATAAAATTGGTTCAAACATGAGTTAACGCTTCCTCATACTATATCTTTGTTCGCACAACCACAATCTTTTTCTTAAACCGTGAGAATAGAATAGAAAAACAAAGGCAAAAGCGCGCCAACAAAAATCTGGTTAAAACCCTAAAAAAGCCGCAAAAACCGTCAATGTTATCAGTGACGCGGCGGTTGTAAGCAAGATTGATATCGCTATTATGCGTTTGTTCATTGGATAGACCTCCGCCATTGCAAAGGGGGTTAATGCAATGGGCATTGCGGACTCCAACGTTGAGACTTTAAATTGCGGATCTGGATTAAACAGTATTAAAATTGCGAGGAATATTCCCGGAACCGCTATCAATTTTATTGCGGATATTATTGCGGAGTGCAGAAACTCGTTATTAAACTTAATCCTGGCGACTATGAATATGCCCAGGGCTAGAAGCACAATAGGGGATGCGGCAGAGGCAATTAAGTTTATTGGCTTTTCAATGATAACGGGAATACTCACATTAAATCCTGCAACTAGAGAGCCTATGAACACGGATATAAGCAGGGGATTTTTAAGGATGTGTTTTGCCGCCCGGTTAAAGCTGCCTGCGCCTTTGCCTGCTGAAATCTCAAGTATTAATATGCCCACTGTAAAAACAACTGCAAGATAAACGCCGATGTGGGCGCCGGCTACAGCGCCGGTATCCGGCGCAATTGATGTTATTACAGGGTAACCAAGATAGGCAATATTGCCGAAAATAACGCAAATAATATATGTGTTGCCTATTGATTTGCCCAGTTGTAAAATTCTGGTTGCAAACAGGGCGATTGCCATTATTGAGATGAGTATAATAATGTTAAGGCCTATTATGCCGGCATTAACAGGGTAAGTGTTTTGGGAGCCTGCAAAGCTTGTTATAACTATAGCTGGGAATCCTATGTAATATCCGAATTTGTTGAACACGGCGACCCATTTATCGTCGGCGATAAACAGGCGTAAAATTGCGCCAACGGCTATGATGATAAAAAATGGGCCGATTGTGTGTAAAATGTTTATCATTTTTTTGATAAAATTGAGTGTTGTTACTATTTAATAACCGTAACTATTCAGCGTGATTCCACATGACTATACACACCCCTAAATCCCCTCTTATTAGAGGGGACTTTGTGGAAATAAATCCTATTTAATATCCTCTCTAATAAGATGGGTGGCCGCTTGGCGGACGGGGTGTGTAAATTACGCTGAATAGTTACTAATAATCAAGGCATTTCCGGTTATCTTTATCACGCATGAATAGTTCAATGTTGCCTTTGGTAAGATGATTCACAAATGCTTCCCATAAATCAAATTTACCACTTGCAGCTTCATACAAAATCGACATAAGCAGTCTGTACGAGGGGCGGCTCTGAACATTATAGTTATTATCCAGAAGTAATCTATCAATATTATATACTTTCCGCAAAACTTGGTTAAAATTGCTTTGGTCATGACCGGATTGTACACGCCTATAATGACGCATTGCAACTTTATGAAACAGGCTCTTTGATCCAATATTGACTCCACGCAGGGATTTAAGATAGGTTTTTAATTCTACCTTGCCGTTTGAATTGCAAGCCGGACACACTTCATACGGTTGAACATGACAGTATGATAGTCTTCCAGTCTCCATACTTCGCATTGGCCCAATTGGCGAGAATTTACAAATATCCGGTTTATGATCTTTAAGTATACAGCCCATCGCTAAAGGATGAGCAGTGTTAGGGATTTTTTCTTTATGATAATCATAAACCATCCCCAGAGGTTTCAAAAAGGGGCATATATTACTCGGCGCATGTTCCGGCAAAGCTCCCATTTTAGCGCCTATAGGCCGGAAACATATATTGGGTATAACAATTTCAAAATTTTGGGATTTTTTTATCCTGAGAAGGGGGGGGTTGTCTTCAAATAGTTCACACGTGTTTTTAATGCCGATTATTTTTGCGTATGGTGATTTAAGAATCATCAAAATATCATGAAAGCTTATCATAAGATAGCTACGGTCTTTACAACAAAAACCTTCGCATTCTTCTATACAGGCTTTGTCCTTCCATCGAAAACTTTCCTCCATTTGAATTGGCAATTCATCGCCTTGTAAGATTGGTTCATCATTCATATTCACTCATTTATATCTCATAAATCTCTGAAATAAAAGATTCTATGGGCTCGGAAAGACCAAGTTATTTCTTTCCGAGCCCTATCTGTTTACATTCGTTCAACTTCCATGGCAATAACGCCTCTGCCTTTCGGCCACAGAGGATTCACAGGAAAGTCTGGTTCCGGTTTAAATTTTTTAACAATAGAACAGCGCTCATTTGCCATTTCCGCTGCTTTATTAATCATCTGTTCAAGTTTTTCTTCTGTTCCAAGCATAGTGTTATCGGTAATAAGAAGGCGTCCGTTAGGTGTCAAAAGGCTCAGGCATGAAGCTGCCAGTTTGGGAAGATCACTTTTAAGAAAGAAACGCCCGCTCCCTATTTGCGCGCGCGCAGGCGGATCAAGTATAATACGCTCAAATAACTCTAAACGCTTCTTTAACTTATCAATGTACTGAAACACATCATCCTTAACAAAAAGAAATTGGGGATCCCTAGGGTTAAGACCGTTTATCTTGAAATTCTCCTGCGCCCATTTCTGATGCCTGGGCTCTATTTCAACAGAAACCACACGGCGGGCGCCGGCTTTGGCGGCCGCAAGTCCAAAAGCTCCGGTATACGAGAAAAGATTTAAAACACCACAATCTTTTGCGCTCTGCGCAAACTCTCTCCTTGCGCATCTTAAATCAAAAAAAAGCCCTGTATCCAGCTTCCCCAGCGGTTGAACCAAATAATTAATCCCGCATTCCTTTACCTTAATCCTGTCAATGATTTGTTGCCCCAGCAAAACATTCTGTGTTATTCGACCTTTAAGCTGTGGCCTTTTCTCTCGAATTTTAAGAATAACGTGTTCAGGTTGTAACGGTAACAGAGCTTTTTGATGAATAACGTCAACCAGTTCAACCAGGGATTGACTTTCCAGCGAAAGTACCAGCGTCTTTCCATATAAATCCAAAGTAAATCCTGAAAGATTATCCCCCGCTCCGTTAACAAGACGAGCAACTTCACCTTCAAAAGCTTTTATCTCTAATCGTTTTTTAATAGCAATTTCAAATCGCAAAACCAGATCATCAAAAGGATCCGGTTCGCTGCTTGAGATAAGATGCACGGCTTTATTGTCAGGATCAACAAAACCCCAGCTGAGATGCGCGCCTTCACTATCTTCAATCTTTAACCACCCATTGCCTTCAAACTTCTCTTTGTCCGGCAATCGATCAAGAATAAGCCGAGGCAACCCATCTTTAATACGCAAAGAGAGCGGAGGTAAAAGCCTAAGTGTTTTGCATGCAATTCCAATTGTGTTTAATTCCATAAATTTCAAATCCTTTATTTGTTAGTTATCCCATTCCGGGACAACAATTAGTAGAAGCGGAAAGAACCAGACTGTTAGCCTGAACCTCTTGTCGAACTAAAGTTAATAATGTATGTTAATTTTTACTCGTTACAAGGCTCCCGCCCTAACCGTTACCCATAAATAAGCGCTGGACAATATTTAAAATGAATATTCAACTAAAACGCCCTGAAAGGGCAGAAATATATTAGCCCAGGGTAAGCGAATGCGCCACCCTGGGTACAATGAGTCCACATATTTAACCCTGAAGGGGTTATTTAAACAGTAATCAATTACAATGTGTCACGCTTGCCGATACAGGTGTTTCATCAACTATTTATT
>JAIQZQ010000105.1 GCA_021777105.1 Candidatus Anammoxibacter sp.
AATTTGCCATTGTTATTAACACAGTTAGACATGTTTAAACAGAAAGGGTGTTCACAAATTGGGCAGAAACTAAAATTACGCTTTTCAGCCGATTCGACCTCTTGATATTAGGGGTAATTCACAACCATGAAAATCTATGATGATGATCTAAAAAAATCCATTGATGAGATTAAAAATGGCTTGATAGGCGCTAATCTCGGTGGACATGTATACAAAAAAAGAATAGGAATGGATGGCAAAGGCAAACGAAGCACACATAGGACAATAATTTTGATGAAAATTCATGACAAAGCAATATTTGCGCATGGATTTGCAAAGGGTGAAAAAGATAATATCACAAAAAATGAGCGAAAGGGATTCAAAGTAATGGCGGAGGCATTCCTTAATTTAGATAATAAGCAAATCACTTTATTAGTTGATAAACAAATTTTTATTGAGGTACTTTAAATGAGCAAAGTCCAGGAAACGATAAGTGAGATGGCAAAAGATCTTTATGCCGTTGGAGCTATAGATAAAATAACAATGAAAAAATTTGATATAAAATCATTATCCCCCGTTCCAAACTATACAGGAAAACAGATCAGTTCAATTAGAAATAAGTTAGGATTTAGCCAGGCGGTATTTGCGGCTTACCTAAATGTATCTGATAGAGCTGTAAAGAAATTGGAGCATGGAGATAGTAAGCCACGAGGGGCAACTCTTAAGCTACTTTCTATTGTGGATAGAAAGGGCATTGAAGTAATAATATAGCAAACAATGATAGATCGCGCTCCGCTCTTCCCCTCTGGTTACAAAGCCCCGGCTTTGTAACCCCCAATTCGAGAAGCCCCAGCTTCGCGTGCCATGCTTTTGCTCTTTGCTCTGCTCGCCAAACATATTGTTTCCCTTGACATGTCTTCTATTATATTTGATAATCAACAGCTAAATTTATTCAATGTTATCGCTTACACTAAGTAACAACAATAATATAGTCAAACAAATCATGTTTTCGGAAAATTATGTTCGTGTATGTTTTCTTCAGATGCAATGAAATAAAACCCTAAAGGGTAAATTCCAATAAACTCAGCTTATTGGAGTTAAGGCTTTAGCCTTTTATTCATTAGCAAATTTCGAAAACCTAATGCTTTTGAGTATATTACTTACACTTTTAATGCCGTTAGTATAATAAATGAAACAAACACAAATATTTTTTGCGTCATCCGGCGATCTTTCAAAAGAACGCAAAGAGATCATACCAATCTTAAATTCCGTCAATAAGCTTAACCACAATTTAAAGACAGCACCCATAATGTGGGAGACCGACATTCCCGGCGGCAGCTACAACAGGAAACGCATTCAGGATGAGATTAATCCTTTGTTAGAGAGATCTGATATCGTTGTTGTCGCGCTATATTCAAAACTTGGAAGGTTCACACTTGAAGAGTTTGAATTAGCTAAATCGTTGGACAAGAAGATGTTTGTCTATTTTAAAACTGGGTATTCGCCTAAAAATACAGAAGAAAATTTGCAATATAATGATGTGCTTGAATTTAGAGAAAAGATTGAAAAAGAAAATCAACTGCTGTTCAAAGAGTTTGCCAATATTGACCAATTCAGAAATATTGTTAAAGATGATTTAAATCTCTACCTCTCTAAGCTTAAAAAGATAGATATAACAAAGAATTCAATAAAGAACCTCACACCTGTGCCGGCATATAACAATGACAATATAATCGGCAGGGCTAAATTGTTAAAGAAAATTGACGCGACCATTTCAACCAACAAAGAGGTTGTTTTGGTTAACGGTGTTGGCGGCATCGGCAAGACAACACTGGCATTGGCTTATGTCAATGCTGAAACATATGCGAAACAGTACGACCATATAGCGTGGATCAATATAACCGGCAACATACAGGAAAACCTGATTTCACAACTGTCAAACAACGATACAGGATATAGTTACAACCCGAATGAAGACACAGAAACTAATCTTAATCATTTGTGTGAAATAATGCGCCATTTTGAGGGCAAAAACCTGCTTGTAATTGACAACGCCAACGATCCGGACGATATACTTAATAATAAAAGCCGGATAGAATCATTTGGATGGAAAACCCTGTTCACTTCAAGATCAGCTCCGGACGACACAACAATAATCAATGTGGAAGAGCTTGAACCTGATGACGCCAAAGAGCTATTTTGCCGTTTTTATAAGAGGAAAGTTGATGACGATTTATTGACCGGACTGCTTAAACAGATCAACTACCACACACTGTTAACAGAACTACTGGCAAAGGCGGCTAATAAAAACAAGGGGTTGGATATTGAAGCTCTTGTCAATATGGTAAATGATGAAGGCATTAAAGCCAAACGTTTGGATATCAAAATACCCCTTGGCAAACATGCTGAAAAAAAGGATGTTGAAAAGTAGCAGAAACTATACAGTTACATCATCGCTATATTTGATCTGACCACTTTGAAGAAGAAAGAGAAGGAGTATCTGCGATATTTCGCTATCATGCCTTCAATAAATATTGTGGGTAAGCAGTTGTTTGATTTCTTTAAGATTGAGCAGGAAAACGAAACAGACTTTTATGAAACCCTGGACAATCTTGTTAAAAATGGGTGGGTACAGGCAATTGAAAACTCATTCAAGATTCATTCATTAGTGCAGATAGTAGCGCGTGAAAGATTAAAACCAAACGCCAAAAACTGTTCTCTGCTGATTAAAACTTTTATATTAAAGCTTAAAGTTAAGCCTGGCGATAATCCTATAGAAAGGCAAGCGCTTATTCCATATGGTGAAACTATTTTAAGCTCTATTAATGATGAAGATAAATGTGTCGCAAATGTGTCGCATAATCTAGCTATAATATTAAGAAACTTAGGTAATTATAAAAAAGCGCTGGTTTATAATTTAAAAGCTATTGATATAGGAGAAAAAGTATTGCCGGCAGACGATCCGGATTTGGCGACTTCTTATAGTAATATATCTACTGTTTATAAGGATTCAGGCAGTTTTGAAAAGGCTTTAGAGTACGGTTTAAAAGATATTGATATAAAAGAAAAAGTATTGTCGTCCGACCATCCAGATTTGGCGATTTCTTATAGTAATATATCTTTAGTTTATAAAAGTTTCGGTGATTTAGAAAAGGCATTAGAGTACTGTTTAAAAGCTATTGATATAAGAGAAAAAGTATTGCCGGCAGACCATCCAGATTTAGCGGCTTCTCATTTTTGTATAGCATCCATATACTATGATTTGAAAGATTACTAACAGGCTAAAGAACATATTGATAAAGCCGTTGGTATTTATAAAAAAGCGCTGCCGGCGGATCATCCTAATTTGAAAAAGGCTTTAGGTTGGCAAAAATTAATATATGATGAATTAGGGGAAACAATAGGAGAAGGTTAACTCTTTTACAGATAAGTTGCAGTCGGTCATGCTCGTTCCAATGCTCTGCGTTGGAATGCTTTGTTTGACGCTCTGCGTCAAGTGACGGGACGCAGAGCGTCCGGAATACATTCCAACGCAGAGCATTGGAACGAGCGTTAAAATTAAGCGCGCGGAGATTGCCCGGGCAAAAGTAAATATTCGGTAAAGACGTAGCGATAATATTGATTTGCCGTGTTTTGGAGCACAGTAACCATGTTACTGTTAGACAAGGTACAATATTAACATCAACACGGTTGAAGCTCTCCATATAAGGAGCTTTGAGGGGCAAATCTTTAAAAAGTAGAAATGATTAACGAATGGAAAGAGAAGGTTTTTCAATAACAGATTGATAAAAAGAACCTGTTTATTTATCATAGAATCAATTGGAATTGGAACATAATAATAGCAATCTTAATGATTTTATCTGTTGAAATGTAAAAACATAGAGGATATTTGACCATGGTCTTTTCTTTTAAGTCCTTTGATATTAACACCTAAATTTTAAGATTTTGTATTCTCGGACGCCCTGTAAAGATTTGCCACTGATCTTTTCCTGTAAATTTGAAACAGTTCATTTTCATAACCATTTGCAGTCATGACCGCATCATTATGGGAAGATAGGAAATAACTGAAATATGAAACAGCAAATAATTTCAGCCGCAAGGAAACACATTCTTTTCTTGCCTCAGGCAATTAAGCAGATGTCAAGGCCGGACAGAATGATTACAGCAGATGAGATAAAGGAAGCCGTTTTTTCTGGTGAAATAATTGAGGAATACCCGGAAGATCAAAGAGGTGAAAACTATTTGGTTTGTCACGTAAAACAAAACAGATCCATTCATATAGTTTGTTCACCAAAAACTGAATACCTGGCCATTGTTACGGCTTACTTGCCGTCTTTAGATCAGTGGTCATTAGACTTTAAAGTTAGGAGGTAATTATGGAATGCTTTCATTGTAAAGGCAATATGGTTAAAGGCGAGTCTCCATACAGCGCAGACCGTAAAGGTTACCATATTTCATGGGAATCAATCCCGGCATGGGTTTGTACACAATGTGGAGAAGCTCTTTTTGAAGAAAATGAAGTAAATCATATCCAAAAAGCGTTACAACAAATTGATCAGGAAACTATGGCATTAACATCAAACATTGCCTGACAAAGGCAAATACAGGCGCAGGCTATGAGTAAAGTGGAACTAGGAGATCCGGTTTAGATAATAATATATCTTTAGTTTATCAGAAGTTAGGCAGTTTAGAAAAGGCCTTAGAGTACGGTTTAAAAGCTATTGATATAAGTGGAAAAGTATTGCCGGCAGACCATCCTAATTTGTCAGGCTCATATTTTTGTATAGCATCCATATACTATGATTTAAAAGATTATTTGCAGGCTAAAGAGCATATTGATAAAGCCGTTGGTATTCGTAAAAAAATATTGCCGGCGGATCATCCTTATTTGGAAAAGGCTTTAGGTTGGCAAAAAGGCATATATGATGAATTAGGGGGAACAATAGGAGAGGGTTAACTCTTTTGCAGATAAG
>JAIQZQ010000106.1 GCA_021777105.1 Candidatus Anammoxibacter sp.
AGCCGGTCCTGCTCGTTCCAATGCTCTGCGTTGGAATGCTTTGTTTGACGCTCTGCGTCAAGTGACAGGACGCAGAGCGTCCGAGATACATTCCAACGCAGAGCATTGGAACGAGCGTTAAAATTAAGCGCGCGGAGATTGTCCAGGCAAAAGTAAATATTCGGTAAAGACGTAGCGATAATATTGATTTGCCGTGGTTTGGAGCACAGTAACGGTGTTAACTGTGTAGACAAGGTTACAATATTAACATCAACACGGTTGATGTACTCCACACACTGACCCTGAAGGCTCCGCCTCTAAAGGACACCGCGTTACAAGGCGGGAGCCTTGTAACTAGCAAAGCAAATATCGCCAGATCAGGGACATTGAAATTGCAAAAGTTTATTGGAAGGAGTATCTGAATTATGAGAAAAATGCAAACTCTTAGCAATTACGAAGAAGAGTACTTCAGTAAACATCCGGAGGAAATAGATGAGTATATCGAAATTATTTTTGAAGAATACTCAAAGGATGGAGAATTAGGAGCATTATTATCATCTTTACGTATCTTAAGCCGCGCCAAGGGTGTATCATCAACAGCGTTAGCTGCGGGAATGACAAGGAAAGGATTGCAAAAAGCGCTTTCAGTTAACGGAAATCCTAAATTTAATAATGTTAATTGTATCAGTTTAGAATTTTGAAAATTTTAAAGTCTAAATAATAAGAAAGCGTCCATAAATACCTTATGGCATGGATACAGGAGGCTGGTTTCTAGATGCCGGATGTCGGTATGATTTTAAATTTGCTCATTTCAAAGAAATGAAACCAACAATTTAGTATCAAGCATCTAGCATCTAGCATCCAATATCAAAAGGCATTACGCGCCTATTAGCGCCATAGCAACAAATTTTAGCCTGCACATTTTTCAAACAACTAAATTGTTACTGTTAATTCAATTCTCCATGCTATGGGATATCGCCTTAAGCCGGAAAGAATTGAACTGATGACGGATCAATCATAGATTCTCATGGTAAATGAGGCCGCCGGGGCTACAAATTAGAACCTCCCCCGTCATACACAAAAGATCCCCCCCCCGGCAAAAGTGGCAAATCTCCTTTTTACTGCATAAGACTAATAACCATTTAGCCTCGTTTTTATTGTTGACCATGATGTAAATAGTAGTGATAATAACCGTTCTGATAATCTATGACCTCTTGGAGCTATAAAATATCTCAATTGAAGTTGCTAATGCCTGGCGTTGATACGAATTTACATTTTATATCATTCTTGAAAAGAAATGTTGACAAGAAAATAATTTAATGCCTAAAGTTTTTAGTTGGAAGGGAATCAGGTTTCATTTCTTTTCAAACGAAGGTTATCCATTGGAACCTATTAATATTCATGCGCGTAAAGGAGCAAACAGGGCAAAATTTTGGATTGAACCGGCCGTTATCCTTGAACATAATTATGGATTTTCGAGCAAAGAATTGAATGAATTTAGAAAAGTTATAGAAAATAAATCACAATTAATAAAGGAAAAATGGAATGAGCGCTTTAACATTTGAAGCAAGCGCTACAAAAATTTGGTTTGATAATGATAATATGTGGGTCGCTTTATCTGACGGCCGGCAACTTTCTGTGCCTTTAACTTATTTTCCCCGTTTATTAAACGCCAGTTCTGAACAAAGGAATAAATTTGAGTTAAGCGGTGGAGGCACAGGAATTCATTGGGAAGAAATTGACGAAGATATTAGCGTCCCAGGTTTGATATTAGGGAACAAAGATTTAACATATTTCAAAAAGATGATCTAGCCGGCTCAAACTATAATGGCCCCTGGTATTTCCCAAAAAAGGCATTAACATATTAACGCCGATTTTGAGGTGTTGTTTGATGTTCAACGGCCGGCAATTACAAAACACTTAAAAAATATTTTTGAAAGCGAAGAGTTAGAAGAAAAAGCGACATGTTCTATTTTGGAACCACCTACTAAGCATGGCGCAATTTAAGAAAGAATACAAAAAACAAAACAAAATCCTATTCCCCCCTGGTTACAAACCCCCAGCTTTGTAAACCTCAATTCAAGAAGCCCCAGCTTCGCGCGTAACAGTTTGCTGGAATTGATCGTAAACACGAAGCTGGGGCTTCTTGAATTTTTCCATTCCCAAACATGGGTTTGGAGACGAGGAGATCCGGGTTAGGTAATAAAATTCATTTCACTTTTAATGACATTTTACTATAAATGGAACACAAACAAACACAAATATTTTTTGCGTCATCCGGCGATCTTTCAGAAGAACGCAAAGAGATCACACATATCTTAAGTTCCGTCAATAAGCTTAACCACAATTTAAAGATTGAATCCATAATGTGGGAGACTGACATTCCAAGTGGCAGTTACAACAAGAAACGAATTCAGGATGAGATTAATCCTTTGTTAGAGAGATCTGATATCGTTATTGTCGCGCTATATTCAAAACTTGGAAGGTTTACACTCGAAGAGTATGAATTAGCTAAATCGTTGGACAAGAAGATGTTTGTCTATTTTAAAACGGGATACTCACCAAAAAGCACAAATGCCGTCTCTGAATTTGGCAAGGTTGTTGAATTTAGAGAAAAGATTGAAAAAGAGAATCAACTGCTGTTTCAAGAGTTTGACAACCTTGACCAATTCAGAAATATTGTTAAAGATGATTTAAATCTCTACCTTTCTAAGGACAGAGAGATTGATAAAACGGAAAAACCGAAAACATCAATAAAGAACCTAACCATCATACCAGCATATAATAATGATAATATTATCGGCAGGGCTAAATTGTTGGAGAAAATTGACAAGACCATTTCAACCAATAAAGAGGTTGTGCTGGTTAACGGTGTGGGTGGTATCGGCAAGACTACACTGGCATTGGCTTATGTCAATGCTGAAACATATGCGAAACAGTACGACCATATAGCGTGGATCAATATCACTGATAATATACAAGAGAATTTGATTTCACAACTGTCAAACAACGATACGGGATATAGTTACAACCCTAATGAAGACACTGAAACTAATCTTAATCATTTGTGTGAAATAATGCGCCATTTTGAGGGCAATAATCTGCTTGTAATTGACAACGCCAACGATCCTGACGATATATTAATGAATAAAAGCCGGATAGAATCATTTGGCTGGAAAACCCTCTTCACGTCAAGATCAGCGCCGGACGACACAACAATAATAAATGTGGAAGAGCTTGAACCTGACGACGCAAAAGAGCTATTTTGCCGTTTTTATAAGAGGGAAGTGGATGATAAATTATTGATGCAACTGCTTAAACAGATCAACTACCACACCCTGCTTACGGAACTGCTGGCAAAGGCGGCTAATAAAAACAGAGGGTTGGATATTGAAGCCCTGGTCAATATGGTAAAAGATGAAGGCATTAAAGCCAAACGTTTGGATATAAAAATACCACTTGGCAAACATGCTGAAAAAAAGGATGTTGAAAAGGAGCAGAAACTATACAGTTACATCTTAGCCATATTTGATCTAACCACTCTGGATGAGAAAGAGAAGGAGTCTCTGCGATATTTCTCAATTATGCCTTCAATAAATATTGAAGGCAAAGAGTTATTTGATTTCTTTCAGATTGAGCAGAAAAATGAAACAGACTTTTATGAAATCCTGGACAATCTTGTTAAAAATGGGTGGCTCCAGGCAATTGAAAGCTCATTCAAGATTCACTCACTGGTGCAGATAGTAGCGCGTGAAAGATTAAAACCAAACGCAAAAAACTGTTCCATTTTGATTAACACTTTTGGATTAAAGCTTTTCGTAGAGGCTGATGAAAATCCTTTAGAAAGGCAAGAGTTTATTCCATATGCTGAAACTATTTTAAGCTCAATTAATGACGAAAATCAAGGTGTTGCAAATGTGTCGAATAATCTAGCAGAAATATTAAGGGGTTTTGGTAGTTACAAAAAAGCTCTGGTTTATAATTTAAAAGCTATTGATATAAGAGAAAAAGTATTGCCGGCAGATGATCCGGATTTAGCGACTTCTTATAATAATATATCTTTAGTTTATATTGATTTAAGTGATTTAGAAAATGCATTAGAGTACGGTTTAAAAGCTATTGATATAAGAGAAAAAGTATTATCAACAGACCATCCGGATTTGGCGACCTCCTATTTGTGTATAGCTTCCATATACGATGATTTGGAAGATTACTTACAGGCAAAAGAGTATATTGATAAAGCCGTTGGTATTCGTAAAAAAATATTGCCGGCGGATCATCCTTATTTGGAAAAGGCTTTAGGTTGGCAAAAAGGCATATATGATGAATTAGGGGGAACAATAGGAGAGGGTTAACTCTTTTGCAGATAAG
>JAIQZQ010000107.1 GCA_021777105.1 Candidatus Anammoxibacter sp.
ACTACGCTCAAGCCTTCTTGAATTTCTCATAGGCAGCGCTTTAGACCATCCCCTTAAGAAATTCATAGGAAAGAATGCATCCCCTGATATGATGCCGGAATGGAAATTAACTGGTTAATGGAACTCATCGCTCACTAGTTAGTAAAAAAACTACCTTTATTAATAAACAACATAGATTTGTATAATACATTCAGTAAAAATTAATAAAATTAGCCTAAGTGCTCGGAAAGAAATAACTCAAAATATTCTTTGCAACTTGTGGTATAATTAAGCAAAAAAACGTTTAAACGGATTACTTTTAGCGCAATACAAAACAGGAGATTTATTAAATGGCTCAATTCAAATATCAAGAGATGTTCCCTATTAATGAGGATAATACTGATTATCGTCTTTTAACAAATGAACACGTTTCAATTAAACAATTTGATCAAACCGAGGTAATATCAATCGATTATCAAGGTCTTGTTTATCTGGCGGAACAAGCGTTTAACGATGTTTCATTTCTGCTAAGGCCGCCGCATCTTAAATCACTGTCAAATATCATTAATGATCCCAAAAGCTCTAAAAACGATAAATATGTTGCATTGGAGTTGTTAAAAAATGCCGTTATATCGTCCGACCGTATATTCCCAATGTGCCAGGATACAGGCACTGCTATTATAATGGCCAAGAAAGGGCAGTCGATATGGACGGGATATTCAGATGAGGAAGCGCTTTCAAAAGGGGTTTATAACGCATATACAAAGAACAATCTCCGGTACTCACAAAACGCGCCGTTAACAATGTACGAGGAGAAAAACACAGGCTGCAACCTGCCGGCGCAGATAGACATCTACGCTACGCAAGGCAATGAGTACAAATTTCTATTTATTGCCAAGGGCGGCGGGTCAGCCAACAAAACGTATCTTTATCAGGAAACAAAGGCGCGATTAACCCCTGAAAAGCTGGTTGCATTTATGAAAGAGAAGATGAAAACTATCGGAACCGCTGCCTGCCCTCCATACCATCTTGCGTTTGTTATAGGAGGAACATCGGCGGAGATGAACTTAAAGACGGTAAAACTGGCTTCAACCGGGTATCTTGACAATTTGCCCACGCAGGGGAATGATTTAGGGCATGCGTTTCGAGATAAAGAGCTGGAACAACAATTGTTAGAAGAGTCGCAAGGGCTTGGCATCGGAGCGCAATTTGGCGGCAAATATTTTTGTCATGATATTAGGATAATAAGATTGCCAAGGCATGGGGCGTCATGCCCTATCGGGCTTGGCGTTAGTTGCAGCGCAGATCGCAATATAAAAGCAAAGATCACTAAAGAGGGCGTCTATCTTGAACAACTTGAGAGTGATCCGGCAAAATATCTGCCACAAGCAAACGCAAACGACGATGACGCCGCGCGTATTGATCTAAACCGGCCAATGAAAGAGATCTTAGGCGATCTTACAAAACATAAGGTGGCGACGCGGCTTTTGCTTACCGGCAAGATTATTGTCGCCCGTGATATTGCCCATGCAAAATTAAAAGAGCGTTTAGACGCGGGCAATGATCTGCCGCAATATTTTAAAGATCATATAGTATATTACGCGGGGCCCGCAAAAACCCCAAAGGGCTGCCCATCAGGATCATTTGGCCCTACTACCGCCGGTAGGATGGACTCTTACGTGGCTGAATTTCAAAAAAATGGAGGATCAATGGTGATGCTGGCAAAGGGCAACCGGTCAAAAGATGTAACCAATGCCTGCAAAGAATTTGGCGGATTTTATCTTGGTTCAATAGGCGGGCCCGCCGCGCGTTTGGGCAAGGAATGCATAACAAATGTTGAAACCGTTGAGTATGAAGAGCTTGGCATGGAAGCTATTTTTATGATTACAGTTAAAGATTTCCCGGCCTTTATTATTGTTGATGACAAAGGCAATGACTTCTTTGAAGGGTTGCTCTAAAATAACACGGTATATATAATCACTGTTAAAAAAAGGAGACATGTTATGAAATTATTTTTTATGTCTATCGCTATATTTACTCTGTCTTTTTTATCTTTGCAAAACTATAGTTACGCGCAAAAAGTTGAAGAGGGATATAAATACAAAACATGGAAGTTCCTGTATGAAGAGAAATGTTCTAAGTGCCATACACTTGATAGAGTTTTTGCGGATGTAAAAACGAAAGCGGAGTGGCAACAATGTGTAACGGAAATGATAAAAAAGAATCCTCAGTGGATAACACCTGAAGAAGGGGCGCACATTGTAGATGAAATAGTCAAGTCTAAAGATGGGGTTGTCGCTTCAATGCCGCAGAAAAAGAAATATGCTAATGCGCGTTTACTTTTTATCGGCATATGCACAAGGTGCCACTCTTCACATAGAATACTTACTAAAAACAAAACCAGAGATGAGTGGGAGGAGACAGTTTTGAGAATGTGTGATAACGCTCCCGATCTTTTCCATGACGGCGATGTATCCGCAATTACAGACTTTCTCGCTAAAAGAAGCAACATTATGAAGGAGGATACCGCATCCGATATAATGGTAAAAAAATGCCTTATTTGTCATGAAGGTGACAGAATTCTTCTTGAACAAAAATCAAAAAGAGATTGGGAGCGGTGTGTGACAGAGATGCGCAAAATCACAAGAAAAAAGTTGAAAAAGGATTGGTTTACCCACCACGAATTTATGATTATAGTAGATTTGCTTGTTAAGACTCAGGGACTGGAAACAGCAAGTAAGTAAATTGCCAATCAATATTTCACATAATTTTAAAGAGCGCCACAGGCAATGATGCCTGCGGCGCGAACAATAACCATAACCTTGAAAGTAAAAAAATGCGGGTAATATTTTTAAAAATATTTTGTCAAATTTAGCAAAACGAGCTTCAAGGATGCTATAAATGCTTGCGGTTTAAATAAAACGCGGATTGATTTTACCCTTTTCTGATAAGTAGCTTAAATCTGCCTTCGAGATCATCTACCTTTAGAATTTTGTGGCCTTCATCTTTCAGGCTTTTTGGAACGCTTCTAATAGGTTCGCCGTCGTCCACTATCACTTCAAGCAACTGGCCCGTTTCCATATCTTCAAGTTTTAATTTTGTTTTTACAAAATTTATCGGGCATTTAACGCCGCTAAGGTCAAGCGCGGCATCGGGTTTCTGCTCATTTTCATCAGACATTCTTTATCTCCTCTTCAGTAAAAGTTTTAGTTGAGTCGTTAAAGACCCATGATTTAAGTTCAAATTCCTCGCCTTTTGCCACAGCAATTATCAGATAGGAGTACCCCTCCCACGCGCGGCCGGCGTCAAATTCAGACGGTTTGCTGGGATGATCGGGATGAGAGTGATAAATGCCTATAATACTAAGTTTTCTTGAGGCAGTGTCGCGATCAACTTCCATGTACTCTTTCGGATCTACCTCGTATCTATCGTTAGCCCTTTCAGAGTTTAGGTTGCGCAATCTATGCGTTTCAAAAACATCTTTCTCTTCCCCAAACCCCTTGCCGGCCAGCAACCCGCAACACTCATGCGGATAAGCCTCTTTCACATGTTCCTTAATTTTTTCAATATCCTGTTCTTTTATTTTAATCAATTTATTGCCCTTATTAAAGATGCGGGCATCAACGCCCGTGATAACAATTTTAACCTTATTTATCACATTATTGGTTCCCATCCAACTATTTATATTAATCATTTTAATGAAATTTTAGCTTATATCAACAAATAATTCAATTTCTACTATCAGGTAATCTTTTTATCAAAATGGAATGCGGGAAACGGCGTCAACCACTCTTTAATGTAAATAGATTTAAGGAGGATTTAAATCTATAGAGCAACCGCCAAATCCTCAACATAGCTTAGGCTATGCCTCCGGTTTACCTCATTCAGTTTAAACAAATCTAACCTAAATTTAAAAGTTAAATGAGCAAGTTAAATTTAATTACCTCCTCCGGGGATGTGGAGAAGGATTATTTGTTTGGGTTGATTAAGCGGTTTAGCGGGATATATATTCTGCCGAGGTGTTTTGGTTTTGTATTATGTGGAACCACTTTCATCTGGCGGCAAAAATGAAAACTTCCGATAATTATTCAGAGGCTGAGGTGAAAAGGCGCATTGGGCTTTTGAATAGCGATAAAGGTTGTGACAGATGAAGCCCCAACCCCTAGACCACGGCTTAAACTTGACGAAATAACGTTTTATGAAAAGTACGGAAACAAGTTGTAACCACATCATCTCTGCAAAATCTATCCCGAACAAGAATGTAAAGTTACCATTTATACGCCCTTGATTAAACATACCGCGCAAATGCTAAAAATGTATATATATTTGATTTGGCAAATGGTATAATTTCACATTACGCTTTTTTAACAAGCTTGCAAGGGCCTTGCAAAAACAACTTCATTTTTTTGCAATTTAGAGCTTTTGCGCTTACCACAAAAAATAAGAGGCGGAGAACAATGATAGACAGTGAAATGTGCTGTAAACCTATAGAGATTCTTTTAGTGGAAGACAATCCGGGAGATGTGCGTTTAACGCAGGAAGCATTGAAAGAGAGCAAGGTTTCCAATACTCTAAGCGTTGTCAACGACGGGGTTGAGGCAATGGATTACCTGAAGCGCAAAGGCATTTACGCCGAAGCCGTAAGGCCTGATATAATATTGTTGGATCTGAATTTGCCAAAAAAGGACGGCCGCGAAGTGCTTGAGGAAATTAAGGGAGACAGCAACTTGAAAGAGATCCCGGTGGTTGTGCTTACAACATCACAGGCCGAGCAGGATATTATAAAGGCGTACAGCAATCACGCAAACTGCTTTATTTCAAAACCTGTAGATTTTAATAGGTTTGTCGAAATAGTGAAATCCATAGAACTTTTCTGGTTTACCATTGTTCGGCTTCCAAGGAGAGACTAATATGTGCGAAGAAAATCATTTTAAACTCCTCCTGATTGAGGACAATCCGGGAGACGCAAGGCTTATCCTGGAGATGCTTGATGAGACAGGGGGCAATGAATTTGAATTGGAGATTAGAGATAAACTTGCCGGCGGGTTGGAATATATAAAAGAGGAGAAACTTGACATTATAGTGATGGACCTCGGATTGCCGGACAGCCAGGGTTTTGAAACATTTAAAAGTGTGCGCAATGCCGCGCCGGATTCGCCGATTGTAGTGCTGACCGGCCATGATGATAAAACATTCGGCATTAACGCCGTGCAAGACGGCGCGCAGGATTATCTTGTAAAAGGCCAAATCACAGGCTGCCTGCTTACAAGGTCGTTGCAATACGCAATTGAGCGGCAAAAGCTTATCCGCAAACTACAGGAAGCCAACTCTAAGATAAACACATTGCAGGGTTTGCTGCCGATTTGCGCCGCGTGCAAAAAGATACGCGATAAAAGCGGTTCATGGACAAGCGTTGAAACATTTGTCAGAGACCGCTCAGACGCCGAATTTACACACAGCATGTGCCCTGAATGCGCCAAGGAGTATTACCCCCAATTGTACAAGGAAGGCAAGCTGTTTAAAGATAACAAGGTTTAGTCTCGTCCAATACATCAGATTTTCGAAAATTTATATTCGTGTATGTTTTCTTAAAATGCAATGAAATAAAACCCTAAAGGGTTAATTCCAATAAACTCAGCTTGTTGGAGTTAAGGCTTTAGCCTTAACTCCATTTACTACAAATTTCGAAAACCTGATCTGCCCGGCAATTTATAAGGCAGCGCCCACATTACAACTATCTTTTGCCGCCTTTTTCTTTAGCTTTTACAACCATAGGACGTTTGCCGCCCGGCTTTTTCCTCTTAAAAGTTTCCAGAATGATTTCAGCTTCGTCAAACGGCGCGGTCATGAATGAAAATGTGTCGAATATCCTGATATCCCTTATATCCTTATCATTAATATCCGTTTCCTGCCGGATAAAATCAACCAGTTTTCGCGGTGTCATCTTGTCGGCCTTGCCAAGGGCCACAAACAGCCGCGTCTTACCTGTCACGTCAACCGACACGCCCCTGATCTCTTTATAGTTCTTTTCGTCAAGCTCATCCTGAAAGCTGTATTTTATTAATGAAGCCAGGACATTTGCAGGGTCGTTGTCCAGCAAAAGTTCCTCCGCCATATCGAGATAAATATCTTCATTTTCAAGACTGGCAACGGTTAGCAACTCGTCCTTTATGCGCGCTTTTTTTGTGCTTATAACCTCGTCTATTTCAGGCAACTTCTCTTTGCGGATATCGGTCTTGGCAAATTTCTTAATAAAGAGCAGGTTTTTATATTCTTGAGGCGTGACAAACGTTATAGCAGTGCCCTCCTTGCCGGCCCTGCCTGTGCGGCCTATTCTATGCACGTATGATTCCGGGTCCTGCGGCATCGCGTAATTAATCACATGCGTCAGGTTATTAATATCTATGCCTCTCGCCGCCACATCAGTGGCCACAAGGATGTTAATGCGCTGCTGTTTGAACTTTTTCAATATCTTTTCGCGTTGACTCTGCGAAATATCGCCGTGCAGCGCGTCGGCGTCGTACCCCCTGTCCACAAGCTTGTTGGCAACTTCATCAACGTCAACCTTTGTCCTGCAGAATACCAGCCCGTAAAACACATCCTCTATATCAACAATCCTGCAAAGGGCCTCAAACCTGTCGTATCGGGAAACTTCAAAATAGATCTGGTCCGTAAGATTTGTTGTGAGATCAACTTTATCAACCGCTAGAAACTCGTGCTCCCTCATATACTTCTTAGCGATAGTAAGGATCGCCTTCGGCATAGTAGCTGAAAAAAGAAGAGTCTTTTTGTCCGCGTTTGTGCTTTTTAGAATCTCCTCCACATCTTCAATAAACCCCATGTTCAACATCTCATCCGCCTCATCCAGAACGAGATACGAAATGTTGTCAAGTTTCAGAGTCTTTCTGTTGATATGATCAATAACCCTTCCCGGAGTGCCGACAACAACATCAACCCCTTTTTTCAGACGGGTAAGTTGCTGGTCAATCGACTGCCCTCCGTACACGGGAATTATATGCAGGTTTCTGGTTCCCTTTAAAGTGTTCATCTCTTCGGAAACCTGTATGGCAAGCTCTCTTGTAGGCGCCAGGATTAAGGCCTGAACGGTTTTAGACCTCTCCTGAATCCTTTCGATAATAGGTATGCCGAAAGCGGCGGTCTTGCCGGTGCCGGTTTGCGCCTGGCCAATAATGTCAAGATCGCCTTTTAAAAGAACGGGAATAGTCTTTTCCTGAATAGGAGTAGGCTCCTCATACCCTTTCTTTTTTAAGGCCTTTAATGTTATCTCTGATATGCCAAGTTCTTTAAATTTTGCAAGTTTTTCCATAAATATCCACTCGTTTTAAAAAGTTGTGCCACCGCTAAATTGAGTGTTTTCGCAATCTGGAATCCGCAAAGATATATCAGTAGGATTTTGCGCCCTGAACAATTTATAGGGGAATGGACGCAAAACTTACAACGGATATGGACTCCTGCCTGTCAGCCAATGTCGTCAAATTAACGCAAACTCAACTTCTAACACTCGCATCGGATCAGGAGAATTGAAGGCCCGCTTATAAAAAAACTGGAGATTTGCCGGAAAGATTTGGGTTTTAAAACGCGTGGTTATAAAAAATCGTTCCTGTAAATTCAAGGACATCGTGGTATGTGATAGAGGTTAAAACAAAAACGCCTCAATCACAGCATAAAACAAAAACAAAGTCACTCAATCTAATAGTTAGCAAAATAAAAAAATATCAAACAATTTGAGGCTATTTCGCCATATATTGTTTGATTATTCAAATACGCAAGATCACATTTTACGCTAATTTAATTATATAATCCATAAAAAACATTATTTTTGAGCGAGCCATTTGATAAATACGGACAAAAATGCGCCCGCTACGGGTCATCTTCACTGTTTAGCTTATTATAAAGCGCAATCTGATCGGCAACGCTCAACTGTTTCTTGCCTTTCTTCTTCTGTTGGGCCAGGCACACCCTGCAACGCGTATCGCTGCAAAACTGGCAACTATAACAATCCGGGCAAGGATATTTCTTATCCTTGTTGCCGCAACACGAACTGTTTTCCTTATCATTTCCACCGCAACACGAACTATTTTCTTTATTCATTTTTTTTGCTTTTTCTGTGCACTAATTCAAGATTGCATAAAATGTCAACTGTCTTGCCGACCATAGCCCCCCCTGTTTCAAGGAGGTCGTTCCATTTCAAATTATAATCAAACCGGTTTATACTGCCTGTAAATTTAAAGCCGGCCCTGTCATTTCCCCACGGATCAACAATCACACCGCCCAGCGTCGCGTCCAGCTCAACCGCTTTAGTAACGTCGCGTATGGTCATATCGCCTATAAGCTTAAACGTATTGTCGCCGGTTTTCTTCATTGATTTGCTCTTAAACGTTATGTTTGGGTACTCTTTCGCGGCAAAAAAATGATCGGACTTTAAATGGCCGTCGCGTTTTGGGTTGTCTGTGTTAACACTGTCAACATCTATTGAAAAGTCGATAGCAGAGTCTGTAAAATCATTCCCTTTTGACTCAAACGTACCCCCAAACACCTTAAAATCACCGGTTACCGACGAAATAACCATATGCCTGACTGTGAACTGAACCTTTGTGTGCGAAGCATCCACATTCCACGTCTTATCCTGAGCAAACACAGACGGCGCCGCAAACAATGCCGCGCCGATTAATACCGCTAACGTAAAAAACCTTACACTCCTCATTATCACCCTCCTTATTTTACAAAAAATAAAATAATGTCAATTCTTTCCTTTGTTGGTTCAAGGTCTCTGACTTGAACCAATGTTATTACTTTTTACTAAACAGGCATGCCGGAATTAATCTATACTATATTAAATTTTCTGAAAAATTTCTCCCATTTTTTTTATTTACAGACCAGAACTACAGCATATTTTCAAAGAATTTATCATAAACAGGCGCCATATGCTCCCATTTGTATTTTTCCACAAACACGCTCGCCCCTCTTTTTCGTATATTATCAATATCTTTAACGGAGCCCTCCAGCTTCGCATCCAAATCATCATCATCCCTGTAAATAAACTCTCCGCGATGCTCTACCGGTATATGTTCAGGGAAGGCAAGCCTGTCAGGCAGTAACGGGTAGCAATCGCAATACACGGCTTGCGCAAAACTAACGCTGAAGAAATCCTGATTTGAAGTGACCGGGATAATGTCCGCCCTCCACAACCATTTTGCGTATTCAGCAAAATCGGCAACATATCCAAATTGAATGATTTTCTCCCCTAACCGTTCTCGCGCCTTGAAGAATTCATCAGGTTTCCGGTTAAAATTCTCGCCGACAATCGCAGCCTCAAAGTCCAAGCCCTTTTCCTCAAGTTTGTAAAGAGCTCTAAAAAACGCGCCGGGATTTTTATCATATTCCCACCGATGGTTCCATAAAATCAAAGGTTTCCCGTTTTTCTCGGAGCTTTTAAATGCGTCAAAACAGGCCAGATCAAGGCCAAGGGCCAACACGCTGCTTTTAGCTTTAATAATATCAACGCTTTCAGGCTCGTTATAATCAGGGAAACCTTTAAGGAAACTTTTAAGTTCAACAAAAAATATATCCATATGAAATTGCGAATTAAAGCACACCATGTCCGCCGCCAAAGCAGAGCTATAGTTTATAAAAGAGTAGTGCATATCGCGTTTTTTTTCAACATCTCCGTCAGTAACCGACCATGGATACGCCAACTGATTTTCGTGAAAATAGACGGCAAAAGGAATATGATGAGTCGCCTTTCTGGTAAGAGCCTGAAAAATTGTAAGGTCAATCATATCCGAGACAATAATCAGATCAGGCGTAAAAGAGAGCGCCAAAAACATCTTTGCCAGAGTAACAGCCCCCCCATGCATTCGCCACTTCCAGAACTGCCCCTTAAGGCTAAGTATCTCAACATTATGGTTTGAATATTTCTTATAACCTTCCGCCCACATAGCATGCGAGCCGGTAAAGTACGGTTCAATTAAAAGGATGTTCATGGCTGATCTCTCTGGTTGCCAAGCCCCTGCTTGGCAACCGGAAATTCAAAAAGCCCCAGCTTCGCGTGGAAAAGGAAGTCAAATATGCGCCCGAACTCGAAGCTGGGGCTTCTTGAATTATTTCACACCCAAACTGGGGTTTGGGAGCGAGGTGGAAAAATTTGCAGAAAACATATTACCTGAATTGGCTGATTTTAACAAATCATATAAATAGTAGCACAGGCATCCTTGCCTGTGTTTCAATTATAAAAAACGAGGAGATGTAAGTTAAAACATTCAAATCCCACCCACCGTCCCCATTTTCTAAAGGGGAATAACCAATGTTCAAATTGACAGAACGCTGTAATTTTGATACCATTTTCATTCATATGGACTACACATTAGACAAAATAAACTCAATTATCAACGGACGGCTTATTGGCGCCGGCAACACAAGCATAACCGGGGTCGCAAGCGTTGAAAACGCCGGGCAAGGCGACATCACTTTTATTAAGGACGATTCGCTTGTTGATAAATTGCTCGCATCCGAAACAACGGCGGCTGTTATACACAGGGAAATAGACGGTTTTCAAAAGCCCGCAATCATTGTAGACAATCCGTTTCACTCATTTATAAAGTTTCTGGAAACCATTGCAGCAGAACGAAATGCCCAGCCTTGCGGTATCCATCCCTCGGCCTGTGTTTCAAAAACCGCGACATTAGGCGCCAACATATCTATTGGCGCCAACACGGTTATTGATGACGGAACGCAAATCGGAGATAACGCAACAATACGGCCTAACGTATTTATAGGCAGGGATTGCGTTATCGGAGATAACGCCTTTATACATCCAAATGTAGTTATATACGAACAAACAACTATCGGCGACCGGGCGACAATATTCCCCGGAACGGTAATTGGGGCCGACGGCTTCGGCTATCTTCAAAAAGACGGCAAACATGTAAAGATACCTCAAGTCGGCGTTGTAGAAATAGGAAACGATGTTGAAATAGGCGCCAACGTCACAATCGACCGAGCCGCTCTTGACAAAACAGTTATCGGCAACGGCGTAAAGATCGACAACCACTCCCATGTAGCGCATAACGCAATAATCGGCGACAATACAATACTGGTCGCCTACGCCAAAATCGCCGGAGGCGCCGTAATAGGCAAAAACGTTCTAATAGCGGAAGATGTAGGCATCAACGACCACGCCGTTATCGGAGACAATTGCATAGTAGGCGGAGGCTCAAACGTGTACAAAAGCCTGCCCCCAGGCTCGGTTGTATGGGGCTCGCCCGCAAGACCGCTAAACGAAGAAAAGAAGATACAATCAATAATAAAAAGATTGCCCGAGATGCGGCAAAAGATAAAAGACCTTGAAAAAAAGGCGCAAGCCGGTAATCAGTTATCGGTGATCGGTAACAAGCATATTCCATAATAGCCGGAAAGGCTTAAGTTATTACAGCCCAGAGTAAGCAAAGCGCCACCCTGGGTATAAAGTTTCATTCTGGTTACCAATCACCACAAACTGGGTCAAATCGGATTTGCTCGCCGTCAATAATTTTTCCCGAAATTATTTCGATATACACTGCTCTGTTTCTAATTTCACCAAGCTTCCATTACCGGCTTCTTGTTTGTCTATCTCTTCGGCTTCTTTTAAGATGTGGTCTATATTTTCATCGATTTGCTTCAACCTCTTCTCGCGCCTTTCTTTATCCCGCGTATTTGCTATATTGGCGTCGGCTCGGAATTTACTACCATCTACAAATAAACTGTTACCTTCTATCATCTCTAATTCTATGCATAACTTTACTATTTGACT
>JAIQZQ010000108.1 GCA_021777105.1 Candidatus Anammoxibacter sp.
TTTTTTAACGCGCATTCTTGCCCTCCTGGTTTTTTATTATAAATTTATCGTTACAGGTATGGTAAGTTTTGCGCGTTATTTTTTCAATATTTTATTTCGGTTTTTTTCGAATTTTCTTTTCCGCAACAGATACTACGTATATCTATAGTGGTTGGAATAGATGATCTTATGAGTTTTAGAGCCTCTTTAATAACCAGATGAGGCTGAATAGGTTGAAGTTCTCTTTTAGATTGACGGCTAAAAGCCAGTATCTGTTTTACAAGTTCCCTTGCCCGAAGACCTGCAAGGTATATTTGTTCTAAAAATCTTTTTTTCGCGCTGTCTTTTTCATCGAAATCAGTCATTGCGAGTTCTGTAAATCCAATTATGGGAGAGAGAATGTTGTTAAAGTCATGAGCAATACCTCCGGCAAGCGTGCCGATAGCTTCCATCTTTTGTGCCTGGCGCAGCTGAAATTCCAGTTTTGCTTTCTCTTCTTCGGCTTGTTTACGCATAGACACGTCTCTGACTACCGCTATTATGCATTCTTTATCATGGAAAGTGATGGTAGCTCCCCTTACTTCAGTGTTCAACGTGCTTCCGTCTTTACGCACTTCAATTATTTCGCCCTGAAAGAAACCTTCTTTATCAATATTATGAACAAATCCGGAAAATGTATTGTAATATTCCGGTATTATTAATTGGCTAATTTTCATGTCAAGAAGTTCGTTTCGTTTATAACCATAGGTATTGCAGGCTGCTGGATTGATTTCTAAAATATCTTCATTTTTGTCGATTATGAGTATAGCATCGGAAGCGGTGTTGAATATGCTTCTATATCTTTCTTCACTCTCGTGTAAAGACGCATCAGCTTTTTTGCGCGCAGTGGTAGTATCAATACAGCAGGAACGGCTGTAGATAATTTTGCCGTTTTTGTCACGCACAGAGGTGGCGTTTAAATTGACATCTATTTTTCCGCCGTCCCGCCGTTTGAATTGGAGTTCAGTGTCATGTATTGCGCCGGTTTCTAAAAAAGATTGAAAGGCCTTCCGCGCTTCAGCCATACAGTCCATATGGTGCATGTCGGCAATTGGGCGGTCGACAAGTTCTTCCTTGTTGTAACCCAATTTTTCCGCGAAAGTTTGGTTGCATTGAATGATGCGGGCTGTATCGGCGGACACTGAAACATACATATCCGGCGAGTTGTCGTATAGATCTGCGTAGCGCGCTTCTGATTCCTTTAGCGCCGTATTGGCTTTGGTTAGTTCCTGTGTTCGCTCCAGGAGTTTATGCTCCGCTTTTTTGCGCTCACATATGAGTGTCGTCAGAAACATAAGCGGAATTGCGACGGTTCCGAGAAATAGTTGCAGTGATAAAACATTATCGGCCGGTGTCATGGTTATGAAAGGGCCGCGCCCTTCCACCGCATTCCAGATCGAGAGGAGCGTGATGCCGAATATCGCGGTATATGTGCCTTGCGGGCCGAAACGAACAGCCGTCCATAACAACAGCGGAAGGGGGGTGTATGCCGGCGTCGGAATGTTTCCGGGGGAACCGATTTCGCTCCCAAAGGCATACGGGCCCACAGCGATCAGGCCGACCGTTAATACGCCACCCTCTACAAACCGCTGCCATGATACCGTCTTGAACCAGGTTGATCCGGCTATGATCCAAGTCAACAGCGCCGGAGTGAGCGTCAGGTGACCAAGCGCATCGCCGAGAAACCAAACCCGCCAAATCTGCCAATAAATTGCCCCGGATTCCCTAAATGTCGCAAGGGAGGCGATGCTTGCGGAAATGGCCGGAGCGATGATAACTGCAAACCCAATGAATACAATTATCTCAAACAGCCTTGTAAACCGCAGCCGCTTTTTAAGTAAACACAATAAGGCAACCGCCGCTATAAGCACTTCGGCACAGTTGGCAATGTAAAAGATTATCGCGCGCTGTTCAGAATACCCCGCCTGGAAAGCTGCCGGGAAATAGGCTACCGCCATTGCCAGGAAACAGATCCACCATAAACGCGTCCGCATTAGCGCCAGCGCTGTAAGGATAACAGTGTTGGGGAGCCAAAATACGGCAACGTAATCGGGAGCAAAGCTGAATGCCAGACTGATCTTTGCGGCTGCGTATAAGGCTGCTCCGATCAGGATTGTAATGAAGATGTAATGGATTGTACTGTATTGCCGCTTGTCAACGGTAATCTTCGGGGGATTAAAATCATCATGCATACTGTGCTCCTTTTGCCCAACGTAGCCTGTATCTTTCCGAATGCTTTGATTAAATAGTTATTATAATTATTATAACCTGAATTTGTTGATGCTTTTGTCTAAAAGCGCTAAAGGCCTGCGTTAAAATGAAGCTTTAAAGATGATAAAAGCGACAAGTTTTTATTATAATGCGCCTGCTATCATTAATTTTGTATGATTTTCATACAAATACTGTGGACTTAAGAGTTTATGACTGTTTGTCTGGGCGAAGCTTTAGGGGGCGTTTACTGCAAAATAAGGTATAATAATATTAATAGAGAAAAAGGGCTTATTATGCCGTGGCGCTGTTTAAGATTTAACGTTTTTGAGGTTCGACTGCCGTGATTAGTGAAAATGAAAAAATAACAAATAGCAATAAATTTGCGGTATTTTACCGTATGGCGGTAATATCTGCGTTAATATGGACTATGATAATTGTCGGCTCGACAGTATGGAACGTAGTTTCAGAGCGTAAACACGTCTATAATTTGGCAAAGAATGAGGCCATTGTTAATTTTAAGAAAGATCAGGCCTTTCGCCTGTGGGGCTCAAAACATGGCGGTGTATACGTTCCGGCAACGGAAAACACACCTTCAAATAAATATCTTGCCCATATTCCGGAAAGGGACATTAAAACGCCTTCAGGAAAACAGCTCACTCTTATGAATCCGGCATATATGATACGGCAAATTACAGATGATTTTGAGGATTTATATGGCGTCCCCGGAAAAATAACCAGCCTGAAAGTATTAAATCCCATAAATACCCCTGATGAATGGGAAGTTAATGCCCTTCATTTGTTTGAAACAGGAGTTGATGAAGTTATGGAAGTTAACTTAATAAACGGAAAATCTTTTTTTAGGCTTATGAGGCCTATGGTTACTAAAAAAGTGTGTTTAAAGTGTCATGCGTTTCAGGGGTACAAGGTTGGCGACATTCGCGGCGGGGTAAATGTGTCGGTGCCGTTAGAGCCGTATGACGCAATCGCAAATAATCAATTATTTATCAGTTTTTTAACACACGGCGGTATTTGGGGTTTTGGCATTATAGGAATTGCGTTGGCGGCATTTCGCAATAAGCGAAACAATATTGAACGGTGGGAGGCGGAAAAAGAGAAAACAAGGTTAATTAATATTTTGAATGAGTCGCATAATGAAATCTATATTTTTGACACTGAAAATTTCTATTTTGTATACGCTAATAAATGGGCGCAAAATAGCATTGGGTATACAATAGACGAATTAAAACTGAAAAGTTTTCTTGAGATACAGAGCGAATATGACAGGGTTAAATTTAAAAAACTAATCACGCCGTTATTGGCGGGCAAGGTAAACAGCGTCTTTTTTGAAACAAATAATATGACAAAAGACGGCAGGCTCTATCCCGTTGAAACTCGCATACAAGCCATACATACTGAAAAGGATCCTCTTTTCGTTGCTATAGTAGTGGACATTACAGGGCAAAAAGAGGCAAACAATATTAAAAACACATATGAACAACTGGTTCACGCGGAAAAGTTGTCGGCCATTGGCAAACTTACAGGCTCCATAGCGCATGAATTTAATAATCCTTTATACGGCGTAACCAGCATTCTTGAACAGGTGGACAGTGACAATAATTTAAATGATAGAAATAAAGGCCTCCTTGGCCTGGCTATAAAAGAGTGCGACAGGATGTCAAATCTAATCAGGAAGCTGCGAGATTTCTACCGGCCGACATCGGATAGAATTACAGAAATAGATGTGTGTCAAATTATTGACGATATGCTTTTATTAATGGATAAAAAGTTGATGAAACACCGGATTAAGGTTGAAAAACAGTATTCCAGAAAATCAATAATTATAAAAAATATGGAAGATAAGATTAAACAGGTAATCCTGAATATTGTTCAAAATGCCGAAGAGGCAATAAGCGATAATGGAGGGGAGATATTTATATCAACGGATGTTGTAGATTCAAAGGTTTTAATAAAAGTAAAAGACACTGGACAGGGCATTGCCAATGAAGACCTGGAAAATATTTTTACGCCATTTTTTACAACAAAAGGCAATAAAGGCACTGGTTTAGGGCTTTCAGTCTGTTATCGAATAATAAAAGAGTGTGGTGGCTCCATTTCCGCAACAAGCAATCCCGGCAAAGGGACTTGTTTTGTTATCGAGCTTCCGCTGGAAAGGGGACAAAAATGAGTAAAAAGTCGATATTGCTTATTGACGACGAGGAGACTATCCTTGCCAGTTTACGATACGTTTTAGAAGATGAAGGTTATGATGTGCATACTGCAAATAGCGGATCAAAAGGGCTGGAAATCTTTAAAGAAAAGAAACCGGACTTAATTATAACCGACCTTATGTTGAACGGACTTAACGGTATTGATCTTTTAAAAAGAGTAAAAGACGCAAAGCCGGATATTATGGTAATAATTATAACCGGATTCGGTGAATTAAATTCCGCAATTGAAGCTCTGAAATTAGGAGCCATGGACTATTTGCTGAAACCGGTAAAAAACAAAGAGCTTGTGCTAAGAATAACAAATTGTTTTGACCGTTTAAAAATGCAGATAGAGATTAAGGCTTTTGAAAAACTGGCGCCGATTTGCAGCTTTTGCAGAAAGATAAGGGATGATTTTAATAAAGCACATGGAACCGGCGAGTGGGTAACAATTGAAGAATTTCTTGAAAAACACACAGACATGAGTTGTTCGCACGGTATATGCCCTGATTGCTTCGATGAAAACAAAAAAGAATTGGAAAACTCAATGGTATAAGCCTTCACCGAACAAGCCGTAAAAGCGTTAAACCACAAGGCGGTAGCTCCTCAGGTTTAACGCTTTTTCAATTACCTATTAATAAACCTGCGCCTTTAACTCTTTTTGACATATAGGTTTTTAAATGTAAAGCGCTTCTTCAAGCGCCGCGAGGACGCGCTTACTCTACATCACAAATAAGAAAACATATTCCCTCAACGCATTTAGCGGTAATAATAGAAATGCAATAGACCGCTTAACTGTATCTCTTTTCAGGGTAAAAACATTCATTTGCATTCAAAAGTCGATTTGGCCCATTTGGGTTATAAAAAAGATGGCTAGTCGTCAAGCGCTTCTGTCCCATAATTTACAAACAAAACTCATTTTGAATCTTTTCTAACAGTTTTTTCAATTTATCATAATGCGAACCTTTCCAATAAATTCTATCGCATCCGTCACATCTATAAAATTCGTTAAAATATAACTGGGTTTTTAGCTCAAGTCTATCTAAAATGTCTCTCTTTTCAACTTCATTAATCAAACTATTGCAGATTGTGCATCTATAGAATGGTTTTATCCCTGATTTTAGATCAAACCTCTTAATAACCTCTTTAAGTTGCGTTTCAGGATCAGTCGACCGAATGCAATACCCATGAGTGACTTCTTTTATATTAAGCATAAGACGGTCTCTGGTAAGAATAATACGGTTTTCTTTAATGCCCTGTTGAATAATTTCCGGATCATCATAGTCATTTCTATAAAAAGTATCAAATCCAAGCATTCTAAGCATTTTAGCAAGCCTGCCTAAATGCACATCAAGAATAAAAGATGTTTTTCGTAATGGCTCGTCTCGTAATTTTACAATAGGCGAGATATCAATACTTTCAAATACAGGGTACACAGAGACCTGATCGCCGTCATTTAATTTATAATCAAATCCAACAGAATAGCCATTAACAATTATCAAATCAACTTCCGTGTGTGGAACTCCTATGGCTTCAATTGGGTCTTTAATTGCAGGATTGCCGTTAAATTTGCGCTGAAATGATTTTTTGACCTTCTCTCGTGGAAGAAAGTCGTTTAACTCTTCATAAAAACGAAACAGAGCTTCATGCTCAAAATTGGTATTTTTGTTTTTTTTCATAAATATTACCGAGGACAATAATAAGCCGACTATATTGAATTTAAATCTTTCCTTTAATTACCACTCACATCAAGTGATGTGGAATTAAATGCATATATTTAATTTTAATATTCCTCCAATTGGGTGAAACGAGTTATTAAATGACAAATCCCCCTCCCCTTTGTGGGAGGGGTTAGGGGAGGGGGTATTTAAAATCTCTCAATTTAGGGGCGGCATAACATTCTAAAAGATAAATTCGCGCAATGAAAGTATAAGAATCCATAGCATACTTTTTAATCAATCATTTTGTGACTTTATAGTTTCAAATGCATTATAAAATAGTAATTGTCTTACGCATGGTTGAAAATGGCGGGTAATCATTTAATAAAAACATATCGGGCGTGAAAAAAAGACGCTGTTAGAGATGTTTTGGATGAAAAAATATATGAGTTGTTAGTTAAAAATATAGATCCTGTTTCAAACGAAGAGATGCGAGAGTTTGAAGAAAATTACGGAAAACCTTCAACAAAAAAAAGTTGTTTACGATGAAATTGTAGAAATATGAGATGAAAAATAGAATATTCAAGAGATTCAATGAAGTTTGTAAAGAAGCAGTACACCGCATTGAACATGGCGAATCAATATTTTAAGCCGGAGAATTTGTAAAACTAAGAGCCTTCAATTATGATTCTGCCTGCAGGCTTTCAATATGTTTTGTGAAGGCGCAAAACATAATTCCGCCGAGAAATGGCAAAAGCTAAAAGTCAAAAAGATACAAGATACGCAAACTCATACCGCAGTCGTTGCCGGCAAGTCGTCTTTATATGTTAACTTGCCCATGGCGCGTTTTGTTGGAGCGCGTTTTACCACAATTTCAATGTCGCGCTCCAACATTCTAAGGTAACGCAACAATCGCTCCAGTTTAAACTTTTCAATCTTGCCTCGTTTTATATCTGATATATCGCTTTGAGATATTCCAATAAAGCTAGCCGCCTGCTTTTGCGTCCAATTGCGTCTGTCAATTATTTTTTTTATAGTGGTCGCTAAATCAGCGCGCAACACCATCTCCTCTGGGTTGTTAATCCCCAAATCCGCAAAAATATTGCCGCTTCCGGTTGTATGGTCAGGTAGATTTTGCATAAATCACTTCCTCCTTATCTGTTTTTATATTTAGCTTCGTAAATCAATTTAGCCTCTTTTAATCTTTTTTTAATAAGTTCAATATCCGTTTTAGGCGTTTCAATTCCCTTTTTGCTCTTTTTCTTAAATGCATGCAGCACAAAGATAACATCTCCAAGTTTAGCCGTATACATTAATGATAAAGAACCCAAAGACTGGGGAAATGTTTCCTTTGATCAAATCCTCAAAGAAATCTTGCAAGAATATCAGAGTGAAAATAAAAGAACTCACGACAAGAAAGAGCCTTGCGATCCCTAAAGAAACAGTTATAAACAAACTCAATGAAGTTGTTAGGGGATGGACTGAATACTCTTACTATCAAAATTGCACTGACGACTTTTCAGCTTTGAAAAACTACCTTGAAGAGAGATTGCGAATATACCTTAGACGTAAACGAGGGAAAGACGGTAAAGGGTATAGAGCATACCCTTATCAATATCTGTACACGACTCATAATCTTTATAAGATGCCAACTACGGCTCCGTTGACTCAAACTGCGAAAGCCTCTGGAATAAGATGATTGGAAAGCCGTATTCGGGAAAACTGAACGTCCGGTTTGACGAGGGGGAGGTGAAAATAGGGCTACTATTTGTAACTACTACGCCTGCTCTCCACTCTACCCAAGAGCATCTTTTTTTTGAGTTGTACTTTTCTTTTTCAGTATAAACTTAATCCCTCCAGAGGCATTGGCCTCCCCACCACAGCCTAATAAACTGACTTTACCTGAAGCGCTAATATTAGCTCCAATTTCAATTGTATCAAGTTGGTATTCCTTGGTTAAACTAGGCAATTCGTCAACTAGATCATCCACCTTTTTAATAAAATCACATAAATTATTTTTTAGTAATTTCAATTCAATTGACTTCAGAGCAAGTTTTAGATCTCTGATTACTCCACGGGATTGTTCCTCTTGAAAACCTATAATGTCAATGCTTTTTTCATCCATTTAAAATCTCCTCTTTATAAGTTTACGGAATCAACAGTTCTTGAAAGTCTTATATCCGGGTTGGCGTAAAGTGTATAAAACAAACCCAATGGGTTGTGGTGTGTTTTGGCAAAAAACCATCGAGTTCTAAATAAACCCATACCCAAATGACCCTGCTTTAAAAAGTAAGCATAGAAAACTTTTGCAAATTGACAGGCAAAATTATCTGGGATATCATGTTCCGTTCCAATAAATCCTTTGTATCCAAATTTTTCGATAAAAAGTTGTGGAAAATTAACAGAAGTTAATGGGGTTATGCTCGCGCTTCCACAATTGTTAAGAAATAAAAGGGTATTTTTAAGTTTATCATGGCTATTTTCATCTTTTTCAAAATGGTATGCCTTTAATTTTGATAATTTGATGTTTTTACGTCCAAATTGCAACGACTTTCTCCAATCAGCTTTTGGTGAGGAATCGCAATGACTAATAAAGTGATGAACCTGAGAGTTGTTTTCTAACAATTCCGTAGTTAGTTTTTCTGCAGCGTTACCTGTATAACTCTCTGGCCATCGAGTCCTTACGGTAAAATGTTTTTTATTATGCTCTTCAAAAAACTTAATTTCATCGGGCATTGATTTTAATCTATGATCATTACATGCATAAATATCAATATCTAATTTTTCCCCAAAAGGGATAGAGTTTTCAGAATCTCTTTTTATAGGGTTTCTGTGTATTAGAAAAGAGAAGCCTAATACTTGTGATAAAAGAAGGATAGCTTCGGATAAATTATTCGGTGAGTGCCGATTGCTCCTGTTGGGAATAAACAGATAGTCCAGAGGAACAAACTGGTTTAGGCTGGCTTCATACTATATCCTTCCAACAGGATATCCTGAATACAAGAGGTTCTCTCTCCCCCTTTCAAGTAAAGAATTCATTTGCGTATGGAATGCTCTTATATCATTTTCAAAAAAGGAAGAATAGAAGTAATTGCTAAAGTCCTTTATCTTTTCAATAAAGTTGCACAAATAGTCAAGATTAGGAGTAAGTGTGCTGTCATAATCAAAAAGGTTATCATATACTTCTTCGAGAGTTTCAGAAAATAAATCTTTTAAATTTTTAAGATCATGTTCGGAAAAAGCAGAACTTTTAATATCTGGAAGGTCAGGAACCTTCAATATAAGCCTATAATCCCCACCAAGATCCTTTTCCATTCTTACCGTAATATCTGATCCGTATCTATTCATATTTTTAACCTATTTTAAAGAACAATTTCATGATTGTAATTAAAGAAACATCTTGATAAATATGAATAAAAACTTCTATGTAATCTTCGGTTTTATCTGCTGTTTTTATTGGAAATTTATAAGTTTGAATTAAATTCGTTTCGTCCACAGGAAAAGAATAGGACTGTTCTTCATAAGATCCCAAGTCGTAAAACGACTCTATCCGAACGCCGAACTCTACAGGTTCCAGTGGTTCTTCTCCGTCATTAATCAATAATGATAAAACCGGCTCGTTTTGTTTTTGCGGTTCTTTTTTAGTAATGGCAATTTGAAGTTCATAATCTTTATTTTTTTTAAGAAAGTATTGTCTGTTTTTCAAGTCTTCAGAGTAAATTTTGTCGTTGTTATTATCGAACAAAGCTAGCATTATCCATCCATCAAAATTTTTTAGTTTTCTGAAATAATCATCAAAATCTCTTTTACCTCTGCTTCTTTCCTTTTCATAACTTTTCTTCAATTTACCATGAATCTCATAATTTTTTTTAAGAATAAATTCATAAATAGGGTTCCGGATGGAACATTTACCAATTTTTTCTATAATACAACCATTTAGATAAAGGTTTCTGATTGCCCTATGGCTTTTACTGAATGGTATTTCTTCACCGTTTAAAATAGCTCGTAACAGATTAATTTGATCATTATTCTCTTTTGGATTTCGCCAAATTTGATCAATCATGTTCCTTATATTAACGGTATCCTCAACCTTGAACTCCGAAATACAGGATTCAAGGGTTTTTAGTTTTTCATCAATTTTGCTCTCAGAAAAACCATAGAGATGATGGCAAATATACTGGGTAAGAAAAGGGTGACCTTGTGTGTATTTAAAAATTCTGGAGATAGCTTTCTCAGAAAATTTAGATCCTCCTAACTCTTTTATAAAATTGTTAATGTTGTCAAATTTAAGATCTTCAATGTGTAGTTCAATCGCTATGTTAAATGGAGAAATCCTGGGGTTCATTTCACTTGTAAATTCGACTAAGTCGTTTGTCCCCGCAATAACAAACCTGTGAGGGTTCCTTATATTTTCGAAGCAACATTCATTATAATAAGCACGTATTGAGCTAAGGAATTGAAACGCCAATTCCCTGGAACTAAGTAGTTCATCAATTAAAAATACAATTCCCTTGATTTTAGATGAGTCCTTTAAAAAACTAATAAAATTCGAATGTGAATCTCCTTTTAGTTTAAAATTGGCGTCTTGGCATAACGGTTTTACCTTTTGAGCGAGATCCAATACCACTTCCTTTAAGCTTTGTATGTTATTTTCAAAATCAATATAAACGCATTCCTTCATGGCTTTATGTACTTGCATTAGGAATGTTGTTTTACCAGTTTGCAGTGGAGCTAAAATGGATACATACTGATTTTTTTTAAGACAACCTATTACCTTTTCTAATTGTTCATTCCTCGTCATAATTTTTGAGGAATCCTGGATGGGATGAGTAAACACAAAAGGGTTTTGTTTTTCCATGATGATTTCCTTAATTAAATTCTTTTTCCGATTTTTCAAGAAGATTCAATGTAATTTCCTCAATTTCCATATGCATTTTGAGAATACGGGGCAATTCAGGAAGTATCAAGCTATATTCCTTGCCCATTTGGCTTGGTTTTAAAATAGAAGCTAAAACCATTTTTTTCATTTCTATGTCCAACTCATTATGGCTAAGGTTAATTTTGTGAACTTCCAAAATACGATGTAAGTCATAGGGTGTAAAGGTATCTGCAAATCCATATTTGTGTTTTGTGTGGGCATATTCACTTTTCTCAAGTCGCATAAATTGTTCCTTATCGGAAATAAATTTGCCTTGATAAGGATCGTAATGACACATCATTAGATACAATATGGTCTTACTTTTATCATCCAGGTTTTGTAAATAAACGTTGATAACAAAGTCGTAGAAATCCGTACTGGTAGTAACACTGTCTATGGCACCCTTAGTAATAATTCGTGTCCGATATTCCATGCTGATTTTTATTAATTTGTCACAACAAAACTGAATAAAATTAGGATAACACGCCGTCATTTTAAGAATATGTTCAACATTTTCACTATTGATTTTATATATATTTTGAAACGGCTCTTTGATTAAGGAAATAGCGCTTTCTGTTTCCAGTGAGCCTAACTCAATAGGCTCCAATAAATTAAATAAAGGGCTAGAGTTATCCTTCATTTGAAAATAAAGGATTTTATAACCTGCTATTAGTATTTTAACATTGCATTCATTTATTAATGCCCTTAAGGTATCAGTAAATAGATGATTCTGTTTTTCCTCATTTTTAAGAAGCTCATCCACCTCGTCAAGAAAAAGTACCAGCTTGCATTTGTTCTTTTTGAGGTATTCTTTAATGCTGTTTACAAAATACTGGATGCCTTCACATTCCAGTTTAATTTCCAATCCGGTTAGTATCGCCTGATACCAGTCATCAATTTTCTCGCCAAAACGCGTGCAATCCAAATAAACAAAACGGAAATTATTCATACTTTCCACTTCATTCTTCATTTTTAATAAAAGGGAGGTTTTGCCAATCCTTCGTGGCCCTATAACTGCGTAATTTTTTGCATCCGGGCGTATAAAAGAGTTAAGTATCATTTTCTGTTGAATATTTCGGCCATAAAACATTTCCGAAACAGGACCGGCCAACTGAAAAGGAGAAAGAGTCGTAATATTAATTTGATCAATCAAACAGTTAAAAAACTCTTCTCTTGGAGCTTCAGAAAGTATGATCTTTTTTAAATCGTTTTGATCCATCATTACTGGATTAAAAAAACTGTTTTTTAGAGAACTAAGAAGAAATTCATTTCGGGAAAGGGAAAAAAGAATTACGATTTTTACCTCATGGTCACTTTTAATCCACTCAGAAAAAGAATCAACATTAATAGAGGCTTGATCTTTTAATAAGATAAACATTATTTTATTAAAGCCCTGAAATTTAACAAGTGGCATTTGAAGACTAAATGTCGAAATGATAGATGAGATTGGTGCCGTTGAATGAGATGTTTTTTTTACTTCAGCCTGGATTTTAGAACAAAAAAAATTGAGATAGTTTAAGGTGTCAGCTTGTTTTTCATTAGAATCTTGAGAATATATTCGAGCAAGGGGTTTTGATAGTGAAACGAGATCATTCCATTTGTTAGTTGTAATTAAACCAAAATCGAATATCCATTCCAGCGCATCTCTCTTTTTTAATTCCGCGTCAATTTCCCATATTTCCACAAGTCTTACGTTTTCAATAATTTCTTCCAAATGAATTTGAGCGGCATCAAATTCACTATAGTGGTTCATAACCCAAATCCCGAAATTATCATCAACACAGGAGTAATAAACATCTTCTCCTCTCACGTTTTTTCGGAGTATCTCCTTTTTCTCTAAAATCAAAACGGATTCAAAAAATTCCTCTTTTCTGAAAAAAAGTCTAATTTTAAAATCAAGTTCTTCATGGATCCCCTCAATATTTAGATTCTGTTTTTGGGCCAAGGCAATCAAAACCAATTTATTTTTAAGCGGGAAGTTTCCCCATGAATCTTCATACTGTTTTTCCTTATTACATCTTTTCTTTAATTCTCGAATTGTGCTATCATGGATAAACCTATAGTGGTGCAAAGTTCCATTTTCAAAGCCAACCATTATCTCTGAATGGTTTTTATTTGTTTTTATCGGACATAACGCTGTGGGAATTGAAGGCAAATAAAGCTCTTTTTGAATTTCCCCCTCCAAGGTTAAAAATAAAAGGCTTCTGTGCCAGGTTCCTATTATGATTTCATTGCTTCCGTTATAGTTAAAATCTATTAAAGCAGCACAGCTTAATGACTTATTTAAAGAGATTTCTATTTTTTGAAATTTCCCTCCTCGATGCTTTATTAAATAAAGACTTCTATCGGAAATGATAATGAAACCAATATCATAAGGCTTCTCTTCGATAACAACAAAATCAAGTATATTAATATACTCTCCCATATCAAACAGCAGGGAAGGTTTTAGCGCATTTAATAGCTCCTCAATAACGTAAATCTTACAATCCAATGTAATCATAAATAAATCAACTCTTCCGTCCTCCAGTTCAATTTTAATAAATTTTACCGGATATGTTGGAACTTCAAACTCTATCCTGTCCATGTCTATTCCATGAATTATGATTTTCCCGTTTCTTTGACCAATGATCCAAACCAGTTTATCTTTATGAGTAAATACTTGCGCACATTGGATTAAGTAGTCATAAGAAAAGACATTTATTGAATTATAGTCCTTATCATACAACTCAGCTTTTGTTGCGTGAAAAATTAAATGCTCGAAACCGGAATAGGAAATGGGAAAATAATGGAGTTCTGGTTTCGTAAAACGCATTGTTTTAAGGCAATTCATAGTTACTACATCAAGAAAATTTATGGATTTACCTATGGTAATAGTAACAATTCTATATATATCTTCCGAATAATAAATTTTGGATATTCCATCCGTGGATTGGTATACTTTTAGCAAATCAACTCCAGAATGTTCCAATTCTTCTAATTCATCGTTTGCTTTTATGAGCTCGTTTTTAAAAATCAGCTCATCTATTTTTTTTAATTTTTCTGGTTCTCTAAACTTTCTTTTTCGAAGTTCACCATTAAAATCTATGGACAACTGAAATATTGCATTCGAGTTGTTCAATGATTCCCTTTTAATTTCATCTAAGGTACTACAGATTCGTTCACAGGTAGGCATGTCTTGGTTTTGATCAAAGAGTCTTTTTACAAATCCTTTTATGTAATCAATTAATGTTGATTCTGTCGGAAATTTGTTCAAAAAATACTTTAACTTCGGAAGTATTTGAATATTTAACTTGTATAATTTTGATTTTTCTATATTTGTCAAAAAATCAATAAACATATCGCAGCTTAGTTCCCTGGCGTACTGATCCAAACCAAACCTGATTACTTCCGGACTCTGAGAACCAGAGAGAAGCTTAAATAATTCACCACGATCTTTTTTTTCAAGGAGTGCCTTGTAAGCTTTAGAAATTTCCCTATTAAGATATTTGGGAGCAAATACCTTAAATACCTGAATTTCTCCATTGGACAATCCCACGACAAGTTCCTTCACACACTTATTTTCATCACCTGATCCCTTACTAATTCTTAAAGCCCAAATTTGATGATTGGTTTTATATTTCCACTTAATCTCAATCTCATTATTATCATTATTAATTCCAAGAACATAAATATAGTTACTTTTTGTGCCTAAAAGGATCTCAATATTGCCATCAAAATCAATATCATCGCAAAAAATGCAGTTAAATTCGTCAAAACACTTAAATTCGTACTTGGCTCTCATGGTTTCTATATCATACACAAAAACCCTGCCATCTTGTGAACAGGCTATAATATCTAAAAACCCGCAATTGTCAATGTCGATAATAAATGCATCAAAAAAAGATGTCTCTTTGCTAATTACAAAAATATCTTGAAACTCGCCCAAACCAATGTCATAAAGAACTAACTGGCCGTCGTTTGATAGCCCCATAAGATTGTTGTAGAATGGTGATTCACAATCATCATGATCTTTACCTCCCGTAAACAATCGTTGAAAGTTAGCACTTGTGTTGAAGACTTCTTCCTTTTCAAAAGAAACTGCATTGTATCGGTATACTTTTTGTTTCGTCGTTGAAATGTAAATTTTTTGCCTTTTGAAGGATATATCCAGGACTATTTCTTTCTTTTCTATGGGGTCTAATTTTATAATTTCATTGAATTCTAATTGACGATCTTCAGATGTTATGATTTTATAAATATAGAGGGAATCCCCTTCATTTTCTTGAGTCGCAATGGCTATGCACGCCTCATTTCTGCCCCACCTGAAAAAGCAGAACCCCCGGCAATTAAAACTGTTAAGAGAGTTGGCTGAGAAAGTATCATGGAGAGAAAAAATAGAAAAGCGTTCCTGCTTAGAAAGAACCCCTATTTCTTCAATTGTGTCAAAATTTACATCAAGTAATTGAATTTTTCTAATTTCTCCTCCAGTATTCCAGTTATGAATAAAGTCTAGCCTTTTGTCTTTTAGTTTCAGGAAACATTCTAGGGATTTGAAAAAATCAGCATTTTCGTATGCTGCAGTTCCCTTTTCAAACAAGCATTGATTCACTATCCATTTTTCCGTTTCCTCCAGATCCCGCTTATATATTTCCCACATTAGGCTGGTATAAATTTCTTTTCCTTTTTCCATTACGTTAGTATTACCGGTAAATCGAACACATTTATAAAGAGCCCTCATTTGCAAATCAATACCGCTAGAAACTAATTCCCGATCCCAAAACCATATTGAAGCCCAATAGTATATACATGAATAAAACGCCTCATCCAATAACTTCCTCAGCCCCTTTGAGTTTTTCATTTCAAAGTCAATACCCCGGCACGACTCGAAAATCAAGTTCGCCAATTCCCACAGTTTTTCATGGATAGGGTTACCTTTTGATTGCCAGTGTGGATAAGGAGCCCCTCGCTTTGCGTCTTCCGGTCGCGTGGCCCATGAAGATTGAGGAAACCTTGAAAAATTTTTATCTATTTCTTCTGGTTTTTCGATTTTTGACAACGAATTTATCTCTATTAAATCGGAGACTTGGCATAAACGAATAGATTCGGATTTATTGATAGCACTTAGCATCTCTCTTAAAAATAAGTCATAACATTCAATATGATGCCCGAATGTTTCAACAGGAATTGCGATTATTTTATAACAGTCATTTCCCTTGTTCTTCACATCTTCACTTAAAATGCGAACAAAGTCTTCTCCGTTCCATGACTTATTCCCGGCACCCTTTGTATTTCTAAGCATGTTACTCCAGTAAGCACTTCTCATAAAAACATGAAATTTGTCAATATTGTAAATTTCATGTTCAGGAATTTTTATCCCGTGCATTTCCATTAATTGGTCGTCGATTATTGTCCACTTGAATCCTTTTTCCTTAAAAAGGCCAATAAGGCTATCGTCATAACATAATTCATGCGAAAATATTCCTGTTTTTCCGTTTACGCCTAGTTTCATTTTTTTATATTTAATATCCAGATCAATTTGCCGCGAAACTTCTGATTTTGGAATAAGAGGGAAAATAGGGTGAGATGCTCCTGTATGAACTATTTCAATTTTGCCATCCTTTACAGCTTTACAAAGCCCGTTTATAACTCTATCTTTTCCGCAATCTTGCAAAAGGTCGATCAAACTATTTGCTATAGATATTGTAAACTGTGGATTCAAGTTGCAATTAAAAATATTCACAACAGGGAGATAACATTCTCTGGTGACTTTGTCAATTATTTGTGGATTCTGAGTAATTGGTTGGAAAAAGTTCAATAAAAACGAAATATACATTTTAGGCATGTTTTATCCTCCTATTGTCTCTTTCTTTCTCAACTTCGATGATTAATTCCCTGAAAATTCGTTCTCCCTTTTTTATCAACTCATAATTATCTTCTAAAAGTTCAGCGGAATTTTGAAGGATACTCATCATATTGAAAGCCCCCTTGTAAATTTCATCAGGATTAAATTTCCAGAAAGAGGCCCACCAATACTGACATGAAAAAAGAGCTTTATCCATTTTTTGGTTAATCTCTTCATTACTATTTGATCGAACCTTTCCCAGCACATAATTGGTGAATTTCCATTGAAGCGTATGAACCTTATTTTGTGGACTTTCCCACCGGGAAAAATAATCTTTATTTTCAATGTCTACCTGATCGGTGGACCAAGAACCGCAAGGAATATATTGAGGAATATGAGGAAAAAGTGAACTTAAATTTGATAAATGTTCCAAACAAATATGATTTTTATAATTACGAAAACCTTGAAAGAGTTCAACAAGAAATTCTTCCCCTAGATCAGGATGGTGATGGCCGAAGGTTTCACCATCTAAAGCAATAATAAGGTAGCCATCCTCACTGCCCATCCATCTATCCAGTTCAGAATATAGTTCTTCCTCAAATTCCTTACTATTTTTCCATTGTCCTTTATAATTAGCAAATTTATTAGACCAAAAATTACTGCGAAGAAATACCGGGAAATCATTACAACTATAAATTTTATTATAAGGAACTTCTATTTCAAATAACCTGAGGTTTAAATCATCTGCTATGGTCCACTTGTATCCATTGGCTTTAAATAGAGAAACTAGATGTTCATTAAAAGCCATTTCAGGTGGGAAAACCCCTTTTGGTTGGAAGGAATCGGTCAATAATCTCCTATTACCCTGGTCGTTGATTTTCAGTTGTTTATTTATTTCATCATCGGGCAACAACGGGAATATGGGGTGGTATGCACCGCTGGACGTTAATTCAAGGTTGCCTTTCTCATGGGCCTTCTTGATGTTGTTGATAATTTGAGGAGCTTGACGGTCTAATTGTTCAACCAAACTTAAATTGATGTTCATGGTAAAATTTAAATCGCTAAATTTTAATATTTGTTCGGTTAGCGGGCTATAAGATTCACGAACTATTTTGTCTAAAATTTCGCTATCCTGGATTGGCGGCTGGTATATATGGAAAAAAAAATTAATATACTTGATGATTATGCTCCTTTAGTGGTCGAATTAATAACTTAAAATAAACCCGGCTTAACGAAAAGTTAGTGTCATATATAAACTTAATTAGTAAGTTTACTATTTTAATACTTATGAGATTATATATTTCTTGTAATCATTAACACATATTTATCTATAAAACAAACCTAAAAACACCAATACTTAATTGTGACCCTGGGCTTTGCCCAAACTACTTTTCCATCAGAATCCCTAAGCCGTTTCTATCTAAAATCTGTAAAAGTCGGTTATTCGCGCCGGAAGGATTTTTATCTCCCCTTTCCCACTTTTGGACGGTAGACACTTTTGCATTTAATAAATATGCAAAAACAGCTTGGCTTACCTTTAATTTTTTTCTTACATTGCAAATATCGTTAGCGCTGTAATGTTTCGGTGGCGGATATTTTATTTTATTAAACTCTTGAATAGATATTGATACATCTTTTATTTTATTGATAGAGTGAAGTTCTTCCTCAATCATATCCATGACAGTTGCATTTAAGTCTTTATTTTTCATAATGAATCACCTCAAAATCTTTATTTTTAATTCTTTTTTCAATTTCTTCTTTGCTTAATAAGGAATATTCGTCTGACAATATTCTTAATGATCTTTTAGTCTCTTGTGTAATATTTTCTCTTATATTCTTTGGGTACAGAAGACAGAAAATTACCAATTTTCCTTTTTTCCAATAAAATATATTCCTAAAACCACCTCTTTTCCCTTCTCCTTGCCTTGCTACCCGTAATTTGTATATGCACGCCCCAAGTGGTTCGGCACGTCCAAGAAATATATTATCTAACATTTCTTGAAAATATTTTTTGTCCAGTTTATAACTTTTTGAATTTTTCCGAAAGGTTTTATTACATAAATAGAACACGTCATATCTTTCAGTTTAGAGTATACCACCAGGGGCCACAGCAGTCAAGGTCTCTAACCATTTCATAAATCCCTATCCCACTTATTAAGGATTTAATTCTGACATTTAGCTCTAATGGCTTTTTCGTTAAATGTACTTGCCTTGTTAAGCGATGTTAGATGTTAAGGCCATGGTTTCATGGTCTATTTGTTGCAAAGCTTTTTGAATATGATTTACTTCGTTCTCTTCAAAAAAAGGTTCTCCACCTTGAACTTTATTCGGGGGCAAATATTTCTATTTTTTTACCGGCCTTTTAAAATATCAGCAATGAGTTACACAAATCGTCGCAAACTTACATTATATATCAATTCTTGGTTTCTGTTAATATATTTAATGAGTTAAAGAGATGTTTGGATAATTATATTTTTTATTATATCAAATAGCTCCATTTCGCTTAAATAGGTCAACAAAATCGTTTAGCATGTCTTTGTTAAAGTGGTTTGACATCTCTTTTTGCATTATTTCTATCGCTACTTTAGGTGGCTTTCCCTCTTTATATGAGCGTTTTCCCGTTAAAGCGTCGTAAACATCAGCCAGACAACAGATGGCCGCATAAGGATGAATGTCAAATCCTTTTAACCCGCGCGGATAACCTTTGCCGTCGGCTCTTTCATGATGCTGTAAAACTATAATTTTAGCCTGCGCAGTCAACTGCTCCGCGTCAAGTAATATATTTCTACTTTCATTAGGATGTCCACGCATTATGTCCATTTCAGTATCGTCCAGTTTGCCCGGCTTGTTAATAATATCAAGCGGTATTTTAACTTTGCCGACATCGTGAAGAAAAAAACCGGCTCCCAACTCGCGCATGTCATGCTCGCCTGATTCCCCATAAAACAACTTGGCTAGTAAAAGAGACTTAACACCTACGTTTACAGAATGGGTATATGTATAAAAATCGTGAGACACAATCTTTGTAAGGCTCCCACACGTTTCATCTTCGTCCATAATAACATTTACTATTTCAGTAATCCCCTTTTTTGATGCGGTAATATTCTCCGCGGTAGGGCTTTCAAGGATATTCTTTATAAGTTCGGTTGAATAATCATGCACAACTTTAGCTCTATCAACCGGGGGCATACTGGTGTCTTTTACCGCTTCCACAAGTTCCGGAGACATGAATTTTTCAGGTTCCCATTTAGTTGATGTGGCTGTCTCCTTTTTTATGTTAACCTTTTTATCAGGAATGATTGCAATTTCTAAAAAATCCGCCTTTGCTTCCATATTGGGTTTTTCAACTAAGACCGGCGTGTCATTAGGCTTCTCAACTACAACCGGCGCGTCGGGAGTTAACAAAGAACCGGCTTCTTTAATGGAATAGTCATATACTATCTCGTCCGTTAGTATTGAGGGTTCCGGTAGTTTATCAACCTTTATCTCTATTATGCTTTTATCAGAATCTACTTTGACCTCTTTAAACCCGGCTTTTACTATTTTTTTGATCTGCTTTTCGTTTTTGATAATAAACTTTGATTTCCAAAAAGGATTATCAATCAAACAATTTGGCAATATAACAAACATCCCTACTTCAATTTTGTCGCACTGTAAATTAATTATCACTGTGTTTATCCCTTTTTTATCTCAATTTCTGCAAAAGTTGTTGAAAATTGACGGAAAAATAAATTTTTAAATAATATTCTGATAGCCTGTTAATTCTCTAAATAATACAGATATAAACCTTGCTTTAAGGACAAATCTTGCGTGCCTGCGCAAATGTTTGCATCTGTTTTTTAAAAAAAACAGATGCAGTAAAAAATGTAACTCGGCTTATAGCAATATGTTATAAGCTGCAAAATAAAATGGCGAAAATTAAGCTATTGTTTGTATTTAAATATATACGCAAATAATGTGCCTGAATTTGTTTAATATTATAAGGGAGCCTCAAGTTGCTAAAACCACTTTCATTAATAGGGTTGATTTAATAAGGAGGGATTAATCTTTTTAGTATTTGTCGGCAAAATATCGGGATAATTTATCAGTTATTATTTTTTTATTTTATTTTTTTGGCAAAGGGGGGATAATAAAGAGTTGTATTTAAAGCCGCTCTGGTTACCAAGCTGGGCAGACTGGGTCAGATGATTTTGCCAGCCCGCATTTTACATTGAGAATTAATTTTGAAATTTTTAGCCATCATGAAATTTGCTTAAATCACGTGGTCTTCAACTTCTGTCTTAAATGAATTTTTAGGTGTAATATGCCATGCTATTATGAAATCAGCGCTACCCTATGGTTTTCTCTTAGGTTTGCATTGCCTTTAGTTGGAATACCAACTCTGGGACTCCAATTGTTGTCATCATTCTTGATAGATTAAAACAGCTCGATAGTATCGAAAACTCTGCATTTACCCCTTTAAGCCCTCTTCTCAAAAACTGCCCGGCTCCTAAGTTGCGTTTCATATGCCCAAATGGTAATTCGACTTTTTCTTTACGCAACTTATATATCTCTTTGCCTTTCGGGCTATTGTATACTTCTTTAAGGCTCTCGTGAAGCTCTTCTTCTTTCATCCTTACTACTGTTCGGCCTCTGTTATCTTTTGTGCATTTACTAAAGTTAACACAACTTCTACACTCTTTTCCTGATGCTCTATATTTGGTCTTTCTTGGTTCTGTCCGTACTTGCCCTTTACACTCCAGGATTTTACCTTCTGGACATATATATTCATTTCTGCTCTCGTCGTATTTAAACTCTTCTTTGGTAAACGGTTTTAACTCGTGCTTATCGTTCTCTTTTTGCGCCTGCATTCTATCCGGCATTATTACTTCTATATCCTTTGCCACTTTATCTATATCTGGTAAGCTAAAGTATCCTGCATCACTTGTTGCTGTTTGCGGCTTTTTCCCTAACACTTCTGTTGACTGACTTATTTGATTGCTTAGCTGGTTTAGGTCATTATTCTGATTTACTACTTCGGCATTTACTATCAATCCATGTTCTTCATCTACGCTGATCTGGGCGTTATAACATGCATGGGTTCCTTGTCTACTCTTGGCTTTTACACTTTCGGGATCTGTTGTATTTAATGTTTTCTGCCCTGTCTCTTCTATTATTTTCACTATTTCTTTTATCTTCTCCTTAAAGTTCTTTTGCTTTAATAGCTTTTCGTCTAATTTTACTAATGAGCCTGTTTCTGACTCTTGGTTCTCCAGCTCTTCGGCTTCTTTCATTATCTTCTCTATGTTTTCTTCGACTTTTTTTAGTTTCTCTTCGCATTTCTCTTTGTTCCAACTATTTCCTACTCCTGCGTTAGCTCTGAATTTACTTCCATCTATAAATAGACTGTTACCTTTTATTAATCTAGTTTCATACATAATACTGCGCATTGTTTTAGTATCTTCTTTATCGCCGGCCTATTTTTCTCTATAAATCTTAATATTG
>JAIQZQ010000109.1 GCA_021777105.1 Candidatus Anammoxibacter sp.
TTTGGAGGAGTTATCAGTCTCCCCCCCAAGCCCCCCCTCAATGTGACTGTTAATAATAATTTTAAATGTAACTTAAAAACTTTGTTTTTTGGTCTTGATTTTGGGTCCACTTTACTGCGCATAAACTACAAACGCAATGAAATAAAACCCTAAAGGGTAAATTCCAACAACTTCTGCATTTTGGAGTTAAGGCTTTATCCTTTTATTCCTTAACTAATCTCAAAAACCTTATGCTTTTGAGTATATTTGTAACCAGCTCCCAATTTCCAATGACATTTGTAAAATATTTATCATTTTTTTGCGCGGAATGTTAAAATGTTCACCTGGATACTGGATACTGGATACTGGATACTGGATACTGGATACTGGATACCGGATACCGGATACCGGATACCGGATACCGGATACCGGATACCGGATACCGGATACCGGATACCGGATACCGGATACTGGATACCGGATACCGGCAGCCTGCCGGCTACCGGCTTATCCGCTACGCGGATTTGAAGCGAGTTACTGATTACTGATTACTGATTACCAATTACTGATTACTGAAAACAGGAGGAATGATATGAGACTAAAAGGGGCGTTAAAGATAGATTTGCCCAGCGAAGAGACATATAAAGTCCCGGGCAGGATAGGCGGTTTTTTTGGGAAGAAGACTAAACCTTCAGGCGAGGAGCGGGTTGTGGCCTCGGTTTTGTCTACTATTGATCAGTTTATAGATGGTTTTGAAAAATCAAAGATAAACAACGCGATTATTCTCAAAATTGACGACACCCTGATTTACAACGACACTGAAATGGTTGAAGATGATGTGCATAGAATGATAATAGCCCTTGATGATCATCGTTTAATCCTTGATGATCATTTCAAGATGATACATCTTGTAATGGAGCATAAATGCAATGGGATACACTACATTTTTGACGTTAAAATCAGGGGAAACGTGAAAAAGGGGGAGGAGGAGGTCTATATTGTAATTTCAGGACGGGTTGAGGAGCTTTCGCAAAAAGAGGGAGAAGACGCAAAGGCGTTCAGGAACAGGATTAAGGAGATATCCGGCACAAAGGGATTTTTTGACGGATACAAGGCGCAGTTTGACGGTTTCCTGGAAGATGTTCTTGAAAACCTGAAGTTAAGCTCGTTTGCGGTGGGGGCGAGTGTTGAGTACACGGAGATAGGCATTGTTAAGCCGAAACGCGAGAGCATTAAGGATATGGGGAAAGGCGGTTTTAAAAACCGGAAACCGGTTTTCCGGAATGATAGCCCAACTGTAAACTCGCCCGGCTATTATCATGATCCATATAGCTACTATTATTACAACCCAATGGATACGTTTGTGACTATTCTTTTAATGAACAGCTTGCTTTGCCACACTGCATACGCTTATCCTCCTGATACGGCAATTTACAACTCAGGCGGTCAACAGATCGCCGAGGCAGGGGGGATTGACGATGTTCAGGATCAGCTTTCAGACGTATCAGACCTGGCGACTGAAGGGGCGGCTGATGCGATTGACACCGGCAGTATGGATGATATTGACATGGATTCATACGATGATGTGGCTGATATGTCGAGTGACGCCGGCGCGTTTGACTCAGGCGATAGCGGATATTTTGACGACGGGGGGGCCGGTTACGACGATGGTGGATCGTCATGCTCGTCGTGCTCGTCGTGCGCTTCATGCTCGTCATGTTCGTAGCGCGAAAGCCGGCTACTGGATACTGGATTATCCGCTGCGCGGATTTGATACTGATAACTAATTACCGATGACCGATCACCGAATTGCGAATGCAGAAAAAACATTTAATATTACAGTGGCATATTACTGAAAAGTGCGACAGGCGCTGTGCGCATTGTTATATGTATGACAACAGGACGCATACATACACTGCCCGGCAGGGGGGTGAAATGGATATTGAGTTGTGTTTTAAGGCAATATCTCAGTTTGCCGATCTTTGCAAAAAATTAACTTTTCAGACGGGCATAAATTTTCAGCCGAAATTTATAATTTCCGGCGGCGACCCTTTATTGCATCCCGGCGTTTTCAGCATTATTAAAGAGATAGGCAGATGTCAATATGCTATGGAGATGCTGGGAAACGCTGATCGTTTGACAAACAATATTGCCGCAAAATTGTCTGACTTTGGCGTGAAACGGTTTCAGATAAGCCTTGACGGGACGGAAAAAACGCATGACAAGATAAGGGGCGCCGGCAGCTTTAAAACATCTATTAAAGGAATTCATACCCTCTTATACGCCGGCATTAAAACAGCTGTGATGTCGTCGGTATTTAAAGACAATATAAATGACCTTTGCGATTTGATAAAAATTGCGGCAAAAGAGGGCGTTGACTCATTTGCATTCTCGCGGGTGGCTTCATTTGGAAACGCGCGGGAACTGAATTCATTAATAAGCCCGCGAGAATACCGTGATCTGCTTGAAATGGTGTATGAGCTTCAAAGCTCTCTGGCAAAAAACGGTTGTAAAACATGTTTTCCGCGCAAGGATCATCTTTGGACGCTTTTTCTACATGAAAAAGGGGAGTATAAAATTTACCCTCATTACAAAAAAGGCAGGACCGTGGACGGGTGCCATATGGGGCAATCGTTTATGGTTTTGCTTTCAGACGGGACGGTTATGGCGTGCCGGAGATTTTACAGCCCCATAGGCAAATTCCCGGAGCAAAATTTAGCCGATATTTTTCTGAAATCAAAAGAGTGCGCAAAATATCGATCAATAAAGCGCCTGGAAAAATGCTCAGGATGCGAACTTCTATACTATTGCAGGGGATGCCCGGCAGTTGCCGATGGTTTACACAACAATTGGCAAAAGGCCGATCCTCAATGCTGGAAAGATGTGGGGTGAAGCGGATGTTCAGCGGTATTTGGAGCGATTATACACACCCCTATATCCCCTCTTATTAGAGAGGGGACTTTAAAATAATGCGGTTTTCTATTTTGCCTGGTCATTTATAAATTGCGCAACCAATGCGTCTACCTGATCCTGTGTCAACCACTCGTCAAGATTGGCCTCGCCGGAGTCTATGTTCATAAATTCAACCACGTATTTCTCAAGCTCATCTTTTTGAAGGGCTCCGGACTTCACCAACAGGTCGCCGAGACGCATATCCCTGTTTTGTTTTTGCAGCGCTAAAGCCTTGTCAAGATCTTCCTGTGTGATATACTCTTTTTCAATAAAATATTCGCCTATCTTCATGCCGCTATAACTCCCTTTATATTATTATAAATTTATTTTTGTTCTACAAAACCGCAGCGATGCAAAGCCGCTTCTAAAACGCCGCCCATGTCGTACATAGCGCTAATTTTAAACGCAATTTAACGCCCCTTCCTTTTTGCAGTTTCTCTGATTTTTTGCATTTTACTTAATAAGCATTCTTTGGTAAACGGTTTTACCAGAAAATCGGATGAACCGACTTTTAACGAGTTAATTATATGTTCTCTTGTTGGTTTAGAGGAACACATAACAATGGGCATATAACCAAGCATCATGTTCATCCTTATCCTGCGCAACAGCTCAACTCCGTTGGTTGCGGGTTTTCCATAATCATAATCAAGGAACACAAAATCCACCCTATCTTGATGAAGCGTAAAAATCGCGTCGTCCCTTTCAGAACAAACGTGAACCTTATATCCCAGATTCCTCAAACATTTCTTAAAAAATGAAACGTCATTGTCATAATCCGATATAATAACAACTTGCCCCGCATGGGCGTTTTGTGAAAGGCTAATCGTCTCATTAAAAAAACGCTCAATTACATCAATAGGAAACAGCAAATCAATGCTGCCGTTATTAAACGTCCAAATAGAGCAGTCCGAATTGGTCACGAAAATTTCATCGTCATGCTCCATCGCAAAGATATCAGTTAACCTGTCAGGGCCTACAGGCGGATAATGGGATGTGACAAATTTCACATTTATTTTTTCATTTTTGCCAAGGTGGTTATTAAACACATTTTCATAACTTGCCGACGCCTGGTTGGCAAATTCGTTAAAGGCGTCCTGATAATCTTCATTTATCCTTGTAAGAGAAATATGTTTTTGGATGTCGTCCGGCTCTTCCATTAAGAGCAGGCCTCCTATTATAATAGCTTCGCGGCATGAAAACCTTTTAAAGAACTTGCCTGTAAATGCGCCGCTAAATTCGTATTCCAGATATGTGGATAGATTATCCGAACTTTTAAGTATCCTGGCAAAAGACACACATCCATATTTGGAAAAAGTAAAGTTTGCTCCGTGTCCGATAATCTTGGGCCAATCCGCATTAAACCAATCAATGCAATCTTTTATAAAAAGATCAGTTTTTGGAAAAGTGATTTTACTTGTTTTCGGGGGCATAATTAATATCTGCTTAAAAAAATGTAAAGCTCATAAATAAATTAAACCGGACTCTTATGATGTTTAACTCGTTATTCTTTACTTATCGGATAATTTACCCATATTTTACATTATTTACAAATCAAATAAATAGTTTTTTGATAAAAATATGGCTTGCATAAAAACAGCGGGGAATATATAAACTATTAAACTAAGTTTTAATATTTTAAACAGGAATGGAGGATGCTAATTATGTGCGGACCAAGTTTAAAGGAGTTAATTGTAAAAAACAGGAGCTATCGCCGTTTTAATCAGGAAGAGACTATCAGCGAGGAGACGCTTAAAGCGCTTGTGGAGCTGGCAAGGCTTTCAGGCTCTGCCGGCAATCTGCAACCGCTTAAATACATTATTTCCAGCAATCGGGACAAAAACAGTCAAATTTTTTCGCGGCTGGGATGGGCGGGTTATCTTAAAGATTGGCCCGGCCCTGATGAAGGAGAAAGGCCGCCTGCTTACATTGTTTTGTTGGGCGACACTGAAATATCGAAATCATTTGGCTGCGATCAGGGCATTGCCGCGCAAAGCATACTATTGGGAGCCGTTGAAATGGGACTTGGCGGATGCGTAATTGCCACAATTAAGCGCGACGAGCTTAAGGCGGATCTTGGCATTAACGGTAGTTATGAGATTTTGGTTGTTATAGCGATAGGCGAACCAAAGGAAAATGTAGAAATAGAGGCGGCGAGCGCCGACGGCGACATCAAATACTGGAGGGATGACCAGTCAGTTCACCATGTGCCGAAACGCTCAATTGACAACATTATTATTGAAAGTTTTGGTTGAACCCTTTAATTCCACGCAACTTAGGAAAGGGGTTAGGGGAGGGTAATAAGAGTCGTTCAGTTTAGGTTTAAAGCTTCATTTGTCAGTGGCACAGGCATCTCCAGTGATCAACTTAAACACAGGCAAGGATGCCTGTGCCACTATTTATACTGATTTTAGAAATCACTAAAGTTTAATTATGACTGAAATAACAAAACTAGCGCCGGAAAAAAAACACGGCCTTATCGTAGTAATAACCGGCAACGGCAAGGGAAAAACCACGAGCGCCCTGGGCATGGCTTTGCGCGCAGCAGGCCACGATATGCGCGTTTGTATTATACAGTTTATGAAAGGCGATATGTACGCAGGCGAGTGGGACGGCGTAAAAATGCTTGACGGTCGCGTGGAACTGATATCAACCGGCAAAGGATTCTGCGGAATACAGGGCAACCCTTATTCCCATGCTGAACACCGCCAAAACGCGCAAGACGCCATAAAACTGGCGTATGAAAAAATTACGTCCAAGGAGTTTGACGTAATCATTCTGGACGAGATCAACAATTCGCTTAAATTGAAGCTGATTGAACTTGAACAGATTCTCGGCCTCATCAAAGCCAAACCGCAGTTAACCCACCTGATTTTAACCGGCCGCGACGCCCATCCACAAGTAATAGAAATCGCCGACACCGTCAGCGAAGTCAACGAAATTAAACACGCCTACCGGAAAGATATAGAACCACAACCCGGGATTGATTACTGATTTACCCTATTTTCGCGTTATGGGCTCGGAAATAAATAAATTGAGCGAATCTAAAATTCTAATAAATAGTGGCACAGGCATCCTTGCCTGTGTTTCAATTAATCACAGGCAGGATGCCTGTGCAAATAGTAGGTGTGGCAAGGTTCTAACATGTGAAATTAGTAGGTCATAAGGCTTCATCTTTTAACGGCAATATTGTCCTGGAGATGATGTATCTGTTGTTTGAAACGAGCCGGTATAGTCGACGGGCTAAATATTTGGTAATCGGAGCGTTAAAAAGCGCGGCAAACCAGGCAAAGTAGTTTAATCGTTGGGCTATTTCAGGAATCGCTTCTTCGCCTGCAAAGACCTTGCCGTTTGGAAGAATCAGATGGAACGATTCCAGGCACGCAGCTTCATCAATTTGAGGAAATCTCGTTTTTCTGTCCTCGGACCTGCATGAAATAAATTCAAACCCGTTCGCGTTTATTGCGCGCATCTTTATCCATCTCATACAACCTCTGCACAGGCTGCAATTATCATCATATATTAATACCACGATTTCAGACATTTCGTCTTATCTCTATGCTGAATAATTATTAAAAATCCATGATTTTTGCTTAAACTTTAGGTCACTTTTAACTTTTGATCACTTTAGTCGCTTTAGCAGAGATAATCCAGCTAAATATTGTATTTCCCGTCCACGGCGCTATAATGTATTCAAAAAAAACGGCAATTATATAAATGAATCGAAAGGATTTTTTAATGGAAGAGTTCAAAGCTGATAGGGTAGAGGGGCTTATGCCTTCAGGCATTCGAATGATTACCAGGATGTGCGATGAGGCAAAAGGCATAAACCTTGGTCAGGGAGTGTGCGATGAGGCAACGCCGCAAGAGATTAAAGACGGAGCCGTACAAGCCATACTCGGCGACAAAAATATATACAGCAAGTACGAAGGCATTGATTACCTTAGAGAGCATATTGCCGATAAAATGCTAAACTATAATAAAATCACTTGCGATCCCGTTACGGAAGTCACGGTTAACGCGGGGTCAACAGGGGGGTATGTTGCGTCGTGTTTTGCGTTTATAAATCCGGGCGACGAGGTGATAATGTTTGAGCCTTTTTATGGATATCATTTAAATATTTTACGCATGTGCAAGGCCAAAATCAGGTATATAAGGCTATCGCCTCCTGATTGGCAATTTGATCATAACCGGTTAAAAGATCTGTTCTCCGATAAAACAAAAGCTATAATTCTAAACACACCGTCAAATCCCACAGGCAAAGTGTTTTCAAGGCCTGAGGTGGAGTTTATAGCGGAACTATGCCAAAAACACAATACACTTGCCATTTCGGATGAAATGTATGAATATATACTTTACGACGATAATGAGCACGTTAGCATTGGGTCTATTCCGGGAATGGAAGATTTCACAATAACGATTTCCGGGTTTTCAAAATCGTATAATGTGACGGGCTGGAGGCTGGGATACACAGTGGCAAATAAGAAACTTAATGAAAAGATAGGGATTTTAAACGATCTGCTTTATATTTGCGCTGCAACGCCATTGCAGCACGGCATGATTGCGGCCTTTAATTTGCCGGATTCGTATTACGTTAAACTCAGGGAATCATATGCGGACAGGTTAAACCTTATTTTGCCCACTCTTGAAAAAATAGGCTTTAAAGCGTTTAGGCCACAGGGGGCTTATTACCTTTTGGCTGATGTTTCCGCGCTTGGTCTGAATGGGGGAGTTGACGCCGCGCAAAAGTTACTTGATAAATCCGGTGTCGGAGCTGTGCCGGGCAGATCTTTTTATGAAAATCCAAAGGACGGTGAAACTCAACTGCGATTTTGCTTTTCAAAAGAGTACGATGTGGTTGAAGAAGCTTGTAAAAGACTTGAAACTCTAAATTTGAATAAATAGGAGGACTAAAATGCTATACGAAAAACCTGAACTTAAAAACCAGTATGAAAACTTTATTGGCGGTAAATGGACGCCGCCGGTTGACGGCCAATATTTTGATGATATTACGCCAATCAGCAATGAGGTTATTACAAAAGCCCCAAGATCTAACGAAAAAGATATTGATTTGGCGATCGACGCGGCTGAAAAAGCGGCGAAAAGCTGGGGCAAAACCGCAGTGGCCGAAAGAAGCGCGTTGCTACTAAAAATAGCGGACAAAATTGAGCAAAACATCGAATTTCTGGCAAGGGTTGAGACCCTTGAAAACGGCAAAAGCATTCGCGAAACACTGGCCGCCGACATACCGCTGTCGGTTGACCATTTTCGATATTTTGCCGGTGTCATTCGAGGCGAATCCGGCGAAGTCTCGGATGTTGACGCAAATACTATGACAATGGAAATACATGAGCCGCTTGGCGTTGTTGGGCAAATCATACCATGGAATTTCCCGATCTTAATGGCATGTTGGAAACTTGCGCCCGCGCTTGCCGCAGGCAATTGCGTTGTGTTAAAGCCGGCGGAACAGACCCCTGTTTCTATTTTAGCAATGATGGAGTTGCTTGAAGATATCATTCCGCCGGGGGTGGTCAATATTGTAAACGGTTTCGGCCCTGAAGCCGGCAAACCTTTAGCGCAATCACCCAGAATCAAAAAGATAGCATTTACAGGCGAAACCACTACCGGACGTTTAATTGTTCAGTACACTTCGGAAAATATCATTCCGTTTACATTAGAGCTTGGCGGCAAATCGCCCAACATATTTTTTGAAAGCGTTGGCCGTGAAGATGACTCGTTTTTTGACAAAGCGGTTGAAGGCTGCGTTATGTTTGCGTTAAACCAGGGCGAGGTTTGCACCTGCCCGTCGCGAGCGTTGATTCATGAATCAATTTACGATAAATTTATTGAAAAAGCCCTTGCCAGGGTGGCAAAGATTAAAGTGGGCGATCCTTTTGACAGCGATTCAATGATGGGCTCGCAGGCGTCAAACGATCAGTACGAGAAGATAAAGAGCTACCTTGAACTTGGCAAAAGCGAGGGAGCGGAAGTACTAGCCGGCGGCGAGACCATAACTCTCCCTAAATACCCAAACGGCTTTTACATTCAACCCACTGTTTTTAAAGGCAACAACAAAATGCGCATATTTCAGGAAGAGATATTCGGCCCTGTATTAAGCGTAACGACTTTTAAAGACGACGCCGAAGCAATGGATATAGCCAACGATACCCTTTACGGCCTTGGAGCCGGAGTATGGTCGCGTGACATCCATCAAGCGCAACAATTTATGCGCGGAATTGAAGCCGGTAGAGTGTGGGTAAATTGCTACCATCTATATCCAACCCACGCATCATTTGGCGGTTTCAAGAAATCAGGAATAGGGCGCGAAACACACAAAATGATGCTAAATCATTACAGAAGAACAAAGAACGTAATCATGTCATTTGACACAAACCCCACAGGATTGTTTTAATCTAATATTGTAGTTTTTATAAACATTATAAATAGTGGCACAGGCATCCTTGCCTGTGTTTCAATTGATCACCCTGGTACCAAGCCCCTGCTTGGTACCAGGCAATTCGAGAACTTTGTTGGTTCAATGTCTCCGACTTGAACCACATCTGACATTAACTATACTCCGTATATAAATGAACACTTGGCAGCTTGCCTGCCTTAGTGAGAATTATCCCCTGAGGGGAGAATAAATTAACATACATTATTGAATAGTTTAAGGGTGTGTAAAAAACATATAGATAAATAGGGGGCATCATATTTACGAACGAGTAGATATAACCGAAAAAGCGCGCGAATACGTTGACAAACTTCGCGCCCAACACGGCGAATTGTTATTCCACCAAAGCGGCGGTTGTTGCGACGGCTCATCCCCAATGTGCCTGAGCGTAAATGACCTGATAATCGGCAAATCAGACACGCTGCTCGGCGAGATCCACGGCTGCAAATTCTACATTTCAAAAGACCAGTTTCAACGCTGGAAGAACACACATCTGACAATAGACGTAACAGACGGCCGAGGAGCCAGCTTCTCCCTTGAAATCCCCCTGGGCGTCCGTTTCATCACAAAATCCCGCCTATTCACGGAAAAAGAGCTGGCAGATCTTAGGCCTGTGGAGTTTGGATGAGCATTCAACGGTTTTAAAGGAAATTAAAAAAATACCCACAAATCAAAGCTTGACCTACAAGCGCCCATTTGCTAACCTTTTATGCTGACAGTTGGTATTGAATACCGCAGGTTTTGATAATTTCCAAGGCGTGTTTACTCAGTGTTAAAGAATTTAAAAATCAGGGCAAAGTTTATATTGATCTTTGTTTGCGTTATTGGTTTTTCGTTGTCCGGTACTTGATGATCAGTTGAAAGATTTTCAACGCGCTTATGAGTATGTTGACGTCATGCTGGCTAACCCTCATGGACAAATTGTGTATAACACGAATGACTCCCATATTGAAACCGATATAGACAACTCTTTTTATGACATCAATGCCAAGGCGTTTATAGAGGGCAGGAAAGATGTATATTTCTCGGAAGTGTATAAAAGCCCATTTGCCGGCTATAAGTACGGCATGTTTATAACAGCTCCGATTCATAACCTTGAGAATAAATTCGTCGGCGTTATTGCGCTTGAAGTTGATATGGGCCATGTCTATGAATTAATACTCGACAGAACCTGGCTTGGCGCCACCGGGGAAACATTAATCGGAAAATGTGTGGATAATAAAGCTGTGTTTTTGCATCCTTTGCGTCACGATGAAAATGCGGCGTTTAATAGATTTGCCTTTTTTAAGAATAAAACAGCCTTGCCAATTAAAGAAGCTGTTCATGGCCGAACAGGACATGGACTATCAATTGATTATCGCGGGCAACAAATTATAGCCGCGTGGAGGAACATCAAAGTAATGGATTGGGGCCTGGTGGCTAAAATTGACACAAATGAGGCATTTGCGCCTGTTCAAAAGCTAAAACTCATGGTTCTGGCTATAACTATAGTTGTTTTTGTAGTTGCGATATCAATTTTGTATTTTTTTACCAGGTCTATTATTAAACCTGTTATAAATTTATCAAATATTGCTTATAAAATCACAAAAGGGGACTTAAATCACAAGATCGAAGTAAAAACTTTTGATGAAATCGGCTATTTATCTGATTCTTTTAATAAAATGATAGCCAGTTTAATGGAATTTAGATCAAATTCTGAAATAGCCAACAAAAAAATCACAGAGAAAAACAATGATTTACAGTCCCTAGTGAATCAATTAAAAGAATCGCAGTCCATGCTCGTGCAATCCGAGAAGATGAGCGCAGTGGGAACACTAGCAGCCGGCATAGCGCATGAATTAAACAATCCACTGATGGTGATAATCAACTTTGTTCAGTACTGCATAAAACACACTCCTTCCAGTGACAAAAAATCATCAATACTTAAAGACGTTGAGCTTGAAGCTAAACGGTGCTCTGATATAGTAAGCAATCTGTTAACATTTTCACGAACAGGGAGAGATGAGGATGGCGTGTTTGAGAAAGCCAATTGCCCCGAAATCCTAAACAGGGTATTTAGACTGTTGGATTACAGAATTGAGAACGAAAACATTTACGTTCAAAAAAATTACAATGGCGATATGCCTGATATTCAGGCAAACATCAATAATATCCAACAGCTGTTTTTAAATATTTTAACCAACGCTTTTGACGCCCTGGATGGAGCGGATAAAAAGGAAGTTAATATTATGATCAAGAATGATCGCGAAAATGTTTACATAACTATTTCCGATACCGGGCCGGGTATTGGCCCCGACATTATTGAAAATATTTTTGACCCGTTTTTTACAACCAAAGCGGTGGGGGAGGGCACAGGTTTAGGGCTTTCTATTTGCAATAATATTGTAAATGAGCATAATGGGAAGATAACTTGCAAAAGCATTCCTGATAAAGGCGCGACATTTAACATACAGTTGCCAAGATATTGAAAAATGCCTGAAATGAAATAAAACCCTAAAGGGTAAAGGGTAAATTCCAACAACCTCTCTGCCTGTTGAAGTTTAGGCTTTAGCCTTTTATTCAATGGCTAATTTCGAGACCATAATGATTTTGAGTATAAATTGGCAATGATATTTTTTTTATTTTATTAACGCGGAGGCAATTACATGGCAAAAAATATTTTAGTGATTGACGACGATGAAGGCATTAGAAAATCTTTCATTTTATCGCTTGAGGAAACAAATTATACGGTTGCGGAGGCGGAATCAGGCGAACGAGGCATAAAAATGTGCGCAGGCGGCAATTACGACCTGATATATCTTGATTTAAAGATGCCGGGCATGAACGGTATTGACGTTTTAAGAGAAATTCGCAAAAATGATAAAAATGTTAATATTTATATAGTCACTGCTTTTCACAAAGAGTTCCTGAGCCAACTTAATAGCGCATCAGAGGAAGGTATTAAATACGAATTGCTTAGAAAACCTTTGGAAGCGAGCCAAATTGTCGAAGTGACAAAAAGTATATTAAATTAAGAACCTTAATAATATCAATACCATATGCTATTAGATCTGTTTCCGCTTAACGCGGTTTTGTTCCCGCATCAAAAAATCCCTCTACAGATTTTTGAACCACGATACCTGAGTTTAATTGAAAACTGCCGGAAAGAGAACCGCGCATTTGGCGTGTGTTTAATACGCGAGGGCAAAGAGGTAGGGGCGCCGGCGATACCAAATGAAACAGGAACTTCCGCGCTAATTGAAGAGTTTAGCAGGGCGGCCGGCAACCTTTTTCATATTGTTATCAAAGGTGAAAAAAGGTTTAAAATAAAACGGATTATCCAGGAACAACCCCATATTCAAGCTGAAATAGAGTGGATAGACAATAAACCACCGCAATTTCCAGGAGATTATAGCCGCCTGCGTTCAGTTATAAAATTGATGGTAAATGGGAAATTTCCAATACCTGATGAAGAGAATGAATTCTTTGGCCTGGTAGGGGCCTTGATTTCATTCAGCATACCGGAAAAACAGCAAATCATTGAACTGGAAACAGATAAAGTTATTCCCGCGTTGACGAAATATATGGAATCATTATAACCTGTAATGTATACAAAAATAAAAAAATCCGGCCTGGTTATTGTTTTTGATCAAACCGGCTTTGAAAATAATAAAATATTCGGTTGGATTCCAATAGAACATCTTGTGAAATCTGACAATTTAGCATTTAAGTTGCCAAACGGCAAAATGAAGTTTATCAAATCCGGTTGGATTGTAAACGATAAATACGCTTCTGAACTTTTCAGATACGCAACGCTTGAAATAACCGATAAATGCGCAGTTACATGCGTTAATTTTTGCGCTCGATCAATAAAACGGCGTAATAACCAATCTGACTACAATTTCACAACGCTGGAATTTGCTAAAACAATTGCGGAACACAGCGCGCGCAATCATGATGTGATAAAGAAACGTTACGGTTTTACGGCTATAAGCGACACAGCGTACGGCAACTCAAACCGGTTGACATTTGAAGATTTCGCAAAAATCCATGTTAACAGGAGAACTCCGCAACCCGCCATTTGCATTAGCGGCGGAGAGCCGACAGAAAACAAAGAGTATAGACGTATTTTAAAATCTATTATGGAGTTAGCCGACAATAACGACATTAAAGTTGTGTTTGCAACTAATTTGACAAATTGTTTTGAGGAAGGTTTTTTTGATTTTTTTGCGGACCTTTCAAATAAACACACAGGCAGGATAGAACTGCAACTTTCATATAACACGGCTTTGATTAACGCATACAATAAACTGGCATCAACCGGCGCAGAAAACTTGATGCTGGGTAATAGATTCAATTGCGCAAAAGTTGATGTAAAAGATAAACATTTACTTTTGAGCTTTATAGATTACGCTTTTAACGAGTGTTTTAAACGCGACGTTAATATTATCATGCTGCGCATCACCAGAAATGAATCTTTAAACGATTTGCTTGAGTCGGAAGTGATTAATCATTTTATAACAAAACGAGGCGCGCGAAAGATTAAATGTTATGGAGAGAGGCTTGAAGAAAATAATTTTGCGCAGCAAGCCGGCGTTGAATTGAACTACTATATGGCGTCGACCGCGCAGGCTGGTTTTGCTGAAAAACATAGAAATAACGAGAGACTGTTGCGCAAAACATTTCCCGACGAAATTTATGCGGCTGCAAACGGCAGAATATTCCCGCACATGGCATGGCGCGCCGGCAATTTTGGATGGATTGGAACAAGAGAGTAAAGTCGTTCGCAGCTTTTAATAAAATGGCATTAATAAGACAAATCTTCATTTGATCTCTCAGTAATCTATGTTATAATCCTTAATAATTTGGGCAAAACGATGCAAATAGGGCTAATGGAAACAGAGCGCTGTATATTGCGCCGCTTTACAATTGAAGACGTAGACGAAGCGCACATGGCGTTTGATATACACCCGAGTGTGTATAGATTTGATCCTGGATACATGCGATCTATTGAAGAACGAAAACTACTGATAGAAAACAAAATTGTAGAGTACTCATCCTCAAACGGCCTGGGCGGTTTGGCGATTGTGGAGAAAAATACTGGAACGTTAATAGGGAATTGTGGAATACATGGTTGTTTATCTGAACTTGAAAAGTACGAACCGGGGCCATTTGAGAGATCCTTAGAGATTGAACTCTACTACAAATTGCGTTTTGATTACTGGGGCAAAGGGTACGCTACAGAGGCATGCAAAAGAGCGCTAATTTACGCATTTTCCGACCTGAAAGTCCGGAGGATAATAACTAAAACCAGCTCTGAAAACATTGAATCTATTAATCTTTTGAGCCGATTAAACATGAAAATGACCAAAACTGATAAAACAAACGAAGTAATTGGAGCGCTTTACAACACTATATTAAAGTAGTTTTTAACATTTATGATAAAAGGAAAGGATTACAAAACAGATGCCGTCATTTGATATTGTTTCAGAATTAACGATGCATGAGGTCAATAATGCTATTGACCAGGCAAACAAAGAGATAACAAACAGGTTTGATTTTAAAGGAGCAAACGCTAAATTCACAATAGATGATAATGTTGTGAGTATGGTCGCAAAAACAGATTTCTTTTTAGAACAAATGCTTATAATTCTAAAGACCAAGCTAAGCAAACGCGGCATAGATATTACGTGCCTGAAACTGGATGAAATCAAAATTGCCGTTAATGAATCAAAACAGCTCGTTACTTTACGCCAGGGCCTTGAACAATTACTAGCCAAAAAGATAGTCAAAATGATTAAGGAAACAAAAATAAAGGTTCAAGCAGCTATTCAGGGCGAAAAAATCCGCATTACTGGTAAAAAGAGAGATGATTTACAGGAAATAATAGCATTTCTAAAAGAGGCTGATATTGATATGCCTTTGCAATTTGACAATTTCAAGGACTAGGAGCCTTGAATAGAGGACGTTTAACGCAAATCTTAAAGAAATAGATAATTTTTAAAACGTCTGATAATAATTATTATGTTATGTTAAAAGTAGGGAAACCTGCTTTTCAGGTTTAATGCTAGAAATTCTCAAAAAAATACCATTCTTTTCTGATATGCCTGAAGACGATCTTGAAAAGATAAAGAGTATAGTTATTGACAAGAAATACAGCAAACGCGCGCATGTATTTTCTGAAGGCCAGGAAGCCGATGGTTTTTATTTTGTGAATTCCGGCAAAGTAAAGATATTTAAACTATCGCCCGAGGGCAAAGAACATGTTTTGCATATTTGTGGAGCCGGTGAGATGTTTGCTGAAGCCGCAATGTTTTCAGGGAAAGCATATCCTGCGTATGCGGAAACAATAGCAGAATCATCTCTATTGTTTATTCAAAAAAAGAAATTTTTAGAATTGATAAAAAATGATCCTGAAATCAGCATTAAAATGCTTGGAGCGCTTTCAACAAAACTTAGAAAATTTGCGGCAACAATTGAAGATTTATCACTAAAAGAGGTATCGGCAAGATTAGCCAGATATCTTATCGAACTCGCCGATAAAAACAAATCCAACAAATTCAAACTTGATATGAAAAAAACAGACCTTGCCTTAAAACTCGGAACTGTTAGCGAAACACTGTCAAGAACTCTTAAAAAACTAAAAGATAAGGGAGTTATAGACTCAGACAAAAACCAGATTACAGCGCTTGACATGGAATCGTTAAATGAAATTGCGAACGGAATGAAAATCTAATTAATGCAGATAATGAATAGATGATGAATAAAAGGCTATAGCCTTAACTCCGGCAGCTTTGTTGAACTATTTGATTTTCTCTTCATCAACAAAAAATGACGGTATCCAGCCGGTAACCTTTTGCCCCAAACTCATAGTTTCAATTTCATAAGATAGATAATATTCATCATCCGGCTTTTCCCTGAACGAGCCTACAATTAATGCCTTTGCGCCGCCTCTTGCCGGGCATAGATTTTTCATCAATTTTTCATCGGAGTATAGGTCTATCTCTTTTTCCTTTGGATCTAAAGTGAATGTTTTCCCAATCAGATTTCTTCTTGCCTTTTTCTTTTCCTCTTTTCTTGTGCGCTCTTTTATTTTGCCTGTGTAGGAGCCCAACAAATATGAACAAATGCTAACCGCAATAACAAAAACCACAACCCAGATAATATCCATCTTGCCCCCCTATTTGTTCATTTTGTAATTTTAGCTTTTGTGACGGTTAATCTTGCAATTTATCCGCATCCACTAAGAAAGACGGTATCCAGGCTGTAACTTCGTGGCCCTTTGAACTTATAACATCAATTTCAAACGACAGATAATATTCATCATCCGGTTGCTCTCTGTATGAGCTAATTATCATGGCCTGAGCGCCGCCGTTTGCCTGGCACAAGGTTCTTGATAATTTTTCGTCGGAGTATAGGTCTATCTCTTCTTCCTTAGCATCTAATGTAAATATTTTTCCAATCAGATTTTTTTTACTATCTTCCTTTTCTTTCTCTTTTTCCTCTTCCTCCCTTTTTGCGATCATTTTTGTTTTGGTGGTGTAAGCGCCTAACAAATATGAACAAGCGCATATCGCAATAATAAAAACAACAATCAAAACAATATCCATCTTGTCCCCTAAATATTTATTTCAACAACTCTTGCAAACTACTTAAAAGCGATTTAAATAATGTCATTGAAGCGTTTACCGCATCCGGAGCCGTCATATCTACACCTGCATCCTTAAGTTGTTCTAATGGATACTTTGACCCGCCCGATTTCAAGAAATTAATATATCTGGAAAGCTCTGCGTCCTCGCCTTCAATAACGTTCCGCGACAACGCAATCGCGGCCGACAACCCGGTGGCATATTTATAAACATAAAACGCATGGTAAAAATGAGGTATTCTTAAACACTCAAGATTGCCGACAGAATCGGTCTCGACTTCAGGACCGAAATATTTTTCAAGCAGTTTCTGATAAACATCTCTACACGCGTCAATAGTCAAAGGTTCATTTTTCTCCACCATTTCATGCGTAATTTTCTCATACTCTGCAAACATTGTCTGTCTGAAAATGGTGCCGATGATGTCGTCGAGTTGTTTATTGATTAGGTAAGCGCGGAATTGTTTATCATCAGTTTCATTTAAAAGGTGGCGCATCAAAAGCTGCTCATTAAATGTAGAAGCAACCTCTGCGACAAATATTGTGTAATTGTAATGCTGAAACGGATTATTATTAGCGCTATACCATGAATGCATCGAATGCCCGGCCTCATGCGCCAGTGTAAACACATCATTAAAAGAGTCATCTTTAAAATTTAAAAGCATGTACGGATCACCGGCAAAAGAGCCTGCGGAAAAGGCGCCGGAATGCTTGCCTCTGTTTTCATAACGGTCAACCCAACCGCTAAAAAGCCCGTCTTTTAAAACAGAAATATATTCACTTCCCAAAGGCTGGACCGCTTTAAGCACAACTTCAGTTGCTTGCTCATATGTATGTCGTTTTTCAATATTAGGCAACAATGGAACTTTGCAATCATAAAGCCTCAAAACGTCAAGCTTTAAAACCTGTTTGCGTAGTTTATAATATTGATGTAGAGAACTTAGGTTTGCGTGAATTGTTTGTATAAGATTGTCATAAACGGCAGCCGGAATATTATCATGAAATAAGCTTGCTTCAAGCGCGGAATTAAACTTTCTGACCTTTGCAGTGTATACATCTAATTGAACGCTTCCGTAAAAAAGGCTTGAAATAGTGTGTTTATGTTCATCATACCCTTTTAACAAACCAAAATATGCCTGCTTCCTAACATCGCGATCTTGTTTTATAATAAATGAACCATATGTTGACTGCGTTAACGGTTTTGTTCCATCCGCTGTTTCAATATTTCCATAATTAATATCAACATCCGCAAGAGCTGAAAACGCCTTTTGAGCTGTTTGCGAAAACTCTGCCTGAAGCGCCAACAAACGCTCTTCACCTTCATTTAACACATGTGGTTTAAACCTCAATATTTTTTTTAGAGTTATGCCATACTCTTTTAGTTCATCGCTTTGCAAAAAAGACTTCATCTTTTCGTCAGGAATGGCCTGGATTTCAGGAATTTGATAGCTCTTTAGAGCTCCATATCGGCTTGAAACATTAACAATCCTGGCTAATCGACTTTGACGTTTGGAATCCCCCCCATCTTCAGCGGCCCGTAATTGCGCGTAATACTCAAGGCGCTCCTCCAGCAATTCGATTTTATTATTAAACTCTAGACACTCTCTAAGCCTTTTCGCTGAGGCACTTAATTCGCCTTTAAAGCCCCCTACCTCCGGCATCATATCTTCAAATTGGCGCAATCCGCTTTCCCACTCGTCATCATTTGTAAATAACTTCGACAAATCCCAGCAAACAGACGCCGGCAGCATGCTTCTATCTTTAACTTCTTCTGTTTTAACTAACTCCATAGCAATATTTTTATAAAACCTTAACCTCAGAAAAACAAAACGTAAAAACGCCCAAAAAAAAAGCGCAATATCAACAAAATAACAGTTGATATTGCGCCCACTTAAAGTGATTGTGTTTCAAAACACAATGTTACGCATCAAGAATTCGTTCAGCTTTTTCTCTGTCGTAATCCATTATGTAAGAAATACCTGTTACATCTTCACACTCTCTGGTCAAAGAGAAGATATCATCTCTAGTGAGATCCTGAAGGTTCTGTCTTCTAGAACCAGCCATTATCTGTCTCAAACCAGTTGCAAGTCTCTGATAGTAAGAGTACATTCCAAGAGCGCCTTTAGGAACATCGCCAAATTGGCTCTTAGCTTGTGTTGAGTAGTAGAAGATTTCATCAGCTGTGTTGCCGTAATTGCCGGCAGGTTTAACAGTCTTTCCTTCTTCAACAGATTTGCCGATAGTGTTACCCACCATAGCAGCGCAAATTGTTGAACGAGACATACCAACAGCTTTAATAAATGGAGATAACATTGCAAATGCTTTGTAAATGTGGTCTTCAAAAGACAAACCACCAGCAAGCACAATATCAGGAACGTATTCGCCTCTATCAGCAAGACGTTTACACATTGTATAAGTCATTGCAGCGATGTAAATAGTAGGAACACCCCACTCACACATCATTCTCCAAGGGCTCATACCTGTTCCTCCACCTGAACCATCAATAGTGAGAACGTCACATCTTGATAATGAAGCAAATTTTAAAGCTCTTGCTAAATCAGTTGGACGGTAAGAACCGGTTTTAAGGAAAACATATTTAGCGCCGGAAGCCCTAAGATGTTCAACGTTATTAATAAAACCATCAACAGCTCTTGGTAAATAATCAGAAATAGCGCACATTCTGGTGTGTCTTTCAAAACCTTCAATAGTGCCGGCTTTGAAAGCTTCAATTGCGACAGGATCTTCTGGATCAGGAATAACAACATAGCCTCTGTTCTTCATCTTCTGGGCTTTTTCAAGTGTTGTTAATTTAACCTCGCCGCCAATATTCTTAGCGCCTTGGCCCCATTTAAGTTCAACAGCGTCAGCGCCTAATTTTTCAAGGCTGTATTCTAAGACGCCCAAACGCCAGTCTTCCTGGTTAGCCTGTATAGCGATAAAACCTTTGCCGTCTTTCTGGAAATCTTTAAATGATTTGAATCTTCCAACCAAATCAGGGCTATCAGAAATTTTGCCATTAGTAATAGTTGATTCGTCGTCCATACCTGCAACGTTTTCACCAATAACTATACCTGAACCGCAAATAGCGGCGCCGGTGCCTAATGAGCCAAAATGATCTTTAGCAATTTTAGTTGAACCTAAGCCTGTGCAAATTAACGGCAAGCTTAATTTCAAACCATTATCGCGACCCATAGAAGTCTCAAGGTTAACATTTGTAAACAGATCATATTCAACCTGATGATGACCTGTAATAGAACCAGTAATGTTGAAATGTGTAAAATCAACTGGATATTCTTTTTGATTACCTGATGTAATTTTACCAAATGGTTCAGGATATATAACTTCAGGTCCTCTATAAGCTGATTTACCTATTTCACAAAAACCAGGACAACCATCCAAGCAAGTTACGCACATACCACTCATTGGCTGCACGGATTCCCCTGTCCTTGTCTTAGTAGCAGTAGCAGCAGTTTTATTCGGAATTAACAAACTTCCCATTGCCAAAATCTCCTTTCTTTACGAAAATATAAGTAAATGGAGCATTGAGTTGGATGAAACCAATCTCAATACTCCATTTTACGATAACACATTTTTGCTCAGATTTTCTTATAAACCACTAGCTCTTTCAAGACCATTCCAGAGCACAACTCTAGCGTCAAGAACATCTAAAGCCCCTTCTCTCATCAATGACTGATTTTCTTCTGTTTCTGCGAAAGGCATCAAAGAAGTTCTGATGTTAGCGCCATGCTCAACATCTAATTCAATGTGAGCTGAGAAGAAAAGAACGTCATCTTCTGAAAAACCTGCTTTTCTGCAACCTTCACGAATTGGAGTGTACATTGTAGGAACAATATATTCCGTTCCTGGCCCAAGCGCTCCAAGTGAAGCTACATAGTGCATATTTCCCAAGTTAAGATACTTTTCAACGAAAAGTTTTGTTTCTGGAAGAGCCTTAATCTGTTCTAATCCAGAAGGGCTTGTATCAACGCCTGAAGCTTTAAGGAACATACGGAAAATGGCAGGATGAGTTAATTCAGCATCCATACCCTTGTTTTCCTCTGATCTGCCACCATATTCTTCAAACAAATTCTTGATTAATGGAGCTCTAGCTGCTTCATTAGGGCAAGCGGCGATAGATGCTGCCAAGTATCTAGAAAAATGTTTTGAAAAGCAGTAGTACTGTTCAGCCAAAATTTTGATGGCTCCACGATCTGCTTTACCTTTGTTAAGTTTATCCAAATATGAGTGTGTTAAAGCTGGGTGATTTAAACAATCTTTCTCCAACTGGTCAAAAAATGCATTAGCTGATTGCGCCATTGTCCTATTATCCCTCCGTTTTCAATTAAAAAAACAATATTTTGTAAAATGAAGCTGTTTCAAACAAATAAAAAACAACAAACAAGAATTAAAAACTATTTATTTGTCTTCCACCTCCTTTCTATTAAATCTTTTTTGGTTCATAAAGCTGTGTTAACAGAGCTAATTCATACAAAAATTAGATTTAGACATTGCTGCATGTAAAAAAGGCCGGCTAAATTTTTTCAATACAATACAAATATCGCCATCAAATTTATAAAGGTACGAAATAGCTGTAACACCCTCCACAGGTTACAAGTTTACAAATATACAATATTGTAGATACGTTGTCAAATATATTTTAGAAAGCTTATTTGCTATTTTTTTTAATTTAAATACATTTGTCGTAACTTTTATGATGCCACTTCTTTAGCTGCAAAAAACAAGGCAAAACGGCTGTTAACCTTGTCAAAAGCGTCTTTTGGAGATTTTGCCTTTGATAATTCCAACAATTCAGACAAATCAACGTCATCATCTATTAAATCTTCTAATTTTTTTTTATATTTATTTCTTATCTGCTCTAAATTGATATCATTGCTTTGCAAATTTCTATCAAAATCTTTGCTTAGTTTTAAAACAGCTTCAAATGGAATAAGATCAAACCTGTTTTTTGCAAAAAAATCATTCATTAAATTATTTATATACTCTTTTGCAGTTTCCGAGCTAATATTGTACATCCATGATTTCACTTGCTCTCTACATATATAATGTATTGTAAACGGCTTATTTTTAAATATATTTTTGCCGGTTTCACATGAAACCATGGCAATGTAAAATAAAAATGGCTCTAAAACCTGCTTTTCAGGCAGTTTTTCACTTGTTTTTTGCTTCGTGGTAATCACGAGCGTGTTCCAGCCCTGTTTATCAAGCCAAATTATAGGAATAGAGCCGTGAATTTCTATTTTTGTTTCATTATGCAGTTCAAGCCGCAATGGAGGCAACTCCAGCTCTCCTTTTTCCCTGACTGTCAAATCGTCGGCTCTAAATCTATCGGTAAATGATCCACCTCTGCTTTTAACTTTATCAACGGCATTTCCATTGCCCAAAAATACCCATCTAATAAGTTTATCACTATTCTCAATCTTTTGGAATAGTTCCAGCAATTTTGGAAAACGGCTCTTAAGCGCTGTTTTCAACTTTTTTTTATCCAGTGCATTAAAACCTTTGCCTGGAGCTGTCCCGGTTAACACGCAACTTTTATAGTAATTATCAAAATAATCAAAAACTTCAATTTCCACGGCATTATTATTGCGCTCTTTAAAATTATTTACAAAATGCTCTAAGGAATCCATTTCAATGCTATAGTCAAGTGGAAATTTTGAGAAAAACGGCTCATTTTCAGCTAAATACTTATCATTTATCTCTTCATCATATATATTAAGGTCTCGTTTTATGGAAAATGCTGCCGGATTTTCAAGGAATTGCCTTAAACGCCTTAAAGTAATTTTTTCCAATTCATGGGCGGCGTTTGCGTTTTTGTCTTCAATATTAATATCCGGCCAATACTTTTGGCCGGCAAATTTACCGCTTCTATTTACAGTCGCTTTATTAATCAGACTGTTTCCTGTTAAGCATGCTAAACGGTCAGTTTCTGAGAAATTAACCAATACATCAGACCAATTGTCTGTGCTATCCTTCAAATAAATTTTATTATGCCCTTGTAATGGAACCTCTTCTATTTTGAAATGAGCGCTATTATGCAATATTTCAGCTTCTATATATTGGCGAATTTGCAGAATTATGGAACAGGGCATAAAGTCCTCATCTTTTTTCAGGTCTTTTGACACATAAGTAAGGTATAGTTTTTTGCGGGTAGAGGCAAGCGCTTCGAGAAACATATAACGATCGGCTTCTGTTTTGTTCACATCCCCTATTTTTCTTGTTGCCGGACGTAAATCTAAGATCGACTGATTATGCTTGCCCGGGAACTCGCCTTCGCCCATTCCCATTATGTACATTATTTTAAAAGGAATCGGCCTCATAGGTTGAAGTTCTGATACTGTCACGCCGCCGGTTAAATATGCGCCGTAGCTGCTTGAGATTGTCTTTAACTTTGCTTTAATAAACTCGATTATCATTGAATGATCAAAAAGTGCGTTAGTATCTGCTTTAATATCAACAGAGCTGTTTCCATGATCGGAATAGCCGAAATTATCATAAATTGCCAGCTCCTGCAGGCCGTTAAATAGAGAGTGCCTTATTCGCTCCTCTTGAGGATATTCATCCGGAATGTCGAGAAATTCATTTATAAGCCCTGTTATTTTATCCCTCCAATCCGCGCAACTCAACTGTTTGTGACGCAAAGTCATTATTCTATTACGTAAAATTTCTAAAACCGCGCAAAACCTCTCAACGAACTCCTCATCATCAAATAGCGCAATATTATAAGGCACAATGCTTTTATAATCGTTAAACCTCCCGAATATTTCAGAATTTTCAGAAACATCCATTATACGGCCAAATCGAAGCCGTTTCATACCGTTTTGCCATGTGTGCGCCTTAACATCCGAATATTGCCCGTTTTTAGGATTCGGCGTATCAAACCCTCTAAAAACATTTAACTCATCCGCCCATTTCACCCATGCGCGCGCTTCTTGACGCTCAATTTTAAATTTTGAAAGAAAACAAGGATTCAATACCAATGAAAATACTTCACGCCGGTTAAACGAGCCTTCGGCCAGTTTCAATAGATCAATAACCGCCCTGCCGAACACAGACTCCTTCTCTGCGGTTGAATCAATCAAATTATATGAAATATGAGCCGGTTTTCGGTTAAAAACAGAAGTCACAGCGCTTTTATATTTGCCCATGTCAGGCACAAGAATGGCAATATCGGTCAAATTAAGGCTTTTGTCATCCTCCATATTAAAAATAATGCTGTTGTAAACAGTTTCAACTTCCCTAAATACACCTGGACATGCAGTTATTTGCAAACTTCGATCTTGAGACAACGCGCAATCCGCGTCTTTGCCGGAAGCTGTTCTAAAAAGAATATGTCTTTGCAATCTTTGCAAAACCGTGTCATTTTCAGCTTCCTGCAAATCATTCAGGCAATAAAGCTCATGAAAGTTGTAATCTGTAATCTCGCTCATTAACCTTATATTTTCCCTGCCGGGTTTTCCCCACCATTGAAGCAACAAATTGTCGGCCTCTTCCAATTCGCCATTTGCGAATTCAGATTCTGAAATAGAGAGGCTGCCGGCGTTTTTAATCATTCTCCATCTCTTTTCACCTGGCGTCTCAACATCCTCCCAGAATTCACAACAAGGATTAAATGTATATATGTCAATGTCATAATGTTCGCCAAGATTAGCTATTAAATATTGATGAAATTGGGATATTTGAGACAAACCAAAAAGGTGGGCCCGCTTTTTTGTCTCTCCCCTATTGATTTTTTCATTCTTCAATCGCGAGAATATCAAATTTGCATACTGCGAAAGCGTCATGCGTCTTTTGCCGGCAATGTTCAAACATAAACCATCATCGCCGCTAAACAGTTTTCTATACAGCAACATCTGGCAAAGTTCCATACTGTTTTCATTTTTCGCATGCCCCTTCCCGCTAAGCCATGAACCTACCATTTCCATCCTGTGATATTCATATTCCCTGAAATACATCGCCAACCGCTCTGACAACTGCCAAATACGCCTGGTATAATCGCTGCGTTTATATTGCCCGTCAATTAAAAGATAATCCCTGATCGGCGCAAAATCTTTATCGTTTTTATCCAGATTCCGTATTAAAAAAAGTATCATTAAACGAAGAGCGTCTTTATCAATGAATTCAATGGTTTCGCCGCTATTGTCCAGGCCGCAAAGTAGTTCCCACAATCCGCGTTCGAGAAATGAAAATTTAATGTTTGCGGCTATTCCTAGATGCCGGGCAATTTCAATCTGCAACCATTTTTTCAGATTATTATTGGGAACTAATATTGAAGAGCCGGGAAAAATATTTATATTTTCCCTGATCTCTTCGCGTTGATTATCTGATAATCGCTCGCCTAGTAATTCAAGTTGGTTGCTAAAGAAAATATTTACGCTCATCTTATAAAATATAGGCAGGAAAAGTTAAGGTATGAAATTTCATAAATAATCAATTTAACTCAATTGCATGAACTAAAGTTGAAAAATTAATCACGGAAGATTTTTTATTCACTTTAAAGTTGGAAGTCGCTGAATAGGCTGCCCCCCTATCTTCGTCTACAGCAACAGATGAAATCGGAGCCCCGTCTATATCAACAGTTTTAAATACCTGCCCATCTGATTGTCTTATTCCTATAAATTTGCTTTTCAAGCCCTTTTTCTTGCCCCTGCCGCTTTTGCTGTTGTCAACCATGCCAAAAAGAACTGTTGACATTTTTTCGTCCAAAACAGGCGCTGCCGTTAACAAACCTTCAGTAGTGAATGGCTTTGACCATTGCAACGAACCATCCGGTTTTACAGCTTGAATAGTGGTAGTCGCTGTAGTTTTGGTTTCGCCGTCGCTTTTTCTATTTAATAAAGGAAAGTATATACTGCCGTTTGATCCCGCAACAATTACAGAACGGTTAATTAAATTAGGTTCAACAGTTCCAAACAGACCATCAAACTGTTCAGTTTCCCATTTAACATCTCCGTCTTTTTTGTCAATTGCATATAGTTTGCTTTTAAATTCAATCATCGGGCTCAGCTCTTTCTCCGCATCTCCGGATTTAGTTTTAAAACTGCTCGCCCCGACAATAATATTGCCGGAATCAGGCAGCAATACCGGAGCATGATAGACAGGCTCGTTTATATTCTTTGCCCATAAAACATTGCCATCATTTACCGACAGACCGGCTATTGACCCAAAATTAGTTGTCATGCTGCCGGCGTTGAATTCAAGACCTATTAGATACGTAAAGTTAATAGAGCCCTGCGGATCGGCGGCGTCAAAATCAACCTGCTCAACTTCAACATTCACGCCTACATCCGTTGAAAAATTGGCCCCCGCAACGCTAACAGTTTCAGAGTCAATCAAAACAGGCGAAGAGAAACCGATACCATGCAAAAGAGATTGCCATTTGACTTCTCCACTTTGAGAGTTTAACGCAAACAGGGTAGTCATTTTCAACAAATCATCAATCAACGCATTTGCCGGCGCTTTAAGCTCGCCTTGTAAATCAGTCTCCAATTTATTCACAATAGAATCAAAGCTTTCACCCTTGCCTATTGCGTCCAAAACATTGCCGGTAGCCGAGCTAATCAATTCAGCTCCGCTATCGCCTGTTTGTTTGATAGTCGTCACAACAGAACCTTGAATTTTTTCAAATGTGACAGGATTTATTGCGACCACAAACAGTATGTCTTCATTTTCATTCAAAGCCGGTTGAGCCACAACCATCATATTGCCATTGCCCACAGCCTTGCCGGGATCAAACACCCACTTTACAGAACCTGACGACGAGTCCACAGCGCAAACAACACCGTTTATATCTTCCGTAGTAATATCCTTAAACCCCTTTGGAAACCGCGCGCTTGTAAAAAATATTGAGCCTTCAGCGCCCACAACAGGTTGCGCAGTAAATAATTCGCCGTCAAATTCCACAGGATTGGCCCATTTAGAGCCGCCGGCCTTGTCAAACGCAAACAAACGACTGTTAAATTCCCCTTTTGCCTTGTTTTTAATATCAAAATCACCGGCTATCGACGCCACAAAAACAGAACCGTCATCAAGAACCTGCGGAGGAAAAGCTATCACTCCCTCCAAACTGCCGGCAACCCATTTTTGAAGGCCTTTTTTAGCAAGTAAACGCCTTTTGCTTCCAGACAATTCCGGATTTAATGCGTAAAGACTACTACGCGGGTTTTCAAAAAGAAAGGTTCCTTTCTTTAAATTTACTTTAAAATCAATCTCTGTTTCAGGGACAAAAACAGTTCCGGCGTTTTTATCAACAGCCGGCTCCGTTAACGAAATACCTTTAGCGTTAAACACCCATTTAAAATCTTTTGACGACTCAAAAACCGTCTCAACATTGTTTGCCTCAAAGCTTCCAGAACTAATAGCCGCGCGTTCCAACTCTTTTCTAATACGGTTTACAGGCTCAAGCGCTATTGCAATGGCTTTCTCATTGTAAAAATCCAAAATAGGCAAACTTGCCGCTTTACAAACATGCAAATTAAAACACAGTGAACCGCAAAAAACAACAGCCGTTATCACGCCCGTAAAAGAGCATTTTATCAGCAAAGAGAAACCCCGGTTAAATATCATAATTTACTCCTGAATTTTAATTTTATTAATACAAGGACAGTCACTAAAAAAAACTACTCTTCTTCATTTACAATCACACGCATAACTTCGCGCAAACCAGGTTCTGCTGTAAAAACGACATCTGTTTCCCCCGGCGACAACCCGCATACGCTAAACACCGTGTTTCCTACACTGTTTGAGCGCGCGGAAGCTTGTGGGATAAACACTATATTTTCATCCGCGCTTTCAGCCGAAACATTTACTCCCGCAATAGGCTCGCCATCGCTGTTCAAAACCTTTGCAAGCACGGATCTGCACCTGATAGCCAGCCTGTCAAACGGCAGTGGAACGCTTATTTGACTGTCATTTAACACAATCGAAGCCGGAGTCGCCGCTGTCGGGACCTCGCCGCCTTCAACCTTGCGGATTCTGTTGTTATTGGTGTCCGCAATAAAAATGTTTCCGTTTTGATCAACCGCAACGCCTCCGGGAAACGCCAGCATAGCCTCAATAGCAAGCCCGCCGTCCCCTCCAAAACCCGGGGTTCCATTGCCGGCGATAGTGTTAATAACCCCATTGCCCCCAACAACCCGAATGCGGTGATTTTGAGAATCACCGATAAAAACATTTCCTGATTCATCAGCAAACACACCCGAAGGCAATGCAAGGAAAGCGTCTTTAGCCAACCCGCCGTCTCCTCCAAATCCCTCGCCGACAATGCCTCCGCCGTTGCCTGTTCCGGCAACGGTGGATATTATTCCTCCCTCGTTTACCTTGCGTATTACATGTCCGGTTTGATCCGCAATATAAATGTTTCCCGAGCTGTCTCCATGAACGCTTATTGGAAACCCCAGGTCTGCGTTAACGGCGAGGCCGCCGTTGCCGCTTATATTGCCGGCAACACCGCTATTTCCGCTACCTGCAAAAGCTCTAATAATACCGTCCAGTCCTACCTTTCTAACAACATGAGCCCTGGGCTCGGCGATAAATATATTCCCCTCGCTATCAACAAACACGCCTTCCGGGTCAAGCAATGAGGTGTCAACCGCCAATCCGCCGTCTGATCCCAACCCGGCCCCGCCATTGCCGGCCACCGTTGTTATTATGCCTTCAGTATCTACTTTGCGAATTCGATGGTTAAAATTATCAGCAATAAAAATATTGCCCGCCCCATCCACATAAACGCTTCTGGGAAAGTTTAATGAAGCTTCAACCGCCGGCCCGCCGTCGCCGCCAAATTCAGCCCTGCCGCTTCCGGCCACGGTTGTAACCATACCGTTTGCGTCAACTTTGCGAACCCGATTGTTTTTAGTATCAGCCACATATATATTGCCGGCGTTATCAATCGCAATGGATTCCGGCTCATTCACTGACGCATCAATCGCAAGGCCGTCCCCTCCAAATCCTTCCACGCCGTTTCCCGCCACTGTTGTAATTATACCTTCGGCGTTTACCTTACGAATGCGGTTATTCACGCTATCGGCAATGAATATGTTCTCGGCGCCGTCAACAAACACTCCGGAAGGCAAAGCCAAAAAAGCGTCCGTCGCCGGCCCGCCGTCGCCTCCAAAACCTTCGCCGACAACGCCGCCGCCCCTGCCGTTGCCCGCGACAGTGGTTATTATTCCATCAGCGTCAACCTTGCGCACAACATGTTTGAGTTGATCAACAATATAAACATTGCCGTTATTTGCAAACACGCCTATGGGAAAACCAATCGCGGCGTCAACCGCAAGCCCGCCGTCTCCGTTTGCTTCCCCTGTAATCCCGGAGTCTCCGTTGCCGGCAATTGTTGTTATTACTCCGTCAACGCCAACCTTGCGCACTTTATGCGCTCTAGTGTCGGCAATAAAAATATTGCCGTTTTCGTCAACAAAAACACCTTCCGGATCCGCCACGGAAGTCTCCGTGGCAAGGCCTCCGTCAGGGCCGAAATTTGCGCCGCCGTTGCCCGCCACCGTGGTTATTATGCCTTCCGGATTTATTTTACGAACACGATGATTTGTAACGTCGGTTACAAAAACATTTCCGGCTCCGTCCACTGCAATGCCTAACGGCGAAGCTAAAGACGCTTCCACGGCCAACCCGCCGTCCCCGGCAAAAACAGTGTCTCCGTTGCCGGCTATAGTGCTTATTACCCCTTCTACGCTAATTCTCCGCGCGCGATTATTCTCTTTGTCGGATATGTACAAGTTGCCCGCGGCATCGAGAGCTATCCCAACCGGAGAATTAAGCGAGGCTTGAGTTGCCGGCCCTCCATCTCCGCTGAAACCGGCCTGCCCGTTGCCTGCGATTGTTGTGATATTGCCGTTAACGTCTATCTTGCGAATACGATTGTTGCCGGTGTCCACAATAAATATGTTGCCCGCGCCGTCAACAGCCACCCCGGAAGGATTTGACATTTGCGCTTCAATAGCCAATACCGGATTATCGCCGCCAAAGCCGGCGCTGCCGTTGCCAACCACCGTGGTTATGATGCCCTGAGCAAAAAGCGCGGATTGTTGGCCGGCGCATAAAACAGCTAAAAACAAAAAAATACATCCTAAATACTTTCTCATTTTGCCAATCTCCTTAAAATAAAAGATTTACTTATAAACTCATCATTGAATGGTACGCCTTTTCCGAAATTTCAGACCAACTGGAAACATCTTTTTGAAATTTGCTGTATGATTCATAAACCTTTTTGCTCATAGCGTCTTTAGCCGTCATCTCATCTATCACTTCGTAAGTAAATTTTTTGAATGATTTAAGAATCTCATCCGGAAATTTCTTAAGCTGAATATTATGCCCAACCGTCAACTTTTGTAGATAAGTATTGTTTCGTGATTCAAATTCCGACAACATCCACATATTTGCCCTGTATGCCGCGGTCTTGATAATAGTTTGCAATTCCGCCGGCAATTTTTCAAACGCCCTCTTATTTATAAACAGCTCAATTGCGGCTGACGGCTCCTGCCAGCCCGGATAGTAATAATATTTGGCTGTTTTGTAAAACCCCATAAGGTAATCATGATACGGCCCTACCCACTCAGCTGCGTCTATTACACCACGCTCAAGGTTCATATATATCTCGCTGCCGACAGACAGAACAACCGTGCCCCCTGCTTTGGCAATTACCTTGCCTCCAAGGCCCGGTATTCGCATTTTCAGTCCTTTTATATCGCTTATTGAATTTATCTCTTTGTTAAACCAACCGCCCATTTGAACGCCTGTATTGCCTATGGGCATTGATATTAAATTGAATGGAGCGTAAAGCTCGTTCCAAAGTTTTAATCCGTCGCCTGCATAAAACCACGCGTTTGTTTGCTGCGCGGTCATACCAAACGGCACTGCTGTAAAAAACTGAGCCGCCGGAGCTTTGCCCGACCAAAAATATGGAGTTCCGTGCCCCATCTCCACCATGCCCTGGCTTACCGCGTCAAAAGCCTGCAATGCCGGAACAAGCTCGCCGCCTCCATACACCTGTATCCTAAGCCTTCCGCCGGACATCTCATCAATTAATTTAGCCAGCATATCCGCCCCCTCCCCTAACAACGGGGAATGCGGCGGCCATGCAGTGGTCATTTTCCAGTTTAAATTTTTACCGGCATGAACAGCCGGGGCGCCAAACGCCAAAGCCGTTCCTGTGGCGGCAACAGTGGTCAAAGCCGCTTTTTTCAAAAATTTCCTGCGTTTATTTTGAGTCATAATCATCCCCGTTTAGTTGATTGAACTGTATATATATTTATGATGGTTGCATCATGCAAAGTGTAAATATAAATCAGCATTGTATAACATTTAATCGTATTATAATATGAATAATTTGAAGTTTTTGCTGACAATTGTATTTTCCTTAAATGGAGGATCTATTTGACCAAAAAAAAAGCGCAAATAACTAAAACCAAAATAAATTTGTTTAGTCATTTGCGCTTTTTTTAGTTTGACAACATTTAAAATGTTGAATTTACGTTTAGGGTATACAGCCTAATTTAAAATCCATAATTCAAAATCTAAAATTTCTACTAAGCAAGCACATCTAAAAGTTCGCCCTCACGCTCAATAACGCTCTTTAAAGCAGTCAAATTAGCGGTAAATTGATGTCCTCCAACAATCTGAGTGACAAATTCATCAGCAATGTTAACGTTTGACGTCTCAATCCTTTTGCCGTTTTCAAACTTGACGCCGGTTGCCCCATCTCTGCTTTTTGACACGCTAACATCAACCCCGCCGTTCTCGCCTTCACTCAATGTAACCGCGTCTTTTTTAAAGCCGGCAGTGTTGCTGTTGGCAATATTGTTTGCTGATACATTTAAGACTTTTGACGCCGCCAGCAAGCCGCTTTGTGATATTCCAATTGAAGATATCATAATAATGCCCTTAAAGTTAACGCTATAAAAATTTAGTCAAACATATTAATATTATAATGCTTAAATAAGTATTGAACAAGCTGGAAAAACAACAATTAACAATGCCTCGCTTAACATTCTCAAAAAAAGCCTATACCCTATTTTCGGCATGTTTTTTAGTTTTTTAAGTAATATCTGAACAATGTTTTTAATAAATATTCAACTCGCGGATGCGCCACCCTGTGTTACGCTATTTTGATTGACAACTTCTCAACCATGGTTATACTTTTGGTATGAAAACTGCAATTTCAATATCAGATTCTATTTTCCAAGCCGCAGAGAAACATGCGAAACGTATGCGTAAATCGCGTAGTCAGATTTTTTCTGAAGCAATGGCTGAATATCTGGAGAGGCACACGCCGGATGAAATCACCAGAATGATGAACGAGACACTTGATTCAATCGGAGATTTCGACAACTCTTTTGCGCAAAATGCGTCTCAAACTTTGCTGAGGCGTAGTGAATGGTAGAAATCCGGCAAGGCAAGGCCTTATATTTCGGCTTTACTTTCAAGCGGTAAAGATATGGTAAACTTCGTTCCATTGCCCGGCTCGCTTTCCACATTTATAGAGCCGTTATGCAAAATAGCAATATGTTTTACAATTGAAAGCCCCAACCCCGTGCCGCCAAGTTTTCTGGACCGGGATTTGTCCACCACGTAAAACCGCTCAAATATGCGGTTAATATCATCTCTTGGCACGCCTATGCCTGTGTCGGCGATTTCAATAAACGCCTTGGCAGCGTCCGTTGTTAGAGAAATCTTTATAGCTCCATTCTCAGTGTATTTAATAGCGTTATCCAGAAGATTTATAAACATCTGCTCAAGTTTAAAGCTGTCGGCGCTAATAATTGCGTTTCTGTTTACCGTCTCAAGTTTAAACGTTAACCCGTTGTCCCTGATTCTCTGTTCAAACATCTTCATAACATTTGCCAGCAGAACGACCAGATCAACATCATCCCTGTTCAATTCCAGCTTTGTCTCCTCCAGTTCCGAAAGCAGCAGCAAATCGTTTACAATGTTCACCAGCCTGTCAGTGTGCTTTTTAATAATATCGAGATAATATTTATGTCTCTCCTCAACCTCGTCATCCAGCGTCTCTACAAACCCTTTAATGGCGGTAAGAGGGGTGCGCAACTCGTGCGAAACATTAACAACAAAATCCTTCTTTATCTTTTCAAGGTTTTTTGTCTCAGTCATATCATGCAATACCAGCACAACCTCTTGTTTTGAAGCTATAAACGCCCCGCCGCATAGAAAAACACTTTCATTAAGCTCAACCTCTTCCGTCAAGTTCGCCTTTTGATCAAATATCTTCTTTATCAAGCCGCAAAGGCCGAAGCCCCTTAAAATTTCATAATAAAATGAACCCACGGCGCGCTCATTATTAACAACCTTCATAAAGCTGTCGTTACAAAGCATAACCTTGCCCTCTTTATTGATAACAACAAGTCCCGCCTGAATAGATGATATAATGCCGGCAAGTTCGTCTTTTTTCAGAGAGAGGTCTGTAAAAAGCGACTCCACCTTTTCCGTCATTGTATTAAAACTATCGGCAAGCCCTTTTATCTCCCCCCGGCTTTTTAGAAAAACCCTTGCGGTAAAATCGCCCGACGCCACCTGTTGCGCGCCAATCACAAGTTTTTTTATCGGATTTGACAAATTTCTTGAAAAAAGCAACGCTATAATAAGCGAAACGCTTACAACAGCAATAGCAATATAAATAATCCTGGTTTTAATGTTTCCCGTTAAAGAGTTTATATCGCTTAAAAACAGGCTTACCCTAAGCGTTCCCAGCAAATTGCCCCCTTTTTCAAGCGGCATTGCCACATACAACATCTCCTCTTTTAGCGTAGCGCTATAACGCAGGGATTTACCGATTTTACCGTCTAAAGCCTCTAATATTTCAGGCCTGTTTTTATGATTTTCCATCAGCCCTGGATCTTTTTCCGAATCAGCAAGAGGTTTGCCCTGCGTATCAACAATAGTTATTCGCGTTTCAAGCTCTTTGCCCAACTTTTTAACAAACAGATCAAGTTCCTTAAACCGCCCATCATCCAGCAAAGGCGCAATTTGCAAACTCAAAACAACTCCAAGATTCTTCAGGTTGCCGGTAAGACTATCAATATAATACCCCTTTATCGCCTTAAATGAGAAAAGCAGGGTCAGAGTAACCAGCAAAACGGTTATAAAAAAATAACCCCCAAATATCCTGGCAAATATAGTAACGCCTTTTTTCATATTTTCTTATTTCATAAAAAATTCAAACCAAACTCGCGCGGACAAACCGCTAAAGTAAAAAAACAAAACCAAAGGTTACACAGATTAAAAAGCAAAAGCATAGAACACGGATGACACGGATTACGCGGATTTACACGGTTAAAGGCAAAAGCTGTACCATAAACGTACCCATAACTTTAAGCGCCGGAGCAAACAACAACAAACAACCTCCCCTCTAAAAAGAGGGGAACGAGGGGTGTGTAAATCCTTTTTTGCTCTGAAATGGTCACATAAAAATGTAGGCATACGACGGTTTATACAGGCCTTTTATGAGCGCATTCCAACATCCTTGACGGCGCATTATTACAATTTCTCAGGACAAATTAGTTTAACCGTAGGGAAATATGTTTTGTATCGGGCCACGTCCCTGGTTATCAGTTTCAGCTTATTAACCGCTGCGTGCGCGCCAATAAAGAAGTCCGGCAAAGGAGACCGTTTCCCCCCCTTTTGTCTTCTATATTTAAGAAATGCTTTTCCCGCAAGAAAAAGAGCTTCCTTTGAGATTTGCTGGATTTTAAACCCGCATCCGGATACAGCAACTTCCAACTCTTCAATACGTTGAAATCCGACTGAAATCTCTGCGTAAATAACAGGATTGATATATAAATCCTGAGAATAGCAATATCGGTCAAGCGTTGAAACCGACCACTCACACCAAACCGGATCTTCTTCAAATATATCCAATATCACATTTGAATCAACAAGCATTCCAGTCACATCATTCCCCTCTGGTTAATGCCATTATCTCCTCAGTTGACATTTTAACAGTAGCGGCGCCTCTAAAACGGTTAAACTTGCTCTTTTTTGTTGTCGGACTCATTTTATTTGTTAAATAAAACTTGCCGTTCTCTTCCTTAAAATCAATTTCACTATTCAGCGCTATCCCCATCTTTTTGCGCACATGTATTGGTATAGTAACCTGCCCTTTAATCGTCACTCTCATCATATTCTCCTAGTTAATTATTTGTAATACTTGCCTATGGTATTACTTTTGCCTGTTAATGTCAAGGCAAAGGATCTCAGCTTTCTCAATTGCAAAATATTAGAGGAAAACAAGAGTCACGTTTTAAATTGTTTTTTTTGTAACAGTCTGGTAAATTAAACAACCTGATTCAACTCTGCCTTATCCTCAAAAAGGAATGGATAGATAAGGCGGAACAAGACTTTATTGTAGGTGACAAAAAAGCCTAAAAAGATAACCGGCGTTTTTTTTAATGATAGGAGTGGAAAATGAAATCAGTATTATGTAAAAATTTGTTTGGACTATGTAAACGGCATAATTACTCAAGAAAGTTTTTTAAGAAGTTTTGCGCAATTGGGCCGGCTTTGTTCATTATGGGATTTATCTATATCGGTTCCTTACAGGCCGCTCAATGCAATCCCGAGCAGTCTGTGACAAACGGTTTGCCTTTGCTGACTGCCATGAATGGAACCGGCAAACTTGAACCGTGTAATAACAACCATTTCACCTTTGCGGTGTTCGGCGACAGCCAGGGTGGCGAAAAAGCCCGCGCAATTATCAGCGGGATTTTTACGGCTTTGCATGATCATAGAACCAAACGCCCGGCTTTTGCCTTTTGCCTAGGCGATATTGTAAAGGGAAAGGATCCGCAAGATCCGGCGAAACATATTAAACAGAAATTCGCCGATTACCTTAAGCTTGCAAAAACAGCGCGAATTCCTGTATTCAATGCGCCCGGCAATCATGAAATGGATGACAAGGATGATATACCCAGCAAAAGGATGCATGCTATTTATGAAGCGATGGTAGCCCCATCATACGGTGCTTTTAATTACGGCAACTCGCGCTTTATCGGCCTTAACACTGAAAACATCCCGCCAAAAGGTACTTTACCGCCGCCGGACAATATGGAATTCAGTTATATGAGCGACGCGCAGCTCAACCAACTTGGTAACGACCTGAACGCCAACAGAGATAAAACACACATCTTTATCATGATGCATTATCCTATGAAACCGCAACGCGCGCAAGACAGCCTTAACCCGGCAAGCCTCAAAAAGCTAAACAAAATTATTGAAAAATATAATAACATCTCATACATTCTTGCGTCACATGAGCACCTTTACTACAATCCGCAAGACCCGGACAACATAACAAGCGTAGCGCCGTTTAAGTCCGGCGAGCCCACACGTTACCTTATCTCAGGCGGAGCCGGCGCGAGCATTTATACCCCGGAAGAAAAAGGCGGATTTCACCACTACCTGATTTTCGAAGTTGACGGCGATAATATTAATGTAAAAATAAACAGAGTTGACGGCTAAAGCTTCATCCAGTAGAAATCTGAAAATGCGTTAAGATGATTCACGCTAATTCTGGAAGCGCTATCCAACACTTGAAAGTTGACGCGGAACCAGCCTGTCTATCTGTTTTTTTATTTCCTTATATGAATGTCTTTCTGATAACAGGCTAACGAGATAGGTATTTAGAGAAACACCCTCTGTTTTTGCCTCATGACTTAATTTCGCGTGTAGAGTTTTAGGAAGCCTTAAACGTGTCTGCCCGCTAAAATTTTCCAGGATCTCAGGTTCAGGAATAGCGTCCCCATCTTCTTTATAGACTTCTAAAAAGCCCTTTGCCGCAATTTTAGCCTCTTTTACAGCTTTTTCCGGCGTTTCTCCAAATGCTGATAATCCTGGAAATTCAGAAATTGTCGCTATATAACAATCGTCAGACTTACTCCATAAAAGATTAATAGAATATTTAAACATCGTCATCTCCTAAAAAGTTGTTTATCTCAATTTGCTCAAGCAATTGCCTGATTTGGTAGCCCTTGGCCTTATTTTTATCAGGTTGAAAATTCATAAGCGGTTTAATATTTGGATGTTTATAGATTTATGACTACCATTTCTATTTCTAAACGTAAAACCTGAGTATTCTGCAAGTTTGCAAAGTTCATCAAAAGTTAAATTTTTTGGTCAATTCTTTGCTTTATTTAATAGTTTATCAACATTGCCCATACATTTTTTATGGTACCGTATTCGGTATCATACGTCAAATATAAATATTTACACACATTATAACAAAACTGAGCACAGTGGTAGTTGAAGGAGACCCATGTGTTAAAATAACGCTTATTTCAATAGCCATATCCCACACCTGGTAGCTAACGCGAAACCAGTCATTTAATATTATTGTTAGCTGACAACACCCTATTTACAAAGGGCTTACAGCAATTAGCGTATTATTTTTAATCGAAACCTCAACCTGCCGCGCATTTCCACATGATCTTGTTGATCAACACTACAATATTATTTAAATTTATTGTAGACAACAAGTATGCAAAACGCTAAACTTTAGCCACGTAAAGACATACAAGAACCAATCTCAAACAGTTAAAGGCCGGCGGATTGTGGAACCCGCGAAAAATCAGTATTTAAAAGCAAAATGGTAGTTGCTCTATTTTATCGGTAGAATAGAGAACTCATGCAATCTTGACTACTACAATAGAAAAGCAAAAAAACAAGTTATTCATTTAAATAAAGGCGCAAATATTTATGATCACTGGTGAAATTAAAAACAGAGTAGACAAACTATGGGAGGTTTTTTGGACCGGGGGAATTACTAATCCTCTTACCGTTATTGAACAGTTCACATATCTTCTCTTTATTAAAGGACTTGATGACAAGCAGAACGATCTTGAGGCGAATGCCGCCGTGCTTCGTCTTAAAGCGGAAAAGATATATGGAGAAAACGAGCAAGAGTTGCGTTGGCATCAATTTAAACAGAAAAGCGCTGAACAGATGTTTCAACTCTTTACTAATTCAGAGAACGGAGTTTTCACGTTCATTAAGAACCTTCATGACGATAAAAACTCCGCTTTTTCAAAATATATGGAAGATGCGCTCTTTATGATCCCAACCCCCGCCATGCTTGAAAAGATCGTCACGGCTATTGATAATATAGGGATGACAGCAAAAGACTCCAAAGGTGATCTCTATGAATACCTCCTTTCAAAGGTATCCACTTCCGGTCAAAGGTATCCACTTCCGGCACAAACGGGCAGTTTCGCACTCCCAGGCATATAATAAATATGATGGCGCTCCTTGTAAAACCTACGCCAAAAGATACAATTGCTGATCCTGCGGCCGGCACATCAGGTTTCCTTGTCGCTGCCGGCGAGTATTTGCAAGAACATCATAAAGCCATTTTTACTAATAAGAAACTGAAAGAACATTACAACAATGACATGTTCTACGGTTTTGATATGGATCGCACCATGCTCCGTATCGGAGCTATGAACATGATGCTCCATGGTGTGGAACGGCCAAATATTGAGTATCGCGATTCTCTCTCCGACCAGAATATCGGACGGGAGATTTGCACCCTTATTCTTGCCAATCCCCCTTTTAAAGGATCGCTGGATTATGAATCGGTTTCAGCCGATCTTTTAAAAGTGACAAAAACAAAAAAGACGGAACTGCTTTTTATAGCCCTTATGCTGGGAATGCTCAAAAAAGGCGGTCGATGCGCCACTATTGTGCCCGACGGTGTTTTGTTCGGCAGCAGCAACGCTCATAAAAGCCTGAGAAAGGAGCTTGTGGAAAGTCATAACCTCAAAGGAGTAATCTCCATGCCGTCCGGTGTTTTTAAACCATATGCCGGAGTGAGCACGGCTGTGATTGTTTTTGAAAAGACGGGGATAGGCGGCACGGATAATGTCTGGTTCTATGATATGGAGGCTGACGGACTAAGCCTTGATGATAAACGGCAGGCTGTTGATGATAATGATATCCCTGATATAGTTGCCCGCTGGGACAAACTGAAAGATGAAAATAAACGTAAACGCACAGATAAATCCTTTATGGTTCCCAAAGATGAGATTAAATCCAATGATTACGACCTTTCCATAAATCGATACAAGGAGATTGAGTATGAAGAGGTGAAGTATGATCCTCCTGCTAAGATTCTTGATCGGGTGGCAGAGTTGGAGAAGGAGATTTCTAAAGGAATTGGAGAGCTTCGAAAATTGATTACATCTTAATATCAGGAATAAATATAGAAAAAAATGGTTGACATAAGTTTGATTTTAAAACAGATTCGCCAGGGTGAATCAACATCACAGGAATTTAAAGAGTCCGCAAAAGCCCTTCCTAAATCCCTATTTGAAACAGTTTCGGCTTTTCTTAACAGGGATGGAGGACGTATTTTTCTAGGAATTGACGACGCGGGAAAAATCACCGGGATTGATTCCAATGCGTTGCAAAAGCTCAATGACGATCTGATTACA
>JAIQZQ010000110.1 GCA_021777105.1 Candidatus Anammoxibacter sp.
TTTTTTAACGCGCATTCTTGCCCTCCTGGTTTTTTATTATAAATTTATCGTTACAGGTATGGTAAGTTTTGCGCGTTATTTTTTCAATATTTTATTTCGGTTTTTTTCGAATTTTCTTTTCCGCAACAGATACTACGTAAAGATTATTATCTTCAACTTTAGTTGGAAATGTTTTTAAATCCTTTTCCTTTCTTACAAAATTCAAAATTTGTATACCGGGCGGAAAGTTTGCCCACTTAACCACCTTACCGGATTTAATATCAAAAACAGCATGATGAGATCTACATTGCACCTTGCTTCCGTCAAGAATCTTCCCTTTGTTAAGAGGCGATAACAGATGCGCGCAACGGCATTGTGTGGCGTAAAAACCATCTGCAAGGTGATAAATAACAATAGACACCTCGTCAATATCAAATCTTTTCATGATCCCAGAAGGAAAGTGTTCCGTATCACAAACGAATTTAAACGGCATAAGAACCCCCATTCGCAGTTTGTTTGTTTTTTCAACTACACAATCAATGAAATTATAGGCGGCAAACCTCGCGCAATATATGACTATATTAGTAATATATTATATTGTACTCCGGTTTTAATAAAAAATCAACTCTGAGCCATAGTCCGAAAAAGCAGGAGGCAATATAGATGGAATCAACGGTATTTGTGCTTTTATTAGCGGAATTGCCCTAAACCGGATAAACCGGATAAGTAAAAAGTAAAAAGGCAAAAGTAAAAAGGCCGGAATTATTTTTTTGAAAATATTCTGTCAGAAATTGTCACAATTTAACTCATAAGCTCCTAAACGCTTTACACTTGCTGATAAAATCAATAACAGCGGCTTACAGGGGAAAAAACTGTTCCGTCCCGCCACCATAAAAATAAGATAAAATACTGATTTTTACCAATTATTTAGCAACACTAAGCTTTAAAATTAAATTTTAAAATGATTTTGCAATTGTCGCGTCAAATGGTAAAATGACACATCTTGTTGTAAACTATGGCTGCAAAACAACATATATGATGTTTGCGTTATAGTTTTTTTTACATTTGCGGCTGCAAACAGCGCATTTTTAAAAAGTCGTTCAGGCTCGAAAAATAGAGCACAAAACAGCCGGGTTTAATGGGATAATATTTAAATAAGGGTTGTGATATCCGCAACTCTTTTAACTATATATAAATGATAGGTAAAAAAATGAAAATAATGAGATTTGGTTTATTTAAAATAGTATTAATTAGCCTTTTATTTGGCATTTCAAGCGGCAATAACTTAATCGTAACCGCCGGGGAACCGGAGTCCGCCGCTGAACAAAGCGTCAAATTGCCCGGCAATGCGCAGTGGATCAAAACCGGAGTCAATATTTCCACCGGCGATTACGTCCGGTTTACGGCTGAAGGCAAAGTTGAAATATCAAAATGGAAATTTCTCGGCAGAAACGATTATAGCTATATAGTCGGCCCTGAAGGCACATATAACTTTGATGATAAAGTTGCTTCAAAAGCATTCCCCATGCCGTCCGGCATGTCGGGCCCTATACCATGCTATAGCTTGATCGGCAAATTCAACGAAAACGGATCGCCATTCTTTATTGGAAAAAAGTGCTCCCTTAACGCGCCGGAGGACGGTGTTTTGTATTTAGGGATAAATGATTTTGATGTGAGCGACAATAAAGGAAGTTTTAACGTAAACATAGATATAAGCAAGGAAAAGCCTGAAGGTTTTTACCTGAAGGACACAAGGCCGGTAGAGACATCCCCCATCCTTGAAACAGCTAGTGAAGAAATTAAACAACCGAAAGTCTTGCTGCTCTACATTGACGGCTTAAATTATGACGTACTTAAAGAGATGGCTTTTACAGGTTATTTGCCGAATTTAAAGAAATATTTTTTCGATTCAGGAGCTGACTTCATTAACTCATTCACCATATTTCCATCAAGCACGTTCCAAAGCGCCGGCACAACATTGACCGGCATGTTCCTTGATAAAACCGGCGTAAAACAGGAGATGTTTTTTGACCGCGAAAAATTGAAACTTGACCACTATTTTAAACCGTTTGGGCCAAACACCGCCGCGCGAACGATACGGCCGGATTTCCTGGGCCAACTTGGCGGCTATGAACGAAAAGAGCCCTTAAAAATGATTTATGATTACACCGCTGAGAACGATCTCAAATACGCGGCGACAATCCTGCCCGTCCAACACACCAGCCCCCCTACTCACGTGATGAAAACAATCGCAAACTCCGGCTATTTCGGCGCGCATAAAGTGCATTATAATCTCGACAAGATCAACGGAGCCTACGCGCTTGACCATGTTATTAAACGAAAAAACGACCTAATGTATGTGTGGCTGCCGGGCCCGGACGTATCAGGGCACATCTCCGCCAGAGGTCAATGGGGCATTGGCAGAAAGAAACTGTATCTCATCGACGGCATAATCGGCAAAATAATGGAAAAACTAAAGAAATACGGAACTTTTGATCAAACATACAGAATCCTATACGCAGACCACGGCCATGTGGGAGGCAAACATTTTTTAAACGAGGCTTATGATATAACAAACGAGCTGTTTTTCAAAAGCATTGTCGTCAAAAATAATGAAGTTAGCGATGAAGGCGGCCTGGGGTTCAATGTAAAGTTTGCCGAAGAGGATAGGCTTTTGTCCAACTTTCATTCAAACTCCGACCAAAACCATTACATGGCCGGGGCGGTTGAAGGATTTGGCATGATAAATGTGTACCTCCCTTATAAATCAAAATATTCAGGCGATATGCTTACAAAAAATAATCTGTACAACCTGACAAACTACACAGTTTTACCCGGCGCCGCGCCGGTGAATATACTTGAAAGGATGCTAACCTTGAACAAACCGGATTTAAACCGGTTCCCGGATCGGGTATCGTCAAAACCGGTGGATTTGATTTTGCTCAGACTGGCCGAGAATAAGATATTAACCCTTAAAAACAACGGCAGCCAGGCTATTATTGAACGCAAAAAGGTTGAAGGCGGCGGGCCAAGGTCGTTTGTATACCGCTATAAGGTTGTAAGCTCAATCAAACAACTTGAAGACGGCCAAATCCTGTATGACGAAAGCCCTGTTGATAATATGGACCCGTTAGATTACCTGGGCGATGCTAATATTATGAGAACAATGGAGAATGACCCTGACTGGCTTGACAAATTTCACACTGCTGAAGAGTGGCTTGAGATTACCGCCAAATCCCAATACCCGGACGCGGTAGTACAGTTTGCGCACTTCTATTTATGGGACGACTCCATTAAATTTCTTGAAAAGCGCTATATGCCTGACTTTGTGGCAACGGCAAGCAAAGGCTGGAACTTTAGATCAGACGGCGAGCAATCAACCGATCACGGCTACCCGTTAGCCAAGGCCATGAAGATACCTCTTATTATAGCCGGGCCGACAATAAAAAAAGGCGCAATAATAACACAACCACGCAGGATCGCGGACATACTGCCCACAACACTCGATTTCCTAAACATAGACTACGACAAAGCCGCCCTTGACGGCAAATCGCTATTAAACCATAACAAAGCCGTAACACTGGCCGACGCCGGCGGACAAAACGCGGATGTTAAACCGGATGGAGATGGAGATACTGAAGGCAACGACAAAGATGCCCTTGACGGCAAATCGCTTTTAAACCATAACAAAACAACAACCACGGCAAGCGCCGGCGGACTACTCGCCGATGAAAAACCGGACGGAGATATTGAAAGGCTCATACCATTTCCATACAGTTACGCCCTGCCTGATGTTGAAGAGCACGATTTCTCGTCAAAACATCCAAGCGTTTCGCTCCATGATTACGATAACCCGTTTGATTTGCATCACGTCGCCGCCGACGTCAAATTCACCCTTGACGTATCCGTGTTTAAAATAAGCGATGATGTGTTGGATCTGTTTATCCCCGGCGACAAAGTAAGCCCCATAAACTCTATCATGGATATGGGACTGAAAACGGTAGACATGATGCCTGAAAATATCGGCAAAAGACGCTTCTTTGAACTGCTTGACGCTCTGCGCATTCGAAGCCTGAGCGTGGCCGACATGTCAATGCTATCAGGCAACTACGCAAACGAAGGCAACCTGCACAGGGCAAACTCCATAATTGACTGGACTCAAAACATAATGGGCGATTTTAACAAACTGCTTGGAGCCCCTGTTTACAAGTTTGAGAAGGGGCTGATACCCGGCAAACATATTCACAAATACTGCATAGACTACCCTCAGGCAGGCATTGAAGTGGCAAGGAAAAGCATAGTCGAGGTTGCCGGTCGGGCTATTTTCGCCGGCATATTCGGTGTTGAATATGGCTTGGGCAAAATCTCCGGTATTTTTAAATCCGATAATAAAAAAGAGAGCACAAAAGAGGTTGGCGCCACCATCGAAACAATCCCTGCGCCGAAATTAATTCCCGCAGGCCCGGAACTCCAGGTAAAAGCCGGCCCCATCGAAACAATCCCCGTGCCGCAATTAATTCCCGCGGACCCTGAACTTCAGGTAAAAGCCGGAGCCATCGAAACAATCCCCGTGCCGCAATTAATTCCCGCAGGCCCGGAACTCCAGGTAAAAGCCGACAAGCCGGTTGCTATTGTCGATTGATCCTACAGAAACAGCATTAATTCCGCGCGTTTTTATTATTCATATATGACTCTGTTGATTAACCTCAAAAAAACGGCTATTTTGAAAAATCGCATGTTGTAAGTTGTTAGTATTAAAAGACTTAATTTTTGGCAACTTTTCAAAAACAGGGTAAATCAACAGAGTCATATATGATGGATTTTAGAATTATATTTCATATTATTATCCGCCATCCTCATTTCTTACCCCATTGTAAGCTTTATTTACATCCCATTAATCATCGTCGCTGTATTTTTGGCTCTTTCGTTTACCCGGAATCTTGATCCAGGGGGAAACGGGCTCCTTGTTTGCCGGCTCATTAGCGTGTTTTGCATTATCGCCTCTCTGTTTGGTTGAATCCGGCGATGCCTCGCCGGATGTTGATTCAAGCCGCCCGGCTTCCCAGGCAAGCGCTTTGTTAACCGATCTGGTTATAGACAATGTTATAAATGTAGCCGCTATTGCGGCAATTATACCACCGCCGGCAATTATCAACCAGTTAACTAAAAGATGAAGTGAAGTTAACCGTCTAATCTCATTCATATCAGCAACCATTAACTGTTTCCTGCCCTCAATCATATTGTCAAGCTCAGTTATAATTGAAAACGCCGTAGGCGAGATTTGAGCGTCTAACCATGCGTCGGTGACTTTCCAGTCAGAGCCGTCGCAAACAGCTAACATTTTAACATGTAAAGGCATAATAATCTTTTGCGCGGCTCTATACATCTTTAAAGCGCCAAGTTGCTCTTTATTTAATATGCCGGCATTTGCTTCAAGGTCTTTAAACCGGCTTTTGTTTTCTGCCCACGCTTTTTCAAATTGGTTTTTAAATTTACCATTTCCTGAAAGTAAATAAGCGCGCATGCTTTCACGGCCCGCCCTCAAAGTTTCACGAACATCAACCATCATATCAAGCAAATGTTTCCGCTCGCCGGCAACATCCAATGCAACTTCAATGTCAATCATCTTTGTAATATTTTCATCCAAAATATAGGCCAAAGGGTCGGCCTGTTCAATCAGCTTTTTAGCCGGCGGTGTATTTTCAACCGTTTGGGCAGTATCTTCTATCTCCTTTTGGCGTTTTTTATACTCATTTAATCTCTTTTCAATAATTACAAGCAGCTCAATATTCGTCGCTTTAGGCCGAATGGCTGATAACTTTTTCAGCTCCGCAAGTGAAGGCTCAATTACATCCTTCCAACCCTTTTCACGTTCAACTCTAAATTCATTATTGCCAAGCAGTACCCAACCACGCAACGCCGTTAACGAATGATTAATTCCATTAAGTATTCTTAAACTTGCCTGGATCGTAGGCATTCTATACTCTATTAAACGGTTTGAAACATTATATGATCGCCCGGTTTGCCATATCGATGCCAACAACGTCCCCACAAGAATTAAAATAACAATTCCAAAACCTGCCCCTATTCTTGCGGCTAATTTTTAATTTTTAAACATTTTTACATTCCTTTTGTTTTTATATTTAAAATCGTTAGTTGTTTGACAATTATCTCTGCCGGCAGAAAAGGTTTAAGTAAATTAAGTAATTTATTAAATAGTAGTTAACCAACCATAAACACATTGTACATAGTAAAAACCGGATTTCTATCAGAAAATTTGGCTAGCTTTTAATTACCAATTGCAAATTTCCGGCTTATCATGTTTAGGAACAATATTTTACAACTAATTTTTCTCTCAGTTTTTGCCCATAACATATACTAATCCCGCAAACGACAATAGACTTAAAATATAAAAAAAGTATCAACTCCTTTTAAACAAACATTTTAGGCTTGCGCAATTAAATATTTGTGACTCAATTTTGACTGGCAAATGGTAAATTTACAGACGAGATAAACGTATAGTTGCAATAAATATGAATGAATTAAATAACTGAATACGCGCAAATTACAAATAAAGCGCATAAGTCGCAAATTAGCGGGAATAGGCCTTAAAAATAGAAAGTCGAGGATAATGCTTGACGGTTTTATATTGTTATAACAAAGAGGAACGAAATGTTTGTAATTTTTAATTTCAAGGCCGCCCGCAAAGCTTCCTCTACGTTAAATATCAATTTCTAATCGTATCAAAAAATTTAAAAAATAGTTGTATGTTGGTTTTTATTTTTACTTGAAAACTTAAATGTAGGAGGTTTAGTTATGGGACAAGGCGGATATATAACTTTAGTTAACAGCACAGTTTCAAATTGGACAAAAAAGGATCAGAATTCTTATCAAATGAACTCATGGAATTTCCCTGATACAATAAACGCAGGAACAAGCGTAAATGTTTATGTTGAATGGAATCAGAATATATTTAATACTCAATCTGATGACGGAGGCGGGGTAAGTTATACTTTGGAGGACGCAGTTGGGTCTACTTTTCAGGTTCAGGCAAGCGCGAGTAACGGTTTCCAACTAAAGATATGTTTTGTAAATCTTCAAACAAACGGCAATCCAAAAGGATCAACAATAAATTTAGGATGGAATCACGACGGTTATGTAGATTTTATTCTTTCCGGCAAAGCAGGGAATTATACATCAACAAATTTAAATGCCGCTGACTGGATGAGCGATAACTTAAATTTACTTGGCGCTAAAAAGATGAATGAGTTTTGTATCACAGGATCGCACGATTCAGGCATGAGTGTTTACACTTCAGGCACAGCTTTTTCAGCTGAATGTAATACGCTTACTCAAAGCAATAATATTCAAAAACAGATGGAGCTTGGAGCTAGATATTTCGACATTAGGCCTGTAATAAGCGCCGGTAAATATTATGCGGGCCACTATTCTAATGTTAAACAAATATCATCATGGCAAGGAGCTAATGGTCAATCAATACAATCAATTATAGCGGACGTAAACTCATTTACCACTAATCACAAAGAGCTTATAATCCTTAATTTATCGCATTCGCTAAATACGGATGTTGGAAATAGCTCATATCGAGACTTTACACAGGAAGAATGGAACAATTTATTCGCGGAATTAAAAAACATTGATAATTTGCATGTGGTAAAAGATAACCCTGACATTGATTTAACAAAGCTTGTTTTAAATGATTTTATTTCCAACAAAGCCGCCGTTGTAATTGTTGTTGAAGCCACGGTTGATTTAGGGAGTTATGAAGGCAATGGATTTTATCTCTATAAAAACTTCAATGTTTATAACAGTTATGCGGGCAGTAATGATGTAAATACAATGTCGAATGATCAATTAACTAAAATGCAGGATCAAACCGGCAAAAGTTATTTCCTTTTATCATGGACACTTACACAAAATAACACCGAAGTAACGACCTGCTCTTTAGGAACAGCTTCCAGTATTAAAGATTTGGCAAATAATGCTAATCAACATTTAGCGGAAATGGTTTACCCTAAAGTTTCAAAGTCTGATTATCCAAATATAATTTATGTTGATAATATTGTAAATTCCGATTCTGCGGCTATGGCTATGGCGGTTAATTGGAAATTGGAATAAGTTGAATAATTATTTAACTTATTTGCGAGTAGCGCGCGCGCCATAAAGACTGCGATAAAAAACATAAAAAAAGTAATTTGAAGCCTATTTAAACTAAAAAGGCGAGACGTTAAAACGTCTCGCCTTTTTTATTGCCGTTAAGGCCGCATTAACCGTATAAACTCAAACACCATCTTTAACAGCATCACAACAAGCACAAAACATTGCGCATGTTATTAAAATTTGCTAAACTTGCAAAATAAATTAGACAAGAAGGGATTACTTTTAAAACAAGGTTTATATATATTTATGGCAAAGCAGAAATTAACACGTAAACAGGCATGGCAGGTTAACAAGAAACAACAAGAGCGCGCTAGTCGTATGCAGAAGCTGAGCGCTCAACAAGAGGAGCTTCTGTATTCAGGCGATCTGGGAACGGAACAGGAAGGGCTGATGGTCGCACATTATGGTTCGCAACTAAATGTTGAGTGTCTTGACGGCGCTGATCAGGGCAAAACTTATAAGTGCCGGTTAAGGGATAATTTGGATAGTATAGTCACAGGCGATAGGGTGGTTTGGCGCGCAGGCAAGGATATGACCGGCGTCATTGTTGCCCGGCTGCCAAGAAATTCGGAACTTAGCCGTCCGGACTTTCGTGGCAAGATGAAACCCGTCGCCGCGAATATTGATCAAATCATTATAGTCTTCCCCCCTTTTCCCGAACCGTCCTCCTTGCTTTTGGATCGTTATCTGGTTGCGGCGGAACTTAGTAATATTAAACCTATACTACTTCTAAATAAAAGCGACTTGCTAAAAAACGATGATCATCAACATATAATTGAAATGATAAGTGGTTACCAAGGTCTCGGCTATACCACACTTTCGTCATCAACCAAAAAATTGCAAGGTCTGGAGGAATTACAATCACTGCTGGATAACCGGATTAGCGCTTTTGTGGGCCAGTCAGGCGTGGGAAAATCATCATTGGTTAACAGTTTGTTGCCTGACGCGGATTTAGAAGTAGGCGCCGTATCTGAAAAATCAGGATTAGGCGCCCACACGACAACAACATCAAGGCTGTTCCACATACCATCAGGGGGCAAGCTAATCGACTCGCCCGGTATTCGCGAGTTTGGGTTATGGCATCTTGATCCTGAAAGTTTAATTAATGGATTTAGTGAATTTTTTCCATTTTTAGGCAACTGCAAGTTCCGCAACTGTGTTCATGGAAAAGAGCCGGATTGCGCTATACAGCAAGCAGTCAAGGATGGTAAAATCACTAAGGATCGTTTTAATAATTACAACCAGATATTGCAAACACTTACTGAATCCAAATATTAAGCGGCCTCTGTAACCGGATAAAAAATTGCAAGCTAAGTTCCTGCGCAAAGATTAATAAATTTGAAGATTTTAATTTATATGGACTTATGTATTTTATTTAGCATGACAATCGCTTAATATTGGCGCAATTAATTTATTTAAATGCTTCAAAATCCGTTTAGATTGTTGGCCGGCCGCTTATGTGTGACGGTAATGTACAACTCCGATATATAACAAGAGTTATGCCTTAATTGTAAATCAACCTGATCCGACACACCCCTATCCTGAATGTAAACGCTCTTTAAATTTGTTCATTTTTAAGCGCCTTTTCAACCAATTTATGCGCCATGTAAAACAGTTATAAACAACCTTTTTTTCATATATTTCACATATAAAATTATCTTTACATGTGTATATTATTTTGAGACAATCTGAGGTTTCACCGATATATAGTCAAACAAATCAAGTTTTCGAAAAATAATATTTCCGTATTGTTATATTCGAACGCAATGAAATAAACCCTTAAAGGGTAAATTCCACCAATTTCATGCTGCCGGAGTTAAGGCTTTAGCCTTTTATTCATTGACTGATTTCAAAAACCTAATGCTTTTTAGTATATCAGTATAAAATAACGGGAAATGTCTATTAGTCTTTGATTATTAAGACTTATGGCTCGGAAAGAAAGAGAAAGGAGGCGCTGTACTTTATTTTGTAGTTTCTTATTTTCATTTTTTAACATTACAGGAGGATAAAAATTATGGCTGATATCAGCTTAGCGGGATTAGACGCAATGTCATTGGAAGACGCATGGAAATTGAGTTATGATGACAGAAATCAATTGCTTGACCTTGTTGTAAAAGATGGTCTAAAAAATTGCGGTAAACAACCGGAGAGACAGGTTGGACTTATGAGCGACTATTTTGAAGAAAACCTTGTTCGCATGCAAAAGATTAAAGCTTTAAGAGTTAGATGCGGCGGATTCATTCCTGTAGGCGCAGACGGCGAAGTGCCGGATCTTGATCCAAAAGTTCAGTTTAAAGTTGTTTTTGATAATATTAAAGGGGCTTTAGAAAAAGCAGGCACAAGCATTGACAGAGTCACCAACATGAAAATATTCATGACAGATATGAGAATCTGGAAAGCGATGAATGAAATTTACAAGAATTACATCAAATGCTGCCCAACACGAGCTGCTATAGGCGCCCATTCTTTAAATAAGGAGTATCAAATAGAGGTAACTGACATTATTGCATGGAAAGTTGACGCTTAGATGCCCATATTTAAAGTTATATCAAATTAATTTTTGATGTAAAATCAGTTTTCCACGCATTTTTCATTAACCCGCCCAAATAATTATTCAATATGTTTTTTGTATTTTATATGGGCGGGTTTTTGTTTTGATCAAAAATAGGAACAATAGGCGACATGTATATTTTTGTAGACTTTTTGCAAAGCGTTTTATCGGTCTATGAATAACGAATTTGGAGAAAAATACGCGTCTATTACTGACGCAGATTTTACGGCAAAACACAGGGCAAGTTGTTACTGCAATGCCGTGGAATACGAAGTCTGCGCTGATCCGGTTGACGCAAAAATATGCCATTGTCTTGGTTGCCAAAAACTGCACGGGGCGCCTATGCAATGGGCTACGATATTTCACAAACACGATGTAAGGATAACCAGAGGGATTGAGCATCTACATTTTTACAACAGCGAGTTGCATAAACATGAAAGAGTTCTTCCATGCAAAGTTAGCTGTGGGTTGTGCCGCGCTCTTATCGCGGATGAGGGCCGCAATATGTGGCTTGCGTTTCCATCGCTCTTTGATTTTGAAGGAGCGTCAAAAGTTCCGGATAAGTTTAAGCCTACTTGCCATATTTTTTACAGCGCCCGCATTATTGATATTAACGATGATTTGCCTAAATGGCCGGGGCATAAAAATAGATAATAAATTACCGCTTTTTGTTTTTATTGCATAATCCCCTAGCTGCGCTACGGAACAATTTTTGTGCCTGATTTTCCGGCAAGGGTCTCTTCAACTTTATCTATTCCAGTGATATAGGCGCATTTGCCTCCGCCTTTTATAAAATTAACGGCAGCCTGAATTTTGGGGCCCATGCTGCCTTCAGGGAAATGGCCTTCGGCTAAATATCGCTCAGCCTCTTTAACTGTGATAGCGCCAAGAGGAGTTTGGTTGGGTTTGGCATAATCGATATACGCTTTATCAACCCCGGTAAGCATCATTAAATAGTCGGCTTTTACATCCAGGGCCAACACGCATGACGCATAATCTTTATCTATAACAACATCAACGCCCTCTAGCGAGCCGTCTTTTTCTACGATTACAGGTATTCCGCCCCCTCCAGCGGCAATAACAACCTCGCCCGCCTCCATTAATCTTTTAACCGATTCATTTTCAACAATTTCAATGGGTTTAGGCGAAGCTACTACTCTTCTATACCCTCGCCGGCTATCTTCAACCATGGCCCACCCCTTCTCATCCATCAACTTTCTTGCTTCTATCTCATTATAAAATGAACCAATTGGTTTAGTGGGATTTTTAAACGCAGGATCATCCTTGTCAACTATTACCTGGGTCAATATTGTAACCACGCATTTTCTTATACGCTCTTTTTGCAAACGGTTGACGAGCGTCTGCTGTATCATATAGCCAATTGCGCCTTCGGTATCGGCGACACAAACTCCCAGCGGAAGTTCCTGCGCTTTGCCCTGGCTTAATTCAACCATTAACAACAGATCGCCCACTTGCGGGCCGTTGCCGTGTGTGATTACAACATCATATCCGGATTTAATGCAGTGAACAATCCCTTCAATGCTTTTTCGGGTATTGGCAAATTGCTCGGCAATGGAGCCGGCTTCTCCCATTTGTATTAGAGCATTGCCGCCTAAAGCTATCACGATAATTTTTTTCCGCGCGTTTAACATAAGCCTTTATCCAGCATCAATTTTGTTATCATCGCTTCAAGCTTTGGCTCGGCAGGTTCGGCAAATTCATACTTTGCCCTCACAATAGGTTTGTTTATCTTGATTTTCTTGCTTAAATCAATCGGCGTGCCGATTACAACAATATCGCAGTCGGTTTTGTTAATGGTCTCTTCAAGTTCGCGAATTTGCTGTTCACCGTAACCCAGGGCAGGCAACAGGCTGCCAATTTCAGTATATTTCTCAAACGCGCCCTTTATGCTGCCGACGGCAAAAGGCCTTGGATCAACAAGCGCCGTCGCCTCATATTTTTTGGCGGCAATAACCGCGGCTCCATACGCCATGCCGCCGTGCGTAGTTGTCGGCCCGTCTTCCACGGCAAGCGCTTTGCAACCTTTTATTTTTTCAGGTTCGTCAACTTCAATATTTAGATATGCGTCTATAATAGCAGCATTTGGGTTTAAAGCTTTAGCGCTCTCTTTTACTTTAGCTATATTTTCAGGCTCCGCTGAATCTTGTTTGCCGACAATAACAATATCAGCAAGCAAAACGTTTGATTCGCCAGGGAAGAACGTTGCTTCATGACCCGGGCGGTGCGGATCTACAATAGTAATATAAAGGTCCGGCTTGTAAAACGACAAATCATTGTTGCCGCCGTCCCAGACAATAACATCAGCCTCTTCCTCGGCCTTTTTCAATATTGCTCCATAATCAACGCCGGCGTAAACAATTGTGCCTTGGTCTATATGCGGCTCATACTCTTCCATCTCTTCAATTGTGCATTCATGGGCGGCAAGGTCGTCATATTTCTCAAAACGCTGAACGCTCTGTTTTACCAGATCGCCATAAGGCATTGGGTGTCGAATAGCCGCGACCTTTTTGCCCTTCTCTTTAAGCAATCGACACACTTCCCTTGTTACCGCGCTTTTGCCGCATCCCGTTCTTATCGCGCACACGGCTATAAGCGGGACTTTGCTTTTCAACATTGTTTGTTTTGCGCCCAGAATAACGAAATTCGCGCCTGTAGCTTGCGCGCGGCTTGCTTTATGCATTACATATTCGTGAGAAACGTCGCTATAGGAAAATATTACTTCATCAATTTCCAGGTCTTTAATAAATCTTTCAAGTCCATCTTCACGATAAATAGGAATACCTTGAGGATACAGTTTACCGGCGAGTTCGGCGGGGTATTTTCTGCCGTCGATGTTTGGAATCTGGGTTGCGGTAAACGCAACAACTTCATAGTCATCATTATCCCTAAAGTAAACATTAAAATTGTGAAAATCGCGCCCCGCGGCGCCCATTATAATTACTCTTTTTCTTTGCATAGCTTTATATCACCTCAAAAATTGTTTGGTTTTATAGTATTACAGTTTGAATTAGTATATTAATTTCACCTCTGTTTTGTCAACCTGCGTATTATTGCTTTTTATTTGCTCTATTAATTTACAAGAAAGAGTTGTCTTTTTACGTTTATTTTTCTACAATTGCACATCTTAAAAAGAGCAATTTATTATCATATTTAGTTAAAATATAGAGAAATGTGGAAGGAATTTAGGTTATGGCTTTAAACTGTGGTATTGTTGGATTGCCGAATGTCGGCAAATCTACTATTTTTAATGCGTTAACATCATCCAAAGCAGCTTCGGCAAATTATCCATTCTGCACAATTGATCCAAATGTTGGAGTTGTGGCGTTGCCGGATCGGCGTATGGATAAAATTTCGGAATTTATCAAAACTGAAAAAATCATACCCACAAGCGTTGAATTTGTTGACATTGCCGGTTTGGTTAAAGGCGCCAGCAAAGGCGAGGGTTTAGGAAACAAATTTTTGGGGCATATTAAAAATGTAAACGCAATTCTGCATGTTGTGCGTTGTTTTGAGAATGAGGATACGGTGCATGTGGAAGGCAGTGTTGACCCGGTAAGGGATATTGAGATAATCAATACAGAGCTAATCCTCGCTGATATTGAAACCGCGGAAAAACGGCTTACAAAAAATTTGAAGCTGGTTAAAACCGGCGATAAAAGCATAATCAGCTCTATTGATACGCTAAAAAAAATCAAAGAGGGTCTAAACGAAGGCAAACCGGCAAGAGCGCTTGGCCTTTCAGAGGATGATTATCAATCTATCAGCGACTTAAATCTAATTACCGCCAAACCTGTGTTATATGTCATCAATGTTTTTGACTTTGAAAAAGACAAGGGTTATATAGATACCATCACAGAATACGCGGAAAAAGAGAATTCCTGCTGTGTGGCAATTTCCGGCGACATGGAGTCTGAAATTGCTCAAATGGAGCCTGAGGAGAGGGTGGAATACTATGAGGAGTTAGGGATTGAGGAGTCAGGATTGGAGAGGTTAATACATCAGGCGTACTCCCTGCTGGGATTAATTACCTATTTTACCGCCGGCCCCAAGGAGATACGGGCATGGACAATAAACCTCGGCAATAAAGCGCCTCAGGCGGCCGGAGTGATACATACTGATTTTGAGCGTGGGTTCATCCGCGCCGAAGTTTATGGTTATAAAGACCTTATTGAACACGGCACGGAACAGAAAGTAAAAGAAAAGGGGCTATTAAGGGTAGAAGGCAAAGAATACGTGGTAAAAGACGGCGATATTATGCATTTCCTGTTTAATGTGTAATAAGTTCAAACTGGATTCAGAGATAATATTTTTCTTGTCAATTAAGAGGGTCTAAAGTGAGCAGAATAAGCAAGTGACTAAAGTGATCTAAAGTGTAAAGTGAGCTAAAGTTTTGGGAAAAATCAAAGATTTTTGGCTTTTAATAGATTAAACATTCAAAAATTGAAAATTTTTACATGAACTTTAGATCACTTTAGTTCACTTTACACTTTAGTCACTTAAACATTGCAGCCGCTCTAAAGACATAGGTATAATTTCTGATATCAGTTTGAACTTACAATGTGCAATATGATAGACAATGACTAAAGACAATATTGAAAACAAATGCGCGCCTAAAGAGATAGAAGATTGCATTGCTGTTCTTGAAAAGCTGGTTAGTAACAGCGACCAACTCGCAAACCTGCCTGAACAACAAAAGGTAGCCCTTATGACGGCGGCGGGACGGCTATCCCGCCCTGATCGCGAAGAGATCAAAAAGCGAAACAAAGAGATAAAACAGGCGAAACGCCAAATGGTCGTTAAAGATGAACGCGGCGCCCGCGCGTCAACCGGCATACGCGTTGCGCGTGAATCCTCTGTCTTCAAAGCGCCTAAACAGATCGAAAAACCCGCCGCCGGCTCAAACCCAGATATAAAACATGAACATGCAGAACTGAAAACGCCGCGAAATTGTTATATCTGCAAAACAGAGTTTACACGTTTACATTTCTTCTATGATTCAATGTGTATAGAGTGCGCTGAATTTAACTATCAAAAACGGTTTCAATCAGCGCCGCTTCACGGGCAAGTGGCTTTGATAACCGGCGCGCGTCTAAAAATTGGCTATCAGGCAAGCCTAATGATGTTGCGGGCAGGGGCAAATGTTATAGCTACCACACGGTTTCCGGTGGACGCGGCTATTCGTTTTTCCAATGAAGATGATTTTCATGATTGGGGAAGCCGTTTGCAAATCTATGGTTTGGATCTGAGGCACACCCCAAGCGTTGAAATTTTCTGCAATTATATCGAGCAAAATAACAATCGGCTGGATATATTAATTAACAATGCCGCGCAAACCGTCCGCCGCCCGCCTGGATTTTATGCGCATCTAATGGCTAATGAAACCGGGAACCTTAAGGAGTTGCCTGAAAAAGCGCAATCGCTCCTTGGCCGGTATCGGTCATGCAAAGAACAACTGGTCTCATTTGCCAAATCACATATAGAAGCGGAAACATCCCTTCCCGTTACCTGGCATGGAAACGCGCCGGGTATCGGATTGCGCGCTTCAGCCCAACTATCACAAGTTCCTTATAGCCATGATAAAAACTCTTTAGCCACCCAAGAGGTGTTTCCAAAAGGTAAGCTGGATGTTGACCTGCAGCAGGTAGATTTACGCAAAACCAATAGTTGGCGATTGCGTTTAGGCGAAATACAGACCTCGGAAATGCTTGAATTGCAATTGATCAACGCTGTGGCGCCTTTTGTATTGTGCAACAAGCTTGCGCCGCTAATGAAACGCGACAACACCGGGCGGAAACATATTGTGAATGTATCGGCTATGGAAGGAAAATTCTTTCGTTTTAAAAAAGATCCCCGCCATCCTCATACCAATATGGCCAAAGCAGCCCTAAACATGCTGACACATACATCAGCGGGTGAATTTGCAAAACATGGAATCTTTATGAACGCTGTGGATACCGGCTGGGTAACGGACGAAGATCCCGCCGAACTTTCCGATTTCAAAAAAGATGTTCACGATTTCCAACCACCGCTTGATATAGTAGACGGAGCCGCCAGGGTTTGCGACCCGTTTTTCAACGGCATTTTAACCGGCTCGCATTGGCGCGGTAAATTTCTAAAAGATTATTACCCAATTGATTGGTAAAAGAGGTGAATAGCATTATAATATTTACATGATTAGAATCAACAATGAAGCCTGAGATGTTATAAAAAATTATTGTTTTAAGCTTTTCACAAACCGAATAACTAAAAAAAACAATTACGGAACATAACTCAATTTTGTCAAAATTGTATAAAAAAAGGCCGCCTGAATCAGATTAATATTACTGATTCAAAGCAGCCTTTATATATTTCCGCAAATTTTTATTACTTTTATTATTCATACACCAGCTCTTTAGCATCCCTAATAGCGGCTTTTAATCCGCTGCTTCCCCGCGCCGATATCTCATCAAGCAAACTATTAACTTCCGAGGCTAATGCGCCCCCTATTGAGTTATTTATAAACTGATTTACAGACTCTTTATCAACGTTGTTTCGCAATGTGTCTGCAAGGCTGTTTAATACATTAGACGCCTTTGATTGCAAAGAGGAATCAGCGTTCAGGATATCTTCAACTTCATCTGAATATCGATAGTAGAAAGATATCAACTTCAATCCCATAGCTGTTTTTGACATCACAATATCTCTAAACAATTTAAGCGCTCTTAAACCTGATTTACGATCCATAACAGTCGAGGCTATGCACGCGTCATTGTTTTCACCTTTAGTAACTTCTATAAACTTCTTCTTTTTAACAATGTTTTTCCCAAGTTTGTTTGAGACCGTTAATTTAACAGTGTACTTGCCTCTCTTTTCGTACACGTGATCCGGATTTTGATCAAAGCTTATATTGCCGTCGCCAAAGTCCCACCCCCAATTCTCCGGCGAGCCTTTTGACTCGTCTGTAAATTGCACAGCCAACGGAGCGGATCCGCTTGTTATGTCCGCTGAGAAATCCGCTATGGGCCTTGACGGCTCCTCAGTCGGTGTATCATTATCATCCACTCTTTTCATCTCAATATTCAATGTCACAGTCTCGGCAACATCAACTTTAACCTGTTTAAAAAAAGCTTCAAACCCATCTTTACCGGCCAGCAATGTATACTCGCCCGCCGGAACCTGTAGAAAATAGCCCCCGTCTTTTGATGTGATCGTTTCAGCCTCTTCTATATCGCCCGATTTAAGAACTATGTTTACTCCTGGTATTGCCTCTTTGCTATTCTGATCAATAGCCTTGCCACTGACAAAGCCCATATCCTTGCCTCCGGCCATGGCGATAAAAGCATGTTTTGTCACCGTGTCAACCCCATTGGCGTTTTGAACCGTCAGGCTAACAGTAAACACCTGATCAGGCTCGCCTAGATATGTGCGCACGGGATTCTTTTTATTGCTCTTTTCACCTCCGTCTCCAAAGTCCCATTCATGCGCGGTTATCTTGCCGTCCGGAGAGGATGAAAGATCGGTAAATTTAACAGGCAATGAGTTCTCGCCCAGTTCCACTGTTATGCCAAAGACAGACTCATTGCTTTTCCCTCCACTGACTATTGATAATTGATCACTGATTACCGGTTTCTGATCGTCGTCCAAATTTCTCTTATTTACAGCAAACGCGGCAGTCGGAGCGTTGCCTTGTTTTACGGTTATTAAATTGGTCTTTGTATCGGACGATTCGCCGTTTTTAGAGCTTACTGTAAGTTTTACAGTGAACACTCCCGGCGTTTTAAAAGTATGCGCCGGATTTAGCGTTTTAGAGACTTCTCCATCGCCAAACTCCCAATCACGGTTTGATATCTTGCCGCTTGAAAAGTCAGAGAATTTGACCGTAAACGGCGCGTTGCCCGTTAAAGGTTCCGCTGTAAACGCGGCAGTCGGCTCGTCGCCCTCCAGCGTGGTTATAAAATCAACCTTTTCTTCCAGGCCGGTTCCATTTTCTCCGCTTACAAGCAGTTTTGCGGTGTAAAATCCAGGGGCAATGTAACTGTGCGTTGGGTTTTTAAGGCGGCTTACAACCCCGTCTCCAAAACTCCATTTCCAGTTTGCAACATTGCCGGTTGACAAATCGCTAAACAAAACCTTAAGCGGCGCAAATCCGGTTAAAGGACCTGCCTCAAATTTCGCTTTAGGCGGCCCATCACCCTCAATATTTATCAGGCTTGTTTTAGTTTCCACATCAGCGCCGGATTGGTTGGCGGCCATTAAAGTCGCCGTATATACGCCGGGTGTCTTATATGTGTATTGCGGGCTCTTTTCAGAGCTTGAGCCTCCGTCTCCAAACAGCCACGCAAAGTTTGACGGCATGCCGGCTGAAATGTTGTTAAACTGAACGTCAAGCGGAGCAAACCCGGATATTGGGTTGGCGTTAAACGCGGCCGTTGGTTTCGGCAAATCTTCAACCAGTATCAGGTTTGACAGTTGGAGTTTATCTGATCCGCAGGCTGCTGTTATATTTAACGATACGTTAAATATGCCCGATATTTTGTACTCGTGAGTAGGATTCTGCTCTTGGCTTACATCGCCGTCTCCAAAATCCCAATCCCATCCTGAGGGATTGCCGGTTGACAGATCGGTAAACCGCGCTTCCAATGGCGCAAATCCTGATGTTGTGTCAACGTTAAATGCGGCATCGCAATCGCCTTCAATTTTTTCTACTTTTATCAGCCCCGGTTGTTCGCTTGTGCCACATCCAGCCTCGTTGCATACTGTTAAAGTCACATCAAAGTTACCATTGGATTCGTATGTGTAAGAAGGATTCTGCTTATTGCTTGTTCCTCCGTCGCCAAATGTCCATTGCCGGCTTGTTGGATTGCCGGTTGATTTATCACTGAAATTTACCGTAAATGGAACAAAGCCTTCTGTTGGATCAGCTTCAAATACGGATTTTGGTTCTATAATTTCCGGCGTTGGGTCCGGTGTTGGAGACGAAGTTGGAGTGGGACCCGGCGTTGGCGTCATGACGGGAGTCGGGGCCGGTGTTTGGGCCGGAGTTGGAGACGAAGTTGGAGTGGGAGTAGGGCTTGGACTTGACGTTGGAGACGCTGTTGGGCTTGGCGTTGGGCTCGGCCCTGGAGTTGGAGTTGCGCTTGGGATTGGCGTTGCGGACGGAGTTGGAGTTGGAGTTGGCGCAACGGCAAACCAGTTTGTGTTGTTGCCGCTGTCTTTTGAATTTACAGGATTTATTGTTATCGCGTTTTGATTATTTGAGTCTTTAACATCAACAAAAGATATGTCTATAGTTCCAGCGGGTCTTACATTCCACTGTGTTCCGTCAATTGAACTTCTCAGTTTTATCGGTTTTACAGAACTTCCTTTTAAATTCCAGAAACCTGTTATAACCGGCGTTGAGCCTGCTTCAAAAACAAGTTGCTTGCCGGGTTGAGTTGATATAAAGTTTACATATATATGATTCCCATTTATTATCGACGTATTCGTCCCCGTAAATATTATGGAGCCGTTTGATCCGGCGTTAAACGCTCCGGGGCTGTTCCACTCGCCTCCAATGTGTATCGCGCCCGTGGTTAACGATATGGCGCCGGGGTTTGAAATATCTCCGTCGACTTTCAATTCATTATTGTTCAGATTAACATCAATGTTCGCCGTGACTCTAAAGTCTGCGGCATTTAAATAGTCCGCAAATAAAACCATGCCGATTGCAAAAAGCGCTGATAATCCTATTTTATAACTATTTCTCATATCTTCCCCTCTCCCCTCGGTCTCAGGGTATGTTGGCAGCCAAATATTGAATTGCGTGTCTGCGCAATCCAGCGAATAGCTCTGAATCGTCTAAAAAGAGTTAAACAATAGACAGTATTGGAATTTACAACCCTTTTACGCCGTAATCAATAAGGGATTCCAGCTTTTCTATTTTCTCAGCCATTGACTTCATCATCTTTTGCTGTTCCTGAACAACCTTGGTCAGCACGGCGGTAACGTCCATTGGAGAGAGCCCTTTGCGGTCTTTTGTAGCCACCAAATCAGGCACATCTTCCGCTATAAAGCCAACATATTCATCATCCTTGTCAACCTTATAGTTAAATCTTGACGGTCTAAGCTCTATCAGGGTTGCCATGGCCTCATTTGCCGTTAAATCGCGTATGTTTTCCTTATATTCTCTTGAAGACGCGTCGGTCCAGACTCCCGCAACCGTTACATGCGCCCCGCTGCCCATATGCAAGGGGTGATCCGGGGCCGTTGTGCCGATACCGACATTGCCGCCCACCGGATTAAGCGCCAAATTAAAGAAAGTAGCCGCATTGATCTTTCGTGATTGAATCCAGGAATAAAATGTATCCGATTCATCTACTCCAAGGTTCAACACGCCAAGTGTGCCGTTACCTCTAATGGAGACACTGCCTTTAGGACTATCGCCGGAAGCCGGTTCGCTAGAGCCTACGACGTCCAACCTCTGAACAGGGCCGGTTGTCCCGATGCCTATCTTTCCGCTTTTGTTTACCAGCTCTGTACCGCCTCCTACAGCCAATTCAATCGTGCCGGCGATTGGGCCGGTAATTTTAAGGCTCCTTCCAAAACGTTGAATAGTAGCGGTTGAGTTAATGCCGTCGGTCATATTAATAAATGTTCCAAATCCTTCCAATCTTAGCACTTCATTATTTCCGGCTATTTCCAGCATTGTGCTTGGAGTTATAGTCCCTATCCCGACATTGCCGTCGTCGTCTACAAAAACAACGTTTTTTGGATCTCCGTCTGAAGCGTCCAGCGAATGACCGTCTCCAGAACCTCCTCCGCCTGAAATCCCGGTTAATTCCGAGCCGTCTCCTATAAATTTTATCGCCTTTACATTGCCCGTAACATCAAGCTTCTCAGTGGGCGACGTATTGCCAATGCCTACATTGCCGTCCCCTTGAGCTCTTAGTATTGTTGTGTTTGCCGTTTTCTCCTTTACGGAAAACATGCTGCTTGTAGTGTTGTCATTAAGCAATATCTCCGCCTCGCCTGCGTATAGAGCGTTTGAAAAAACCATAAAACCAGCCAATACGCCCGCCAACAAATATCTTCTGCACATATTTGATCCCCCCCCCCACGGAAAATAAAAAAATAGATAACGCATGTTAATAAATTGTTTTCTGGTATAAAAAAACATTTAAAAACGTCGAATTATACCATAATTATATTTCTGTTCAAAGGACATGTGTCATGTTTTTATGTGATCTATGTCACATTTTGGCGCAAATGAGGCAAATCCATAAAAATAAATAACTTATAGGTATAAACACATTTTTAATCACAACAAAAAACCAGCATACGTCAATATATTTATCAATTTTAGAGCCTTAAGACAGCAACAAAAAAAGGCCGCCTGAATCATATTAAGATTACTGATTCAAAGCGGCCTTTATATTTTCACAAATATTTGCCGTTATTATTGTTAATGCAATTGTTTGCGATCAAAAAACCTGTGGAGCAGCCTGTAGACTGCTCCAGCTAGCTATTTAGTTACTAATTTTTGCAATTTTTACACTTTTTTTATCAATTTGTTGTTGATTAGCTTTTATCACCGCAAGTTCAGACGCAAATGTAGTTAAAGTGGCTTTGATAGCTCTATTTTCAGCTTTTAAAGCGCTGTTTTCCGCATTAAGCGTTTTTCTAAGTGAATCGTTTTCGCTTAGAAGTTCTTTAACCGCCCCAATCAAAATAGTTGAAAATTTTGAATAATCAACCATCATCATCTCTTTCGGGTCTTCCGGGACTGATACCGCTTGTGGATATACAGCCAATACTTCCTGAGCTATTAAACCAATATCCGATTGATTGTTAACTTTCCAATCAAATCTTCTTGGTTGTAATTTGTTAACTGTATCTAAGGCTTCAGTTAAATCAATAATATTAGTTTTAAGCCTTTGATCTGATGTAGTATTGTAGGTAGTACTTGAATCTGCGACAGAGATTGACCCTACTACCGTCGACCCTTTTCTCAAATGTACAACATCTCCATTCGTTCCGTTTCTTTGAAATGATCCTGCAACATCGCTGTAATCTTCTGCATAAAAAGCGCCGCTAGCTCCACTGCCGTTAACACCTCCTTTTACAGCTAAAGCGAAGCTATAACCTGGATTTCCTATTCTAATATTGCCGTTTGAATCTATACGCATCCGCTCCGAGCCGTTAGTAAAAAATTCCATGGCATCTGTACTAGCATGAGTATAAGTTATGCGTCCCACCGAACTACTGCCAACATCACCAAAGTATATATGACCTGCTCCTGCATTATCTGATAACAAAGTTAAACCGGCATCTGTAATATTTTCAAGTACTAATTCATCAGCTTTCGAATGAGGAGCAGCGGAAGTATCAGTATTCTTCACATGCAACGCGCTCAAAGGAGCTGTCTCGCCAATACCAACATTACCATCAGCATCCACAGAGACAGCATTCTCAGGAGTGCCATCCGACGCGTCTAAAGAATAGCCGTCACCCGAACCTCCGACTACACCGGTTAACCCTGAACCGTCGCCTACAAAAGAATCCGCGGTAATTGTCCCCGTCACGCTGACATTGGTGTCGCCTCCTGCCCGCATAACTGTCACGCTACCGCTGTTTATTACTGAAAATCCGCTTGAGGATGTGCTGCCGTCAAGTATAATCTCCGCGTCGTCAGCGTAAACATGGCCGCAAAACCCTATCATTAATGCGCATATAGCTGTTAAAAATCCTTTTTTTATCACAATTTTCTCCTTTCATACTAAAAAACAAATAAATATTACAATTACCGAACAGATAAATTAACTATTCGTTTTATTTTGGAAACAGGTATTTTATTTAATAGAGATCAACAGGGTACGTTATCTTCGCCGTTTCTTGTCACTTTTTCTCCTTTCGCCAAAAAAACGTTAATAATATATTATGTTTCTATATCTTTTACGGTTAAATTAAATCTATATTTACTGTAGAAGCGTTATTAGTTGATCTTCTAATTCTTTAAGCTGTGGATAAATAACGTCCTGCCCACCTTCGCATACGTCAATCCAGTCGTCACCTTCGGGGCATCCGCAAGGGGTTTCCGCGCATCCGTTTATTTTATTTAACAAATTATTCCGTGTTTTTTTTAAGGCTTTATCATATTTTCCAGTGTCAACTAAGGTTATTACGCTTTGTAGTATATTGCCATATTTGTCCTGGATTTTTGGGTTTTTAAATGACGCGGTCATAGTGCCGGCTGCTATATCCGATATTGCCGATTGGCTTGTCGCTATGGCCGCAGTCACAGAACCTACAGCTGAAATTACTATTGAGCTTGGCGCGCTCCATATGCTCGTGACATCCATCACTCTCAATTTCGCGGTGTAACACCCCTCCGCGTCTGCCGTAAAAGTAGGATTCGAAGCTGAGGCGTCGCTTAAAGCGCTCGTGTATGAGACGGTTGAGGTTCCGTTAAAAAAGTCAAGAACCCACTCAAATTCCGATAAAGAATCTCCATCAGGATCGTAACTGCCTGTGGCGTTAAGGCTAACGGTTGAGTCTACGGTGACGGACGGGTTGTCTACCCCGGCTATTGCCACGGGCGGGGCGCTGTCCTCAAGTGTTGTGATAGTAATGCATTTAGCGGCGCCGTCAACTGTTCCGTCATTAACTATCAGTTGAACCGTGGCGGAAACATCCGTTTCAGTAATTACAAAATTGACCGTTTCGCTTCCCGGATTATTTAAAGTTGGCGTGCTGCTTCCAGTATATGAAGTTATTGACCAACTGTGCGTCAAATTGTCTCCGTCGTCATCCCAGCTACCACTGCCGTCAAGCGTAATTGTTTCGTCAACTATCGCGGTTGCCGTGCCGACAATATGAGCGACAGGCATTGTTTGAAGCGATATCACGGATGTGTCGGGTTCGCTATCTATTCCTCCATTGCTTACTATTAATTGCGCCAAATAATCCCCGGCCTTGTCATAGGTAAACGAAGGCAAAGGCGACGCCGGGTCCTCTATTGACGCATTGCTGGCCGGCGGCCTGTGAATCAGGCACCAGTTATACTGAGACACGTTGACGCTGTCGACACCCTGAAGTGTTACAACCGTGTTTGTGCCGATTGACCTTGCATGGTCATATCCTGCGTTTGCAAATGGCATAGTTTTGCCGCTAATAACAACAGTGTCCGGTTCGCTATCCCGCGCGCCGTCATTTACTATTAGTTGCGCAATATATGTCCCCTGCTCATCTATGGTAAATGTTGGTTGCCCTGGGATGTCCTGATTTACGCTTAATTGCGCGCTGCTTAAGTCTGGACGCTTTATTAAAGACCATTTATAAGTTAAAACATCACCGTCCACATCAGTTCCAAATCCCGCAAGCGTTATGTCGCCGCTTGTTGCCGTTTGATCAGGGCCTGCGTTTGCCACCGGAGCGGATTGGGTGTCAATATTTATGAAAACGGTATCGGTGTCGTTGTTTCCCGTTCCATCATTTACTACAAGCTGAGCTGTGTAAGTTCCAATGGCGTTTGCCGTAAATGTCGCAAATATGCTGGTTGAGCTGTGTAAAGTTGGAGAGCTTGTTCCTGAATATTGTATTAACGACCATTGATAATTTAATAAATCGCAATCCACATCAGAACTCCCTGATCCGTTGAGGGTTATATCATCGCTCACTGTTCCGGTTTGATCAGCTCCGGCGTTTGCCACGGGGGCGGTTTGTGTGCCGATAATCACTGTGTCCGGGTCGCTATAAAGAGAGCCGTCAAATACAGTGAGCTCAATATCGTATCTGCCCGCGGTATCCATGGTGAAAGTTGGAAATACCGCTGTTGAGTCGTTCAGCGTTGCGGTATTTGTTCCCACAGACGTCCATTTATATGTCAAAAAGTTGCCGTCGACATCCGCGCTCTTTGAAGCGTTAAGGGTTATAACGTCGTACTGCGCCCCTGTCTGATCCGACCCGGCGTTTGCAACCGGTCTGCGGTTTATTATCCCCGTGCCGGATATATTCCAGTTGCTGTTGTTTCCGCTGTTTACGGAATTAAGGGCGGTTATTAGCTTTTCATTTGTTTGTTGTGAATATGATACATCAACATAATTTACGGTTGTTTCTTCCGGCGCGTCAAAATACCAGTCTGTTTCCGGCGCCAAAGGCCCAAGCGTAATTAAATTGCCTGATGAACCGTTTACGTTAAAAAAGTCGAAAATAGTATGCGGCTCGGTGATTGATGCGCTTGAAAACAGAAGTTGATTTACACCGCTTCCATTATTTAGCGCGGTAAGGATATCGCAATACAGTGTGTCTACAAACATTACAACGCCGCTTTCAGGCGGAGTTCCGGAATTTTCTATTCTCAACTCATAAAATTTTGAGTTTACCCCTCCGGTTGTAACTGCTTGTGTTTGTGTATCGCTGTTAAGCAACACCGTGCTTGATCCTGAATTAAACGTTCCGGCGTTATTCCAATCGCCAAGCAGTGAAATTGATCCGGTTGTTGCTTCAAGCGTTCCGGTGTTGTTTATAGTCCCTGGGATATTAAACACGCTTTTGTCGGCCTTTACCGTGTACCCCGCCGGTATGTTCAGGCTTGTTTCATGCGCCGGTCCTCCTTCAAAAACACGCCAGTTTGCGTTATTGCCGCTATCCGTTGAATTATAAGCAGTAATAAGATTGCCTGTTTCTTCCAGTGAATGTGAAACATCCACATAATTTAAGGTGGTGGAAGGAGTGTTAAGGCTCCAGTCGGCTCCTGGAGTTTCAGGGGAAAGCTCTATAAGATTATCAGGAGCCCCGGATGTTCCGTTTACATTGAATAATGTGGTTATTGTGTGCTCGCCGGAGATTGAAAATGAGAGTTTTTTTGCGGCGCTTCCATCATTTACCGCGTTAATGGTTGAACAATAAAGCGCGTCACTAAATGTTACGCCTTCGGTATGTGAATTATTTATGTTTAAAATGTTAAAGGCAGACTCAGAGCCGCCAGTTGTAACAGCTTGAGTTCCGGCTCCGTCAAGGCTTACAACTCCCGATCCTGAGTTGAATGAGCCGTTGTTTTCCCAGTCGCCTTTAATAGATATAGTTCCCGTAGTAGATGACAGTAGGCCGGAGTTATTGAGGTCCTCAGTTAATGTAAACGAAACAGAATTCAGGTTAAATTGATAACCAGGCGCGTTTCCGGCAGGTAAATTAAATGTCCCCCCTGTAACAACGGTTATGTTAACTATACAAAGAGATATTATTAGCATCGCTGCTATTGCGGTAGTTCTTCTTAAAACCATGCCGACTCCTTTTATTTATTGCTGCTTATTGGAAAATTAATATTTTTTTAATTTATGATTTGAAGATTATATAGCGGTTTCAACTGGATGTAAATGATCTGCGTCACACATTTTTGTGATCTTTGTCACAGTCGGAGCTATTAAATACAGAACTTATTGTCACAACACAATTTATAAGCGAATAAAAATTCTAAATTTTTAAATTTGCCGATTACCCCGAACTATCAAGCATTATTAATGTCAAAATTATAGTTTAGTGATTATATAAAGACGTGGAATAACTTCAAGCATATTTTAACAACTAAGCCAAACGCGACAACCATGTAAGCAATCCACCCACATCAAGGTAATGGTTTTTACCGATAGCCTTATTAGTAAAAACCATTACACCGGTGTAATGGCAGCACACTACAAGCTTGTAGTGTGCTGTTAGGGTCTCTTTATATTTTATAATATTTTTATTTTTAGCAAACTAAGACATAACGCAAGAGAGATTATAACAAATATCTCTTTTTAATGACGAATTAGACGTTCTCAGCCTGTTTTATAGCAAATGCGAGATTATAGTTTTTTATCATTCTAGCTATATAGGCATAAAAGAGCTTTTTTCATTTTGTAAGGCGCGCTAAAATTTATTATCCTAATTGAGAATTAAATATAGATAAAATGAAGAGCCAAATAGTATAAATTTAAAATAAAAAATATTTATAGACTACAAACTGTAGTGGGCTTTTATATAATTTTGGAAGTTTTGCCGTATTACAATGCCTGGCTCGGATTGTAACCCGCAAGGCCTAAACAAGTTACACATCAATTTAATAGGAACGCCGGTTTGAAAAAGGGCCGAGAACGAAAATATTTGCGGGAATAGGAAGATATATATAAAAATGTGGAAAACGCGATTATATTTGATAAACAAGGGACTTTCATACACTTAAAGCAACAAATTAATTAACTTGAAATCAGGCAAATAATTTTGTATCTTCAATACCTTAAAACAGCGGGAAAATCCGGTTTTTTCCTTTAGAGCTGAAAATGATTTTTAAAACTTTGTGTCTTACTCAAAGCACGGTAAAACATAGTGGGGACGTAGCTCAGCTGGGAGAGCGCGGCGTTCGCAATGCCGAGGCCGGGGGTTCGAATCCCCTCGTCTCCACCATATAACATAAACATATTGATAGGGAGGCTAAAGCCGTCCACTACCATCATCTTTGGAACGGAAATTAAAGTTATGGAAACAGACCAAACAACAAAAAAAGTGGAATGGGATTTAAATGATGATGAAACCGCGCAGGTTGATTTGTTGATAACTATTCTTAGAAGCAAAAATGAAAAGGCTAAAAGCGCCATGAGGATAATGATGAACCAGATCCGTTTGGAATTGAAGAGGGATGGCGATATTTAACCCACTTGTCACTCCATGCCGTTTGCCGGAGCAATATTGTAGATTGCCCCAAACGTTTTAAAAACCATTGCGTTTGAGTTTTGCGCGATCAAAATACAGTAAAGTAAATAAGCATATATGTTATAATAAATTTATATTTAATTTGCTCATTTTAAAAGATTACCGTAATCATGAGAGATATTTCGCTTTATACAAAAATAATATCGTTGCCTGATAGCATGAGAGCTGAAGTAAATGACTTTGTTGAATTTTTAGTTTCAAAAAGAGGGATTATAAAAAAATCAACAAAGAGAGAGGCGGGTTTCCTGAAAGGTAAAATTGAAATGAGCGCTGATTTTGATGAGCCTATTAACGATTTTAAGGAATATATGCAATATTTCAACTCCTTCAACATTAAAAACATCATATCGTCCACTGCTTAAAGCTCCCTAAAACTTTCTCCGAAGCGCAGGAGCCTGCCACATGGTAGATGCCACTTTTTTTACAAGACGCGTATACCATTCCCTTGAAAATAGTCAGCAATACCAAATCCAATAAAATCCTCAATTTCTCAATGCGTTTATGGCTATATTTTAGTCGATAACAAGCGCTTTGCGACTAATTTTTAGTCGATAATCATTTTCTTGCAACTATATTTTTGATCAAAATAATAACCACTTTTCTGTCTGTTCATTTTTTTACGGAAAATTGGTTAATACACCACGCAAAATAAAAATAGCAGAATAATTAACTCCTGCAGAAAGTAAATGAATGTCTCTAGTTTATCAAATATAATCACATTTTCCACATTCCCGTCTATATCTTCCCTATTCTTGCACATATTTTCGTTAGTGGCTCTAACTTAAACCGCCATTTGCATTAAATTGATGTGTAACTTGTTTAGTCTATTAAGTTATAACAACCGCAAGTATTATAATTAGGTAAAGCTTTGAAAATTATATAAAAAAAGATTATAGTTTGTAGTCAACAAATATTCTTTAATTTCAGACCTCCGGATCTCATCCTAGCCAAAAGTATGCCTACAAAGAGTTGTAAGTCATTTGTTGTTAGCAAGTAACGTTCATCTGCGAAGGCTTCAGAGAAGACTTGCGTCTCGGATTATAAAAAGATACCATATTTTTTTATAAATTACCCACAAACAATCATGAGGTTAGAGATGCAACAAACATTACTGCCGATATTTCCATCGGAAACGGCCCCGATAAATGAACGACTTTCTTTTTGTAAGCGAGAAGGAACGGTGTGGTATTTTCATTTTAGTATGCCGGTATTTTCCCATGGGGAAAAAGATTACTCATGCTTTAACATGTACACGAGCCAATTGGTGGTGACAGGACAATGCAAGCAAGTGGATATCGTTAAAGCATTTGGTGTAAGCGCAATAAGTGTCAAAAGGCATGTAAAGAAATTTCGTGAAGAAGGCCCTAAAAGTTTTTTTAAACAAAAGAATAGTAGAAGGGCAACGGTTTTGACATCAGAAGTATTGTCGCGAGCACAGGAGCTATTAGATAAAGGCAATGAGCGCAAAAACGTGGCGGAAATCTTAGGAATAAAACAGGATACTCTCTATCGCGCTATAACTTCAGGTTGCCTGGTAGAATCAAAAAAAAACCTGAAAGCAAAAGTGAGCGTAGTATAGAAGATGCGCAAGCCGGCATGGGAATGGGTTGTACCCGCGTGGTAGAACGGGTTTTGGCCTCGGTAGGTAAACTTTCCGAGGTATCCTCAATATTTAAAGCCTCCCTTGACGTTTCAAATGCAGGAGTGTTGTGGTCATTGCCTGCATTGCTAAGTAATGGATTATTACTCCACAGCAAGGATAATTTTAGTCTTCCCAAAGGATTTTACGGGCTAACGCATATTTTTATTTTGTTGGCATTTATGGCGTTAACCCGAATAAAGGCAATTGAGGAATTACGTTACAGTCCAGCCGGCGAACTTGGTTTGCTTTTGGGATTGGATCGTATCCCTGAGGTGCGAACTTTGAGAGGAAAAATAAAACATCTCTGCGAGGCCGGCCAGGTAGAGCAATGGTCAAGTTTAGTTTCTAAAGAATGGATGGAGTCTAGTGAAGAACCCGCAGGGACGTTATACGTAGACGGACATGTGCGAGTTTATCATGGATCGCAAACAAAGCTTCCCCGCAGGTATGTATCAAGGGAGCGATTATGTATGCGTGGAATGACGGACTATTGGGTAAATGATCAAGAAGGACGGCCTTTTTTTGTTGTCAGCACACCATTCACAATAGGGTTGTTGGAGATGTTGCGAAGTGAAATAGCCCCCCGGCTGTTGAAAGATATTTCTTCGCAACCAACAGATAAAGAGTTGGAAAGCGATCCTGATTTGGCGCGTTTTACTCTGGTATTTGATCGAGAGGGGTATAGCCCTGAGTTTTTCAATGAGATGTGGCGAAAGTGGCGGATTGCTTGTATTACCTATAACAAGTATCCTAAGGAAGATTGGCCGGTTGAAGAGTTTGATGAACAATCTCTCAAGCTGCCTAATGGCGAAAGTATTACGATGAAGATAGTCGAACGTGGTAGTCATATTGGAGGCAAGAAAAAAGGATTATGGGTTCGGCAGATACGTAAACTTAGCGAATCAGGTCATCAAACGTCAGTGATTAGCACAGAGTTTAAGGCGAAGTCTACAGATTTAGGTCTTCGTATGTTCGGCAGATGGTCTCAGGAAAACTTTTTTAAGTATATGACTCAACACTTTAATATAGATGCACTTACAAGCTACAAGCCGGAGAATGTAAATGAGACGAAACAGGTCGTCAACCCAGAGTATAGAAAAATTGAGTGGGAGATAAAAAGTAAAGGAGCAAAACATGGCAGGCGGATGAAACAATTTGCCGAAATGAGATTGAACGAAGCTCCCAAACCAGATGAAATCGAAGAATATGAAAGAAAAAAAGGAGAGCTGGTAGAGGATATTGCCCGTCTAAAAAAAGACCTTGAAGAGTTTAAAGAAAAACGCAAAATGACGAATAAGCATATACCGTTTGCAGAGTTGCCGGAAACGGATCGTTTTAGCCAACTGGGAACAGTGCGAAAACAATTTACAGACACTATTAAAATGATTGCCTATCGCGCAGAAACAGCGATGGCCGGTATAATACGTGAATCGCTTGGGCATGTAGATAATGCGCGTTCATTGCTTCGTGAAATTTATACGACTGACGCAGACATTGTTCCTAACGAAAAAGAGCATACATTAACAGTACGGTTACACCATCTTACCAACCATTTGTCAGACAAAGCAGCATGCGCCTTGGCTGCGCATCTTAACGAAACTGAAACAATTTATCCTGGCACTGACCTGCGGCTATGTTACGAGTTAGTATCAAACTAAATCCGTGAGATCAGGAGGTCTGAATTTAGAATTTATACTATTTGACTCTTTATTCTATCCTTATTTAATTCTCAAATAGGTTTACTAAATTTGCCGCGCCTTACAAAGTAAAAAAACTATGTTTGTGCCTATTTAGTTGGCGCGCGAAAAAAACGCGAGCGCTGATTTATTATAAAACAAGCCGAGGACGTCTGGTTCGTGCTTGAAACGCGATATCCATTATAATCTTTATGGTGTCCTGTCTTATTTCGCAAAAACTAAAATAATGCAAAAACCGAAAAAAATAGCTAATGGCAGGCCACTACAAGCTTGTAGTGGCCTGCCATTACAGAGGTGTAATGGTTTTTACTTATAAGGCTATCAGTAAAAACCATTACCTTATTGTGGGGTACAAGTCTTGATATAATCACAAAACTATATTTTAAACGTAAAATAATGATTGATAGTTAGGGTAATGCGCAATTTTAAAAACTCGAAAATTTATCAGTATATAAATTGTGTTGTGACAATAAGTTCTGTATTTAATAGAGCCGACTGTGACAAAGATCACAAAAATGTGTGACGCAGAACATTTACACACGGTTGAAATCTTTATATAATTCTCAAATTACAAATAAAACAATATTAAATTTCTAATACACATAATATACCCGCCGGAAGCTGGCCGGGTTATCAATTTAACTTAAACTCAGCGTTTTTATTTTTAAGGGGGACCGTTAAAAACTCCGGAGTGTTATCATCAACCACGGGAAGCATAACCGTTAGCGATGATTTTAACATTATTTTGCAACCTTTATAAAAAAAGGACATGATGCCTATGCGCGAATAATTTCCACATTTATTGTTATAATTTTTTCTATTTTGAAAAGGAGAGAAAATAATGAAGACAGTATTTGAACAACTATTCTTTGCGGCAATAATTGGATTAATATCCGCAGTTTACCCGGCATGCAGCGCAGTTTTTGCGGGTGAAAAGAATTACACCATAGCGACCGGCAGCGATATAATAACGGATTTGTCCCATCTTGACAGAATATACGACGTTATTCCGATTTTGCAGGAATCTGCTCCCGGCGATCAGCAACACGGACATATCAATATTGAGGGCAATGGAGCGTTTGGCGGGCTGGTAGGGGCTGGCACCGACACACCGGCTGCGGCTTTGCATGTGATAGGCACAACATCTGTCTTTATGTGCGATGTTGGAATCAGGACAGAAACTCCGGGCACGACGCTTGAAGTTGTCGGCACTATTACGGCCACGGGTTTTGTAGGCGAAGGCTCTGGATTGTCAGGGGTAGGCAACGGTTATTCGCTTGACGCCGACGATGGGACACCATCCAGCGCAGTGTATGTCAACTACAAAGGAGAAGTCGGCATCGGCACAACAACGCCTGCGGCAACACTTCACATCACCCATTCCACATCCGGCACTGCCACTACACACCCGGACTCGGTGCTTGCGCTTGAAAGCAACACAACAAACGTTCTATCCTTTCTATCGCCTAATAATGTCAGCACGGCCGGCATCTATTTTGCCGATCCGGAAAATTTTGAAGTTGGAAAAATTGTGTATAACCATACGACTAACAAAATGACTTTCGTAACTAACAACAGCCAGAATATGGTTATTACAAGCAGTGGCGATATCGGCATAGGCAACACTGCGCCCGCAGTCAAACTGGATGTTGAAGGCACTATCGAGTACGATGGACTTCAACAAGAGTCGGATATAAGGTCAAAAAAAGATGTTAATCTTTTAAGCGATTCGCTGGATAGATTAACGCAATTGCAAGGCGTATCGTACAGATTTAAGGAGGAAGCGAGGGATAAAGGCGTCCATTTAGGGCTAATCGCGCAGGAAACCGAAGTTGTTTATCCAGAGGTTGTCAAGACTAAGGATGACGGGTACAAGTCAATTGCGTACACCGAATTAATAGCGCCAATAATAGAAGCGTTAAAAGAACTTAGAAGCGAAAATGAAGATTTAAAGAATACTGTCACTACTTTGGCAAACGAACTAACAAATGTCAAAATAGGTTTGCGGGATGCAGCGCCGTACGGCGATAAGCTAGTAAAGCTGGACATTTTTACAACTACGGGACAATAGCAACTTTTGATTGATTTTTACGGGTTCGGGCCGCGCGCCTGAACCCGGTTTTAACAACGCGCGCGATAATGTAATAATATGACACGCGTGTTATAATAACTTGACGGCATTATTTTACCAGGGAGGCTAAAGCCTTCGCCTGCCCTTACCAACAAAATCGCTTAAAAACACTGTTAACCCGCTTCAGCCTTTGGCGGGAGTTCAATGCGGAACGACGCGCCGGCGCCGGCTTCGCTTTTGCAGGTTATGTGGCCGTTGTGTTTTTTTATTATTTTGAGGCTTATGGACAACCCCAGCCCGGTGCCTACTCCATATGGTTTGCTTGTGTAATAGGGCTCAAAAATTTTCTCTTTTATAGCCTCTTTAATTCCAACGCCGTTATCTGACACTTCTATAATAACCTGTTTGTCTAAAAATGACTTGATTGTCACGCAGCCTGCATAATCCTCATCAGACTGGGCTTTTTTCTGTTTTATTGAATCGCACGAGTTTGAAATAAAGTTGATCAAAACCTGCTCAATCTCGGTCTCAAAACCTTCAACCACAGGCAGATCGGCGGCTGGTTGAATGTCAAGCGTTCCTGTTTCATTGAGAATATGGTTAGTCAACTGAACGGCGTTATTAATTGTGTTGTTAATATTAAAGGACTGTTTTTTGCCGCCGGCGTCTTTGCGTCCGAACTTTTTGAGATTGTTTACAACCGCGGCCACCCTGTCAGTCGCGTTCAACACACCGTCGCATAGTTGAGGAAGGCGGTCCAGAACTTTGTCTATTGTCATTGATCCAAAACGCAAGTCCGGGTTTTGCTTCTTTATATCATTCATTAACGGCGAGAGCATTCCAAAAATTGTGCTGATATTTTTTATCCCCAACCTTACCGCGCCGTTTGGATTGTTTATCTCATGCGCCACCCCTATTGACAAACCGCCCAATGAGGCCAGTCTGTCACGTAGGGCCATGTCCTCATCCTGCTTCTTTCTCTCCGTTACATCTCTAATGTCAACCAACAGCCTGTAACCGGTTGAAGGCAGCCTTGAAGTTATGAGGGTAAAATATCGCGGCTCGCCGCTTTTGCTTAACAGCATAACCTCTTCGCCTATCTGGCTTCCTTCAATTGGCGAAAGGCGCTCAACAGCCTGTAAAAACAGGCATTTGGCGGCATGACTCTCCCTGGACTGTCCGATATCTTCCTTGTGAATCAGGTCGCAAATGTGCGAGCCTGGGATCTCCGAGCCTTCGAGGTCGAATAGTTTGTTAAACCCCCGGTTAAAATTGGTTACCGTCATATCTTCATCCACAACAACAAGGGCGGAGGGCACGGCGTTAAGGATGGCGGTGGTTATATGGCAGGTTTCCTGCAGGCACTTCTTTTTTGTGACGACTTCAGCCTGTTTCTCCTTTAATATTTTGTGGTCTTTAAGCCATTTGAGGGCGTCTTCAGCGGCCATTGATTTCGGCAACCAGTAGACCTGATCAAGTTTGATATCTTTAGAGTATTGCCGAATCTCGTTCTCCTTAGCCAGAAACACAATTGGGTTGTACCCGGTTTTGTCAAGAGCCGAGAGAGATCGAAAGAATTGCGGCAGTCTCATCTCGGGCCGGCCCCAATTAAGGGCCAAAAAATCGGGCTTCACCTTCTTAAACGACGCAAGGGCTTCATCAGGCGATTGGCTGATAAGAATATCGTGAGAACTGCTTTTCAAAAGAGTGATCAGGCTTTTTTGAAAATTGTCATTATAATCGAGGAATAGTATTTTCATGATTTATATCGTGACACAGGCTTCCTTGCCTGTGATCAATTAAAAACACAGGCAAGGATGCCTGTGTCACTAACAATTACCCTTTGGGGATAAAAAAAACAAAAGATTGGTTAATTGGTGTGATGTTTCGGCGGGAAGGCCCGCCGAAACACCATAAAAACGCGGATTCCGCTTATGGGCTCAGAAAGAAATAACCTGAACTTTTTTACCAGCATCTTCAGGCCGACTTTGCCCAACCTTCAATCGTCGAATCATCAACGCAGCTAAGGCTGCGCATCCGGTTCGACTCAATCAGTTTGAACAAATTCAACCTAAATCTACAGGCAAAAAAAGACCAAGTTATTCCTTTCCGAGCCCTATGTTAAAAGCGGTTATAAACATTGATAAACTAATTACACTTCAAACTTCTTAACAAGAGCTTGCAGTTTTTCAGCTATTTCAGACAGGTCTTCAGCAGACTTCTGAGTGTCCGTGGCGCCTATGGAAGTGTTCTTAGCCGCGGAAGCAACATCAACAATGCTCTTTGCTATGTCGTTTGATCCCGTTGAAGCTTCTGAAACATTGCGCGCCACATCGTTGACAGTGGCTGATTGCTCCTCTACGGCAGAGGCGACGGTGTTAGTCATATCGTTGATCTTGTTGATAATATTCAGCACTTTTTCAACAGCTTGCACGGCTTTTGTGCTATTTTCTCTAATACCGTCAATTTTCTGAGTTATCTCTTCGGTCGCTTTGGCCGTCTCTTTTGCAAGCTCTTTAACCTCGGTGGCCACAACGGCAAAACCTTTGCCTGCCTCGCCGGCGCGCGCGGCTTCAATTGTCGCGTTTAACGCAAGCAGGTTTGTTTGCTGGGCAATAGAGCTGATCATTTTTGTAACCTGCCCTATTTCATTGGAACTTACGCCTAATTGAGAAATGATCTCGTTGGCTTCCTGCGCCTCTTTTGCGGCGCTGTCGGCAGTGGATGACGCGTCGTGCGTATTTTTAGATATCTCTTTAACGGTTGAAGTCATCTCCTCCATAGCGGTGGCAACGGTTGAAATGTTGCTGCTTACCTGTTCGCTGGCGGTGGATACTGAGGTTGCTTGCGCGGTGGTCTCCTCTGAATTGCCGGCCATTGATTGGCTTAACTCTTTTAAGTTTTTTGAAGAAGAGTTCAAATTCTCTGAATATTCATTAACCGAGTTAAAGACTTCGATCTTGTCTGTAATAATAGACCATGTGGCCATTGGGCCTACATAATCTCCTTTGTGGTCCTTTATCGCGCTTACAAGCAAATCAAGCGTTTCAGGGCCGACTTGTATTTTAGAGCGTAGAGGCAGGTTTTTAGGATCGGCAAGTATTTTTCGCTGATGCGAAGGGTTCTTATGGAACTTGTCAATATTTATGCCAACTAAATCTTCAACCGCGCAAGGCAAATATTGCCTCAATTTGCTCAGATTCTCCATTGAAGTCGGGTTTATATATGTCAAATTCAGGTCAGTGTCGCAAACCATAATATTTGTTGGGGTGTTTTCAAGAATAGACAGCATTTTTGCGGTTTCAGCTTCCATCTTTAATTTTTCCGTAACAACGTCCCACGAAACAAGGGCGCCCACATAATTGCCGTCCTCATCTTTCAAAGCTTCCACATTTAAATCAAGAACCTGATCGCCTAGATTTATATTGGTTCTGTGAGGTAAATTTGCGGGATTAGAGAGCAGGTTTCTCTGATGCGCTGGATTTTTATGAAAAATATCAATGCTTTTACCAATCATTTCACTGGGAGCGCAAGGCAAAAGATGCGGCACGGTTTCAAACGTCCTTCTTGAAGCTTTGTTCATGTACACAAGTTTAAGGTTCCTGTCAGCCACCATAACATTGGTTGGGATATTATCCACAATATTTCCATACCAATCTTCAATATTGTTGCCGCCTTCTTTTTTCGCCATTTTTTTCTCCTTTTTTTCAGTTTTAGGTTTTGCGTCTTTAGCGCCTTCAAGCATTGTTTCTGATATAACGCCCCAGGCTCCTACCCAGGCGTCTTTCAATTCATCGGTCCAGGCGTCGCCCGCGTACTCTTCAAGAGTCTTTAAAAGGGCTTGCGCAACCATCGGGTAATGGTCGGCCACTGTCCCATAACTTACATGACGTTTGCCCAGCTTTTTTAAATAATCGGAAAGTTCTTTTGGTTTACGGAGATGCCCAACCACAAACTCCAGGGCATCCAGAAGTTTCATGCCCTGCATCCCCAACTCGGCGTTTGCAAACAGTTCTTCGGCGGCTGGAAAATCTTTAAAAAGATTATCATAAAACGATTGAACAAACTCTTCGCCTTTCGGCGCCACAAGCTTAAAACTGCTTTCTATAAGTTTTACATTTTTAGTGTCCATAAACAGATCTCCAATTAAAATAAAATAAAAAGTTCTTATTTTGTGGCGTCGCCGTTAGAGCCAAACAGAGTTTTAGCGTTCAACATCATCAGCAATCTGCCCTCAAGCTTAAATACACCGCTTATAAACCGGGCGTCAAACCCCTTAAACGTTTTTGGAGGCGGCTCATAAAGCCGTTTTTCAATCTCCATAATGTCGCCTATCTCATCAACCAAAAGGCTTACAGGATCTTCCTCTGTGTACACAACAAGACTCATAGGCTCCTTATTCCACAATGATTCGTCAATGCTCAATTTATATCTGGTGTCTATAACGGTTAAAATACGACCACGAAGGTTTATTAACCCCTTAATGTCGTTTGACGACAGCGGAATTGTTGTGACTTCATGGTACCTTAGTATCTCCTGAATCTGCAAAGCGTCAATGCCGCAAAATTCATTGCCAATGTAAAAAGTGGCTATCAGGTAATTATTCTCAGTGCGCCGATCCATGCCGCTTCGATTTTCAGATCCAAAGTATTCGCCCTGTATTCTGCTTCGGCGGTCAATAGAGCCGCGTTCGGCCTCTTCGGCCTCCTTTTCCTCATCCGTTTTGCTGCTTTGTGAAGCCATAAGCGAGTCTATGCCTTTTAACAATTCATCCTTATTAAGCTTTACAAGATATTTATCTATGCCGACATCCTTAGACCTCTTTCTCTCATCTTCGCCAACCAGCGATGTGACGGCCAGAATCGGCAAATCCTTATAGCTTTTATCCTCTCTCACTTTTTTAGCCAGCTCAAAACCGTTCATCCTCGGCATTTCAATGTCTGTGATTAAAATATCAACAGTGTGCGACGCAAGCTTTTCCAGGGCGTCTACGCCGTCATTAGCCGACAATACTTTATACCCCGCCGACTCAAGGTAAGAGCGCTCCATATTTTGAAAGAACGGTGAATCTTCGGCAAGCAGTATGTTAAGCACTTCTTTGCGCGATCCTTCTTCAGGATCCATCTTCGCCTTTCTGAACCACTCAGGATGCGCCTTTTCAATCACTTTGTATGTGTCTATTATTAATGTTGTGCGCTCTTTGAACAGGGTTGTGCCGAGAATGCCGTCTTGAATAACAGTGCTAGTGTCAACATTGTTGCCAACATCTATGGTGTCAATAATATTTGAGACAATAAAGCCAATATCCTTTTCCATTTGCAGCACAATGACAAATATATCCTCCAGCTCTTCATCTTCAGGGCGCGAGATGTTAAGGTAGTCCTCAATTTTTATCACAGGCAGCAATTTGCCGTAATATTGCAGAACCTCGGTGTCGCCAAAGGACTCTATTCTGCCTCGTTTGATCTTTTCAATTCGGGAAACAAGCTGTATTGGTATTGCCATTTGTTCTTTAGGATTCAAACTAAAGATGAGGAATTCATTAATCTCTGATGATTCCAGACTGTGAGAGTCGCCGGAAGCGCCCAGCTTCCTGCCTGTACTCTCTATCTCCATCTCATAAGCTCTGGCGAGCCCAAGCACGTCCAGTATGAGCACAGCTTTGCCGTCGCCCATTATAGTTGCCCCGGAATAGCAATCTATTGATTTTAAATGTTTGCTGACCGGCTTAACAACAATCTCCTCTGTGTCAAGAATCTCGTCCACTATCAGGCCAAACTGAGTCTCGCCCGCGGCAAGCACCACTATATTTATAATTTCATCTTCACCATCCTCAAGTTCTTTCCCGTTTGAAGGAAAACCCAGAACGGTTTTTAAATCCACAAGCGGAAGCAGCTTTTCACGCAATCTGTACACCTTCATGCCGTGAACATTTTCTATCTGTTTAATCTGCGCGTCGCCTTCAAGCCTGACAAGCTCAATAAGGCTGACCTGCGGAATAGCAAACCGCTGGTCGTCCGCGCATACGACAAGAGCCTGAACAATGGCAAGTGTCAGAGGTATCTTCAACTTAATGCTTGTCCCCTGATCAACTTCCGACTGTATATCTATGCTGCCTCCTATTTTTTCCGCGTTTGTCTTGACAACATCCATACCGACGCCGCGGCCGGAAACATTTGTGACTTTTTCAGCGGTGGAAAAACCAGGATGAAACACCAGATTCACCAAATCTCTTTTGCCCATGAGATCAAGCTCATTTTTAGGCAAGACGCCTTTTTCCAAAGCTTTTTTCTTTAATTTTTCCGGATCAATGCCGGCGCCGTCGTCCACAATCTCAACAATTACGTTTCCGCCTTCATGGTAAGCCTGGATCAACAGCGAGCCGGACGGACTCTTTCCCTTGGCGGTTCTCTCGCTTGCGGTCTCAATACCGTGATCAATGGAGTTGCGGATAATATGCGTTAACGGATCGGCTATGCCTTCAAGTATAGCCCTGTCAAGCTCAGTGTCCTCGCCCTTGATTTTCAAAGCAATCTCTTTCTCAAAACTTTGAGCAAGGTCTCTAACCACACGCGGGAATTTATTAAACACATTCCCTACCGGCTGCATACGAGTCTTCATCATATTCTCCTGAAGCTCGGTTGTTATCAGACTGAGCCCCTGAGTAACCGTGTTAAGGGAAGTGTCGTTGATTGTTAAAGCTGATTGCACAATCTGATTTCTCGACAAAACCAGCTCGCCGACCAGATTCATAAGTTTATCTAAAAGGCCAACTTGCACGCGTATGTTTGACTCTTTGGAGCTTGGGGCGCCTGATTTGGCGGGCGTGGTCTTTTGAGGCGTTTTTTCCGCCGCCGGAGCTTTAGGCGCCGGTTCAACGGTTTGCTGCTCGGCTTTGACGGGTTCTTCTGTTTTTTCGCTTACCGCCGGTTCAGGGGGTTTCGGTTCCTGAGGCGCTTCCGCAGCGGATTCGACAGGCTCCGCTTTTGCGGCCGGATCGGGAGCTGCCGCTTGAGGCGTAGCAGCGGCGGCATCTTCGCCTTCAACAATGTTTTTTAGTTTAACTATAAGATCTTTATAATTGTTGTCGCCTTCGCTCCCTGTCTGCTCAACGCTGCCGACTATAGTCTTTAAGGCATCGACGGCCTCCAGAAGGACATTCATTACCATATTGCTAAGGGTAGACTTGCCGTCTCTTATCTTAGAGAGTATATTTTCGGAATAATGAGCAACCGACTCAATCGTGCCTAAACTTAGAAAGCCGGAACCGCCCTTAATCGTATGGATACTACGAAAGATTTTATCCAGAAGTTGCCGATCGTCAGGAGTCTTTTCGTACGTAATCAGGTCCTGATCAACGTTTTCCAGTCCCTCAATGGTTTCTGTAACAAACTCATTTAGAATATCATCCATCTCGTCCATAGTATATTTAATCCCCTATTCTTAAATCAGGAAATGAATTAAATTAGATAAACGCCGCGAGCCGCGAAGCCGAACGTTTCCTATATTTGTATTACATTGCATCTTTTAGGCGCAAAAAGAGAATAAATAATAGCGCCTCAACTTATTTAAATCAAAAAAAAAATCTTGTAAAATATATACAAACACACTATTTAATCTGGTAACTGGCAAAACGTCCATACGATTTTTTGGTGTATTTGTCAGTAATGCCAAAAATAGTCTCGGTTGAGCCGAGAATAAGGTGCCCTCTTTTGTCAAGATTAGACGCCATACGGTCTAAAATATTTTTCTTATCGGCGGTAGTAAAATAGATTAAAACATTTCTGCAAAAAATCAAGTCAAACGTCCCAAAATTAACAAATGTGTCGAATAAATTGAATTTTCTGAATTCAACCATGCGTTTGATCTTGTCGTCAACAGCCCAGCCGCCGTCGGTCTTTTGAAAATACTTTGATAGGAGATTAACCGGCATACCGCGCGAAACTTCAAATTGGCTATATTTCCCGGACCTGGCAATTTTTAACACCCGGTTTGATATGTCGGTGCTCATAATATGAATGTACCAGCCGCCAAACATGTCCTGCATATCCCGCAATGTCATGGCGATGCTATAGGCCTCCTGCCCGGTGGAGCTTGCCGCGCTCCAGATCCTGAGAGATTTTATATCCTTCTTTTTTTCAAATAACTCAGGCAAAAGGTGGTTTTTTAAAGCGTCGAACGGAGAAGTGTCCCTGAAAAAACAGGTTTCCGGGGTTGTCATAGCCTCAATAATCTTATCAGTCAGGTCCGGCGTTGAATTAAACTTTACGCGCCTGTAAAAGTCGGTAAAAGTTGGGCATCCAAGCGATTTTGAAACATCATCAAGACGGGCCTGCACAAGGTACTCCTTGCTGTTATCGAGATGTATGCCCGCCTTTTTTTTAATAAAATCGCAAAAAAACAAAAACTCTTCTTGCTGCATCGCCCACCTTTTAACAAACAAAATTAGCATATAACATATAGCATATGCTCAAAACAACTTTATAATTTAGCAGTTTAACAATATCAAATCATATATTTTCTTAATTCTTCAGCGACATCTTTAATATCAACTTCCGAATCAGCCAAACCGGCTTCAACGACAAATCGAGGCATGCCCCAGACAACACACGACTCCTTATTCTGAGCTATAATAGGAGAGCCCTGCTCCTTCATTACCTGCATACCAAGGAAACCATCCTGCCCCATACCGGTTAAAATAACGCCAATGGCCCTATTTTTATAAATTTCGGCGATAGATCGAAACATTACATCGGCGGACGGACGGCAATGATTTTCAGGCGGGTCCTGGTTTAACGCTACCACATTTTCGCCCATTGACGATTTTTTTACAACCATGTGGAAACCGCCGGGAGCAATCAAAGCCAGACCAGGAGCTATGACATCGCCTTCAACAGCTTCACGAACTTCAATATTAGACTTTGAATCCAGATTTTCAGCTAATTTTCTTGTAAAAACAGCCGGCATATGTTGCGTAATCAGAATGCCGGCATTAATATTCTTAGGCAACATGGGGATAAAATCGCCCAAAGCATTTGGACCTCCGGTTGAAGAGCCTATTGCTATCAGTTCGCGCTTCATCACCATTGGTTTCTGCCATGTCCTTGACGCCGGTATTCTCTCAGTAACTCTGCCAATGGGTTTTAACGACTTTCCGCCTTTAATTTTGCCTAACAACTTGTCCTTTACATCCTGCATCTTATCTTCAAAAGAGCCATCGCCTGACGGTTTTGTCACAAAATCAGTGGCGCCGAATGAAAGAGCGTCAATAGTCATTTCCGCTCCGCGCTCGGTATGAACGCTGAACATAATTACGCTTATTGAAGGGTAAAGATTTTTAACCTCTTTTAACGCCGTTATGCCGTCCATCTCAGGCATCTCAATATCCATTGTAATAACATTCGGATTAACCTGGGGAATCTTTTTTAACGCAATGCTTCCGTTTGCCGCGGTTCCAACCACTTCAATATCAGAATCAGTCGCTAAAATCGATGAAATCGCCTTTCGAAACAGGGACGAATCATCAACCACTAAAACTTTTATCTTTTCCGCCATTACAACCTCTTTAACAACGTTAATATTAATCTAAATCATCCAAAATCAATGCGCCGCTTTTTATTTGCCGTTCACAAACTATAGGCTAAAGCGCGCCGAACATGAAATTTACATGCTCTGCTTATAAATCTCCTGCCACCTGCCGATACGCTCGCTCGTCATATTAATTACAGTGCCGATTTGTTCAAGATCGGCAAATGGTTTCAAAATGTAATCAGTTGCGCCGCTTTCCCAGCAATCAATCGCTTTCTCAGCCGTAGTAAAGGCGGTTATCATTATTACCTGAATAGTGGGCCTGGCATCTTTAACCTTTTTTAACAGCTCAACGCCCGTCATCCTCGGCATGTTAATATCCAGAAGCGCAATGTGAAACTTCTCAATTTTAATTTGCTCAAGGGCTTCCAACGGATCTTCATGCGTTACAACTTCATACCCCATCAATTCGCAATGTGTCTGCAAAACACCCAAAATATCTTTATCATCATCAACAATAATTATTCTATGCCCCACTGCTTTGCTCCTTAGTTAAATTAAGAAAAGAAAATAGAGCCGTTAAATATTTGCGCAATGCTTGTAACAAAAAAAAGCAGTAAATAATATAACAAAAACAATGCCAAAAACCTAATAACAAGTTCTTCGCAGGCAAATATTTTTAATTATCCCCTCCGGGTATAATTTTCACCTGAGCAGACAAGCCGCACAGTTTTCATTTATCAACAAGAGACAATCCTATACGCGCTGAAGCTCCGACAATTTTTGATAAAACGCATTCACCATCTCCGCCTGTTTTGTTAAATCAAAATCTCTTAAAGCCTTTTCCCGCGCGGAATTCCCCAGCTTGTCCCTCAATTCGCAATCTTTCGCTAATTTAAGGATCGCGCCGGCAAATTCAATCGGATTTTCATCAACAATAAACCCGGCTTCGCCGTCAACAACCAACTCGGGCAATATGCCTCTTGAAGACGAAATTACCGGCTTGCCCATTGCCATGGCCTCTCTGACCGCCCGGCATGACCCGTCGGAACCCGGGACTATAAAGATATTGATGTCCATACAGTCAAGCACATCGACATAATCGTCTTTGCGATATCCTGAAAAGATTACATTGTCTTGAATATTTAGCTCCTTAACGGGATTAACCGCAAGTTCTTCGATATTGGTTCCGCGGCCGATAATTAACAGCTTTAGCCTTGGCTCGCTCTTAACCGCAATAGCCGTAGCCTTGAGCAGCATATCAAATTGACGATGCCTTTGCACCCTGGCAATAATGCCGGCCACAATGTCGCCCTGTTTAATGCCGAGGCTCTCCTTAAGATCGCGTTTAACATTATTGGGGTTAAACCTGACTAAATCCACAGCGCCGTCAACCTTTATTACCCGTTCATTATTAAGCAAAAACCTTGCGATATTTCCCGCTTTTCCGCTTTCTGAAACCGTAATTAATCCATCTGCGCATTTTTTGAGCAAGTATGAATTCCTAATTGAGCGCCGCAAAGGTTCGCCTGAGTAACAAGTGCGGACAAGCAGGACATTTTTTGACGACCTTCGCGCCGCTAAGGCCCCTATCAAATGATCGTTGGGCAAATGGGTGTGCACAACATCAAAGCCCTCATTTTGAATAAACTTTCCAAGGCGAAAAATATCGCTTAAATTACGGGCTACACGAAAATGCTTCTTAAGGTTAAACCTTGTAATCGCGGAAAGCCCCCTTTCAGCAGCCTTGGCGGCCACAATGTTCTCAAAACCTTTTGGAGCCGCCCCGCAGGCAAAACTAGCGTTGTGCCCCATATTTTTCTGTGCCAGGCAAAGATTTAAAGCGGGCTCGGCCGGTCCGGTCCATTTCCAGTTGCTAAAAAGATGAAGTATTTTCATTGTTAATTAAAAAGCAGATCAAACAATTGTTTATGCTGAAAGAGCCTGGATAATAAAGCCCGGCTCAAAGCGCGTTTAAAGTGGGGTTTGCGGATAGTTTTTTATTAATATAAAAACCAAGGGGAAGAATTGAAATAATAAAGCGGAGCGAGACATATCAGTTGTCATTTATGCGAGGCGAGATTTAGCCATTAACGTTGTGTGTTCCGCCTTTAATAGCCAGCGCAAATCGGCGTTATACATGCCAAAATTTTGAACATCTATGCGGCATATAGACGCCGTGTCAAAAGAAATTGACACTTTTTCATTTCTGTCCAACAGTGTAGCCGCTATATTAGGCAGTGAAGGGAAATGCCCGGCAATCAGCACACTATTGACGCCGGTTTGGTTCTTGAGAAAATCCACTACCTCATCCGGAGGCGCGTTTGGCTCAAGCGCGGGAGTTATTTTTAATTTATCTTCAGGATACCCGGTCAATCCGCCAATAATTTTAGCCGTTTGAACGGCGCGAGGCTTAGGGCTGCTGATAATCAGGTCAAAACTAAAGCCAAAGCTCTCTAAAACAATCCCAACGTTCCGGCACTGTTCAAGGCCTTCGTTATTTAGTTTTCTCTCAGGGTCTTCATCCGCGGTGTAAGGTGTGCCGTGGCGTACAAGAAAAATGCGCATTTTTTAACTTTTCTAAAAATAATTAACAATAAAAACCTGCAACTATTAAATTACCGCGTGAGTATTTCAGCGCCTTTAATACTAAAGCCTGTAAACCTTTTTGGCCTTTTATTCAGTCTGCCGCGATATGTGATGTTATCGCCTTTATGCAGCTTTTTTACATGGCTCACATACTGCTTCCTGATTGAAACCGTAACCTCATTGTGGCCCGTATGCATTACACCGATCACGTCGCCGGTCACAATGCCCCATGCGACATACGATATGTTGCCCGTCCATGTGATTGTCTTGCCTTTGTAATCTTTCCACAACCTTTTCTTCTCTGATCTGCTCAAAGTGCTGTTTCTGCCAAAGAGCCTGAACATCTCCTCAAACGACAAATCCACCGCATTGTCGCCGTAAGAAGGTTGCTGATCCCATTGCCCGCCGGAGCCTGAAGGAGCGTCCCATGATCCGCCGCCCCCGGATTGTTGCGACAACGCATTTTCAGCGGGCAAAAGGCTTAAGCCTGCAAAACTTTCAAATCTGGAATGATATTGCTGAACAAGGCTCCGGTCGTTTGCGAATGTGATGTTTTGATAATCGGCCTGGTCAAAACTAAACGATCCAGTTAAAAGCAGTTTGTTGTCAAACACGGCAAAATTATCAAGCACGACACTTTTGTCGTTAAGTATCCACGCCTTAACCCCATTATTCATTATAGCCTTTAATTTGGTTTCGCGGCTTATAGGTTTCCTGTTGCTTAAGAGAATCCTGACCTTAACGCCTCTATTGGCCGCCCCGGCCAAAGCCTCGGCGATTTCATGCGATTTCACATCTGAAACTACTATATCAATAGAGCCGCCGGCTCCGTTTATAGCCCTTACAATATGAAAATTGACGTCGTCCTGGGGCGAGAAAAAACTAAGTATTTCAGAACGTCCGGATTTAATGCATGGAAACAGAAAGAAAAAAGCTAAAATCGCTATAACAAATTTCGGGGAATTATTTTTAAACATCTAGCCACCTATTAAATTTTCGTTTTAAAATATGATTATCAAATACTCATTTCAGACTCAAAAATCTTAAGTCTCTCCGTTAAAAGCATATATTCTTACATCATATTTTTTATTTCGTCAACCTTTTTTAATATTTTCTTTGCGTGTTTTTCATTTCCCATGCTTTTGTTAACGATGTATGCCCTTTCATAATAATCCAGAGCGTTGGCTGTGTCGCCCATGCTTGCGTACGCCAATCCAATATTAATGAGCGTTATCGCGACGCCTTTAACATTGCCTGTCTCTTTGTCAATATCAAGAACACTGATGAAATGTTCCAGACCTTTTTGAGTATCGCCTTTATCAATATAAACACCGGCGATGTTGTTGTAATTATTGGCTATGCCTTTAAGATTTTTTTTTCTTTTATTCAGCGACAACGCATTTTCATAATACGCCAGCGCGTCATCCAGATTATTGGCTTTTTTTTGCGCCAATCCCATGTTATTAAAACAAACCGCAATTAGAGCTGAGTCACTCAACGAATTAGCAATCTCAATCGCTTTGTTAAAACAATCAAAAGATTTGTCGATATTACCCAGCGAAGCGCGCGCATTCCCCAAATTGTTGTAGCAAATAACCAATCCGCGTTTATCATCCAGTTTCTCATAAATCTTAGCGGCTTCGCTTAAATGCAAAACGGCATTTTTATGATCCAGCGCGTTTTCATATGCGTTTCCAAGATTGTTTAAATCCGTCGCCACTCCTGGCAGATTATCCATGCCCTGATTATAGTTCAAAGCCAGATTAAAATATTTTATCGCTTTGTCCATATCGCCCTGATTGTAAAACTCATTTCCAACCCTGTTAAACCTTACCGCATTGCCATAAGGCGCGCCGCGCAAATCACGGCTGTTAACGGCGACGCAAATCATAAGAAACGCTATAAAAAAACATAATTTTGAGTTCATCATTTTTTATTCCTTTTCAACATCTAAAAGCAGCTCTCTCTTCTCTTCGTTTATTATGGTTGGCTCGCTCTTTTTATTTTTAAAATATTTCTTTAGTAAAAAACTCTTTTTAGAAGCTTCTAAAACTTCATTAAGGTCTTCAATCACTTCGCTTACGGAACCTAACATCTCCGGCAGTTCCGGAGTTGACTCCTTAACATATTCAGAGACTATCCGTAAATTACTCAAGAGGTTATTAGATTCAACAACAAGTTTTTCCACGTTTTTAAACAATTCAGGAAACCTGCCGGCGTAATCATTTAAATTTGACGTCAATTCGTTTGCGTTTGTCAAAAGTTTATCGCCGTTTTCAATCAGGTTGCTTTCATTAAGCTTTCTGGAAAATTCGTTTATTTGTCTGGCGGTAACTCCAAATTCAGATGAAGGATCCTGCATCTTTGTAAAAAGGCCGTCAACACTTTTAAACATGCTGTTCGCGTCTGAAATCAGAGGAGAAAACTCTTCATTTATCAATTTGTTAAGATTAACGGACTTCGGCAACAGAATTTTAACGCCAACCGTGTCGGCGACTTCAGTTGTCTCGGCAGATGTAATGCTGTCCCCGTCCTCCAACCCCGGTTGATCTTTTGAGCCGATGCTGATGTCAATAACAGAGCCGGTCAGCAAACTATATACCAGGGTTGCCACTGAATCTTTTCTAACAAGCTCATGGTATTCATTTTGAATCGACATAACAACATTTATTTTATTATCTTTATTAATATAAATATCCACCACATTGCCGACCTTTAAGCCGGCGAGGGTAATGCCTGTGTTTTTGTCGATATTGCCGCCATGTGTAAATGTTGCGACAAGATTATACCTTTTCTTAAAAAAGTCTCTTTCGCGCCCCAAAACAAGAAAAGTCGTTATCAGCGCAACGATTGTTATCAATATTACCAAGCCGGCTTTTCTTTCAAACCGCTCTTCCGTGCCTCGTCCAACATTTACATCCATAATAGAGCCTCCAGTCCCTGTTGTTTTTGTGAAAGCATGCGCGTTTTTGTCCGCGTTTTGTATTTACTTAGAAAATTTTTGATAAATTTCCGGTTACAAGAAAGTTCTTTATTTTAGCGTCACCGCCTGATTCCAACTCGCTAAGCGCGCCAAACCCTATCGATCTGCCCTTTTCCATAATTAATATCTTGTCGGCTTCTCGCTTGGCAAATTGTAGGTTGTTAGTGACAATTACAGTGGTTATCTTTAGTTTGTCATGCAACCAGATAATATGCTCCTCCAGCCTCCTCCTGGCCAGGCCAATCAAATCAAGAGACGGATCATCAAATAAAATAAGCTCAGGATTCATAGTTAACGCCCTGGCAATGCCTACTTTTTTTTTCATTCCCAAATTCAAATCAACGGGATAATAGTCGCAATAATCCTTCATTCCAATCATTTCCAGCAGCTCCATTGCCACATTGGAAACTAAAGCGTCGTCATATATCGCATGATACCGCATTGGAAGCATCAGGTTTTCCAAAGCCGTAAGGTTTGCCGCCAAAGCCCCCTCCTGAAATACAAATCCAAGTTTCTTCCGAACCTGAACAATTTCTTTCCGGGACAAATTCTTTAAATTTTTCTCAAATATCAGTATTTCGCCTTCCTGACACTTGATTAAACCCGCTAGTATCTTGAGTAAAGTCGACTTGCCGGCGCCGTCGCCTCCCAGGATGAATAATTTCTCATTTTTTTCAACATGGAAGTTTACATTCGTCAATATCCTTTTGTCGCCAATCGACAAGAACACCTCTTTAAACGAAACGATTGGCTCCATGCTTTGCCTTAAAATCTACAAGTACAAAAAGTAAGATATTATAAAGTTGCATAAAAAGCAGAAAAACAACGAGCTTACAAAACTTCGCGCCACTTGTTGAGGTATTTCAACAAATGAGCCGGTGATTGCAAACCCATGATAGCAACTTATCGAGGTCAATATCAGGCCGGAAACTATAGCTTTTAGAATTGTGCCTAATATCTCATAATATGAGACATGCATCGCAATGCTTTGCAGATAGAAAGAGACTGAAATATTTCCAATCAGCGAAGCCATAACAAGCCCGCCGGTTATACAGCATACGTCAAAAAAAAGCGCCAACACTATCAATGAAAACGTCACGCCGATTACACGAGGCATCATCACATAATCTTCAGGCTCAATGCCCATCACCTTAAACGCGGTTAATTCCTGGGTTTTTTGCATTGTCCCCAGCTCGGTTGTTATAAACGTCGCCGACCGTCCAATAATGATTAACGCCGTAAACAGAGGCCCCAACTCTTTAACAATAACAACGTCAAAGATCTTGCCGATAAAATCCATCCGCATGTTAAAGCTTGCTATTTGCGTGACAACCAGGGCGCCGAATATAAACGAAACAATACCAACTATGCCCAATGTGTTGCGAACGGTCAGGTAGATCTTCCGGTACATTACCTTATTGGCGACTTTCCTTTTTTCCCTGTCAAGCGTTATGAAAGATTTTAGAGCGACAAACACCATTGTTGTTATGTCAAGGATGTAATTGTAGAATTCAATTACGCTCCTGCCTATAAACCCGAAAAACCCTATCCCCGCTTCCGACTGCATTTAACCACCTTTATAAAAAAATAATTCCACAAAACCGCATTATCTTAAAAACTTATTCACAAGAAACAGACTAAGGTCAGGGAAATAAGTTATAATCATTAGCCCGACAATCATCATGCCTAAAAACGGAATTGACGACTTGTAAACCGACAATATAGGCCTATTAAACCGCGAGCTTGATATAAATAGATTAATGCCCACAGGCGGCGTTGAATACCCAATTTCCAGATTCGTAAGGAATATTATGCCCAAATGAACCGGATCAACCCCAAACTCTTTCGCAATAGGCGTAATTAAAGGAACCACTACTATTATTGCTGAAAAAATATCCATCATGCAACCAACTATAAGCAAGAAAATATTCAGCAATATCAAAAATAGAAATTTATTGGAAATGTATATCTTAATCAAATCCAGAATCTTCATCGGTACCTGCTCGTCTATAAGATAGCTGGTAAAGCCCATTGCAGTGCCCAGAATGATAAGTATGCCGCCCACCAACGTCATGCTGGACTTCATCAGCCTTGGTATATCCCTTGTCAAACTCAAGTCTCTATACGCAAACACTTCTATCATTAACACATAAAACGCTGTTACCGCCGCAGCTTCCGTTGCGGTAAAAATACCGCCGTATATTCCGCCCAGTATAATAAACGGCATCGGAAGTTCCCAGGCCGCAAATTTTATAGACTCTTTAATCTCTCGCAAAGAAAGCTTAGTCTTTGGGACTTTATGCTCAGCGCCTTTTCTAATGCTGTAAACCGCAAGAATGCTTATTAACAGAAAGCATGGAAGAAGGCCGGCCATAAACAGTTGATCAACACTGGTTTGAGACACCAAACCATAAAGAATGATCGGCAAACTGGGAGGAAACAAAAGGCCGAGACTTCCGGAAGTGGTAAGCAGTCCTAATGAAAATTTTTCAGGATATCTCTCTTTTATTAATATGGGAAAAAGCAATCCACCCAGCGCAATAATCGTCACGCCGGACGCCCCGGTAAAAGCGGTAAATACAGCCGCAGCAAAAAGAGCCGCAATGCCCAACCCGCCCGGTATCCATCCAAACAAGGCCTTTGCCAGCTTGACAATTCTGCTCGGCGAATTGCTCTCAGCCAATAAAAATCCGGAAAAGGTGTAAAGCGGTATAGCCATAAGGGTGGGCGCGCCGGCTATCCTGTACATCTCAATAATAACGGCTGAAAGATCAATTTCCGCCAAATGAAACGACAGCAACGCCCCCGCGGAGATCACGACAAACAGCGGAGCGCCGAAAAGAGCCAGCCCGAAAATTAATATAGCAAGAATCAGTACTATCATTGCACCCCTTTAATCAATATGACGGTTCTTTTCAATACCCTTATAAAAAACCGGAAAGCAATGGTGTAGAACGCAAAAGGCACTATAACAAGAACCGTCCATGTGGGAATGCTCAATGTAAGCACGCTCTCGGCATCGCGCTCGTCGTTAAGGAAGGTCCACGAGGCAAGCGCGAGCAAATGACACACATATAAAGACACAATGCTGATGATTATCTCTATTATATATTTTTGCTTGATTGAAAAAAAACGGGTGACAACATCAATTGAAATATGTTTGCGATCCCTGGTGGCGATGGAAGCGCCTATAAGGGCTATCCACAACACCGAGTTGCGCAACAAGACATCCATCCACACAAAGCCGGATGAAAAAAGATTACGAAGGACCACCTGCAAAAATGCCGCGGCAATAAGAAATGAGAGCAGAGCTATTATCGCCCACTCTTCGCCTTTTGAAAGGTAATCATCAATTGCGTCTAATATCTTCATCTAAGTAGGATTCTTAAAATTCAGTGGTTTAACTATATTTAAGAAATTTTAAAATTTGCGCGAACTTTAAATTCCGCAACCCTAAAAATTCTATTCACTCTTGCCGCTTCTGTACGCTTCAATCTCAGTTGTTATGTTCTCTATTAAATCGGCTGGAAAAAGTTTGCCGGACACGGCATCGCAAGCCTTTTTCCTGGCAAGATCAAACTCTTTAACCGCGCTTTTTTCCAACGAAATAATTTCAACGCCTCGGCTTTTTAGGACTTCTATCGATTCCTTGTTGTCTTCACGCGACAATTTAGTCAACCTCCCCATATGGTTTCTAAACGATTCCTTTAAAATCTTTTGAAATTCAGGAGACAGGTTGTCAAAATATTTTTGCGTCATTAAAATAGCCCCGACCGCGTTTGCAACCGGCAAATCAAGCATGTACTTAATCTTTGAAAACCATTGCAACGCCACAGCCCCTAAAGGCGACACATAAACACTGTCAATTAGCCCTGTTTGCAGCGACGTCATAACATCGGTAACAGACAACGGCACCGGCTTCAACTCAATTGCGTCAAACAGCGTCTTGGCAATAGGATCGCCTTCCCAAACCCACATTTTGCTATTTCTAAGAGTTTTAAGCGAATCTATCTTTAAATTTGAAAAAAAGTGGATAAACCCCACTTCTGTCCACCCAAGCAAAATATAGCCATGTTTGGCAAACTCCTCCTCAAACCTGCTGTGCAATTTGTTCCTGATGTGGTCTATCTCGCCATACTCTTTAAAGAAAAAAGGCAAATCAAACACGCGAACCTCGTTTAATATCTCGCCAAGACCAACGCCTGTAAATCCGGCGCAGTGCAACTGGCCCATTCGCATTTTTCTTAAAACATCCTTCTCATCGCCTGAAATACCTCCGGCATAGACCTTTATTCTTAATTTGCCCTCGCTTTTATCCCTCAACTCATCAACTATATCGTCAATAACATCAAGCCATGTCGACCCTTGAGGGGCTAAAGTGGCAAACTTTATTATCTTTGGAGCTTCCGCGTAAACAGCGCCGGGTTTTACAAGAAAACACGCTGATTTACATAAAACCAGAACTATGCAGAAAAACGCAAACTTCTTCATTTAAACATTCCTTAAAAATGACGCGTATTATATTTAGGTATTTTGTTAAAACTCCCGCTATTGTGGAAATTTACATATCACAATGCAGGCTCTTAAGTTACGAACCACTAAAAAATCAAGCTTATCATTTTACATTCGAGTTGTGACGCGAGTCAAGGATAATTGTTGAATTAAATGGAAGATTAAAACAAAACAGAATTAACCACCATACATATAAAGAGGAAATTGATAACAGTTTCTATTGATCAATAGCATATTTTTATCCGGCGCGAGCATGGCGAACATCATTTCATGCTGTTTACAGCGAGTATTGTAATAAATATATATCGTTTATTTTAATAATCAACCGCGAAAACGCGTAGTCAGCCCCTTTAAGAAATTTCTGAGTATCTGATCGCCGCATTCTTTATAATGTCTCTGCCCTTCCTTTCGAAATAAAGCAGACAACTCTGATTTTGAAAGACTCATCCCCGCCAATTTTAACGTACCGAGCATTTCATCCTCTCTGAATTTCAGCGCAATCCTCAGCTTTTTCAAAATGCCGTTATTCGTCAAAGGCAAGTCCCGCTTTACAACATGCCCCGGCATCATTTCACTTTTGCCTCTTTTATGAATAATTAAGCCGTCCAGAAATAGCCCCAGAACTTCATCACTACAATCAACATACCCCTTATCCTCTTCCTTTTTAAGGAGATCAGTTAAATTGGATTGAGCAATTTCATATTCAGACAACTTGAATATTTCAATCATAGTTAAATCTTTAATATCCATCGCGTATCGTAACCTTCGTAATATATCATTATTAGTCATTGTTCGCTCCTAAAGCTTAAAAATGTTTGTTACCGTACGGTACACCAAAATACTTATGGTTGAATGCCTTTTAAGAACCTTCATACTATATATTTTGTGCAAGCGTGTAAAGTTTTTGCCGGCCTCGTTTGAGCTAAAGGGCTGCGCAAAAATCAAAACCTGAAACTTGATATGCATTAATAATTCTGGTTCTATAGGTGTTATTGTGGGTAAAAGCGCCTACAGAACCGATTTTTGTTAGCTTCCAGTGTTACTTAAAACAGATTTAGGGCCACGATTAATAACCCTACGCGAAGATTGCCTTTCCCTCTCTCTTAGCGCTTCTGCAATACGTCTTAAATTGTGTCCATAGCGTTTAGCATGCTCTTGCCGATATTTACGGATCTCCTCAACGATTGAGTCATTAATCATTACCCAGCCCTCCCAACTCTTCCGGTGAACAAATTTGAGGGCATACAAAACCCTCTTTCTCAATAATTTTGATGATCTTTGATTTCATCTCTGCATTATTGATATGTTTGAAATTCCAAGTTAATAAATAATCCGCGGCATGCGCCGCGGCAATACCAATATGAAGCGCGTCTTCTTCGCTACCCGCAGGAATAGCAGCGCCGGCAATTAACTTTTCTGCAAGGCTTATAGCAATATCAGAAATTGCAGCGCTTGGCAGAGTGACCACTAAAGATAAACGACGCTCGACCGCCTCAGAATTACCTTCAGATATCTCCTCTTCAACTAAAGCCGATATGCAGATATCATAAGAAAAACGATTACTATCCCACCAATCATGAGTAATTGATTGGCGAGCAGCAGATATGAGTTCTTTAGACGGTCGCGCAGCCAAATAACTGATAACCGAAGTTTCGACATAAACTAATGGTTTCATCTAAACGTCTTTCCAAAAATGTTCACAGTAGCGCCCAAACCTTTCGTTTTTTAATATGATATTCTTTGCTATGAGCCCAAGTATAGCAAACTTCACACAATAATTTATGCTTAAATTTACCAAATGCAATCTGTTATTTATAATTCTGAGAACCCAGCGTCGCTCTAAAGCATCCCTAAATTCCCATTCCACGCTTCAACGCCACAATCAAAGATATTCCGGTTGTGCATACGGGTGTTTAGTTGTTCAAACTTCATCAGGTGTGGTGATCTCTTTAAATTTTTGCGCCGCCTTTTTCATTCTAAAAGTCGGCTCTTGTGGGTTGTCAATCATTTCAAAAAACATACGCCAATCATCCGCGGTAAATCGAGTTTTTTCGTGTTCTGCAATGACGGCCTCTGCCTTTTCCCGTATACTTTGGCGAATAAATTCACTCTTGTTTAAATCCACGTAAGAGCGCGCCCGTTCCAAAAGACAGTAAGTCATGTTGTCTATACGCAGTTTAAATGTGTCATCTTTTTTAATATTAGTTGCCATTGGGTTATCCAAATAAATTTTGTTTAAAGTTTTTTATTATTGTACTCACACATGCGGGCGTTATCAACCGATAGATGAAAGAAACTTCATATAAAAGCTTCAAGGTCTCCTGATGTTGCTTTCCGCGCTTTCCATGATATTATAAACCATGTCCAAAATGATCGACAAACCTAATTTGCCGTTTTTTGAAAAGGTTATCTCCTCTGCTCCTTGAGTCGCTATATCATTTAAAAACACAATTAACGATTTAGCGTATGCAAGTTGATCAATTGGGTTATCAAGTGATTCATCAAATTGAAACATTTATATCACCACCTTTCCAAATTCATTAAAAATTTCTAAGGAACCACATTTGGAAAGAAGATTATTGACAGTAAAGGAAGCTGGGGCTCGTTTAAGAATCAGCAAAGCAACCCTGTACAAAATTATTAAAAGTGGCGAAATAAAGCCTGTTAAAATAGGAAAAAGAACGCTTTTTACTGAAGAGGAGCTTAATAGATTCATTGATAAAAAGATGAGTGACGGAGATTGATTAATCCGCAAAATAGTTCCCCCCACTATTTTCAATGTAGTCAAGTGGTTCAGCTTTTGAAAGAGTATGAAATCATCAATGAAGGGATTACACGCAAAGAAGCATTTAGAGACTTGCATGAAAAAAATAGCGAAGCGGGGTCAATTTTAAAGGGAGAACGTTATACCGCCGGAATGACTCAGGTTGAATTAGCTAAAAAACTAGACATAGAGCATGCAGATGTATCTAAAATGGAATCCGGTAGGCGCTCGATTAGCAAAGTTATGGCAAAACGTTTAGCAAAGGTGTTTAAGACAAATTATAGGATATTTTTGTAATCATCCCCCCCAGGTGTTTATATGAAAACCGCATTCACGTCAAACAATTTAAAAGAATTTGTTTTTTTAGGGATAAACTCTTAGCGTGGCTCTAAAGCATCCATAAATTCACATTTCACTCAAAAACTTGTTGTTCATAGGTGAGAGCGATGAAACAATCACACCTTATATATTCACCCCTTTAGATTAAACGCCCTGTTTTTAATACAGTTAAAAGGTTATTTGCCCCCTTTGTGCTCCCTTACCAAGCCGTTTTTACAGGATATTGAGTGATTAATTCATCTGAAGTTAAGAGTGTTAAATCATGTTCTATTGCTTGACAAATTAACATTCTATCAAAATGGTCTCGATGATAAGCGGGTAATTTTGTTAAATGGAAAACTGCTTTATCATCCAAAGGTATGTTTTCAATAAAATGTTTTTCGCATTGTTCATTAATGAACAGCTCTGGCGCTTCAGGTAACGGTAGTTTTCCTAATTGATTTTTTACAACAATTTCCCATACCGATACACTGCTTAAATAAACAGGGTTATCCGTATTTTGAAACAGTATTTTCGCTTGCTTACTTAATTCTAAAGCATCATTCGTGAGCCATAAAAACGCACAGGTATCAAGAAGGATTTTCATTTATTTACCCTCAAAGGAATCAAGTATATTATCTGGAAGAGGTTCAAAAAAACTTGCGGGAACTTGAAATTTTCCTTTAGATAAGCCTACAGGGCGTTGTTTTATTGGAAGTTTCCGGCTATGTTTTTCTTTTGTTAAACCAAGACGCCAACAATGGATTAAATCGTAAATTTCTACGAGTTTATCATTTGGGATTTGTTTGATTTCTTCAATAATCTGCTCTTGTAATATCATTATTATTTCCTATTCCTATTGCATCATTGATGCGTAAAAGTATAAAAATATAAAGGCACAGATGTGTCTTTTTTGCTTCTATGCAAAAGTCATGGCTAGGGAGCTTTCTTCTTAGTTTTTGATTTTGTTTTAGATAATTTATTAATTTCCGCTTTTGATAACTAATTAAAGGTTAATTAGTTAAACATCAATAGCATATTATTGATATTTAATCAAGTTTTTTGATGCAATCTTAACTGTATAATTTTTTTTGCTAATAAATTTAAATATTGAATATACTCTAAATAAGTAGTAATTATTTCCATGTTATTTTTTACCGAGCCCTATACTTTGATTTTTGCCTTCTTGATTTTATTTTTTGGAGCCAAAACCTTAACATAAGGAAAGGCAAAAGCCTTCAACTCTCGCATAGTTGCTTTATCAAATTTTAAATCTTTTGCCAAAGAAAATGCAGCGTCAATTGGCGACTTATTTTCCATTATTATTTCCTATTTCTATTCAAAAAACTTGCAGTTCATAGTTTAAGCCATAAATCCGGCAAACTTATATATTCAACGACTTTTGCAGTTTAAAATAACGGCCGGTTTTGAATGCAGTCAAAAGGAGATTTTCCCCCTTTGGGTTTCCTTTTCACCTTTAAATGGGTTTTTCATTTTTTCCTGATCATAAAATCGCTCAACTTAGGTAAAATGTAATTTGAGCAAAAGCAATCTTGAATAGATAATAATAACAGGTAAAAACGTAGTTTGGCGTACTTTTTAATGGAACAAAACTCAGAAATAATAATTTATACAGGTACGGACGGAACAACAAAGCCACAAGTACAGCTGGAAGATGAAACTGTTTGGCTTACCCAAGATCAAATGGCAATGATTTTCGAGAAAGCAAAAATCTACCCTAAATGAGCATATTAAGAATATTTATGCAGAAGAAGAGCTGGAAGAGAGCCAAACTTTAAAGAAATTCGGAATTTCCGAATTTCAGGAAAAAACCCCAAATTACTATAATCTCGATGTCATAATTTCAGTTGGTTACAGAGTAAGATCCAAACAGGGAACAAAGTTTCGCCAATGGGAAACAAAACGGATTCATGAATCCATTGTAAAAGGCTTTACAATGGATGATGACCGATTGAAGCAGGAAGGGGCAAGATCAAGATATTTTGAAGAACTTTTGCAAAGAAACCGTGACATCAGAAGCAGTGAAAGAAACTTTTACCAAAAAGTAACCGAAATTTACGCAACCAGCATTGTATCTTGATTTTGCCGAACTCCAAGCAACAAATGGCAGGTTAATGAAGATGTATGATTGGATACAAAAGTTGGATGATTTTTTACGGATAAGTGAAAAAGAACTGTTAACAGATACAGGAAAAGTTAGTCATCAAAAAGCAATTTAGAAAGCAAAATTTGAATACGATAAATACAGAAATCTAGAAGACAAAAAATATATTTCCGATTTTGATCATGAAATGAAAAAATTATTAAAGAAAGAGGATAAAATCATATAACAAATCGTTTCACCTGGCATTTTCCTCTGTGGCTCCAAAATGCAGGAGAACTCAATCGTTACGGGATCATTTTATGACAGTAATCAAATTAATTGGAACTCTTCTCGCTGAGGTTGCAAAGCGCAAAGAAAACGCGGTTCAAAATATAACATGATAATTAACACCGGCAGCTTGTCTGCTCTAGTGAAAATTATCCTTGAAGAGGATAAATCCCCACCTCGCTTTTAAGCAACATCCATGGTATCCTTTGCATCCTACCCCTAATGAAATGCAATAGTAATGCAAAATTCTGCGCTTAATTTCTAAAACATCATGATTATAAAAAAGCCAGGCTTTAAGCCCACAATAATATACCTGCCCACTATTTTACCATTTTTACAAGGGTGATCTTTTATGCTTGACGGGGAGCTTCTAATAGTGCGCCCTCAGGGTTCCTAAGTTGCATCGGGATTATTCTAAAAATTTAACCCAAACTCCCTAACCTTTATACATATTTGCATCCAACATCCATCCAGATAAGGACTCATTTTTTAAAATATTATCAATATAGACTGCAAATTCAGGATAATAATGTTTTTGACTATAGCGTGTACCACTTGACTTTGCGGTAGGCATGTATTATACTCAACATATGAGTCAACAAGGAAAAATACTTTCAAGCGGACAAAAATTGTCCATAATAAATCTAAAAAAATCATTTGATGTTGAAAGGAAAATGGGGGCAGTAGTATCTACCAAAGATTCAATAGGGCGAGTGGCAAGAAGCCTTAATATTGGAAGAAGAACAGTAGAAAACATTCTTTCAGATTACAATAAAAATGATCAAACGTTTATTGAGTTACCACCCAAATCTCGTGGTAAACCACCTTTAAGAGTCAGCGGTAACTTGGTCTCTCATATACGTCGCCATATTCGTTCTGTTAATATGCAAGGAGAACACATAAGTGTTCGACATCTTCGGGCTTGGCTTCAACAAGAGTTTAGTACTGACATTCCTATTATGACCCTTTGGAGGACTTTGGGAAGAATCGGTTTTACTTACGGCAGAAACAAACGCCGTTCAACTTTGAAAGAACAAGATTATGTTATATCGGCAAGGCGAAAATATTTGCGGGAGAAAATATCAAATCGGAATGATAATGGAACTTTGAAACGGCCAGAAGTTTATCTTGATGAAACATACCTTAATAAAAATCATTCTAACGAGAATACATGGTTTCTTAATGAAGATGGTCCATGGGTAAATAAGCCATCAGGAAAAGGGCCGCGACTTATTATTGTGCATGCTATTACTATGAAAGGTTGGGTAGATGGCGCAGAATTGGTTTTTCAGGCAAAGAGTAGTACAGGGGATTATCATGGTCAAATGAATTATGATAATTTTTCAAAATGGTTTAGTAATCAGCTACTTCCAAACATTCCAGACAATTCAATTATTATAATGGATAACGCCAAATATCATAATATTTTAGCAGACGATACATTTCCGACTCCAAGAAGCAGCAAACGTGAATTGCAAGCTTGGCTCAAAAAGAATCATTCTAATCTTAAGCTCCATGATGATACATCAATGTTGAAAGCCGAACTATACGAAATATGTAAAAAAATAGTGCCCCCTCCTGAATTTAAACTTGATCGTATAGCAGAAAAGCATGGTCATCGAATACTCCGAACACCTCAATACCACTGTGAACTCCAACCCATTGAGGCATGCTGGGGAATCGTTAAAAATTTTTGCCGTTATCATTGCGATTTTACAATGAAGGGACTTAATAAACAACTAGACATAGGATTTTCAAACGTACGCAAAGCTACCTGCCAAAAACTTATTGGAAAAGTACGACAACAAGAAGATTTATTTTGGAAAGAAGATGCAGAAGTTGATGCCCAAGAAATGATTGAACAGGGAGCCAACTATTCAGTAGAAAATTATATTAATGCAGAGGAAGAGAATGATTTTGAGTGATTATTTACCGCAAAGTCATGTGGTACACGCTATAGTGTGTACATCTCGAAATTCCTGATATCGGCATAACTCAAAAATCCATGATTTTGTTGTATATTTAAAAATTTTCCCTATTTTATCCATTCTATACGCCCACAAAAGATATAAATATTTTTGCTTCATTAAAATATAACTTTTGATTCTATCAGGATGGCCTTTGTATCTTTTTTTGAATATATCAATATCAATATTATCAGAAATATGTAACATGGTTGTATCAACTAATTCGTCTGTCACTGCAGTCGTTATGTTCATAAACGATTCTCTACGGCTAATTATTGCTGTAAAATGTAACATTTTTATTGCAGACCGTAGTTGTACTATTATTGCTATAAGACTCATAAGTAGAATTATAAAAATTGCAATTTGAATCCAATCACTTGTTGTCACTTATAAATATCCTTTTATATTTTACCGTTAACGTAGTGGTAAGCCTTCCGAAGTGGCTATATAAAATAAATACGAATACTTAAAAACAAATAAAAAACCGGCAAAACTTAAGGGTCGGTTTGAGCAGCTTGCTAGAAACGTGATACTCAAAAAACATTGACTATCAGAAAAACTATGCTGTTGTATTTCTACCGGAAATATCATTTAGATTGCTATTATTTTGTTTTAATTTCAATTAAATCTACGATAAATAAACACATTCTTTTTATCACTCTGTTACTGAAAAGTATCTCATTCCATTTATTAATCGTTTTTACTTTTTAGGCTTTTCCAATGCTCAGCTCTGGGGCGACATGGAGTGTAGTGTAATGCAGTTCCTAGCAGCCACTTGTTTAGCTTAATAACTTTGCAACTAATTCAGATCCCTTTGCAACCTGATCAGTTGCGCCTAATTCATTGAATTCCTGAAGAACTCTATTCAAAGATTCGGAAAGAAGGTCTTGAGTTACATTTATAGAAGGAATAGCTGAGAGCTTGGAGGGTATATCGTTTTTCCCATCTGCCATCTTTATACTTACCATCATTGCAGCATAAAATTTAACATTTGTGGTGGTTTTCCTATCTATATCAACTCCGCAATTATCCGGCTTTAGATAAATCTCAACAGCTTTCATGATTTGAATAACTTTCAAATAAATATCTATTGGCAAATCTAAACTAAATATTTTTTTATATTCCGTATCAGAATTAATCAGCGTAGAAGGTCGAGCCCTTGCGCTATCTGGTTTGAGTAATACCGTGGCCATCATAGCTTGCGCCATATATGGAATGCTAATTATCTTAGCTACAGGCATTCCTTGGTTTTTGTAGAAGTTCTTCTTTCTATCGTAGTAGTATCCACTAGTGAGCGATGAGTTCCATTAACCAGTTAATTTCCATTCCGGCATCATATCAGGGGATGCATTCTTTCCTATGAATTTCTTAAGGGGATGGTCTAAAGCGCTGCCTATGAGAAATTCAAGAAGGCTTGAGCGTAGTGT
>JAIQZQ010000012.1 GCA_021777105.1 Candidatus Anammoxibacter sp.
TGTTGAACGAAACCGCTTGCGCGGTAGTTTTGTGTCACCCTAAGCAGCGCCAGTTCTTTGACAATCGTAATACAACCAAAAATGTAGTGGACAAACCGCAACGCCCAAGCTATCTTTCCTTTAGTATTTTATATTTTCAGCCCAAAACTAAAGGAGAAAAACATGGGCAAATTAAAAGATAGCATGGTAGAAGAGATGAAGTTGCGTAATTTAAGTCCACGCACGATAAAAGCATACACTGACAACGTGGAAAAGTTTAGCAAGTATTTCGGCAAATCCCCTGCATTAATTAACGAAAACGAGATACGAAAGTACCTGTTTTACTTACGCGATGATAAAAAATTAAGCTGGTCAACAATAAATGTAACGCATAACGCCCTAAAGTTCTTCTATGTTAAAATCTTAAAAAAAGAGTATTGCATAAAAGACGTCCCCCGTGGTAAGAGAGAGAAAAAGCTTCCAGTAGTCCTATCCAAGAGCGAAGTAAAATCAATCCTTGAATCATGCAATAATCTAAAATATGAAACAATATTAAAGACAGTATATTCAACCGGATGCCGAGTGTTGGAGGTGACGAAACTTAAAGTAAGCGATATAGACAGCAAGCGAATGATGGTGCGGATAGAGCAAAGCAAAGGAAGAAAAGACAGGTATACAACATTGTCAGAAAAACTGCTAGTCACACTACGCGAATATTGGAGACGTTACAGGCCCGAGACTTATTTATTTACAGCGTATGATAAAGCCCGCCCATTAGGAGTATCAGTAGTGCAGAAAGCGTTTAAGGACGCCAAAAAAAAGCAGGCATATTAAAATTCGCCTCAGTCCACACCCTGCGTCACAGTTTTGCCACCCATCTTCTGGAAGATGGAGTAGACATCTACACCATTCAAAAACTCCTTGGCCATAGCGATGTAAAAACAACATCAATCTACATCCACATCAAACGCAGCAACGTAAGCAAGCTGGTAAACCCACTAGATCGCCTGGAGGACCAATCATGAAAAACCCTCCAGAGTTAAACAAAGTAGAAGTGGGAGATATATTTCGCCAATACGGCCAAGCCTATAGAGACAGCCACAAACTGCCACTTGTAATCCTAAAAGCAATGAGCTCTATCGAAGCATGCCGCACAGCGGCATTAGGAGGCCATGTAGATGAATGCGATAGTTGCAAGCACACAAGAATATCATACAACTCCTGCCGTAATAGACATTGTCCCAAATGCCAATCATTGGCAAAAGAGCGATGGTTACAAGCGCGTAAGGACGAACTTCTCCCGGTAAACTATTTTCATGCAGTATTAACAATACCGAGCGAATTAAATCCACTAACATTGATAAATCAAAAAGAGTTATATGATATCTTGTTCAAGTCAGGCAGAGAAACGCTTCGAGAGTTAGGCAATGATCCAAAACACCTTGGAGCCGAAATAGGAACCATAGCCATCTTGCATACATGGGGTCAAAACCTGATGGAACATCCGCATCTACACTGTATAGTACCATGCGGAGGTTTGTCCAAAGACGGCAAGAGCTGGTTGTTTCCACGCAAAGCATCGAAAAAGAAACCGTTCTTTGTGCATGTAAACATTATATCAGAGCTATTTAAAAAGAAGTTTTTAGACTATTTAATAAAATCGTATAAGACCGGCAAATTAAAATTTGCCGGTAAAATAACGCATTTAGGCCAAAATACAGAGTTTAAGAAGTTATGTGATAATCTTTACGACAAGAAATGGATAACTTACATCAAGAGACCTTTTGGAGGCCCTGAACAAGTCCTTGAATATCTGGGAAGGTATACCCACCGAGTAGCCATTTCCAACGAACGAATTTTAAAGCTGGAAAACGGCAAAGTTATATTTCGTTATAGAGATTATCGAGACGGCAATAAAACCAAATTACTGAAGTTGGAAGTGTTTGAGTTTATCAGACGATTTTTATTGCACATATTACCGAATAACTACTACAAAATCAGGTATTCCGGTATTTTTAGCAATCGTAATAGAACGAAAAAGATAAAAATCTGCAAAGAGCTATTGGGTATAACAAAAGAAAAAGAAGAGCCGGAAAAACCCCAAAGCTGGGAAGATTTATTATTCAAATTAACAGGAGAAGACCCGAGGATATGTCCCAGTTGTAAAAAAGGCCGAATGGTAAGGAGTGGAGAATTATCGCCGGTAATAAATCCACCGCCAAAAGAGCAAGTAATAGCCAAGTAATAATTTAGTCATAAGGGTAATAAAAAAAAGTATTTCATTACTTGTGCGGGAGAGGTACGCATTTTTTTAGAAAAAAAGCTCTAAACAAGCATATAATTTTTATGATTCAACATTAAATACTGAAATTTATAAAATGAAGATAGAAAAAGAGAAGAAAAAGGTCTACAATTTAACGAAAATATTATTAAAGTTGTAAGAAGCCTGGTATTGAATACCCATAGAGGCAATCGGCTTCGTTCAACAAAATTGTATACGTACTTGAGCGTACACAAAACGAAGAACCGCATCACTTTAAGAAATTAGTTATTGTGATGCATTTGCGCTACTTGTTTGCACTCAACTACGTATACAATCCTAAATGTTGGCGGCATTGGGGTCAACTTTGTTAAGTTGCGAAGCGACACGCTCTAAAAACGTTTGCTCAGGATTATTGGGGTATAACTTGCAGTATTTTTGCCACTGACCGTCTTGAGTCTCTTTAACAAAGCTCAATAGATCTTCTTCATACAAAGCCAGGTCGCGGTTGTAGTTTTCCGGCTTGCCCGGCAACCAGCCATTGGCAACTAGCTGGTTGATAATGTCGTTTTGAAACACGCTTTCGGTGGTTTTGTCATTCATAATGTATCTTCTTTTTTTGTCTCTGGAATCAATTTAGTTTTTGATGGGCACGCGTTGCTTTGCCCATCCTACCAGTTACAACACATAACAACTTATTATTCATAATTCATATCTTTAAAATCATCTTCGCATAATACGTTTGCTTCATACCAGCCTTTGTCAATGGCTTTTTGATATGAGCTATATTGCCAATTTTGCGGTTCTGAAACATAACCATGTTTAACGGGATTAAAATGAATATAATCTACGTGCCTTCGCCAGTCCTCCTCATCGCGTATATAATGCTCCCAAAAACGGCGTTGCCAAATGCCTTTTTCGCGTTTTTTGGCCTTAGAAGCGCTTATAACGGCTCCAGATAGACCCGATGAAAATTTGCGTTTAATTACCATCCATCGTCTGGAAAAATCCGCGTCGCCTTCAGGCAGTTTCCATAAAGCATGCAAATGATCCGGCAGTATCACAATCGCTTCAATCTCAAAAGGATAACGTGACAAACACAAACGAAAGGCCTCTCGCAACCGTTCGATATTATCAATTAATATAGGGTTCCGATTGCCTGTAACAACCGTAAAAAAATACCACCCGCCCGATTGATAAAACCGCCGATATTCCATGTAAAACCTCCATTAATAGAGAATGACGTAAGATGACGTAGGATGGGCAAAGCGCTAGCGTGCCCATCATTATGAAAATCACATCTCCATCATTTCATCCCCCACACAAACACATGACATACCCAGAACGCATAATGTGCAATTCTCATCGCTCCCATTTTTTTTAACCGCAACGCCGCATAATCATCGGCTATTTTAACCAACACATTGTCTTTAACATATTGCTCTTCTCCATTGATGGGCACGGCTATCGCCTTTGCCCATCCTACGCTGTCTCGCCGGTATCTTCTTTATTGGGCGTTGTTACTGGATTTTCTGTTATGGGCTGCTCTGTTTTTGGTTTCTCTGTTTTTGGCTTTTTGGTTCGATGACCGGGTTTGCCGATAATTTCCAGATAAAAGGATTCGAGTTGTTGTGATGCGGCCTGCTCAATTGATTTATCAATATCGCCTACATGAATCACCTCGCTACCGGCTTCATCCACGCCGAACCGGCAGTCAAAATCCAAAAAGTCAACCTTCTCGGGCAGATTTCTTCTACGTTGTCTTTTTATATATTTCCTAACTTCATGTTTGATAGCATCAACAAGCCTGGGGCCTTTGATCTTCGGGTGGGTCAATTTAAACGTTTTTTTCATAGCTCTCTCAAAATATGTGATTGGAATTATTAACACAAGTTGCGTGTATGTTTATTATTAAATATCATTTCTATTGATAGGCGCGGCTATCGTTTTTTAAATTATCATCCCATTCAACACCCCATTTGATTCCTAAAACGTAACAAAACGTAGGATGGGCAAAGCGAATGCGTGCCCATCATTAACAATTTCTTTTATAATTTTCATAATTACACATACCCTACCCAATTTGATAACCATTCTATTGATGGGCACGGCTATCGCCTTTGCCCATCCTACGTTGGTTTCTCTGTTTTGAGCTTTTTGGTTCGAAGGCAGGGTTTGCCTATAATTTCCAGATAAAAGGATTCGAGTGTTTTAATGATAATGCAATTTAATTTTTTCATAGCCCTAACTCCATTTGTAGTAATGAAGTTGTATTTTGACTTTAAAAGTTGGAGATGAACTTCGGTGGCTTGTTTGTGGTGGTGATCGCATTTATTGCCCATTGCGATTAACGCGGAAGTGTCAACGAAAACCCATTTCTTGACTGTTTTGGAACTCCATAAAGATAATGATCATGATTTACAGCAAGGTCTTTGATGCCTGTGTCTACCGCATGTTCATCAATATGCTCTATGAACTCAATCCAAGGGTCGGTTGAGGCATTTTTTTCTTTAAAGAAAGCCTCAACCTCTTGTTTAATAACTTTTTCAGCCTTTTTCCGGGCTGCGGCCTTTTTCTCTTGAGGCAAATTCGTGAATTTATCAATGGCCTGAATAACAACTTCCATCATTTAATTCCCCCGCGCGTATTTACAAACATTTGTAAATTACAATTTTTCAATTCAATTTGATTACTATAAATGAACTCTGAGCAGCCTGGTAGCTCTAGCGAGGATTATCCTCGAAAAGGATAATCCTCGCCTTTCATAATTTAATACTTTTCCTTGTAAAAAATCAATGTTTTTATTCAGAAGTAGAGTTCACAGTTGTCTAGACATGCAATAATGTAGAGTGGAAGCCTCCAACCATACGTTTGCCTCATATGGAATCCTCCTTGTTGGTTCTGTTTTGTTCCAGAGCCTTCCAGTTGCGCACGTCTATTTTTCCGGTAACGGCGGCGGAGATTATGGCTGTGCGGCGTTCTTTTAGTAGCTCAATTGCTAAATATGTCTTTTCGAAGAGGGCGTCAATCCCCTCTAATTTGTTTTTCAATTGAGCAATAATTCCTTTTTGCTCATTAATGTTAGGTGTCGCTATTTTCATTCTTTCAAATATTTCGGTTCTTAGGCATTTCGTTCCATGTGCAGAGCTATCAACCAAATCCAAAATAGGGCCGCGAAGCCCTTTTAATAAAAAAAGTAAATATTCACCATATACATTATAAACAGGTATTAAAGCTTTCATATCTTGGTTAATAGTTAGTTTTGTCATAGTCAGCGCGACCGGTATAGAATGAATGAGTATCATTCCACGAACTACTATAAGGACGCTTCCTTTTGGAATAAGCTTTGCGGATGAGTCGTTTACAGCTTGACCAGTAATTTTATCTTGCGAATCATCAATATAATCCACTTTCATATCTTTTGGAGAAACCCAAGGAATATCCCCATTCCAATATCCATCTTGATCCTTGCTCGGTGTGCCTCCACCTATTTGATTTGCGATATATCTGATTTCAGTAATATCCCAATGCTCCGGCACTTCCCCATACCACTCAACACCTGTGTCCTTCATGGGGGCATCGGGATTTAAACCTTTGGTAACGGCATGGCTAATCACTGCCTGGCGTTTTTCTTTTAGCAGTTTGATTAGCTGCTGTTGTTTTTCGATCAGGGTATCTATTTTGAAGGTTTCGTGGTCTAGGAAATTGGCGATTTGGATTTGCTCGTGAATTGATGGAGCTGTGATTTGAATTAGCTTCGTTTTATCTTGGTTCAATATTCCAATTGTTGAGGCATTAGATAGCTGTTTCATTTGCTCAGATTGAATAGATAATGAATACATCATAAAAATGACATTTGTTTTTGTGTTGGGTGTAAGAATATTTACTTGCTGATTGCATGAAAATTTTTTCAAACAATAGCCAACCTTTCCTAGTGTTGCCCCTATACCAATTACAAGAACAGAGCCGCCTTGGTATAATTTTGCATCTCCATTTTTGCAAGACAAATTAGTCACATGCTTTGCTGATTCTAATAGTATTCCTTTATCGTTGAAATCACCCGGTGTAAACCAATAGACTTCCTTTACGTCACTAAAAGATGAACTCTCTTTAGGTGTTCCACCAGTGCCAACGAAGTCAGATAAATATTTAATTGGGGATACATCCCAATGTTCCGGTACTTCACCCAACCACTCTACCCCGGAATCTTTATACTCTGAATATGTTTGATATTTACCATGCATTATGAAATTGCCTTATACAAACCTACCTTAATACATTGTTGCTCTTTTATTTGTTTTATCAATAATTTTTAATGATGGGCACACTTCGCCAAATGACCTAAGCTGGAAAAATTTCACAGCTCAATTGTCGCATCAGTCAAAGATGGGCACGCTCCGCTTTGCCCATCCTACGCCATTCCCACGTATATTACGCATATGTTTATGCCAAATTGCCATCATGAATGCACCTCTTTGAGCAAATCCATGATCTCTGCGCTCACCTTATCCAAATCTGCGTCTATCTCTTTTAAATCTCGCGGTGGTTGATAGACGTAAAAATGGCGATTAAATGGTATTTCATAACCCACAATGCCAATCTCCCGGTCTTTTTCATCTTTTTTGCCGGCGTCTATCCAGGCGTCGGGGACATGGGGTAGAACCTCTTTGGCAAAGTATGTTTCGTTGAGTTTGTTAATCGGTTTTGATGGATTAAGGGCTACGTTTTCGTTATCACGGAGGTCGCCGTCAGCTTTGTATTCAACTACCTTGCCGCCTACCTTAAACAGACCGTAGACAGGATTGGCCTTGCCTTTATGGATTTTCTTGATGACTTTTTCTGCGTCAGGGTTTTTCCAACTGACCGCATCGGTTATCTGTTTTTTCTCTTTGGCTTCCATCTTAATACCTGTGGCATTAATGGCTTCGTCATAACCATTCATGTCGTCACACTGTTCCGTGCCAATGGCCTGTTGGAGCTGTTTGGCCTTTATCAATATCTGTTTCTGGTTTAACCAGGTTTTTATATCTAAAAGGTCTTTAATCTGTTTCTCTTTCAGCTCGTTAAAATGTTTTTTTACATGCGCGCGAATGTCGGTTTCATGTTCGCTTAATACTCCATAAAACTCACAATCAATATCATCTGACCATTTATTTCCATATTCGGCATAGACCAATTTCATTGCGGCGTTTAAGGGTTTTGGGGCAAAGCGCAGTTCGGCAATGCGTTCAGCGCTAAACTGATATGATTCACGCAATGGTCGTTCAATGGTGATGCGGCGGTAGCCGAATTCATAAGAGTTAAATATTTTGCAGGCAAAGGTTTTTGGCTCTTCTGTTTTAGGGTTTTCCGATTGGCGGCCTCGGTTGCTTTTGGACTCAGCCGGTTTATCTAACTCACGGGCGTCAACCGCTTCAAAAGCTCCGAAACAGCGGGTGATGGCGGCAATGTCGTCATCATCCATCACATTGCGTTTAGAACCTAATGATTTACGCATTTTACCGCATAGGTTAACGCCGTTTATCAGTTGAACTTTGCCTTTGCGTTCTTTTGATTTCTTATTCGACAAAATCCAAACATAGGTGGCGATGCCGGTGTTGTAAAACATATCAGTGGGCAGCGCCACAATAGCCTCTAATAGATCGGCTTCCAGAATATAACGGCGTATCTCCGACTCGCCTGATCCGGCGCCGCCTGTAAACAGGGGCGAGCCGTTGAGAATAATGCCGATACGGGCGCCGCCTTCGGATGCGTCTCGCAATTTACTGATCAGATGCAAAAGAAACAGCAGAGAGCCGTCGGATACACGGGGTAGACCGGGGCCAAAGCGGCCGTCAAAACCTTTGAGTTTGTTTTCATCTTTTATAGTCTGTTCAATCTTTTTCCAATCAACGCCAAAAGGGGGATTGGACAGCATGTAATCAAATTTCTCAGCATAAAGTTGGTCATTTGACAGGGTGTTGCCGAATTTGATCTTTGAGACGTCCTGCCCTTTGATCAACATATCCGCTTTACATATAGCGTAACTCTCAGGGTTAAGCTCCTGACCAAAAGGTTTCATCACCGTTTGCGGGTTTAACTCATGCGCATATTCCATACCTGAAGAGAGGAAACCGCCGGTGCCTGCCGTGGGATCGTAAATGGTGCGTATAATGCCTGATCCTGTTAAGGCTTCATCATCTTCCATAAACACAAGCGAGGTGGTAAGGCGCACAATATCGCGCGGGGTAAAGTGTTCACCCGCGGTTTCATTGGAGCTCTCAGCAAAACGGCGTATCAACTCTTCAAACACTAGGCCCATTTCATGGTTGGAGATAGCCTTGGGGCTTAAATCCATTGTCCTCACCTTTTGCGTCACCTTATATAAAAGGTTGGCGTCGTTAAGTTGGGCGATAAACTCGCCAAACTTAAAGTATTCAAATATTTCGCGGGCGTCTTTGGAGAAACCCTGAATATAAGATTCCAGATTATCCTTTATACCTGATTCGCCCAGTTTGGAGAGATCCATTTTAGAGATGTTATAAAACGATAACCCGCCGGTGGGGCGCAGCATTAGTTTTTCCACACCTTCTTCCGGCAAGTTTTTCTTTTTTACTTTTTCATATTCGGCCAATACCGCCTCTTTACTCTCCTCCAATACACCTTCAAGGCGGCGCAACAGAGTAAATGGCAATATAACACGGCCATATTGGCTCTGTTTAAAGTCGCCACGCAATAAATCAGCCAGTGACCAGATATATGCCGCCAGATTGTTAGTTGTTTGAGTCATTTCCTGATTTTTCCGTAGGAGGGGTAAAGGGCTTGCTATGCCCGCCATTTTTTTCAAGTTTATCTATCCAGCCTTTTTTGACCAGTCTTGCAGTAGCCACTGCAATTTGCCGCTGAGTAAATTGCCGCTTCCGGGCATTCCAGGCATATGTATGTTTTACCGCATCTTCCAGTGAATGAACATTTTCATTTTTGATCACCCAGTGTACCGTAGACAACAGCTCCATTCCAAATGGCGACTCAAAGCCTTCAACGAGTTCTGCGACTTTTTCAAATCGTTTGCGGGTTTGCTCATGTTGTTTCAGGAAAGCTGTAGCATTCCGGATTGCGCCCGGTTCTAATTTAAGTTGTTTATCCGGCGCATCTCCGCCATCTGCATAGCCGGAAATCAAGTGACCTTCAATGGCGTTAAAGACATGGCGAAGATTCTCTGCATAGGGGCCGTAATGCGCTTGTTGATATTTGAGTCGCAAAGGCTCTCCGGCTTCCTGCATAAAGTACATCAGTTTGTGAACCTCCAGCAGTGTTACAAACGGGTCAAGTAATCCATTTAAATAACGATTTATGAGCTCCACGAGCGCGGCTCGTCCGGCTGTCATCACAGGATGCCTACGATTATGTGTCATATTGTCCGCTTGCGGCGCGCCAACAGGTTCGTAAATTATAACCTGAACTTCTGTTAGCTGTTTTAACGCGGTTTCAATGCGCGGCTTTACGTCCGCCCAATCCAACCCCCCTAATCCGCTGCCTAGAGGTGGAATAGCGATTGATTGAATGTTGTATTGGTGTATTACTTCCACCAATGCTTTGAGTCCGGCTTTGATATCATCCATCCGGCTCTTGCCGCGCCAATGCCGTTTGGTGGGAAAATTGATGATGTAACGTGGGTTGAGCGTCAAACCTGTTTCATACACAAACATCCGACCTGCCTGAACTTCTTTGCGTTTACATGCCGCCGCATAGTTCTTGAAATTTTCCGGAAAGGCCTTTTTGAATTGTAGCGCAATACCGCGCCCCATCACGCCTACACAATTGACTGTGTTTATAAGGGCTTCAGCATCTTCTTTCAAAATATCGCCGTTTTTGTATTTTATCATTATTTAGTTATCCTTATCAGTAATACCAGTTTGTTTTTATTTCAATTTGCGGGCAGTGACCATTAACCGGCAATGTGTTTAAAACCTGCTGAGAAACCTCTGTTGAATATACGGCAATAAGCTCGACCAGTTGCCATGGGAAACCGTGCTCAAGCAGAAATTCGGCCTGTTTTCCTTCTTTGATTGAAGGGGCCACACCGCTGCCTCCCCACTTATTGGTATTGACGGCATCCCAGTTGATCCTATTTAATTCGGTAAGACTACAACTGTCTTCGAAAAAACGCGAACCTGCATTTGAAATGGTAAATGCCCAGCGTTGTTGGTTCTGTTCCGCCCATTTAACTGTAGCATTAAGATCCGCCACAAGGTGAATAATGGGGCTTTGTCCGCCATAATATGTCAACTCATGATGATTCCCCTGATAAATTAAGTAAAGCATTATGGAACGAGGGCAAAAGTAAAACGGCACACAATCGCCAACATGTAAATTTGGATGGCTTGTCAGGGTAAGTTCCTTAAGTCTTCGTTGCTTAATATGATTCATGCCTATGGTTGCGCTAGGCGTCGGTGAGCGTCGAACGATTTCAGCGTCACACCACAGAGAGCCATCCTCAATAATCGACGATAATCTGTCTACATGCACAATATGGTATATCTTTGGTTGTTCCGGGACTTTCACTCCTCAGCCTCCACAGCTTATCATCTTAAAAGGCATTGCATTGCCTATCATATTAAATATAGCATAACATTTTATATAGGACAATAATGTAAAACAAGACAAATCCAGACAGAATTTAATGCTCCTGACCCGGATAAGACGTGGGATGGGCAAAGGCCTTGCCGTGTCCTTTCCGCGCTCATCATTATTATTAAAAAAAATTAAATATTAATCGGCAAAATACGCATTTTAAGAGATAATAAGGTAAAGGGTTTTGCGATTATGAATAGAACTTTAACTATTATATTGGCCGGGGGCAAGGGGCAGAGGCTATATCCTATTTCAAAGGAGCGGGCTAAGCCTTCGCTTCCGTTTGGCGGAAAATACCTCATTATTGACTTTGTGCTCAGTAATTTCATAAATTCCGGTTTTTTTAAGATAAAAATATTGACTCAGTTTCGGTCTGAGTCTCTTTCACGCCATATTACGCACGCCTATAATATATCGCCGATTTTAGACCACCAGATAGAGACTGTGCCGCCGCAAATGAAGACGGGCAAGAGTTTGTATAAGGGGAGCGCGGACGCGGTTTTTCAAAATATTGACCTGATAAATGAGAGATGCTTTGATAATGTGTGCGTTTTTTGCGCAGATCAGATTTTTAGAATGGACATCCGTCAATTACACGCATACCACGAGGCTAAAAAAGCCGACGCAACAATAATTGTAGCTCCTGTTTCAATTAAACACGCCAATCGCTTTACAGTGGTGGAAGTAGACGACGATTGGAAAATTATTGGCTATAGAGACCGGCCTCAAGACCCTAAACCTATTCCCGGTTATCCTGATTACGCCCTTATATCCATGGGCAACAATATTTTTAACACGGGAGTTCTGCTTGAAAGTGTAAAAAAGGACAGCTTGCGGGACGATTCCGGCCACGATTTCAGCAAAGATGTTATTCCGGGAATGATTAGGGATTGCAATGTTTATGCTTATAACTTTATGGACAACGATGTGCCGGGAGCCCCGGAACAGGAGTGCGGATATTGGAGAACTATAGAAAATGTTGATTCGTATTGGTGGTCAAATATGGATATTGTTTCAGTTGAACGGCATTTTAACCTTTACAATCAAAGCTGGCCGGTGCGGACATATTGCTATCCGCTGCCTCCGGCAAGAATTTCGTTTGCGAATCATGACGGCGCAATTTGCAGAGGTGAGATTGCAAATTCCATAATATCGGAAGGTTGCGAGATAAACGGCGGTTTTGTGAACCAATGTATTCTTTCGCCGTTAGTTAAAATAGGTGAAATCGCAAGGGTTTCCGAATCTATTTTAATGAAAGGCGCAAATATTGGGCGAAACGCAATGGTTAAAAGGGCGATAATTGACGAGTTTGTGAGAATACCTCCGGGAATGAAGATAGGGTATAATTTAAAAGAGGATAAGAAAAACTTCTATGTTTCGCCGGCTGGAGTAGTTGTTGTGGATAGGAACTCTGATTTTGATACCCAAAATAAAGAATACTGTTTATTAGACAAGCGATTTATGTTAAAAAAGGACACTAAGGATTCAGATAATCAAAAAAAAACTAAAAAGGCTTCATTCAACAGCAAAATAACGGCAAACACAAGGCATGCGTTGAGTCATGTTTAATATTGTGTTAAAAATTTATAATTACACTGATTAAAACAAAAAAAGGATTGCGGAAATGTTAAAAAAGATATTGGTTCCAACAGACGGCTACAAATCAAGCCTTATTTCAGTAGACTACGCTATTGATATAGCTAAACTTTTCGATTCGGAGATTACCGGGCTCTCTGTTATTGATATCAAAAGATTGCGCGGGCCTTTTATTCATGATTTAGGGACAACATTCGGCGGCATGGTTCCATGCGGCAATTTTATGGAAACTGTTTCCAGTATGCTTCAAACAGCCGCGGATGCGGCGTTAACACAACTTGAAGAAAAATGCAAAGAGAACGGGGTTAAATATAAACTTAAAAAGGAAACAGGCGTAATAACTAAAGAGATTGCGAATCAGGCTATTGAAGCCGATCTTATTGCAATGGGCAAAACAGGCGAGCACACAGAGTGGTCGGACCAGCTGCTGGGCTCTAATGTGGAGGCTGTTGTAAGGCAAACTCATAAACCGGTTTTGGTGGCTTCCGAGACTCTTGTGAAGCCGACAAAAATATTAGTGGCGTACGACGGCAGCGAATACGCGGACAAAGCGTTGAACATCGGCGCGGAAATTGACGCTAAGATGGAGAAACCTATGACGCTTCTAACCGTGAACGACGATGAAAAAAAGGCCGCCGACATTGTGGCGAAAGGAGCTGAAATACTTAAGCCGCGCAATGTTGAGTTTGACACTATTATTGAAAAGGGAGACCCTGCTATCGTTATTTTTGACAAATATATGCAGGGCCATTATAATATGCTCGTTATGGGGGCGTATGGCCATTCAAAAATAAGGGAGCTTGTTATCGGAAGCACAACCGCGCAATTAATGCGGAAAATTGACTGCCCAATGTTGATAAGCCGATGATTGAAAGTGGAGCTGGGTCGCCGACGCAATCTGTTTTTACAAATAAACGCTGTATTTTTCAGGATTTTTAAAAGCCTTGCTTTTTGCAAGGCTTTTTTTATATAGACACAATTTAAGGCATTAATGAATGTTATGGATAAAATAATCACAAACAATGGCCACGAGCTTTATATTGACAAACGGCAATTGGAAGGACGCGCTGAAATAGAGTTTCAGATAAAAGGCGGAGAGGAGTGCGTTTTGCACTGGGGCTTTTGTAGCAATCAGGATTCTACGTGGCATATGCCGCCAAAAGCATTTTGGTCGATAGACTCTCAACCACATGGCGACACCGCGGTTCAGACACGTTTTACGCCCGTTGCCGGCAAACGCAAGGCTGTTATAACTATAAATAACGACGCGCCGTTTCCAAAAATGGTCTTTGCGCTTTTTTACCCCGGCAAAAACATATGGGATAACAACAACGGCAGGAACTATTACGTTGAAATTCAAAGGCCGGCAATAAATGAACCAAATCTTGACAACATCCTTAAAGAAGCGACAAAAGGAAAAGAGGTATCTTTTGAACATCGGTTTAATCTGGATGGAGGCATGCAACTTGCCGTGGCCGTGGCAAAATGCAACAATGTTTACAATGCCGTTCTTGTATCAAACATTTCAAGCCCGCTTATTTTGCATTGGGGTGTGGCAATGCGAACGCAATATGAGTGGGCGCTTCCGCATTCGTCAATATTGCCGGCGGGTTCCGAGATTTTGGCCGGAGCCGCGGCGCAAACTCTATTTACGAATAGAGACGGGGTCAGCAGATTAGAGCTTGTGTTTAGCGGTGATAATAAGCCGTTGCGTGTTCAGTTTATTTTAAAACTGGTTGAATCCGGGCTCTGGTTAAAAGACGCTGGGAAAAACTTCAGCATTCCCATTGCCGCGCCTTTAAACAAAAACGGTCATTTGGATTCGGCGGAGCTTTCAGCTCTTGCGGATGAGATTATAGATTTTGAGATGGGCGGAAATTCAGTGACGCTTATGCACAGGTTCAATCTATGCCACGACTTGTTGGACAGGTTTTGCGGCTGCCGCGAAGGGTTGACCATGATTTATGTGTGGATGCGGTTTTCAGCTATCAGGCAACTTGACTGGCAACGCAATTACAATACTCAGCCTAAGGAGCTAAGCCATGCGCAGGATAGGTTGACGTTAAAGATTGCGGACTTGTATATAAACAGCCAACCTGAGGGCAGGGAGTTGCTGCGGTTAATTATTGCCGCGCTTGGGCGTGGCGGCGACGGACAACGGATACGCGACGACATCCTCCATATTATGCATCGGCATCACATTAAAGAGGTCTCCGGCCACTTTATGGAAGAGTGGCACCAGAAACTGCACAACAACACTACGCCTGACGATGTGGTTATTTGTCGCGGGTATCTGGAATTTTTAAAAAGTAACGGAGACCTTGGACTTTTTTACAAAATCCTTAATGACGAAGGGGTGACAAAAGAGCGTCTTGCAAGTTTTGAGCGCCCGATTGTCACGCCGCCTGATTTTGTGCCGCATATAAAAGATGGTTTAATTTATGATTTTGAGAACTATTTAAAGCTGTTAAAGTCTGTTCATTCCGGCGCGGATTTGGAGACGTCGATTAACGCCGCAAGAGACCTGTTGGACGGCGGCACGGTAGATTTGCTTAACAATATCCATAGCTTTCACGACTGTAATAAAGAGGCGGCAATGAATTTGGCCTCTATGGTTGTTGACGCTCGCAAACGTGTGGCGGCAAAATTAGATAGTTGCGGTGAAAGGGGGCAGGCGAGATCGTTTATTTATCTGGACCTTGCGTTGGAGGAGTTTTTCAGGGTTATTATTGAACGCAATTTGCATCTTGGTTTTGAGGGCGGCCAATTGGTTGAATTAATAGGTTTTGGTCTTGAAAACGCGCGGTTTGCCCAAAATGATGATGAGTTTGCTGATTGTTTTGCGCATTGGGGTGTAGTTAAAGATATGCCGCTTTTTGAACATGATTGGGCTTTGCGCGCAAGGAGCATATTGGACAGGGTTGAGCGCCTGTCTAGCGCGTTTATAGATAACTACTATCAATTGTTGCAACCAAAAGCCGAGTTTCTTGGCGGCGCGTTTAACGCCGAGGCCTGGACAATTAGCCTGTTTAGCGAAGAGATTGTCAGGGGGATGCCGGCGTTTGTCATATCGCAGCTTATGCGCCAAATGGATCCAGTTCTGCGCAAGGCGGCCAACTTGGGCAATTGGCAGATAATTAGCCGCGCGGAACCATATGGACGGCTGGAAATAGTGGATAATCTTGAGGCTGTTCAGGAAAAGAGATATGATCTCCCAACCGTTATTGTGGCCGGCAAAGTCAACGGCAACGAAGAAGCTCCTGAAAACGTCAAAGCGGTAATTACAAGCGACACGATTGACATAGTGTCGCATGTGGCTGTTAGGGCGCGAAACGCTGGCGTCCTTTTTGCGACATGTTATGATCATGAAATTATTAAGAGCCTAAAATCATTAAATGGAAGTTTTATAGATTTAACAATAGATATGTCCGGCAATGTGGAGTTTGAGAAGCGAGATGAAAAGCCGGATAAAGAGACGTTTGCAAAAGCTAAAACTATAAATCGTAAATTTACATCAATAGAATCACTCGGTTTTGCCGGATACGCAATTGCTGAAAAAGATTTTAAGGCAGGCCTGGTGGGATGCAAATCAATAAACATTGCGAGCCTTCGCAGGGCTCTTCCCGATTGGATTAACGCTCCAAACTCCGTGGCGATTCCATTCGGCTCTTTTGAAAAGATATTAAACTCAGATAAAAACAAAACCGTTGCTAAACAATACAAAGGGCTTGCGGATAATATTGCAGACAATGAAAACACTGCAAAAGGACTTGCGGAATTACGCAAATCTATTTTAGAGCTTGAGGTCGATAATGAGTTGTTAACATGTTTGCGCGGCATTATGAAAGATGCCATGATTGAATTCCCGGAAGATTCGGGGCCGGCTTGGGAATGCATTAAACAGGTTTGGGCCTCTAAATGGAATGATAGGGCATATTTGAGCCGCAATAATAACGGCTTGCCGCATGGAGAGCTTTTTATGGCCGTGCTTATACAACATGTTGTAAACGCTGATTACGCTTTTGTGATCCATACGGCTAATCCATTTTCAGGAGATAAAAACGAACTATATGCCGAGGTTGTTCCCGGACTGGGGGAGACTTTGGTAGGCAATTATCCGGGCAGGGCGCTTGGTTTTACTGCGGTAAAATCGGCGCTTGAGCCGAAATTGTTGTCGTTTTCCGGCAAAAGCGTTGGGCTTTTTGGCGACGGCCTTATTTTCAGATCAGATTCCAACGGTGAAGATTTGGAGGGATACGCCGGCGCCGGGCTATACGACAGCGTAATGTTACGCGAACCTCGCGAAATAAAATTAAAATACACAAAAGACCCGCTGATTCAGGATGAAAGTTTCAGAAATGAGCTTTTAACAAATATAAGCAAAATTGGGGTTGAGGTTGAAAACATTTGCCAAGACGTCCCGCAGGATATTGAAGGCGTATTTTCCAAAGGCCGATACTATGTAGTGCAGACGCGCTGCCAGGTTGGAACTTAGGCCGCGGCGGAAAACAGCGTTATATTGACTTGATATTCTCGGCTCTAACCTGTTAATATAAGTTATATTATTAAAAAACAGAACGTCGTTACATTTATAAAAATAGGGGCGATAATGAAGTTTAAGGAAAAAGTAATATCAATAATTACGGAAAACCAGAAACATGTTCAAATGTTTGGCGTTAGGCGACTTGGTGTTTTCGGCTCGGTGGCCAGGGGAGAGGATACTAACCGGAGCGACGTTGACTTGCTTGTAGAATTTATTCCGGGAATGAAAAATTATGATAACTTTATCAATCTCTGTTTTTTTCTGGAAGAAAGAATCGGGAAAGAGGTTGAATTGGTTACAAAAGAGAGTGTTAGCGATCTGATTTGGCCTAAAATTGAAAAGGAATTGGAATATGTCGAAATCGCCTCTTAATTACATAGAGCATATTCTTATTGAGATTGACTTTTTACAAAGGGAACGCAAAAATAAAACTGAAGAGATTTTTTCCTCTGATGAAACATTGCAACGCGCATTTACACGCTCAGTCGAGATAATAGGAGAAGCTGTTAAAAATATTGATAACAATATTAAAGGAAAGTACCCCGCAGTTAATTGGAAAGCTATTGCAGGTATGAGAGATAAGCTGATTCACCACTATTTTGGTATAGATTATAGTCTGGTTTGGGATGTGGTTGAGAATAAAATAGACCAATTAAAGGAAGATTTGGAAAACATTAAAAAGAACGAATGTTTTTGATAAAATATTCATTCATAGCTTGAACCATATCCCATATTGATCCAAAATGTTTCAAGATCGTTTTGCGTATAAAAAACAAGCATATCAATGCCACAAAACACAAACTCAAAACTTAATGCTGAAATCCGTATCGGTAATCAGACATCTTTTTCCGCTGAGCCTATCCAGCCTTTTGAGTACGCTATTGAAAACGGGTTTAGCGCGTTTGAATGGTTTCCTGATAAACAACCTGCCGGCCAGGGGTGGGAAATTGATGATCTAAGCGCCGGCATGCGGTCTGATATAAAAAAGAGAGCCCTTGAGCATGATGTTCGCATGTCAATACACTCCCCGTGGACGGCAAATCCTTTAACAACTGAAGGGCAGGCTGCAATCCTTGAATGCTTTAAACTTGCGCGTGATATTGACGCTAAACTGGTAAATTTTCATTTATTAACAGATAAAAGTTTGGAAGCCTACTCCGAGGCAATTGAGCCGTTGATAAAATTTTCCGCAGAGCTGGGCGTTAAGATATCTTTAGAAAACACTCCTATTACCACTCCTGATGATTTCAATAATTTATTTCGTTTGCTCGGTAATTTGACCGGAGTCAACTCTGAGCAAGTTGGAATGTGTTTTGATGTAGGGCACGCAAACCTATGCGGTTTAACCAAAAATGATTATATCGGCTTTCTTGACCGGCTTGACTTAAATATTCCTATTAATCATATCCATTTGCATGAGAACCATGGAGATTATGACGCCCATTTGACGGTTTTTACAGGGCCGGCTAAAAACAGCGACACAGGGTTGCGCATGCTTATTGAGCGTTTAAAAAAACGAGGTTTTACAGGCTCAATGATACTTGAACAGTGGCCGCAACCGCCTTTGCTGCTTAATCAGGCTCGCGACAGATTAAATGAAATCATTTCAGAGTCATAGCCCAAAAGCGTAAGCAAGCAATACTGCGCTTAAGCAGTTTATCCCCTCGGGGGATAATTATCACTAGAGCAGACAAGCTGCTCAGTGTTCATTTCGCCCCCCGGGCATAATTATCACTAGAGCAGACAAGCTGCTCAGTGTTCATTTATAAATTCTGCTTGTCCTTATATAGAAAGCGTAATATAATCAAATCTTTACAAAACCTACTTTTTACAAATACAGCTTTTAAATGACAATTTAAAGAAGGAATCAACATCCGTGGAAAAATCAAAAAATATGATTATATATAACCTGTTCCCCCTGCTTGCCGGCAAGTTTGCGGACTGGGAAAAGCACATTAAAAGAGCTGCCGACATGGGGTTTAACTGGATATTTGTAAACCCGGTTCAATATACAGGCGTTTCCGGCAGCCTCTATTCCATTAAAGACTATTTCAGCTTTAATCCGCTTTTTGTTAACGAAAAAAGCAAAAAAACGCCGGAAGAGCAGGTAAAGAAAGCTATAAGCATTGCTAATGATATGGGCGTTAAAATAATGGTAGACCTTGTGATAAACCATTGCGCTATTGATTCCGACTTGGTGAAAGACCATCCTGAGTGGTTTGAATGGGAAGGAGTGGGCAAGGTTTCGCATCCATTTTGCGATGAAAACGGCAAGCGTGTTGTTTGGGGCGATCTTGCAAAGTTTGATTACCAGAACACAAAAGATCGCGAAGGTCTGTATAATTTTGTTTTTAAGGTGGTTGACTTTTTGGTTAAGTTGGGTTTTTCAGGCTTTCGTTGCGACGCGGCGTATCAGCTGCCGCCAAGTTTCTGGAAAAGGTTGATCAGGGAAATCAGGGCAAACAACAGCGATGTTCTCTTTTTTGCCGAAACGCTCGGTTGTTCAACTGAGCAGACCAGCAAAACCGCGTCAGCCGGTTTTGATTATATTTTTAACAGCTCAAAATGGTGGGATTTTCATAGCCCCTGGCTTATGGAACAGTACGATCTTACGCGAGAGATGGCTTGCTCAATCGGTTTTCCGGAAAGCCATGACACTGCCAGGCTTTGCGAAGAATTTAACGGCAACATTGACGGGATTAAACAGCGCTATCTCTTTTCGGCCCTGTTTTCCACAGGCGTTATGATGCCTGTGGGACTTGAGTTTGGTTTTCGCAAAAGACTGAGCGTGGTTGAAACAAGGGCTGGAGATTGGGAAGAGACCGATATAGACCTTACACACTTTGTTAAAAAGGTTAACGAAATTAAAAGCCGGTATAAAGTGTTTCAGATGGAAGCCCCAACTGAAATACTGCAAAACGGCAATCCTGATATTTTGGTCATGTGGAAGGCTTCAAGCGAGGCCAAAGAGGAGGCGTTGATAATAATAAACAAGGATATCCATAACAAGCAGAGTTTTTATTCAGATAACTTGATAAATTTTACGCAAAAAAGCGACCATTTAATAGACGTCTCGCCGGATTACCCGCTGGATTATATCGCGGCTCCCTTTCAATACGACCTTCGCCCAGGCCAGGCAATTGTATTGATGACTGAGGGTGGAGATTAAATTGATGCTTAAATAGACGAAAACCTTGTCAATTCAACAAATAAAGAAATTATCAGTAATCTGACCAACATGAACAACGTCAGAATATCCTTAAATATAGCGGTAATAACATGAATGGAACAGGCAGCTTAACTGTTGCCAATTTTATGGTTCGACTTTTTTGCGTTGCCCCTAAATCAATACTTTTATTGCGCCGGTTTGAAACCTTTACATTTTTAAATGCAACCGCAAGAGAACATAAATTAATGCAAAAACACACTATTTATGGATCCCCTATTATTTGTCTACCTCCCTATAGAATTTTGATCTTATTATTTTATTTTTATAGCTAAGAATTTTTTTTAAATTAGCAGACCTTTCCTGTAACCATTTTTCATTATTGCCGTTTACAAATAATTTGGCAACATCAATTCCATCTTCTAACACGTTTAAACTGTTAACATATTCTTCAATATCATCGTTTTTATTCAATAAATCTATAGACACAGCATTTGCAAAAAAGTTCCATGCCTTTTCTGAACATTTGAAATACAGGCGAAACTCCTGGATCGTTTTTCTAAACCATCTGGTTGATCTCCCTGCGCCTCTAACCATTTCATCACAAGTAATTTTATTTTTGCATGAATAACTTATCCAGATTGTGATTATCCAGGCTAGCGATTTAGAAATAAGTTCAATGTTTAATGATGGCTGTTTTATAAGGCTAACACCGTTTTCTTTCATTGCTTTTTCAATATATTCATTATTAATAAATATAATAGGTCGGTATTCACTCTTTTCAATAGTGAAAATCCCATGAGAGCTTGAAGCCAAAAATTTAGCTTTTTTTAACAAATTTCTCAAACATCTGTGCGCGCCATTGCATAAATCCGCCTTGAGTAATAAACCCCAGGAGGACGTGTCTAATAATACATTCTCGTCTTTACACCATTTGTTAATGATAATGGAAAGTTCTTTACTCCTTTCTTCCGAGCTCAAAGTATTAAGAGGCGGTATAGTAAGGCATCTATCCCTAATACGATTTTTTAAATCATCAGTAATATTAGAAAGATCATCAATATCAATATTAGTTGTAAAAATAATTTTAACCTTAACTTTCCTTGGTTTGTTATCACATCTTTGTTTGTAATTCCAGCATTCGAGAAGGTCTAAAAATTTTTGCGATTCACTCATAGGGATTTTTTCCAGTTGATTTAATATCAATATTCCATTTTGCAATGAAAGAAGTCCTTCGTGCCCTTTGTCTTCAGGAAAATGCAGTCCTTTTGCCCAGCCAAAGAGGTCGTTTGCAAACATGGAAGAATTCTTTTCTAGCGTAGCCAGATCAAAACGCAATATTTTATTTTCTATTTCGTTTTCATCTTTAATTTTTGATGATAATCTTTCCTTTATTAAATGATAAGCAATAGATTCTGCTAAAAAAGTCTTTCCTATACCGGTTTCTCCTTGTATTACAATAAATGGTCTGTTTTCTCTTCGCAGGATTTCCATAAAAAATTCTATATTTTTTACTAATTTATCATTGCATGTTACAAAACCTTTTTCAAAATTCTTTGTTTTTGACGGGATCGTCGGTACTATTGCCATATCAACAAAAGTATTATCATTTGACAGGTCGATAATAATTTCATGGCGAACAGGGATAATAATTTCTCTTACGTCATGTTTTTTCAATAAAAGGTCTAAAGCGTTTCTATAAACGCTAAGTTTTTCAGGGGTATATAAAGTATTGTTTTCTTTGTCAATCTCTACTACACATTCTAACCCCAGAGCCCTAAGCACAAGGGCTTTAGGTTTTAATATGCCGGTTAAGCGTTTTGTCCCTTCAAAGCCTAACTGGTTTTCTGTTAACCGTAAACTTCCCCAGTCGTTTGTATCCTTTTCATCATGTTTATCATTTTCTCTTTTCTTATGCCGGTATTCAATAGTCTTCATATTGGCAATAAGTATATTAACCTTTCCCTGTAAAGCTTTCAGGATTTTCTCATAGATTTTATTATATTCCGTGTCATTAGTGTAATAAACGCCATAATCATTTGTCTGAAGAAAAAAGCTTGATAGTTCGCGCCCCAATATACCTGGACTGTCATGTTTTTCCTCATATTTTGTTACTTCATTGTGGAATGCCGGGAAAGTTTTTAACAATAAATATCCAGGTTTTGGCTTGCTGTTTTTTTCGTAAACCGGTTCTATGACGCATTTTTTGTTAATTTTTTTAATATAAAACGATTGAAAAGGTTTTATGATAATTGGCTCAGGACTGATTACTTTTGAATAATGCGATGTCAATACAGAAGGATTTCCATTTCTTCCATTAATAACCGCTTCTGTGGAAAGGAAAATAACCTTTTTGATAATTTTATTGTTCAACAGGCCTTGTTCCGTAGCGCTAAATGCGCCTAATTCATTTAGAATTAAATGTAAATCATAACGAACGGAAAAGTGATAATGGCTTACAACAATAATATCAATCTCGTTTAACCCTACACCCATTTCCTTTAAACCTGATCTTGTGCCGGTGCCTGGATCAAACAAAATATTGCCATAGGGAGTTTTTATAAACCATCCGCCAAAAAGAGAAATAGGAAAATGCGACCGTTCTGAAAGGTCTCCCGATAGGTAGCCGCAAAAAAACAGATGAGAAAGCTTGTTATTGTCGTTCTTAAAATATGGTTTTTTTAGAGAAGGGCTAATCGTAAAATCGCCTAATTTTTCAGCTAATATGGAAGTTGGTTTTACTAATTCCTTAAATTGTTTTATTATTTCTGATCTCTCTTTTGTGTTTAAGTGATTGGCCTTTAATTCTTCATGTTTATGTTTCAGTTGCAAAATTTGATTTTGTATGTTTTCTAACTCTTCTTCCCGCTCCTCTTTAGATTTTTCCATGCAGTTTTCTCCATTTTTATTAATCAGTAAATATATTAATTTAAAACTATTGATTAACAGTTAATTAACAGTTAATTAACACTAGGTAAATAGCGTATCTTGTTAAGACCTTATTAACCTTCGTTTACAAATGTAACTTAGGGTATTAAAGAAAGTTACAATCTATTTGTTAATTCTATGCGATATTGGAACATAACTTGCAATTGGTTTAATAAAAAAAGTTCTATATAACTTTTTATATAAATAATTGCATTAAGTCTGATGATACATTGTATGTTTTAAGGAAATTTTAATAAATAATGAGGCTGTAATAGATTGACGAAAATGTATTTTATTTCAAAAACAAAATTGATTGTAATTTTCCTGTTTAGTTTATTGCTAAAAAAAAGTCGCGCGTCTTTTACAGGCAAACCACATTTATGGTTTATTGCTATAATTATTAGCTCTGTTATATTTGTTATTATAATGATATTGCAGACTTATTTTAATATTAAAAAAATACATTTAAATTATTATCAACTTACAATCTTCATGCTGCCTTTTACTATATGTCTCATTATAAAACATTATAGGCTGCATAAAGTAAAAGCTAAAATCGAAAAACAATACCAGGAAGAAAGGTTGGCAATTTACAATGAAAATCGGGAGATAATAAAAAATATGCATGATAATATATGCAATGACCTTCTGGAAATCAACAAATGTTCCGAATACGTTATTACTCAGCTTTTAGATGATATGAAAAATATGGAAAAATATATATCAAAAATAGTAAAAATATCACAGAAAAGTATGAATAAAATACGAAGCTCATTGCCGTTGCTTGATCAGAAATATGAATTCTGGGCGGAGTTGTTTATAAAATTTGATGAATATGGGGTGTTTTATTTAAGTATTAAGAAAATAAAATTCCAATTTAATAGTTATATAAACGTAAAAGATAGCGCTCCTGACGACTTTATTAGCATTAATTTATATATGATTTATAAAGAAGCTATCTTAAATATTCTTAAACATTCAGAAGCAAAAAATGTATATACGTCTATGTATGTTGAATTAAATGAAATTACAATGTCAATAGAGGACGACGGAAAAGGTTTTAATTACGCAAAACCATCAAAAATTAATCACTATGGGCTTGAGAATATAAAGGAGAGGGTCGCTCTCATGGAAGGAAAATTCCTTATTGAGTCTAAAATAGGGAAAGGCTCCTTTATACTTGTAAAAATTCCAATTGGGTAGTTTTATAAGCAAAAACTGCTCAATTGGGCAGTTTTAAAGCTAATTAAAAAAAAATAGAATATATTATAGAAAACGAATTTTAACGTTATAAAGAAATGAACATAAATGTAATACTTGTTGAAGATCATGAAGAATATCTCAACTTTCTAAAAATTCTTTTTAAATGTAAAAGTGAAATCCGGATAATTGGATCTTTTAGATACGGTATGGAGGCTATGGCTGCTATTAATTCAATGCAACCTGATATTATAATTCTGGATCTGGATCTTCCTGATATTTCAGGAATAGATATAATCAAGAATATTAAATCGACCAAAAATCATATAGACATTATAGTTCTTTCTAAGTTTTACGATAACAGGCATATTTTTTCATCTATTAAGGCTGGCGCGGTTGGTTATTTGTTAAAAGACGAATCAAATTCCGAGATAGCGAATGCGGTTGTTCGCGTTTATAAAAAGGAAAGCGCCATGACTGGCAGTATTATGCGCTGTGTTCTTGAAGACTACCATCTTTCCGGTAACAGGAATGGTAAAGTACGTAAGAATATTTTAACAGATCGCGAGATTACCGTTATTTATCTCCTCTCTGAAGGTTTAACGCCTAAGAAAATTACAAAAAAGTTGTGTGTCACATATAGTTGCGTAAGGTTTCACTTAAAGCAAATTTATAATAAACTTAATGTTCATTCAAAAGAAGAGGCAATTGCTAAAGCAAAATCTTTAGGAATAATATGAATCCAGTAAAGAGATATCCCCAATTTAATAAACCTATACACAAGGGGCATATTTACAAGAATGAAAGTTTGGGCTATCTTTATTCTTCACATCATCAACACAGCTAATGCTGAGCTACCGATTTGGTTTAATCAGATTGACAAAATTTAACCTAAATCTAAGCTGTATAGACAAATTTACTTATGCGCGGGCTCTTAATATCAATTTTATCGAAATATTCGGTTAAATTATATTCAAAATAATAAGACTAGTCCATATATATCAATAAGAAATGTTTACCTGTCGTGAGGGGGTATTTCTTACAAAAAAGGGATCTTGGTCTTATTGTAATAACAAAATGTTTTGATATACTAAATAAAAATTTATGATTTAAATATACTAAAAAAAATTGCCACAATGAGTGTCAGGATAATGATTGTTGATGATTGGGAAATAATTAGACAAGGTATAAAATCGATTGTAAGCGCGACAAGAGGCGGCGATTTTACTGTTTGCTTAGACATCCCTGGTTGCTCAATTCAAAAAATTGAAGAAATAATTAAAGAAACAACTCCAGATGTTTTGATAATAGATCCTTTTCAGGGCAGAGAGAGCGCAAGAAATATAATCAAAAGTATATCTTCGAAATTTGGGGAATTAAAAATATTAATATACTCAACGGTTAGCGAGCCATGTTTTGCCAACATAATTTTTCAGTCTGGAGGCAAAGGATATATAAGCAAACGCTCCAGTAACTCTGAAATAGTAAAGGCAATCCATACTGTAATTGCAGGCGGAAGTTTTTTATGCGTTAAAAATCATGATCAGATAATGAAATATGGTTTTAATAAAAAAGGTTTAAATAGTCTTGGGCCGAGAGAGCTGGAAATATTTGAGCTAATAGGCAAAGGTTATGCAAATATTGAAATTGGAAAAATATTTAAAACAAACAAAAAAACCGTATCAACTCAAGTTTCAAAGATTAAAGAGAAGTTAAATCTGCGCACCCGGGTAGACCTTGTCCATACCGCAATAGAATGGCTATTTTTTAAACCAGGGTTAACATTAGAACAATAAACCTTGTTTTCATGGATGCATGAGCTTACTGATATATACAAAAAGGGACTTAATATAAATCTCCCCTTCTCCTGCCGGCAGTAGACCTGAAAATCTAAAGGTGGCTGCATAAAACCCTATTTACTGAACCCCGCTATTTTAATGCTGAGATTCTCTTGTTTGTAAAAAGAAGATAAAATTGAAATTTCCATAGTGTCTTAAAATAGGCGCTAAATAATGTACATAGTAATCGAAGATAATATGAGCCGGAAATTAAGTGTTTATCAATTCAAATTCAGGAGGCCGGGAGTTTTGGAATTACGTTTAAAAAGGAGGAGATTGTAAATGAGTTGTAAGCTGATATTAAAGAATAAACTGCCTCTATTAATAATATATTTTTGTCTCTGTTTACTTGGGTTTCAACAATCATCAGGGGCGATAGTTGTAAATGTTAATGCGCAGGTTAGTGGCGATCCGTCAGAACCTTTTGGCTCTCCTCTTAGCGTTTCGATAACTACAGGTCTATACAAAGCTAAACTTGTCAACCCGTCTATTCATCCTGAAGCAATTTACACCGCCTGGAATCCCTGGAGCCCTCCCACGCAAGCCTGGAGCTCTCAATGCTCAATTTTAACAACCAATGAAAAAGTTTCAATTGGTCAAATGATACATGCGCCTACACCACAGGAAGCTTTTGACCAGACTACAAATAATGAGATTTCATTTACAATTTCCTCTAATCAGGATATTAAGTTTGGAGTTGGGGATAATGTTGTCGGTGATAACCAGGGTGGTGTTTCCATTTTGCTTGAAAAGACAAGTGAACTTATCAACATTGGCGATACTGTCCAGGGAGAGATTAGCGAGGTTAACGAAGTGGATGTTTATACTTTTGACGGGAATGCAGGAGGCACTCTCAACATTTCAATGATATGGGTGAATGATTTTGATCCATTGGATCCATATATACAGCTTTATGACCCTGAAGGATCATTAATCGCTGAAGATGACGACTCCGCAGGGGATGGGAACTCCTCTATAATAATAACCCTGCCGTCCGACGGCTCTTACCGGATAAATGCTCAGGACTGTTGCGGAGGCTTTGGCGGATACGCCCTGTCATTGCAAAAAGCAGAGCCTCCAACGCCTGTCAGTTTAGGAGATGTTGTCGACGGCGCTATAAGCGCGGCTGGAGAGACTGATAGTTACACATTTGACGGCGTGGCGGGAGATATTGTGTATGTAAAAACGATAGCCGGCGGGGCTACAATGTTTCCTGATTTTTTTATTGTTAACCCTGACGGCAATATTATTGACTGGGCCGGCGGGCGAGGGGCGGATTGTTTTAGCGATATTTGCAACTGTGAAATAGCTGATTTAAGCTTGAAACTCCATGATACGGGAGCGTACACAATTCGCGTGAGTCCTTTTGGGGATGCCGGGAGTTATACATTGCGGCTTAAAAAGCTCTTTCCAAACGCCGGCGTTCAAATTAGCCCTGGAGAAGCTGTTTCTGCCGGCATAGATAGTCAAGGTGAATTTAATATATATACATTCCAGGCAAATGCCGGCGCTATTTTATCATTAAACATGGACGGCAATCTGGATCCGCACATTTCGCTAATCGGCCCAAATGGAAACAGGCTTGACGAGGGCGCTGGTTTTATACGGAAAATAACGGCAACCGGCGTTTACGCAATCATAGCAGATGATTGGGGGTGCGACACCGGCAACTATTCTTTGAAAATTGAAACTCCGGATATTATGAGTTTTGGCGATATTATCCAGTCTGAGATAAGCGTAATTGATGAAGATGACATTTATGCTTTCGAGGCAAACAAGGGCGATATCTTTGCTATACAAATGGCCGGTGAAGGTTGTTGTTTAGACCCAAATTTGCAACTTTCAGCTCAGGATTTCGGGTTTATTAATGAGGATGACGATGGAGGCAACGGCAAAGACGCCTTGATAATAGAAGAAGCTCCATTAACAGGGCTTTACTCAATCTTTGCAAATGATTGGAATCCAAATACCGGCGGTTATAACCTCGGCCTTCATAAAGGCGAATTAGCGCCGCTTATTGACCCTGTTCAGGGAGAGATCAGCGTAATTAACGAAGAGGATATCTATACTTTTGATGGAAATGCCGGCGATATGGTATTTATTAAGATGACAAGTAAAGACCCTTTTGGTAGTGAATCTAAACCGCCACATGACCCTTTCTTAACACTATTGGCTCCAAATGGAAGTTGGCTCAATGAAAATTGGTCAATTTGGGACACTGATGATAACTTGAGGGCCACACTTGGCGCTAGGTTAACCTCCACAGGATCTTACTCCATCATTGCTGCGGACTGTTGTGAAAGCGCCGGTCCATATACATTAGAGATTTCAAAAATAAAACTACCGACAGCAGCTACGCCGACTCCATCTCCATCTCCAACTCCATCGCCTTCTCCAACACCAACACCAACACCATCTCCATCTCCATCACCAACGCCAACGCCAACGCCGTCTCCATCGCCAACATCACCGCCCGAGGTTACTCCAACGCCGCCGGGCAAGGAAGCTCCTACTGCCGATTTTACCGCAACGCCCAGATTAGGCCTGGCGCCGCTTGAAGTGAAGTTTACTGATAAATCCAAAGGCGCAATTGACGCATGGATTTGGGATTTTGGCGACGGCGGGGTGAGCGACAAGCAGAGCCCCGGCTATACATACACAAAAGAGGGCCTGTTTACCGTGAAACTTGCCGTAAGCGGGGTTGGAGGAGATGACACAAAAGAGGAACGTAAATTTATTGATGTAAAGTCAGGCGGCGACATTGTTGCCGACTTTAACGCAACTCCGACCATAGGTTTTGCGCCGTTTGAAGTAAAATTTACCGACAAATCCAAAAACGATCCTAATGCATGGGCCTGGGATTTTGGCGATGGCGGGGTTAGCGATAAACAAAACCCTGCTCACACATACCAAAACCCAGGCATATTTAAGGTTTCTCTTACAGCAAGCAATGATGTTAGCTCCGATACTATAGAAAAACAAAATCTTGTCAACGTTTCGTCTTTAGATCTTGTAGTTGACTTTTCCGCCTCGCCAACGGTAGGAAAGCCGCCTTTGAATGTGTTGTTTAAAGATTTGTCGGAACCATCAAATTTGATCGAATCGTGGCTGTGGGACTTTGGGGACGGAAGCTCTTCAATAGTTTCCGAGCCGCTCCATACGTATAAAAGCGAAGGTTTTTATACGGTTCAGCTTACAATAAACAGTTCAACCGGAGAAGCAGCTCTCAGAAGAAATAAAAACATGATAATTGTCAAACCTGAAAACGCGCCAACCGCTGAATTCAGCGCAAATACAACTGCCGGGATTGCCCCTTTTGATGTAAGATTTAGCGATTTGTCCGAGCCAAGCCTAGACATAAATTCATGGATATGGGATTTTGGCGATGGCAATAGATCAACCGAACAGAACCCTCGCCACACATACAGCACGGAAGGGGTATACACGGTAACGCTGACTGTAAGTAGTTCAAATGGGATTGACTCAGAGGTGAAAACGAACCTGATAAGGGCCGGCGGAGCAAAGAAACCTATCGCCGAATTTACAGCGTTCCCTACGATCGGCATATTTCCATTAAAGGTTAACTTTATAGATAATTCCGCAGGATCAGACATAGAAAAGTGGACGTGGGATTTTGGCGATGGATCAACAAGCTCAGAACAAAATCCTGTCCATGTATATGACGGAGAAGGGATTTTCACTGTAAACCTCACTGTGAGAAACGCTCTTGGCGATGATAAAGAGGTTAAAACCAACCTTGTTCATACAATTGAATCCGGAGGTTTAATCGCTGATTTTTCAGCAGACCCGGTTTTTGGAACGGCTCCTCTTAAAGTTCGCTTTGTCGATAATTCCGTAGGAGATGTGGCCGGCTGGGCCTGGGATTTTGGCGAGATGGAAGACAATGGGCCAAATCAGAATTCACAGAATCCGGAACACACATACACAACAGAAGGGGTCTTTACAGTGAAACTTGATGTGCTTAAAGCCGGAGGCGAAGGAGAATCAGACGTTATAACGAAAGATAAATTAATAAAAGTGGTAAGCGGGGAAGGAAAACCAACGCCAACTCCGTCATCAGTTAAAGAGGCCGAGCTTGAGGTTAGTTTTAATCCTGATCCTGTTCCGGCATCCGGTAAAAATGAATGGACCACAAATGTTTCAGTCGTGGAAACTAAAGGTGTTGACGTTGGCATTATAGAGTATAAAATATTCTGGCCTAACGGCGATATTACAAATAACTCAAGATCGGATTTTACCAGATTATTTAATGATTGCGGCCCACAGCCGGACGGATTAATACCCGGCTCTGACACCGCGTGCGCCGGTATTCGCTTTAATACACCAAAGCCCGGCAGGTTGACGATGGAATTTTCCGGCATAGATGAAAACGGGAATGACATAACGGCCAGGGGCGTCACAGAGTTTCTTGAAAAAGAGCGCAGGCGGTGCTTGGCATCTGCTGCGTTGGAGCCTGATGAAGAATTGGATACTACTAACGTGGATGAAAACAATGCCTATTCTTATGATGAACCTAAGGAACTGGGAAATTTAAGGCTATTCCGAGATAACATTCTTGCAAAAAGTTTAAGGGGCTTATCGTTAATCAGACTCTATTATAAACACTCCCCTGAGATTATTGAGATAATTAATGCCGATCCTAAATTAAAAATCGAAATGATTAAACTCTTAAAGAAGACATCAACTGTAATTGATAAACCATCCATAACCAATTCTATTGCTAATATCGTAAAAAATTCGATTCCAAGAGGGCTGGATAGAAAAGCCAATAAACTTATTGACGATATTGCCGAACAGGGAAGTCCTGAATTAAAAAAAGCTGTTATCAAGGCAAGGAAGCTGGTTTATGGGAGATAAGTTAAAGATGTTTAATGGGAACAGTTGGATAAATTGCAAGTTTCAGGATTTTATATTTTTTGTTTGTAAAAATTTATTCTGAATGTGGCAAAATTTTTAAAGGAGGAAAAGGAGATGGTTAATAGCTGTTTGTTAATCGGATTATTTGCAATCTTTATTCTTGTAAGCGCTGTTCACGCTACTGAGATGGAGGCGATACTGGAGGATAGCTCGCCGGCAACCGGGTTTTCTGTAAAAGATGGCGAAGGCAATACATTAGCGAGGTTTAGAGGTGATGGAAATGTGGGTATTGGAACAATAAAACCTGATGCTAAACTGGATATAAATGGAGATATTAAAATTGCTGATGGGACGCAAGGGGCGGGAAAAGTGTTAACATCCAACGAAAATGGATTAGCAACTTGGCAAAATGCGCAAAGTATGATTCCTTCCGGTATGATTGCATTTTTTGCAGGATCTTGTCCGTCAGGCTTCAGTGAATATACTCAGGCTCAAGGCAGAGTTGTGGTTGTTCTCCCCAATGAAGGCACAATAGCGGGTACTGTTGGAACTTCAATGACAGATCTTCAAGATGTTATGCATACGTATTCACTTTCTAACGTTACCACAGATACAGCGGGAAGTCACCAACATGGCAGAGAGTCTTTGGGGGGAGGTTGCCAATGGTTTGGGGATGATAACTGTGATAATAGCTATAGAAACTCGCCTGACGGTAGTCATAGCCATAACGTAAGCGGAAATATAGGCTCGTCATCACACATTATGCCATATATACAGTTGCGCGCTTGTATCGCTCTGTAGTTGGATAATATTTAACAATATTGAGCAAAGGAGTAAAGGAAATGGTTAAAAACTGTTTGGTTGTGGGGCTGTTGGCAATATTTGTTAGTTTAGTCGCTGTCCAGGCGGCAGAGATGGAGGCGATACTGGAGGATAGTTCGCCGGCTACCGGGTTTTCTGTAAAAGACGGAGTGGGCAATACATTAGCGAGGTTTAGAGGCGATGGAAAGGTTGGGATCGGCATGACGGAGCCGGCGGCAAAGTTAGATGTAAATGGCGGGATTAAGATTGGGAATGACTCATCTCAATGCTCAGGTTCCATTGCGGGCACAATCAGGTTTAACGGCTCATCTTTTCAGGGATGCGACGGCGCAAAATGGGTGGATCTTACAGCTGCGGCGGTTGCGATTGTAGCCAATGGCGCAAGTTCCGCAAATGCAGGAAAGAGTTGCAAAAGCATTTTAGATGATGGTTTTTCAACAGGAGACGGCTCATACTGGTTAGATCCTGACAAGGACGGCGACACTTCAGACGCGTTTCAAACATTTTGCGATATGACTATAAGCGGCGGCGGATGGACAAAAATTAACGGTTTAAGCGTTGGGGACGTTAACCTGCTAAAGAGCGCATCCGGCAAACAAATGCTTAAATGTTCAGATACCGGAGGCGCATATATTGTTTCGCCAAGCGCATCGCCTGGTTGGTCATGGTCTTCAAGACAATTGCTTACAGGGAACTATATCGTAAACGGTTCAACTCAAAATTGCGGAGGCGATGGAGAGTTTTGGAAAGACCCAAGCGGCTGCGGCGCAAACGCAGGGTGGGGTTTTGGTTGTGATTCCGGGCCGGGATCGCGAAACAAACTCATACCAGGCATGGGCGACAACGGAACTTGCGGCTCTGCGCTTGCTCATACAAATGGGGCATTCGTTAATTGCGGATCAACGAATTACAACTCTTACTCTATTTTTATCCGCGCTGATAATTAATTAATATTTAAAAGGAGTGGATGAAAATGGTTAAGAACTGTTTGTTAACCGGTTTATTGGCAATTTTTATTTTTGTAAGCGCATCTCATGCTACAGAGATGGAGGCAATTCTTGAGGATAGCTCATCCACAACCGGTTTTTCCGTAAAAGACGGCAGCGGCAAAACACTGATGCGTGTCCTGGGCGATGGAAATGTTGGGATAGGCTTGACCAAGCCTACGGAAAAGCTTGAGGTTAACGGCTCTGTTAAAGCTGATAAATTTATTGGAGGCGAGATATCCGGCGGCATTCCCGCCGGTGGAATTATAATGTGGTCCGGTTCAATAGCTAATATTCCTTCAGGATGGCTTTTGTGTGACGGCGCAAACGGCGCTCCTGATTTAAGAGACCGGTTTATTGTTGGCGCCGGACAGGATAATGGAGGCGTTGCAAGCACAAATATAACAGGGGCATTATCACAAGCAGGTTCTCCAACTCATAATCACGGCGGCAATACCGGCAGCCATGCTTTGACAACTGCAGAGATGCCGGCGCATACACATACATGGAGCGCTTTTCAAAGAGCTGGGCGGCCCGGGTCTGCTTCTATTGTTGAGGCACCTAATCCCGGAGCAACCACTTTGACTACAAATAGCGCCGGTGGCGGCAGTGGCCACGGCCATACAATCTCATCCGACACTCCCATTCCCAGTTATTTTGCATTGGCATTCATAATGAAATTATAAAAAAGGAGATAAGGTATGAAAAGGATAGGATATGTTTTTCTTATTTTACTTGCTTTTGTCATGTTTTGCGCAAAAGCGGCTGAGCTTTGCGCCTCAGGGTGGGTAATACCTCCAAACCATAAACTAAACATTGATTCAAGGACGCTTAAGCTTCCGGCCGGCGATGTAACAATAGACGGCTCCATTCAAATGAGCACTGGCTCTATTGAAGTTGGAGGCAATTGGACAAACAATAGCGATGGGCTTATTGCCGGCGCCGGAGAGGTAAAATTTACAGGATCTAATCAGACAATAAGAGGCAATAATACATTTAATAAATTTACAGGCATAAAGCCGGGCTCCACGCTTATTTTTGAGGAAGGCAAAACGCAAATTATACAATCCACATGGACTCTTACGGGAGCGGCTGGAAATCTTTTAAAACTTAGGAGCGCTTCCGCTGGAAAGCAATGGATTGTTAAACCCTCAGGCTCCCGCAACATCTCTTCTGTTGATGTTCAGGACTCAAATAATCTGATTTTACCGGTGATTGATCCTGCCGGTTCAAATAATAGCGGAAATACCACTAACTGGTTTACCGTAGTTGTTGACCCAACACCTACCGCAACCACAGCTCCGGGCACACCGGAGCCGGCCACGCCAACACCGACGCCAACTCTCACGCCGGCTCCGGTTACACCAACACCATCCCCGATATTAACGCCTGTGCCTGAAATGCCAATACCGGTTACCCCAGCGCCAACTATGACGCCGGCTCCGGTTACACCCACGCCAACGCCTGTTTTTGGGCCTCCAAAAGCAGAGTTTGAAGCAGACAGACTGGTTGGGATAATACCGTTTACGGTTCAATTTAAGGATAAATCAACAAACATTCCAACCGGTTGGGTGTGGGATTTTGGAGACGGAGGCAAAAGCAGTGAACAGAATCCCGGGCATACATATGAAAAGGTAGACAACTATACTATCGCATTAACAGTAAGCAATAGCAAAGGAAAGTCTACGAACGAAAAGCTTGATTATATCTCGTCTGTTGCCCCTGTTGATGATGAAAAATGCGAAGCTGCGTTTGTCGCAAAACCGGTGAGCGGATTTGCTCCGCTTGAAGTTCAGTTTACAGATCTAACGCCTGGGGAAACGACAAGCTGGGCATGGGATTTCGGCGATGGAAACAGAAGCAGTCAACAGAACCCAAAGCATATATATCAAAAGGGCGAGTTTGTAGTTACATTAACAGTAACCACTGATTGTGGTCAAGGCCCAAAACAGTCATCAGTGATAGGCAAACCTCCAATTAGTGTAATACCTCCGGATATTGACCCGCCTATAGCCGACTTTATTGTGGATCCTCAATCAGGATTTGCGGAATTGAATGTTCAATTTACAAGCGCCTCTTTTGGAGGCCGGGCAACAAATTTCGCGTGGACATTTGGAGATGGAGATACCAGCAACAGGGAGAATCCCGAACATACTTATATAAATCCGGGCAAATACACGCCAAGCCTGTTTATAAGCAATAGCGCGGGCAAGGATGTTGAGACAAAGGTTGAACATATTGAGATCCTAAGCGCGGACAAGCCGGTGGTTGAATTTGAAGCAAATCCGCAGGCGGGTTTTGGTCCGCTGGCAGTCCTGTTCACTGATAAATCAAAAGGAAACATTGACAACTGGAACTGGGAGTTTGGAGACGGCGAGAAAAGTATATTACAAAACCCATTGCATGTGTATGAAAATCCTGGCAAATATACGGTTAAACTGACTGTAAGCGGAGCCCAAGGGAAAGACACAAAGGAAAAGAAGGATCTGATTGAAGCGATAAAAGGCAAAGGGCCCACCGCTGCGTTTACCGCGGAGCCGAGTATTGGATTTAAACCTTTAACAACAACATTTACTGATCAATCAAGTGGAAATGTGTCGAACTGGGTATGGGAATTTGGAGACGGGGAAACATCAAGCCAACAACATCCTATACACACGTACACCAGCTCCGGCTCTTTTGATGTTAAATTGACGGTAAGTGAAAGGGGAGGTGAAAAGGCTGAACTAAAAAGAGATAATGTCATTGATGTGTTTAGCGGCGAAGGCATAACCGCGGCGTTTACAGCAGACACAAGGACAAGGTCAGGCAACAAAGCAGAGTCACAATTGGAAGTTCAGTTTAAAGACATCTCTTCAAGTTCCGCCGGAATGGTTGACAGTTGGTTGTGGGATTTTGGAGACGGGGCTAAGAGCTCTGAAAAAGATCCAAAACACGAATACATATGCGCCGATGATGATGAACGGTTTACCGTTAGTCTTACTGTGGTGGATACAAAAGACAATGTAGACACCAGAACCAAACCTGCGTTTATTAGTTGTGAGGAGATTGAGGGCGAGCTTGTTGTAGACCCGGACCCTGACCTAACAGAAACTGAGACGGAAACGGAAACCGTGGAAGTGACGGAAACGGAGACTGTTACTCCGGCGCCTGGAAATGGGACTGCTCCAATTGCAAACTTTGGAGCGGATATTACTAAAGGCAAGGCTCCGTTAGTTGTCGAGTTTTTTGATCTGTCCGGCGGCTTTCCGGAATCGTGGCTATGGGATTTTGGGGACGGCGGCCCAACCAGCGCTTTACAGAATCCTTCTCATACATACACAAAAAAGGGCAGCTATGATGTTATGTTGACTGTTTCAAATAAATCAGGGATAAACAGCATAACTAAGAAGAAATTTATTGATGTGAGAAAAGGGAAAGTATGCGCAGCGTCTTTTGTGATTGATAATGGGGAAGACGACAACGGGTTAAGCATTTTAAGGTTGTTCAGAGATAATGTAATGACTAAGACTACAACGGGATTGAAGTTAATAACCTATTACTACAAATATTCAGACGAAGTTATAGGCATTATAAATTCCGATCCTGTTTTGAAATCAAAGGCGTCAGAGGTTCTAACCAGGCTGATTGCCGTCTTGAAGAACAATTTGAATCAGGAAAACGTTGGACAGGTTGTAGAAGGATCAATCGCGGATTCGTTGGCAAGTGAAATTAATGGGCTGCTTGATCAGATATCGACGCGCGGAAGCGATGAATTGAAGGCTGCGATTGCAAAAACCAGGGGGTTGGTTTATGGGGAATAAATTATGAATACGTGTGTTTGGGTAGGGGTGGCAAGCTCCGGCTGGAGCAATTTTGCAGATTGCTCCAAAACGTTTTAAGATCCATTTACGTTTGGTGACACCGCTACGTTTTGCGCGATCAAAAAACATTTGGATCAGCCTGCAAAACTGCTCCAGCTTTTAATTTTGTTTTTTCGCTTTTAATCTGCGCAATCTGTGAAATCTGTGGTTAATCCGCTTTTTACTTTTCCGGTTTATCCGGGTTAGGACTTTATATTTAAAAGGAGATAATAATGTTAAGAACTAAATTTATAACAATTGCATCATTGTTTGTTTTATTGGCAATAAATGTTGTGTCCGTAAATGCGGATTTACTTGTTAAAGACAAACAGATAATAAACAGGGTTAATGGAAAAAATATAAGAGTTAACAAAACAATAAATACAAATCGCAGGAACGAGAATATAGTTAATAAAAGCGGTGTCTCAAATAACAATACCGGAAATGCTATTGGCGGTTTCGCAAATAAGAGCGGAAATAATTATGTTAACCAATCTAAAACGTTTAAGAGAAAAGCGCGGACTAAATATATTGATAAAGAAAGGTTAATTAAAATAAATGCCGCAGACACTGGAACCATTATTTATGGAACCTCTGTTGACGGAAGAATCAGCAAACCAAATGAGATTGATGTGTACTCTTTTAATGGACGTGAAGGCGATGTTATTTTTGTAAAAATTGTAAGCTCCGACGGCGCTACAGCGTTTCCGTTTACTTTAGATTCCAATGGCAATCCTGTCGCTATAGGAGCCTCTGGAATAGGCCCGGACGAAAATGGATGTTTTGCCGCATGGGAAGATTCCGCAAAATTAAGAACAACAGGCGTTTTCGAAATACATATAGACGGCGCCGGCTCTATAGGGACGTATACACTAATGTTAGAAAGGCTTACCTCGCCAATTAACGCAAAGTCCATTGAATTTGGCGAGACAGTTAACGGAACATTTGATTCAAAGGGTGAAATTGATATTTATACATTTACAGCAAATAAAGGCGACGTGGTTTCCCCATGGCTGCTTAAAGAAGAACTTATTGCAAACGCCGGCTCATTTAGCGATTTTTTTCTTGTTTTCGCAGTTTATGATCAGGACGGCGAATTGATTGTTGCTTGCTCTGACGGATGTTTTGATCCTTTTATTGCGTCGGTATCAGGCGTTTATACTATAGTAGTTGAAAATGAATTATGCGATCTTGATGATTACCACTTAGTTTTAGAAAAAGCGGATAATATTGACATTGGCGGTATTGTTCAGGATGAAATAGGCTCTCCTTTTGAATTTGACAGTTTTGCGTTTAACGGAAAAGCCGGAGATGCTATTAGCGTATTTATGGCAAATAAGGGGTGTTGCATTAATCCTTATGTTGAGCTTTATGTTATTCGAGAAACCAATACCGAAACTATTGTGGACTTTGTGACGGATGCGTCTTCGAACGATTCCGGGCCGAATTCGTTTGCGTTAATAAACAACATTACTTTGCCGGTTGATGGAGTATACGTCATTTTGACCCAGGACTCTTCAGCAGAGAAAACAGGAGAATATGAGTTACGATTGCAGGATGGCAGGTTTGAGTTCCCTTCCACTTTAATTAGCATTGGAGATAAGGTTGACGGCGATATCTCCGAGGAGGGCGAGCAGGATTTTTACTCCTTTGAAGCTAATGCGGGGGATGTTGTAATAGTGGAAGTTGTTAATAACGAAGGCCTTCTTAGCCCCTCAATCGTCGAAGTTTTTGATCCGGAAGGGAATAGTATATTTTTTGAAGAAAATTTCGGCAGAGGTTCAGGCGATCTTTTGGATAGTTGTAATACATCAGGATTTATAGGGAAACTGGAAACTTCGGGAAAGTATACTCTTATTTTAAGTGACGGTGAAGGCATTGAAACAGGAGAGTATACATTAAGAATAGAAAAGCTTTTTCCATTAGGCGACAACAGCGAGCCTGTTAAGTTTGGCGATGTAATTAATACGGCAATAACCGGCAGAGGCGGTTTCCATATTTACTCAATTGACGCCAATAAAAATGATAACCTGTTTTCTTTAATGATGCCTTTGGCATTGGAAAATGATCCGGTTTTTAAAATAATAGATACCGACGGCAATGTTTTGCATTTCGGGAATTGGGGGTTTATAGAAAATTATCGATTTTCTGAAACCGGCAAATATATCATCCTTGTTCAGGACTGGTGCGGTGGCCTGGGAGAAAACACTTTAACAATTAAAAACGGAACCATTCCTCTTAATTTTGGAGCTAAAATAGAAGAAAGTATAGTTGATATACTTGAAACTGATTTCTATTCATTTAACGGCGTTTCAGGGGATGAAATAAGTATTGCAATGAAGAGCAAGGATTTTGAGCCATTTTTGGAGTTTTGGCTTGTAAATTCTGAAGGTTTTGGCGATGAATTATCTCTTGACAATGCTATAAATACCAATGATGTGGCGTTTATTAACGGTATTTTGCCGGCGAACGGCATGTATATTATTACCGCCATGGATATTCTTACTGTGATTCAGGATGGTTCTGTTTCAATTACTGATATTGAGGAATCATCAAGCGCAAAAAGTTATTCAATAAGTTTTGATAAGGGAGAAGTTAATCCTTTAAATACATTAAACGCCGATTTTTCAGCAAATCCAAGAGAAGGAGATGTCCCTTTAACTGTAAATTTTGCCGGTTTATCAAGGGGTCAAGTAGATTCCCGGCAATGGGATTTTGGCGACGGCGTAAAAAGCGTTGAGCAGAATCCGGCGCATACGTATGAAAGACTTGGAGTTTTCACTGTATCTCTAACGGTTTCTAATAAAGCCGGCGAGGAAGATACTTTACAAAAAACGGATTTGATTACAGTGAAAGAAGGCATACCCGTAGCCGATTTCAGCGCCGACATAACTTCGGGAACTGATCCTTTGGATGTTCAATTTACTGATTTGTCAACCGGCAGGCCAACAGGATGGGAATGGGATTTTGGCGACGGGGGCTCAGATTCATCGCAAAATCCGTTGCACACTTACACTTCAGCCGGCATATTTTCAGTCTCTTTAACAGTAAAAAATTCAACAGGCTCTGATACTGCTAAAATTGAAAATTTCATTAATGTGCAGGAACCTGTTCAAACCGGCAAATCGTTTACATTTCAGTGCGGGCAAGAGCTTAAACGAAACAGGCTGGATTTAGAAAAATTAATTATGCCCCTGGGTAAAAGCGAAAGCTGTAAAACAAAACTAACCAACCTTGCGCCCGGCATTACTGTTGAAATTGCGACTAATCTTAAACCAGGATTTAGGCCGTCTATTATTGTTGAGCCGGCGCGAGGCATTTCAGACGCAAACGGCGAGATAGAGTTCATAATCACCGCTATCAGGGAAGGCGTAGACTGGATTGCATGGGCTGTTCCTAATGATAGGGGGAAGTTTATGTTTAATAAACGAGCTTATGACACCGGCAAGGCGTGGGGCATGTTTGTCGAAGTGAAATGATCTGGATACTTGTTATTGGATGCTTGATGCCGCATATAATCGGTGTCTAATGTCTGATAACTGGTTACATGTCTTGCTTGGGATATGTTGCGCAAGTGGAGTAAAGTGACTAATGAATGTTGAATGGCGAGTGTTGTATGAAATAACGTTGCTAGTTGCGGGTTGCTTATTGCCGTATGTTGGACGCTGGATCATAGTAGGAGTATTCTTACAGACTGCTTCTACATATTTTTTGCTTCCACGAATTGTTATTGTTGTAGTTTGGTTGCAGACGCAGTCTTGTAGACTGCTTTACACGATTAATCCAAAGCCGTTAGATCGCACGCAAAAAGCGCTGTTATCAATAAACGCCAATGGTTCTAAAAAAACATATAGAGCAATCTACAAGATTGCTCCAGCCTGCGCTCGGCGTGACAAGCTCTGAATTAAAAGAAGCCGTTGTCGGGGTAAGGGCGTTGGTTTATGGGCGATAAATTGGATGAGTTCAATGAAAAACAATTTTTCCCATAAATTAAAAGCTCCAGGATTTTATGTTTTTGGTTTAAAAAAAATTATTCTGCTTCTGACATAACTTTTTAAAGGTGTGGAGTTGTTTGCCGCCTGGTATCCGCCTTCTGAGAAAAAGAAAGGAGATTTTTCCAATGATAAAAAAGATATTATTATTTGTTGCGCTATTTACATATTCTATATTGATTTCTGTTTTTCAGTTAACTGACTTCTGTCAACCGTCCCTTGCTCAAGCAGGAACAATCGATTTGCCACGGACCGGAAAAGTGGACACTTTCCATATAGGCAGTGACGGAGATATTCAAGCCGGTGTTGCTTGGCCGACACCTAGGTTTATAGATAATGATGACGGAACTCTTACTGATAACCTTACAGGACTTATGTGGCTAAAAGACGCCGATTGTTTTGACCATAACGAGCTTGATAATGCATTATTTGAACTAATTGATTTCTTTAACAAAAATCCCGGTATTATTGGTTGTGAAGATTATCACGCGTCCTATACAGACTGGGCTTTGCCAAATATAAATGAACTTGGAAGTATATTATTAAATTTAGGGGAAGAAGAAATTGATGAGTGGTTGGAAAGCGAAGGGTTTTTAAATGTGACATTCGGCAGTTACTTAACATCGACAACTACACAATCTCAAGGGTTTGCCATTCGGTCACTTAATAACACTATTGAATCTATGTTCCACAGAGCTGATTCTGAATTTGAAAAAGTGTTTGGAACCGTATGGCTCGTTCGTCCAGGGCCGTTCATTAACTCCGCACCCGCAAAAGTATGGCAAACTGGTCAATCGAAAAGTTTTATTATAGGTGATGAAGGAATTAGTAAAAGGGGTGTTGAATGGCCAAATCCTCGATTCACCAATAATGGTGATGGAACTGTTATGGATAATCTCACTGGCTTAGTCTGGCTTAGGGACGCAACATGTTTTAAAGATCTTGACTGGGATGAAATGCTTGATGCAATTTCCCGGTTTAACCAAGACCCCAGTGAATTTGAATGTGCGGCTTATAACGCACAGCATAGCGATTGGCGTCTTTCAAACTACAAAGAGCTTTTCAGCCTAATGGATTATTCGCAAATTCTTCCAGAAAATATTAAAGCCTTACCTAATGGGCATCCTTTTGCTCTTCCAAATTCAGGAAGTTATTTTTCGTCTACCACTAAAGGAATAGGAACGGGTGTATATATTTTTGATTTATTTGGCAAAGTATGGATCGAAAGTGGATCAAGGGGTTCTGAACATATGTTTGGATGGCCAGTGCGTTTAGGAGTGGTAAATATCGCTACTACGAGTGTGCCAAAACCAACACCAGCACCAGTTCAAGGGAAGCCGCCAATAGCAAATTTCATAGCAAAACCGACTTTAGGAACTTCCCCATTAGATGTTCAATTTACAGATAAATCTACAGAACTTCCAACAGGATGGTTCTGGCAATTTGGAGATGGCAGTATAAGCACATTACAAAATCCATTACATGTCTATATTCTATCGGGATTATTTAGTGTTAAGTTAGAAGTTTCTAATACACTAGGAAAAGATACAGAAGAAAAAACGGATTTTATAGATGTAAGAGAAACATCTGAATTAAAAGCTGAGTTCACAGCAGATCCTGTCTTTGGTTTTGTGCCGTTAGAGGCTAAATTTAAGGATCTATCTATAGGCGATCCCACATCATGGGTATGGCAATTTGGAGATGGAGGGCAAAGCGCTGAACAAAACCCAAAACATGAATATCTTAGACAAGGGGTTTTTAATGTGGATCTTACTGTTACAAGGTCGGGCGAGTCTTCAACTGAAAAGAAGATTAATTTTATAAATGTGACCGAGAACCGGCCTGTGGCGGAATTTATGGCGTCGGTAACCGCAGGGCAGGCGCCACTTAAAGTAGAGTTTACGGATCTGTCTCAGCCTGTGGACAATATAACAAGCTGGTTGTGGAATCTTAGCGACGGATCATCTGAAACAGGACAAAACCCGGAACATCAATATAATATTGAAGGATTTTACACTGTCAGCCTTACTGTAAGCAACCAGTCCGGTTCCGACTCTGAGGTAAAGACAAACATGATTGCAGTCATGGGGCAAAATGCGCCCGTGGCCGACTTTATCACAAACAAAACAGTAGGTTTGGCTCCGGAAGCTATAGACTTCTTTGATCAATCAGAACCGGTGGGAAATATATCAAACTGGATATGGGATTTTGGCGACGGCACGCGAAGTCAAGAGCAGCACCCAACACATACATATGAAAAAGAGGGGATTTTTACAATCACATTAACGGTAAGCAACTCGTTTGGCGCGGACAGCGAGGTTAAGACTAACCTTATCCCGATCATAGGGACAAACGACGATGTATTGGCGGGTTTTTCAGCAAGCAATAATGTGGGAGTGGCGCCGTTTAGCGCGCGGTTCAACAACAACTCAGGTGGAAAGATCACTGGGTTCACATGGCAGTTTGGCGACGGCGCGACCAGCTCTGAAAAAGATCCGGCGCACCTGTATGCCAAAACCGGCGAGTTTGATGTGAGCCTTTCGGTTAAAGGCGCATTGTCCTCAGACACAGAGAAAAAGCCAAAATTTATAAAGATAATTAGCAATCAGGATGTGGCTGCGTGGTTTACCGCAAGCCCGCTGACCGGCAATGGCCCGCTGGTAGTGCAGTTTGTGGATAGATCAGTTGGCAATACTGATAAATGGCTGTGGGATTTCGGCGACGGCAATACATCAACCGATCAGAATCCTAAACATGTTTATACGGAAAAAGGCAGATATACGGTAAGCGTGGCGGTAAGCGGCAAGAGCGGAACAAGCGATGTTAAAAAGAGGGAGAACTTTATTGATATTCTGGAATCCGGCGCGGCAGCCACACCTACTCCTGTTTCAACGCCGGCGCCGACTCCAACTCCTGAGGCGAAAGGGTGCCTTGCCTCAGCTCTGCTTAAAGGCGAGCCTGACGAGAAGAGCGGACTTAAGACGTTAAGGGGATTCAGGACGGGCGCGCTGTCAAGGACTACGGCAGGTTTGCGCCTGTCAATACTTTACTACAAACACTCAGCAGAGGTCTCGCGTATAGTTGAGAGCGACTCAAAGCTTAAAGCCCGATCAGTGACGGCGTTAAAGGAGTTGACTGAGATTATCAGGGGCTCAATTTTCAGCAGTTCAGTTGAAGATTTTGCGGATAATTTGATGCCCGTATGGCTGGAAGATGAGATCAACAGCCTGCTTGACGATATTGCCAAACGTGGCAGCGATGAATTAAAAGAAGCCGTTGTCATGGCAAGGGAAATGGTTTATGGGAGATAAGTTCAGGATGTTCAATAAAAAAACAGTTTTTTTTAGGCGTACGCTGTTCTGAACCCGCAAGTTATAGAGAATCTTGGGGGCAAGCAAATAATAATTAACATTGATTCGCTAATGTTGTAAAATTGAAAATTATAAAGAATCAGGGCATAAAATGATCTAAAATATTACAAAATGAGAGTTGCAAATGGCTAGAATATTAAGAATGGCAGTTAAAAGAGATTCTATCCAGGCTCTATTTCAATACGACCGTGCAGCCTAGGTGATTGTATTGGTGACGGATGATGGCGATTAAACGGTTAAATGGATAAATTGTTATAATGTGCTGTGTTTTGAGGTTAATAGCAAGGGCGGAAACTATGTAAAATATTGCGTAATATATTATGTTCTCTGCTAGTGAGAGTGCATTGTTATCTATTGCTAACTTTGCTTCATTTAATGTTTTCTCCGATCTCTGAATGCGATATTTTATTAATTCGTCTTTATGCTCCATAATACGAGCCTTCCTTGCAAACCGCTGCCCGGAAAGGGGTGTTCTGCTTTTTTATTTCAGCTTCCTCGTATATTTTGGCGTCAATAACGATATCATATTTTAATTCGATGCCGAGAACTATTTCCAATGCATCGCCCTCTTTTTGCCATCCAGGTTTTTTTGAAAACATAATCACAATATCAAAATCGGATTCGTCAATAAAGTCGTCTCTTGTTCTGGAACCAAAGAACGCAATTCCGGCAAAATCATCAAATTTTTTTAGTTTAGAATTCAATTCCTGAATTATGTTTTCAAATTCGCGCCTGGTTTTTACTGTTTTTAACATTTTAATCACTTTTCCCTGATATGCTCATAAATATTAAGATAATCCTTGCCTGGATTGTTCCATGAGTAATCGTATTTCATGCCGTTAATTGCAATTTCTGTAAAATGATGGGGGTATGAATGCCACATGCCTATCGCCCTGTGCATGGCTGATTCGAGGCCTTCATTGTTAAAATCACTGAACACGTATCCGTTGCGTTTGTCGTATGGCTTGTTGGCGTAATCAGCGTCAAACACCGTGTCGCTTAAACCGCCGGTGTTTCTTACAATCGGAACGGTTCCATATTTCATGGCTATCATCTGTGTCAGCCCGCATGGCTCAAAAAGGCTTGGGATAACCATCATATCGGAGCCTGCGTAAATCAGATGAGCCAGCTCCTCGTTATACCCTATCTCAAGGTGGCAATCCGGGTTATCATTTAAGTGGTTCTTAAGGCGCCAGAAATAGTCGCCCGTCTCAGGCTCGGGGCTTGAGCCTAATAAAACAAACTGGCAGCCGTTGTTTAGAGCGTAAAAAATTGCGTGGTTAATAAGGTTTACGCCTTTTTGATGGTCAAGCCTGCCTATATAACAAACAATCGGTTTAAATTCGCGCCGCAATAGCATACGGTGTCTCAATTCATCCTTGTTTTTGTGTTTTAGATTAATAGTGTCCACGTTGTAATTATGGGGGATAAGGTTGTCCGTATCCGGATTCCAGACATCGCAATCAATCCCGTTAATTACACCCCCAAATTTTCCGCTATGAGTGTGGATTGTGTCTCCAAGGCCGAAATTTTGATCTGTATGTTGCACCTCCCAGGCGTATTTAGGCGACACCGTTGTTACAAAGTTGGAGTAAACTATTCCCGCTTTCATTAAGTTTATTGCGGAATGGTCAAAATTATCGCGCAACCTATCGTAATGCATATAATGCTCGACATTATGTAGCCCGGTTTCACGCAACACATTAGCGCCGGTGACGCCCTGATGTTTTATGTTATGTATTGTGTAACAGACGCGCGAGTGCGACATCCCCTGGTTTTTATACACATCAAACAGGAGTGGCGGCACTAGGCCGGTCTGCCAGTCATGGCAGTGTATTATGTCGGGGCGTTTGTCTGCTTTTAGCATAAATTCGAGCGATGCCCGGCTAAAAAAAGCAAAACGCTCCGTGTCGTCTTCATTTCCGTAAAAAGAGCCTCTGTTAAAATAATTTTTATTAAAATGAGGGTCTATAAAGTAGCATTTTCTCCCGTGAACAAAACCGAAAAACACAGAACAATGCACGCTATGGTCATACCACGGAACCCAAAGGTCGCTGAACGTCTCATGCAAACTGTAAATATGGTCGTACCTCATACAATCGTATTTTGGGATTATAATCTCAACATCATTGCCCCTGATTGCAAGCTCACGGCTAAGGCCGAATATCACGTCGCCCAACCCGCCGACTTTTGCCACTGGAGCGCATTCCGAAGCTATCATAACTATATACATATTTTAAGGATCCTTTCAGATGCGGAACAAACCATGGCCGTCTTGGTCTCATGGAGAACGGTTGAAATTAAGATCTTGAAATGTATTAAAGCATGTTTTCCGGATCCTGTAAATCTCAAATTTTCATTTAGGTTATCAGTTTGCCCGCAATTTTGATATAATTGCCGTTTATTGAAAAAGAATCTAATCTTATTTGTTAATAAATTGGAAAAACTAAGAATATGGATGAGTTTACAGAAGGCCGCAATATAGAAACCGGAGCAAACGGGCCGGCTCTTTTTTCAGAATATGATGTTTATCTCTTTAAAAAGGGCGAACATTTCAGGTTGTATAATTTATTGGGATCTCGTATTGTTGAAAAAGACGGCGAACAAGCGGCCTCATTTGCTGTTTGGGCTCCCAATGCCGGCAAAGTTTCAGTAGTTGGGGACTTTAACGGATGGAACCCGGAAGCTTTCCCTTTGAGCCGACGAGATGATGAAACCGGCATTTGGGAGGGCGTTGCGACGGGCGTCGGCAAAGGCGCAATATATAAATATCACATAGTCTCTAATTATAATGAATATACAGTTGACAAAGCCGATCCGTATGCCGTTTATTGCCAGGAATCTCCTGCGACGGCGTCTGTTCTATGGGATTTAAACTATAATTGGAAAGATTCGCACTGGATGAATATCCGGGCGGAAAAGAATGCTCACAATGCGCCAATGTCTATTTACGAAGTCCATTTAGGATCGTGGCGCAGAAACAATGAGCAAGGCAACCGTTTTCTTACGTATAGGGAGTTGGCTTGCGATTTGTCTAAATATGTAATTGAGATGGGGTTTACCCATGTGGAATTTTTGCCGGCAAAAGAGCACCCTTTTTACGGCTCATGGGGATACCAGATGACGGGATATTTTGCCCCCACCAGCAGGTATGGAACTCCGCAGGATTTTATGTTTCTCATTGATTACCTTCATCAGTGCGGCATAGGTGTTATCCTTGATTGGGTTCCGTCCCATTTTCCATCAGACGAGTTTGGCCTGGTCTATTTTGACGGCACCTGCCTCTATGAGCACGAAGACCCGAAACTTGGATTTCATCCGGACTGGAAGAGTTGCATTTTTAATTACGGCAGGCAAGAGGTGGTTAATTTTCTGATAAGCAGCGCAATCTTCTGGCTTGATAAATATCATATCGACGGCTTGAGAATAGACGCCGTGGCCTCAATGATCTATTTAGACTACTCGCGAAAAGAGGGCGAATGGATACCAAATAAATATGGAGGCAGGGAAAACCTAGAGGCAATATCCATGATCAAGCGGCTTAATGAAGAGGTTTACCGGATGTTTCCGGATGCGCAGACAATTGCCGAAGAGTCTACTGCGTGGCCAATGGTATCAAAACCGGTTGACGCTGGAGGCTTGGGTTTCGGCATGAAATGGAATATGGGCTGGATGCACGATACCCTTGAATATTTTTGCAAAGATAATATATACCGCAAATACCACCATAACGATTTGACTTTTAGCTTTTTGTACGCATTTACCGAAAATTATGTGCTGTCGCTCTCTCATGATGAAGTTGTGCACGGTAAAGGCTCGCTTTTAACAAAAATGCCGGGCGACGAATGGCAGAAATTTGCAAACCTGCGGCTGCTTTTTGGATACATGTATGCTCATCCGGGCAAGAAACTCCTATTTATGGGCGCCGAATTTGGGCAATGGAATGAGTGGGATCACGATTCAGAGCTGGACTGGGAAGCTCTTCAATACAAACCGCATAAACAGATTAAAAGATGGATGCGAGAGCTGAACTATTTTTATAAGAGCGAACCAATACTTTATGAAAAAGATTTTGATGCGGATGGTTTTGAATGGATCGACCATAACGACTCAGAGCAAAGCGTAATCAGCTTTTTAAGAAAAGGCGCGAAACAGGAAGACTGTATATTATTAGCCTGCAATTTTACACCAGTGCCCAGGCATGATTACAGAATCGGCGTTCCGGCGGGAGGGGTGTGGAAAGAGGCTCTAAACAGCGACTCTGAACAATACGGGGGAAGCGGGGTCTGCAATAATTGTGAGGGAGTCGAAGCCGAGCCCATGCCAAGGCACGGGCGCGACCTATCCATTTCAATAACATTGCCTCCGCTTGCGATTATTTATATGAAAAGAGATGTGGCTCTCAAATGAAAACTTAATTTTAATTAAATTATATATTTCGTTCCGTGCCCTTAGCGCTTAACTAAACAGCTACCGTATTTTAAACAAAATAGACAATTAAGGATTAATGCATCTTTAATGTTAGCTTTCCTCGTTGCCGGCATTTTCGGCGTCAGCAACGACTTCTGAGTCGGCCGTTGCGTTATCATCAGTATATTCGCTTATCGTTATAAGGCCTTCTATTTTATTGTACGTTTTTACGCCAACGCCTTTAACTTTCATCAACTCCTCAATGCTTTTGAACCCGCCATTATCCTTTCTATAAACAACTATTTTAACGGCGGTTTTCGGTCCTATTCCCGGTAATTTTGCAAGATCTTTTACCGTGGCGGTGTTTAAGTCTACCTTTTCAGCAGCCTCATTTGACGCATACGCCAATGAGGTTAACATCAAAACAATAACAATAGCCTTTAAAAATGACTTTACCATTATCTTCCCCTCCATAAAAAAAGATTAAAATACGGCTCTGTTAAGTTAAGCTTGTATAGATGTACACTGAGTAGCTTGCCTGCTTTAGTGAGAATTATCCATGAATTGGATAATTTAATGTTTATAGACATAAAATAGCTATTTATGTCTTATGAAAATATTGCCTTAGGCCTTTCAAAATTAGCCATTTTATACTATACCACATAAACACAAATTTGGTCGGAAGGTGACAGAATTGGTTTTTGTAGAGTGCAAAATTTGCCGTGTAGTGGTTTGGACTACACGATGTAGTGTCCCCTTATAAAATGCGATTTTTATTAAAAAGGCGGTTGTGTTGTATCTCGTTTGTTTTCAGATAGTTAGGTCGCGCTCCGCTTGTCGTGACACCCAAAAACATGCTTTAGACGAAAATAGCTCCGCAAAAATACTCAAAATAATCCTAAAGTTTGAGTATTTTTGAATATAAAACAGGTGAATTAAAAATTTATTTTTTTAAATTTTTTTTTAAAAAGTGGTTTTTTAAGTAAAAAAACTAAATCAACTGTGCGCTGGTTTTTGCGTAGGCTGTTAGCCCGAACACAGTTGTTTACCATATATTTGCCTTTTTAAAAGTTCATTTGCCTGAAAAAGGCGCTAACACTGCTGTTCCATTAATAGACGAAGTTTCAATTGACGGTTACAAGGCCAAATGCAATAATAATATTTTTACAAGACTCTTAATCTAATGCGTTTTAAAATAAATCTACGCGAGTCATTATATAATGGTAAATCCTTAAAAATAGAGGGGTTATGAAGTTTTACATATTAACATTCAAGCTGTTTATTATAAGATTAACAATGAACACGTTGAACAGATGCAACATTGTTCTTCCTAAAATATTGTGCGAGAGGTTTTATAATCTGGTCACTGAATTATCGGATATGATTTTTGCGGATTTTACATGCATGAATTATGGATATGACAATGGCAACGACATTGAAATTATAGAAGAATTTAAAAATGAAAGATATCCGGCCCAACTTTATAATTATGTCGCAACGTTTGGAAACAGGTTAAATATTAGCAATCTTGACCTTTTGGAAGTCGGCAGCGGAAGAGGCGGCGGTTTGTCATATTTAACGCAATCATACAAGCCTAAAAGCTCTACAGGGCTTGAACTATCGCCAAAAGCGGTTGCGTTTTGTAAAACAAGGCACAAAGCTGTCAATGCGTGTTTTTTGCAAGGCAACTCTCAATCAATCCCGTTTCCGGACGAGAGTTTTGATATTGTTATAAATATTGAAAGCTCCCATTGTTATCAGCATATTCAACTGTTTCTAAACGAGGTTAAACGTGTTTTAAGAAAAGATGGGTATTTTTGCATAGCTGATTTCAGGGATTCGCATAAATTAGAAGATTTCTTTTCCGAATTAAATTCATCAGGTCTAAAAATTGTTCATAAAGAGAACATCACTCAAAATGTATTAAAAGCGCTGACTCTGTCCAGCAACGATAAAGAGGAATTCTATAAAACAATAAACATACCAAATATTTATAGAAAAACATTATCTGATTTTGCCGGCACAATAGGAAGCCGCAAATACAACGATTTCAAATCCGGAATTCGCCAATACTACTATTTCGTGCTGCAAAAACAAAAAATTTGAGCCCTGCAAATTATTGGCGTTTTTTAGGGACTTTCATGTTTTTGGCTTCTTTTTAGGTTTTCAGCGTCAATTTGATCCTGCGGTCTACCTGCGGCAATTTTGGCTTTTATAAGGTCTTCTCTGGATATAAACTGAATAGACAATGCGTCTATGTTCACCTCGACTCTACGACCCCATGCAGACTCGAATTCGATCCCAGGTATCGACATCATTATGTCCAGGCGGAAAGGCGCCTCTCCCATTTGGTAAAAATAACCCTCTTGAGTAAAATCTTTGGCTGTTATATTCACTAATGGAGCTCCAAACTCCTTGAGGGTTGAAAATACAGCCTCGGCATTTTGTGGATCAATGGCAATCCACAAATCAAGGTCTTTTGTGAACCTTGGCTCAGTGTATTTCATAACGGCATAACCACCTACCACCATGTAGCGGACTTTATATTTGTTTAAGAGATTCAATATTTCTTTGAAGTCTGGGTTCGTTAACATTTCCGTATCTCAGAGTGTAATAATCTTTTACCATATCCATTGCAGCCTCGAAAATTACCTTTTCACCTTGAGCCTGCCAAAACTTAATATCAAATTCGCCATCCGAATCCTCAATTTTTCCATACATTTCCTGAATTTTTCCATACATTTCCTGAATTTGGTTTTCTTTCATTTTCGTTTTTGCCTAACGTTAAGGATTTTATCCGTAGTCGAAAACAACAATTAGCGTAAAACTACCACTTGTTTATTTTCGCAGTCTAAACATAAATTGTACTGGGTTTTATTATTTTTATCTATCTTTAATTCCGCTAATTTCAGAAAATCTCTGCAAATTGTTGGGTATGGAAATTATAGGAGCTTTTAGGGCTGCTACAGATTATTCAACTGTTATTTACAATATAGCAAGCTTTAAGGCGATCTAATCGACATTCACGTAAAAGTATTCGTGACTTCCACCTTAATAATGAATTATTTTTGATTTTATACTTGGCTAAATTAAACTAGACGCGAAATAAAAGCAAAAGCTGAAACAATATCTCTTTATGACAAGATAACCAAGGTTTTTGATACTTTTGAAAAATTTTACGGTTATTACTAACGCCACATTCCTCTCTTGCTCGCAACTTTAGCTTTTCGTAAACACCGTTATTGCAAATAGTTAAGTTAAGTAGCCGGCAACTTTATTCAAAGTCAAATTTTAAAATTTACGGCTGTAAACCTACAATAATTAACCTGTTCCAAGTTTTCATTATTCTTTGTTCATGGGACTTTGACTCTTCATTGCGAAGTGGATTATAATAATATAGATGCGCATACGGTAAAGTTTCGCCTCTGTTTATATTTTCAAAAAAGCGAGATGAAAATACCAAACTCAGTGACATTAATGCAAAGGATTGATTCCAGAATATGCTGTCTTTCTTAGTTAAATTTAAAACTTTATTTTTAAACAAGAGAGGGGGTGAGTTGTGAACGAACAAAAAGCGCCGCAAATTGAAAATGTGGGAAAAAAGCAAGTGAACCGTCTATTTAATTAACGCGTATAAAAAGAGCTTAAACAGGAGGTGATTAAAATGAATTTAACGCCGTTTAAAAAGAGCTATTTTTGGCATGATCCGTTTCATGGATTGGGAAGTCTTCAGAATGAAATGAACAAATTCCTTAAACCCATTTCAAAAATAATGGGTAGGGAAGCCGGATTGTTTAAAAGGAGGTGGAGTCCTTCGATAGATGTGTATGATTCTGATAATGAGCTGTTTGTTAAGGTTGATATCCCCGGCTTTAAAAAAGAGGAGATAGAAGTGTCCATCAAGGATAACATCTTAACAATCAAAGGCGAAAAGAAGGGCGAAAATGAGGTTCACAAGGAGAACTACTACAGGGCTGAGAGATTTTACGGCAGCTTCAACAGGAGCGTCCAGCTTCCATCCGGAGTAGAACATGAGAATGCAAGCGCCACATATAAAGACGGCGTGCTGGAGTTGAAACTTCTTAAAAAAGAAGAGTCAAAGCCAAAACTGATTTCTATTGACGTTAATTAACCAAAAATCGCGTATATTGCATGCGGCGCTCAATTGCTGTTGAACTCCGCATGCAATATAGCCCTTGGGATCATTATTTCATACAATATCTTGTCACTATTTGTTAAAATTTATTTGCTACGAGACTAAAATACCAACCAACTAATGGGCAACGACTGATTTTAAATATTAAGGTCATATGGCCTAAACGTAAAAAGCAGGAATATAGAGATGGAACTATCAGCTGTAAAAAAAAGAGAAAACATATTAAACGAAGAGTATCATCGTATCATTGATATTATTAAAAGAGAGTATAAACCGGAAAAAGTAGTGATTTTTGGCTCTTTTTCTGAAAAAAAGATACATGAGTGGAGCGATATTGATATGTTGATAATAAAGGAGACAACTTCAAGGCCTGTGGATCGATGTGTTGAGTTATGCAGGCTTGTTAAACCAAAGGTAGGGATAGACATGTTCATTTATACGCCTGACGAATATAGCCGCCTCATCAACGAAAAGTTTTCATTTTTAATGAGCATCGTTAAAAATGGCAAGGTTGTGTATGAGAAAAGGGACTGAAGTGTGAGTAAAAATAGCTGTCGAAGAGATTGTGTCCACCAAATGTTTATTCGAAAATTCCTTGTTCTGGATGATTTGCTACCATTGTTAGCAAAGCGTAGAAAAACTATAAAAAGCAATCCTTGTCGAGCATAAAAATAAAGTTCCGCGCATTCACAATCTTCTAGAGCTAAAAAATGCTGTCAAAGAGTTTGGTTTCAACGCTTCTATCTACGATGCAGATACCGTGTTTTTAAATAGCGTTTATCGGTTTAGATACCATCCTGATCTTGGCCTTTTACCGTCTGGCGAGTCGGTATAAGGATGATGCTCAAAAAGCCATTGATATTGCAAACGGCATGTTGTAATGGTTTAAAGCAAATGAGCCTCTTTCCATAATCGACTTGAACACTGAAACAACATAAACCTAGCCATAACGGTTAAAAATTAATGTCACATTATTGGGCTGTTTAATTATTGTAGTCTTTACCTATGGTTTATCTGCCCCTATCTTTGTTTTTATAATAGATCATGGTGTTTGGGGATCAATCTTGAGAAAAATTATTTAAAGAATATTCGTATTTTAAATGGTTGTAGAGTTTCTTAATTTGTTTTATTCTTAGACAAAATAAATTACCCATCCTTATCTTCTTTTTTACGGTGTAACACTCTGAATCTCTGCCAATACATCATTGATGCATAACACTTCAACAGGATAATCTATTGATTGATTAACAAGCCCTGCTTCTACTTGGCTCTTATCATCTTTGCTTGTAACAACTATTAATATGCGTAGCGTTTTAAACAATTGTTCCGCTAATTGTGCTAATTCAAGTGTTGTTATTCCAGAAGTAACTCTTGAGGGTAAAATGCTGCGACGGCCATTTAGTATTTCATTAAACTTCTGAAGTCGCCAAATTACTAATTCAGGCCTTAATGTTGTAAATTTCCCGAAGAATATATATTGATCTCCAGTAAAATCGTGAAGCAAGGTAAAGCCAACAGGCTCCCCCAGCTTATAAATGTTTTGCTCGCCTTCGGTATCTAAATAAGCAAATAACATATTTCTTCCTAACAGAAACATTTGTAATTGTTGGTCGTTGGTATCAGTTGGTACATCTTCTTGTACTGTCGCTCTAATGGCTTCAATAATTGCATTTGATGCTTTTTTCTCAAGATCTGTGTTTGTATATTTAAGAGTATCAAGGCCTGCAACGTTGAAAGGGAGTTTTTGCTCGGCTCGTTGGAATGGGATAACATATTTATTGAATCCTAGCATCAACCCATATTCCATGTTTACATTCGCATTAGGAATTTCTTGTTTATTCTTTTTATCGTTATTTAATAACACTATACAGAATTGCGACGTTATGATTTTTGAGCAAATTTTTGCGCAAAAAGCGCTTTGCCCAGGAGTTAAGCATCCTCCTGCTTCAATAGGCTGAATCCCCTCGCTTTCTAATAATTTTTTGAGGATTGTCATTTCTAGAGAGCTTTCCTCGAATCCGTATGCAATAAAGGAAGTGCGAGTTGATGAAAATGCAAAATCACAGCGAGGTTGCCCAATAACGCAGATTTTGTTTCTCCGTATACTTTTATCCATTTCTGTACTTTCGGTATTTACATATAAAAAATACTAATAATGAAAAACAGTTTTCTTTTTGTTGGTAAATCAATCAATGACTTTCTTGTAATAATGATATATGAAATGATATGGAGATGCAATACTCGAATCTTTTTGTTCGTGTTTTTCCAGGTTGTTACATAATATACAAATAAATGTCGTTAATTTAATCAGGCCATACGCTTAAGCGCAAATAAAAAGCATTGTAAACAAATTTGGTTAACGGTTAATGGCTTTTAGCTTGTGGTATATGGCACGTTTTGGGGGCGGGAGGCGGTAAAACTGTAACCGGAAAGATAAAATTAAGGCGCAAGTAGATAAATGTTATTTATTAGTTCGCTTGTTGGAGTTTATGTTGAAAAATTTGCCATGACATGCTACTATTGCCTTTCCCGGACAAGCCTGGTAAAACGATAATTGTGATAGATTTCTCGCTACGAGGTTTTTCTGGTTGCTTTAAGATATTAAAAAACATTAGTTCTTGGCTAAGGATTTCATGTGTTTGATTTGGCAGTACCTTGGAGGCGTGTAAATTATCTATCATGATACCGGAAGATAAGTCAAAATATGACACGGTGTTAAAACATTTAACATCGTTGTGCCCTAAAGCGTTTGCAAAGGAATTTTGTCCTTCATATGATGGTGAAGAGGTGTCGTTATTTTCTGAAAGTTTATCTATATCTGAGCGTAAAACAGATAGGGTGATTGCTTTGAAACGAGAACAACCTTGCCTGTTTCATTCTGAGTTTGAAAAAAGTGTATCAGATATGAGTAAAAGGGCCTTTGAATATTTTTCACTGCTTTATATAAAATATGATATAATTCCAATTCCGGTTGTTTTGTTTTTAGAGGGAACGGAAAAGGATGGGTGGCGAGAGTTTGAGTTGACTACCGGCAATATGCGCATCGTGCATTTTAGATATTATGCGGTGTTTCTTTCTTCACACAATTATAATGATTATTTAAATAAAGAGGCTGGTTTAGCTCCGCTAGCTTTGCTAATGAATGTGCCTCTGGAGCGGCGCAAAGAGGTTTTTGCAAAATGTGTGGACAAAATAAAACATGAATGCTCCGGCAAGTTTCGTGACGACTTGCTTAGAATAACAGCTCTGTTTGCTGATTTAAAATGGGGAAATCCAAGCTGGATTGAATCAAGTATAGATATTTCATTATTAAAGGAGTCTGATATGATTATGGAGTTGGTGCGGGAAGCGGAAAAGAGAGCAAAAAAAGAGGGGATGTTAAAAGAGGCAAAAGATCTGGCTCTGGAAGGTTTAAAGGAGCGATTTGGCGATATAACGCCTGAATTGCAGAAAATGGTTCAGACTACTAAGGATAGAAAAATATTACAAGCTATCATTATGAAATCAATTAAAGGGTGTGATTTAAATGAGATAACGTCAATGTTTTGCCATTTAGAGGATTAGGCTGCCGGCGCCTTTTTTTTCGTTCGCCTTCAGGTTGTATACTCAATATTTAATGAGCTCTCTGTTTTATCCGCGGAATATCTGCGAAAGAATTAAATTATAAGAAACGGGTTAATAATAGTTAAGCTTTTTGGTTTAGCAAGCCGTTTTTTTTAGTACAAAGCTGTTGTTACTTCATCAATTCAAATCTGTTTAATCCCCAATCTACCTCCTAACGCCAAAGCTTCTAGTGTCGCCTGAAGTGTTTATCAAGCAAATTAACGGCATTTTTGCGTTTTATGTATGAAAAAACCAAAGGTCTTAAAAATTTTTTGACTGGCATGGGCATTTTGGATATATTACCTAACTTGGATGGCGCATGGCTTATGGCAAAAAGCAAGAGCATGCCAACGAAATTGCGCGAATCTTTTGTATAAAACTGTTAAATTATAGAATAATATAGAGCTATAAAAGTTTTATAGAGGCCAAATGGTTATTGTTAGTTGCAAGGGCATCCGCCTTAGGCCAATTGAAACACAGGCAAGGATGCCTGTGCAACTATTAAAAGGATATCCTGTTTCATGGACAATTTTAAGACAGCTGAACTGGATTATAAATCTATTAAACTCCATGTTGATATTTATGAGCATGGGCCTGATGCGCCGGCAATAATTGTGGCGCACGGCACGGGATCGTATTCGCGGTATTACGCCTCGTTTTGCAGGGAATTGTCAAAAAAAGGGTATAATGTGCTTCCGTTTGACTTTATGGGGCACGGTAGAAGCGGGGGGAAGCGGGGCGTGTTTACAATGGCTGCAATGCTTGAAAACATTTCTACTGTTGTTGATTTTGCGATAAAGGAGTACTCCGGCAAAGTGGGCCTCCTCGGCACAAGTCAGGGCGGGGAGGTTGCGTACCATGCCGCGCTTAGAGACGATAGGATTAAGAGTCTTGTTTGCCACAACATTTTGCTTTCTCAAAAAATCCCGATCATTCCCAGGGTTGAGTTTATGCAGTCAAAACTGTGTAGCGTGATTTGCGCGATTTTGCCTGACTTTCCGTTGCCCATGAAAATGGCGTTTAACTGGAAAAAGGCGTACAAAAAGCCGGGATTGCTTAAAAAAAAGAGGTCTGACCCGTTAACCGTGTGGAAATATAGCTTTAAATCATACCGCTCAATATTTACGTATAAACCGGCCAAACCTATTGACTCGTTGCAAATTCCCGTATTGATCGCCGTGGGCGAACGGGACGAATTGGTGCCCAAAGAACATTGCGAAAAGGCGTACAACCTGATTAAAAGCCCTGATAAAGAGTTTTATGTGATGGATGGGGCCGCCCATCAGTTGTTAATTGATTATCCTGATAGATTTGTGCCAAAAGTGGATGAGTGGTTTAAGAAGACGCTTTAGCGCAGATTTGAACTTCAAAAACTATATGATATTTCCCCGTTTTTTTGCCCCGTTCTTTTTTTGTTGCAGATAGCTGACTGCTATGATAAAATCATGCGTTCAAATAAGTTAAGGCTTGCGTTTGCATAAATATTGCCGCAGTTTGTTGCCGCATATTCCTGCTTGTTTCGTGTTTCAGGTCTTTTCCCCTGAAATGCGCAACCATCCTGTGCTTTTCGATCCATTAACGCTTAAATTTAGAAACATTCGGCTTTTTTTAGAATAGATAGGCGTTAACAGCGGTGGAAGAGTGAGATTTAAGGATTTAATGCGAATAAGCAGGCCGTTTTCGATTAAATATTAATAAAGTAAATAATTTTTGATTTTGTATGGAGCGTATTATGAAGAAGGACATACATCCAAAGTATGAAGAGGCTACTGTGACGTGTGGTTGCGGTGAAAGTTTTCAAACCAGAGCGACAAAGAGCGCAATTAAGGTGGAAATCTGTTATAAATGCCATCCGTTTTACACCGGCAAGGAGAAATTTGTCGATAGCGCGGGCAGGATAGAGAAGTTTAATAGAAGATATGGAAAAAGCAAGGCTAAAGAGCCGCAGAATGCTTAGTATCCTCGTTAAGGGGTTGTAAATGTTATCCCTTTACAACCCCTTAATCGTGATTGGCCGTTGTGTTAAAAAAATTTAACGGGTAATTGCGTCATCCCTTCCACACACGCAACATTTATTCTACAGGTATTGTTTCGATTCGTTAACCCTATGGTATTCAGGCGACTTTTAAAATACGTCGTTGTCGTTAAAAAAACATGTGGATAATGCGAAATAATGAAAAATTGAGAGCCTTCAATGCCGGTAAAGACAAAATATTAAAAAATTTGTTCTTTTAACTCTCCGTTAGTCCTGTCATTAAGCTGTAAAACCTGACCCGGATAAGAAAAAAGTTAAAAGCTGGAACTGTATTTCCTTAAGATACTTATTATACTTTTCAAGGATAATTCTCACTAGCGCAGACAATCTGCTCAGTGTTCATTAAATATGCAACAATTCGTGGCCGAAAAGGCCGCTGTTATAAGCGGTAATAAAAAAATGGATGAAATGAGAGACAAAATTTTAAAGAAGCTTGAAAGCATGCATAAAAGGTATGTTGAGCTGGATGAGCTTATTGTAAAGCCCGAGGTTATGCAGGATAACGCTAGGTATACATCGTATTTAAAGGAGCATGGCGGGCTTTTAAAGATAAATGACAAATATATGAAGCTTTCCGAGGCTGTTAAGCAAAAGGGCGATGCCGAGGCGATTGTTGCCGACAAGGATGGCGATCCGGAGCTACAGGAACTTGCCGGTGAGGAGTTAAACGAGCTTACGGAAACCGTAGACGCGCTTTTTAAGGAGATACGGTCGCTTTTTGTGTCAGAGAATAAGGAATCAATGAAAAATGTGATTGCGGAAATCAGAGCCGGCACAGGTGGGGATGAGGCCGCTCTGTTTGCGGCAAATCTGTACAGGATGTATTCCCGAATGGCTGAAGACCGTGGGTGGAAAATTGAGGTGTTTGACAGTAACCCAACTGGGATCGGCGGGCTCAAGGAGATAACTTTCTCAATTGAGGGGGCCGGCGCCTATCGAATGTTGCGTTATGAAAGCGGCACACATCGCGTGCAGCGGGTGCCGGAAACAGAGGCGAGTGGGCGTATACACACTTCAACCGCCACTGTGGCTATTTTGCCCGAGGTTGAGTCCGTGGAAATAGATATTAATCCCAATGATCTTGAAATAGACACTTTTAGGTCATCCGGGCCCGGCGGTCAGAAGGTAAATAAAACAAGCTCTGCGATAAGGATAAACCATAAGCCTACCGGCCTGGTTGTGAAGTGTCAGGATGAGAAATCGCAACATAAAAACAAGGCAAAGGCTATGCGCATTTTGAGAAGCCGTCTTTACGAGCATTTTGAAAGCCAAAAACATAGTGAAAGGGCGGTTGAAAGGAAGAGTCAGATTGGGACCGGGGAGAGGAGCGAGAAGATAAGAACCTATAATTATCCACAAAACAGGGTGACCGACCACCGCATAAACCTTGATCTTTTTGATTTGACAAATATTCTGGATGGCTCAATTGATGGGCTGACTGACAATTTAAGAAAGGACTTTGAAGAGGAGCAATTTAAACGGTTGATTGAAGAGGCGTAAGCCATACACCGGACAAGTAAATAGCTCGAAATAACATTTATCAAAACTTGCCAAAACTTATTTGCCGGCGGTCACTTATGCCTATTACAGGATTTATATTGTTGATTGAAGTTTTTAGGCTACATTTGAAATTAGTAAAATGATATAATCTTCCCGTTATTTGTGAGCGGCTCCTTAGTGATTGATAATTTTTAAATGGGCGTTATTGTTGAATACCCGCGAAGCTCTTAATGAAACAATAGGCAGGTTTAAAGATGCCGGGATAGATTCGCCCAGGCTTGACGCGGAACTTTTGCTTGGAAATGTTTTAAATTGCAAGACGATAGATTTATGCGTTAACGGCGAACAGGAATTAGCCGCAGGCAATAAGGCGCGTTTTAACGAATTGGCCCAAAGGCGTTTAAACCATGAGCCGGTTCAGTATATTTTGGGCCGTGCGGAGTTTATGTCGCTGGAATTTGCCGTAAATGAGAATACGCTTATTCCAAGGCCTGAGACGGAGTTTGTTGTCGAATCGGTTTTGAGCGCAGCTAATCAGATACGGCAAAAAAGGCCGGGGCGGATTACAGCGATTGATCTTGGAACCGGCAGCGGAAACATAGCTGTTTCTATTGCCGTCATGTTAAAGGACTCTGAAGTTTACGCGTGCGATATTTCACATGGCGCTCTTGATATTGCAAGGGCAAACGCAAAGAGACACGGTGTTTTAAACAGAATAACATTCTGTTGCGGAGACCTTTTTGAAGCTTTTAACGGCCTGGGCAAGGATATTACGGCGGACTTTATAACGTCAAATCCGCCGTATGTCGCTGAGGCCGAGCTTGGCAAGTTGCAGCCTGAAATTGTTAAATATGAGCCTATGGGGGCCTTGGTCGGCGGCGCGGATGGTTTGGCTGTTTATCGAAACATATTTAGAGACGCGGCAAAGTGGTTAAAAGGCGATGGGCGTTTGATATTAGAGATTGGCGAAACGCAACTTAACGATTTAAAGGCGCTGATAAACGAAACCAATGCTAATGTGGCGGCCGGCGGGCATGGTTTTAAGTTTGTAGAGGCGGTAAAAGATTTGCAGGGCATTGACAGGGTGGTTATTGTTGAGCGCGACTCCTAAGATTAAAAGTCGTTTTTAGTTATATCTTTACAAGGGGCTCTTAATGGAAAAAATGGTAATAGAGGGCGGGGTTCCATTAAAAGGCGAGGTAGAGATTAATGGGGCAAAAAACGCGGCTTTGCCGATTTTGGCGTCTTGTATATTACTTGAAGGCAAATCTTGTTTAGGAAATATTCCGGATTTAACGGATGTTACGACTCTTTGTTCAATTTTAAATGTGCTGGGGCTTAAAACTGAACAAAAAGCCGAAAAATCGTTGGATATTTGCGTTGAGGATGAAAGCGGCGTAACAGCTCCTTATGAGCTTGTCAGGAAAATGCGGGGGTCGATTTGTGTTTTGGGCCCGTTGATAGGCAAACGTAAACGAGCTAAGGTTTCATTGCCCGGAGGTTGCGTTATTGGAAACAGGGCTATTGATTTGCACATTAAGGGGCTGGAAGCTCTTGGCGCCAGGATAAAGATTGAGGCGGGTTATATTATAGCCGAGGCTGATGAGCTGAAAGGGGCGGAGATTGATCTTGCCGGCGCGCACGGGCCCACAGTGCTGGGCACTTGCAATGTAATGATGGCTGCTGTTTTAGCCAAGGGGCGCACTGTGATTATTAATGCCGCGCGTGAACCCGAGGTACAGGATACTGCTAATTTCCTGATTAAGGCTGGCGCCAAAATAGAGGGGGCCGGCAGAAGCGAGATCAGGATAGACGGGGTTAAGGAGCTTAAAGGGGTTGAGTATGACATAATCCCGGATAGGATTGAGGCCGGCACTTTTATGATTGCAGGGGCTATAACTAAAGGCGATGTTACGCTTAAAAATATCCGTTTTGAGAATTTGACGACAACGGTAAATAAGTTGAGAGAGATAGGGGTCGGTATAACCGGCAATAACGGCTCATGCAGGGTCTTTGGATCTGAAAGATTTAAACCGGCGGAGATAACAACTTTGCCTTATCCAGGCGTGCCGACTGATATGCAAGCGCAACTTACGGCTTTGCTTTCAGTTGCCGACGGTGTAAGCACGGTTTCCGAAACTATATTCCCTGACAGGTTTATGCATACTTTTGAATTGGCGCGAATGGGGGCAAGAATCAAGACTGAAAATGGATGCGCTATTATAAACGGGGTAGAGTCGCTTACCGGCGCGACTGTGATGGCTTCCGACCTGCGGGCAAGCGCAAGCCTGATTATAGCGGGATTAGGGGCAAAAGGCGTGACCGAGGTTGACAGGCTTTACCACATTGACAGAGGGTATGAGAAGATAGAGGAAAAGCTTTCAAAGTTAGGAGCCGGGATTGAAAGAAAGAAGTATTAGAGTCTAATCCGTCAAATCGAGTTTTAGAAGTATGACGATTTTTTATATTGTTCGTTATAAAACGGGCTTAAAAACGTTTTTGATGATTTAGTTATGTTTGAAAGCATTACCAATAGTTTAGAAACGGTTTTTTCAAAGCTGAGCAGCAGGGGCAGATTAACCGAGTCAAATATAAAGGATGGGTTGCGCGAGGTCAGGGTCGCGTTGCTGGAGGCCGACACAAACTTCAAGGTTGTTAAGGAGTTTATTGAAAATGTCACTGAGAGGGCGGTCGGCGAAGATGTTATCAAAAGCGTTACTCCGGGTCAGCAAATCGTCAAAATTGTCCATGATGAGATAGAAAAGCTGATGGGCCCGGTTGATTCGTCAATACCGTTTGCCGACGGCGAGTTGACGGTGGTGATGCTGGTTGGATTGCAAGGCAGCGGAAAGACGACTACTGCCGCGAAACTGGCAAAATTGATTGAATCAAAGGGCAAGAAGCCTATGCTTGTCGCCGCGGATATTCAAAGGCCGGCGGCTATTGAACAGCTTAAGATACTCGGCAAGCAGATTGATGTTCCCGTCTTTTCAAAAGAGGGAATAAAGGTTACAAAGATATGCAAAAGGGGTGTTGACGCCGCAAAGGATGAAGGCCGCGATGTGCTGATTATCGACACTGCGGGTCGGTTGCATATTGATGACGATATGATGTCCGAGCTTAAGGATGTCAGGAAAATTGTCAATCCGCACCAGATTTATTTTGTCTGCGACGCTATGACGGGGCAGGACGCTGTAAACAGCGCCAAGGAGTTTAACAATCAATTAGGTTTTGACGGAGTTATATTGTCAAAACTTGACGGCGATTCGCGCGGCGGCGCGGCGTTGTCCATTAAGGCGGTAACCGGCAAACCTATTAAATTTATAGGTGTCGGTGAAAAACTTGAAAAGCTTGAGGAGTTTCATCCTGATAGAATGGCGTCGCGCATATTGGGAATGGGCGACGTTGTTTCACTGGTTGAAAAGGCCCAGGAAGCCATTAGCGTTGAAGATGCTGAAAAGTTAAGCAAAAAGATACGCGACAACTCTTTAACCCTGGATGATTTCCTTGACCAGCTTCAACAGTTGAAAAAGATGGGACCGTTAAAGGATATAATGGGCATGATTCCAGGTCTCGGCAAAAAGATGGAAGGTATGGATATTGACGGCAACCAGTTAAAAAATGTTGAAGCGGTTATTCGTTCAATGACAACCGCCGAAAGGATTAATCCCGAGCTTATTGACGGCAGCAGGAAAAACAGGATCGCCGACGGCAGCGGAACGACTACGCAGGATGTGAATTTGTTGCTTAAACAGTTCAAGCAGATGAGGAAGATGTTAAAGCAGTTTGGGTCTGATGAAAGCTCTTTTGAATCAATAATGACCTCTTCTCCTCTTGCTAAACAATTGAATATCGGGCAAAAGCTGAGAAAGAAATTAAAAATAAAAAGAAAAAAAGTTAGAAAGAATAAAAAAAAACGTTAAAATAGGAGGTTTGCCGATTTTTTCATTCTAAATCGGTTTTGTATTTTGTTATAAATTCTATATTTAGGGTTTTCAAAATTAAAGTGAAAGGAGATTTATGGCGGTTAGAATTAGATTAAAGAGAATGGGCAGAAGAAACAGGCCTTTTTTTAGAATAGGGGCTTTTGACGCGCGCGAAGAACGCGACGGCAAGCATATTGAAGGCTTAGGCCATTACGATCCGATGGAAAAGGATGAAGAAAAAAAGGTAGTGCTTAAAAAGGAGAGGATAGAGTATTGGTTAAGCGTTGGGGCCAAACCGTCTGAAACAGTTGCCAGCTTTCTTAAACAGAACAAAATTCCATTTAAAGCGTAAGCGAAGCGGCGCGTATTTGCCGGGATTTTAAGCGTTTGGCGTGAGAAAATAATTAACTGTAAAATAAAAAATATGACCTCTGGTTTTAAATAAATTTTTTAGAGTATCCAATGCTCCTGTGTTTTCGGACTCTTATATATAAAACAGTTTTTTAGTTATATTTTTGTTTTTGTTTGCGGCGCAACATTTAATAAATGCGGATAGATATATTAACATTGTTTCCTGAAATGTTTGATGGGGCGCTAAATTGCAGCATACTCAGAATAGCCCAAGAGAAAAGCCTGGCGTGTTTTTTTACGCATAATATAAGGGACTATTCGGAAGATAAGCATAAATGCGTTGACGACAGGCCATATGGCGGCGGGCCTGGAATGGTCTTGAAACCTGAGCCTGTATTTAACGCGGTTGAGGCGGTTGAAAAAATTGACGCCGGCCTGCATAGGCAAACAACAAAGGTTTTGTTGACACCTCAGGGCAAAAGATTTAACCAGGCGATAGCAAGAGAACTTTCCGGCAATGACAGGTTGATTTTTATTTGCGGCCATTACGAGGGGTTTGATGAACGAATAAGGGAAGGGCTGGATGTCTTTGAGTTGTCGATCGGCGATTATATTTTGTCCGGTGGCGAGATTCCGGCTTTGGCGGTGATTGACGCTGTTGTAAGGTTGATACCAGGCGCGCTTGGAGACGATGAGTCAAATATAGATGAGTCTTTTGAGGATGGATTGCTTGAGTACCCTCACTACACGCGCCCGTTTGAGTATCGCGGCATGAAAGCTCCAGACACCCTGATTTCAGGAAACCATAAAAAAATAAAGGAATGGAAACATTCACAATCAGTTAAGAGAACCAGAGAGAGGCGGCCTGATTTATCTGGGCTTTGTATTAACGCCGCGTTAAAAGATTAGCGGCTTGTAACATTTCAGTTATATGGAAAATTATAGGAGATTCAATAAATGCAGATAGTTGACTCAATAGAAAAGAAATTTATGAAAACGAAGATCCCAAATATTTCGATTGGCGATCAGGTGGAGGTCTCCAGCAAGATTGTTGAGGGAGACAAGGAGAGAATCCAGAAATTTATAGGAACCGTTATAGCTAAAAAGGGCGCCGGCATGCGCGCCAACTTTACAGTTAGGCGCATTGTGCAAGGCGAAGGCGCTGAGCGTATTTTCCCTATACATTCTCCAAATGTTAAAAAGGTTGAAGTTGTCAAATCAAGCAAGGTAAGACGCGCTAAATTGTATTATTTGAGAGATAGAAAAGGCAAAGAAACCAGGTTAAAGGAGAAGTTTTCCAAACTTGTTTCCAAGGCGGAAAGGATCGCTGCCAAGGCCGAGCTTAGAGCCAAACTAAAAGCGGAAGCTGCGCAAAAATCGGCTCCGGCTAAAGAGGCCACGGCTCCTAAACCGGAAGTAAGCGCGGAACAAACTGAAGATTAGATGACGAAACCAGGCAAGGACGAGGTTGGCCGCGAGGGGGAGAAACTTGCGGCCGATTTTCTTAAAAAAAAGGGCTATAAAATTTTAAGAAAGAATTATACCTGCAATTTAGGCGAAATTGATATAATTGCCTCTGACAAAAATGTCCTTGCGTTTGTTGAGGTAAAGGCGAGATCTTCAAACAGGTTCGGCCCTCCTGAACTCGCCGTTACTAGACAAAAAAGGCGCCAAATAGTTAGAGTCGCCGAAACTTTTTTATCGCAAAGTAAAATTATTGATGTTGATTGCCGTTTTGATGTGGTCGCGATAAGTTTTAACCGAAATGATAATAACTCGCCTGAAATCAGATTATTACAAGACGCTTTCCGGTCTGACGATATTTAGCCTTCCCGCAGCAATGGATATTTTTTTGCGATAGATTTATGATTATAGACACACACGCGCATCTGGACTTTCCTGATTACGAATCCGACCTAATATTAACCCTTCAAAACGCTAAACACGCAGGTGTTGAGCGCGTAATTAACGTAGGGATTGATTTGCCGTCCAGCAGGAAATCTATAGAACTGTCGGAAGAAATAAACAAAAAGTCCGGTTTGCCCAAGATTTTTGCCGGAGTAGGCATACACCCAAACCACGCGTCAGAGAACGCGGACGATGTTTTTGGGGAAATAGAGTCGCTTGCAAACCATGAGAACGTGGTCGCCATAGGCGAAACCGGGCTTGATTATTATAGAGATTATAGCTCTCCCGATGATCAGAAGCGGCTTTTTAGAAAACATATTGAATTGGCTTTGAAACTGGATTTGCCGGTTATAATACACAATCGCGAGGCTACCGACGATTGCTTAGACATTCTCGCCGAATATGCCGGTCGTAATTTAAAAGGGGTTATTCATTGTTATAGCTCAGACAAGGATCACGCAAAAAAGTTTCTAAAACTTGGTATGTATATCTCTTTTACGGGAACCGTCACATATCCCAACGCGAAGAAATTGAGGGAAGCTTTGAAATGCGTGCCTACCGACAGGCTGCTGCTTGAGACTGATTGCCCGTTTTTAGCTCCTCAATCTAAAAGGGGCAAGCGTAATGAGCCTTCGTATCTGAAATATGTCATCCCTTTGATGGCGGAAACGTATGATCTTTCAGAAAATGACATTGAACATGTCACTTCAAATAACGCGCGGCTTCTTTTTGGACTTGGCCTGGAAACGCCTAAAGCTGAAATTGCCTATGTTATCAGGAATTCCTTATACCTTAATATAACAAACAAGTGCCCGAACGATTGCATTTTTTGTGAACGCAAGACTTTTCCATATGTTAAAGGGCACTATTTGAAACTGGAAAATGAACCCTCTATTGATGAGTTGATTGCCGCAATAGGCGATCCCAGCGGATATGACGAAGTTGTTTTTTGCGGTTTTGGTGAGCCAACCGAAAGGCTGGATGTTGTTAAAAGCGTTGCTAAATATTTAAAAGATAAAGGTGTCCGTGTAAGGCTGGACACCAATGGGCTTGGCAATTTGGTAAACGGTCGCTCTATAAGCGCAGAGCTTAAAGGTCTGATTGATCATATTTGCGTTAGCCTTAATTCTAATTTACAAGAGCAGTATGACGCGTTGTGTAAACCTGCGTTTGGCGATAGGTCATATCCTGAGTTATTGAAGTTTATAAAAGAGGCTAAAGACGCTATTCCAAATACGTTGGTTTCTGTTGTTGATATGCCTGACGTTGATGTTGAGGCGTGCAGAAAGATTGCTGATGATTGCGGGGTGTCGTTTAGATTGAGGAAGTATAACGATACGGGATTTAAAAATGATTCGCAGCATTTAGCTCTTTAGAGGATAATTCTCACCAGTGCAGACAAGCTGCTCAGCGCTAAGTATAGTGAATTTTAATCAGGAAGAATGTACATAAAGTGATAAGTTGGCGGTTATGTTTTTATTTGCTTGCCGCCGACGTTATAAATTTTTTGTTTTATAATAGAGAATGTAAAAATGACGACGGTTTTGGTAACGGGCGGGGCAGGGTTTATAGGTTCTCACATAATTGAGAATTTTATAAAATCAGGCAAAAAGGTAAGAGCCCTTGACAATTTCTCAACAGGGAAAAAGGAAAATTTAGAAATATTTGCCGGCTCTGTTGAAGTTTTTAACGGTGATATTTGCGACGCTGATATTGTAAAAAAGGCGATAAAAGGGGTTGATTATGTGTTCCATTTAGCCGCGTTGCCTTCTGTTCCGCGTTCAATTGAAAACCCTATCGCCTCAAACACTATAAATGTAGGCGGCTCGTTGAACATGTTGGTTGAAGCAAAAAATGCGGGAGTAAAGAGGTTTGTCTACGCTTCCTCGTCGTCTGTTTACGGCAATCCAAAAAGCATGCCTGTTGAAGAAACTTTTCAACCTGATCCACTATCTCCATACGCGGTCACTAAATTGTCCACAGAGTATTACGCCAAAATTTTTTCAAGAATATATGGGCTGGAAACCGTGGGTTTGCGTTATTTTAACGTGTTTGGCCCGAGGCAGGACGCCGACTCGGAATATTCAGCTGTGATTCCTAAATTTGCGGATAAAATACTTAACAACAAAAGACCGGTTATTTATGGAGACGGCGAACAGTCAAGGGATTTTACATATATAGACAATGTGGTTCAAGCCAATATATTGGCTATAGAGGCGTCTAACGTTTCAGGCGAAGTTTTTAGCGTAGCATGCGGAGAGAGGGTGACTCTTAATGAAATGGTTGCCATGTTCAATGATATTTTAAAGACGGATGTTAAACCTGAATATGTTGATCCGCGTAAAGGCGATATAAAACATTCATTTGCAAATATTTCTAAAGCAAAAGATTTACTTGGGTACGCCCCAAAGGTTCTGTTTAGGGAAGGATTGGAGAAATCAATAGAGTGGTATAAGAAAACTTTGTAAATTCTATTTTGCGCGGTTAATTTAAAGTACGGCCTTTGGTATTGATCGTTTTTGCGGAAGTTGTTCTGCCCGGCGACACAATTATGTCCGGCTTCATGTCTAAACGGCGAATCCATGATTTTTCGTACGACGGTTTCCAGAAAATTTTGTAGCTGCCGGGAGGCACGTTGTCAAAAAAGTAATAACCGTCTTGATCCGTGACTGTTTCAAGCGATTTGCCCCTCTTTACCACTTTCATAAGCATCACCCTTTTCTGCGTTAGTGCGACAATTTGCACCTTGCAATTAGGAAGCGGCCCGTCTCTTCTCACTATTTTCCCTCGAACTTTTCCCATATTTTCGCGCAAGAATTCTTTCTCATCTTTCACCTCTTTAGCGCTCATTGCGTCCATAATCTCTTTTTTAATCTGCTCTTTAAATTTTTCCGGGTCTAAAGGCCCTTCATCTTGGTATTGTTGTTTCTCATTATAGTCTCCAGCCTGGAGGTTCGGTAATGATTCGCGTATTAAACCGGCTGATCCTGCGGATTGCCGCCGGTTTTTCGTTGCGTTATAGCTCTCATCCTCAAGTAATTCTAAATTAAGCGGGTTGTCATCATTTCTATAGGTTGCGGAGTCTTGCCTTTGATAGGTTTGAGTATTGGAATGCGAATAGCTTCCATTTTCGGCTCCAGTGTTTGCGTTGTCGTCCAACTCTAATGTTTCTACGAAACTCATAGGTAGTTTAAATGTGAAATAGTTGTTTGTTATGCCTACCATCTTGCATTTTATTTCGGTTTGATACCTGTCGTTTAGACGCGCGGAGTCCGGATATGCTGAATTGTTGTCTGGATTTATGCTTAATTTGTCTATGCGCGACCGTTGTATCTTTGCGGTTAGGTAGCTTTCGGTTATTTTAATAACGTCAATATTGAAACTGTTTCTTGCCCCTTTTAAATAGACCGTGTCTCCAGAAACGGCGCCGGAAAGGCATGCTTTAAAACAGACAATACTAAACGTTAAAACCAGGAGTAAAAGCGGGCGCAAAGTAATACTACGTGGCTTCACGGATTTGCCGCATGTGTCTTTTGGCTTGCGCAACAATTTGGAATTCATGATTAATGTTTTATGTTAAAATGGATACAGCCGCTTTGCAAATCCTTAACTTTAAGGCGTAAGAGGGTGTGGCGAAAATATGTTGTTGTCATGAAAGAGGTCGTCAAACTGATAAAATGCTTGCCCTTTGCTTCTGGGCATTTCAACATTAATTTCAATGTCGCTTAAAGCCTGCACAGGTTTGCCGTGCGCGTAAGTTAAATCCGCCCAGTGCCCTTTCTCAGGCTCGTCCGGATCAATATAAATGGTGCCGTTAAATGGTGAAAAGTATAGAAATGGTTCCCATGCGGCGGTTGGCGGTATTATGTCGCCGCCGTTTTTATTTGGGTTCATCAGGAATGTAGGGAAAAGAAGCGCGTCTTTTATGCCGTCAAAATCTTTGTCTACATTTTTAATGTTAAGCGGATGAAAACGGCTAAGGTCGTTATCGCAAAACTTTCCTATGTGTAAAGGATGATTGCACATCTTGGCAACGCCGAAGCCTTCGGTTTTCTGTCCTATGACCAGGCCCTTTTGGTAAGACTCTGAATTGCCGCTTTTTGATATTTTCCATTTGTCCTCAATTGTTTGCATTACCTGGGGCGTTAAATCAACGTTGCATTCGTATAGATAATCAAAAGCCGGCTCCTTTTTGCTTTGAATAATATAGCGGGGAGGATTAAAAATAAAGTCTCCTCCCCGGTTAGAATCGGAAAATTGGTATCCATAATGTCCCGTCATTTGCCGCATGGAAAATTTGGGAGCGACAAATGGTTTCAAGAACTTTTTGTCTAATTCGTCTATAAACACTCCGTCTTGTTGGATAATAGAGTAGTGCGGTCTAAATCCCCATCCTGTTCGCCACTGCATTTCCGCTACTTTTGGAGCTCCGTATACCGGTTTGAAATTCATTACTTCAAAGCTGAACACCCCGCCGGAAACATTTCTTGTGATATCCTCGTTTAAAGCGCGTCCAAAGTCCACATTTCTATAATAGTGAGAGTGGTTGTCCAGGTTAAAAACCCTGTTATTCAAAACTTCGCCCTGTTTCCAGTTTCTAATAGCGTTGAGATACGGCCCTTTGCCATACATCTCATTATTTAAAAACGCCACGATAAAGTCGTAATCGTCTATGATTTTTCCTTCAGCATTAAGCGTGTTAATTACTTCCGGCGGAAGTTGTATTTGGTTTGTCATGAGGGCCATCCAGTCCTCATGCGAGCCGGCAGGTTCTGTTGCGGGATCGTTAAGCATTGCATCCAGCTCTTCAGCGGTAACTTTTCCGTCCAGAGCCGCGCGGACAACTTTATAAATTTTTTTCTCAGGAGCAGCGTCGCCTATGCCGGCAATATCCAGCTCCCTGTTTCTAATAGCCCGTGAAAGGCTCATCGGATTCAGCTCATTTTTTTCATTATGAGCGTTTTTCAATTCAAACAGAAAATCCAGAAAATGGATCCTTGGCGGGTGCAATCTCCAACCCCATGTATAAATTCCGCGTAAAAAACGAAAAGCGGTATGTTGCACTGTAATGTGCGAAACTGTGTTTTTTTCAACAGGAATCCAAACCGTGTCCTCTCCCTTGTGCGGCAATCGCACACTGCCGCCTTCTTTAGATTCAACGCCGGGATCAGCGTCAAGCAATACTTGCGTAGGCGCGAAATCTTCATCAATCAAAGAATAAATGTGATAATTTATTCGAAGGGTATCGTCCTGCGACGGCACGTTTGTCACGGAATTTACAATAGGAATATGAATAAAGAATGTGTCTGAATCGAATTGTTGGCCATACCATATCATATTGACGTCGACTTCCCAAATGTTCACTTCATCTTCCTCGTCAAGGACATCGGGATTTGCGCCTTCTGCTGGTTTTTTGAAATTTCTCTCGGTTATACCTGAATGTCGCACTTTTTTTGTCTTATATTCGCCTTTTACCGCGTCTTCAGGAAACGCTGAGTCTGGAATTGAGTCCTCATTCCACCTGTTAAAATTAAGCAGCGCAAATCCGTCGTAAATCTTTCCTGAAGTAGTTCCGAGCAAAATGTCTTTGATTTCCTTTGCGTCATCTATGCTGATTTCTCCTTTTTTAGATTTATCTGATAAATTAGATAAAGCGTTTCGTAAATCTTCATGTGGATTGCTTACTTTGACTATCTCATTTTGTAATATGCTCTTAGCTCCCAAAGCCGGCTCTACATTAGCGCTAATCAGATTAGCTAAACGACCGTTTACGATCTGTTTTGTGTGCGGGGCTATAATTTCTCTCTCCATAAGGGCGCTTAAAACCGGATCTTTTATTCCGCTTTCAAACAAGCCCGTATCGTCCGCTTTCGCGATAACTCCTTTAATATTAAGCCCCTCAATGTTAAAAGTTGGGCTTAATCCTAAATTGGCCGCTAAAATTAGAAAAATTAAGAAAAATTTACAGGTAAATCCAGCCATATTAAAAGTTTTTTTTGTATCCATAAATGCTTATTTAGCCAATTTTTAAGAAAATTTAAATAAGTATATATCTTCTAAAAAAAAAGGAAGATTGTCAAAGTTTATTTTAATGTGTATTTGTGGTTTTTTATAAGTCAAAACAATAAGAAATATCAGCTTTTTAATCATTGGTTCTTTATTCTATAATTTTGATAAATATACTTGACAGGATGCGCTTTTTTTGTATACTTATGAGGATTTTCTAGCTATTGCTATATATGTTAATTTTTGTTAACTCTAAACAGCGGTTGATTTTGTAAAGCTTTTTTCGTAAATCAGCTTTAAATAAAGGAGGTGAAATCAAGAAAATTTTAGGGCAAATGTGGCAAAATTTATAAAAATAAATGTTTTTATATTTTAAACAAAAAAAAAGGGGAAACTCTAAAATGAAAAAAACTACAAAAGCTATAATGTTCTTATCATTGTTTGCCGTTACATTTTCGTTTTTGGCAATCATGAAAGAAGCAAGCGCCCAGAAATTGGGTCAAATGTATATGCGTGGTAGTTATGCGCGCGCTGATGAATCAAGGTCTGATGATATTTTGGCTGGTAATGTAGATGCGTTAGGATTAGAAGGTATTAGTGATAAAGATGGTTATGGTATTTCAACCGGTGTTGGTATCAGGGCTGTTCCTAAAGATCCATGGTTTGGTCAGGAAATTTGGGGTGTTGTAGGTCTAGAATATAACAGGTTTGGAGATGGCGATAGAGGCGCGAATTTGCCGGCTGTTCTTGAAAATAGATTTGGCTTGCCTTCTAAAGCTCTTTCAAAAGATTCTGGTTTAAATGAAGAAATATCTACAGCCATATTTAACGTGCAAATTGGTCCTAGGATTCGTTTTGTTTTTGGGGAACCTAGTGATAAATTGTTTGATTTGAAAAGGTTGCATCCATTTATCGGCACGTCAATGATGTTTGGCGTTATCTCTCCACCTTCTGATGATGTTACTTATATTGATATAGGAGCCATGGTTACGGCCGGATTTGATTATGTTTTGCCTCCTTTGGGCGGTTTGTTTAGCATAGGCGCTGATTACAGGCATCACTTCTTTGGCGGCGCTACAGGAACAAATATGGATTATGGTTCTGCCGGAATAGCTATTAGCGTTAATTTCTAATATTGTCCGGTATTAATCAGCTGTTTTTTTGTTTCATAAATATATAATATTGCGAAAGGCTTGCGGCTTAGAGATTAAAATAAGCGCAAGTCTTTCAAAAATATTTCAGATTAGATTTTGCTCTAAAGTTAAAATGGTAGTTGTTTTAGATTTAAAATGTTGAAAAACTATCCCACGGACTACACGAAATGGCACGATTGTTATTTATTCGTGATCATTTCGTGATTTTCGTGGTCTTATTTTGCATAAGTGTAAGGTGTTTGCCTGTTTGATAACAACTTCATTTCATCAAAATATGTTTTCGAATTAAATTTTGAAAACTCAAATCTTTTATTCTTGGTGTTTTAAAAAATTTTCTTGTATTGTTCAAATAAATCAAAAATTTTTATTTTTTTTAATAACAATAACAAAAGGGGGTGGATGGGTAATATGAAAGGTAATATTAGTTTTTTTAGAATTAGTAAAAAATTAAAGCTCATGAAAGATTTTGGCGCTAAATTTTTATTTGTAGCTTTATTTGTAGCGGTTTTCAGCGGCATTAATTTGGCAAACTCATCAATTTTTGCGGCAGCAGGCGATTCTCCTTGCCCGGAAGGCGCTCCGGTAAGGAAGTTTGAAATTTCAGCAATTGCAGTAAGTATAGTTTACAATAATTTTGGAGATGTTGACGCCCATAAAGAAGGCGCGGCAGGCTCAACCGGAACAACAAAAAGTCCGGGCGGTAAAATGTTTGCTCTTGAAAGGCAATCATATAATGGCGGAAAAGCTGTTGAAAATCCCTATAACAGTTCAGAAAAGATACAGGCCGCTGTTAAAGCTAATTTAACTACCCCTTCATATGAGGTGCAGCCGATTGTTATGCGTTGCAATGTGGGCGATTGTGTAGAGATTAAATTAACTAATAAAGATCTTGCAAAAGCGTCGATTATGATAAGGAGGGCTCAGTATAATGTCCTTGACGCTGAAGGCAACCTAGTAGGTAATAATGATACCCCGGGCTCTGTTGATCCTGGCAAGTCTCATACTTATACATTTTACATTGAAGATAAAGCTGAAAACCAGGGCGCTTATCATATAGGCGTTATGTCTGAGTCTTTTATTGACTTGTCATACAGCGGCCTTTGGGGCGCGTTGATTGCCGAGCCAAAAGGGTCAAGATATCTTGCCGGATTAAATCCATGGAAAGCTGATGGGGAAACACTGTTTTCATCAGATTCTTTTGCGACCAGCGAAACCCCGCTTACATGGAGTGATTGGGAAGCTATTATTGTTCCTTGCGAAGGTGTAAACCCAGGTGAAAGCCCATCTTGCGACCGTATTTTTAATTCGCCGGGCGCGTTTAAAAACGGTGTAAGCAAAGCCGGTAAAATAAGCATGGGCGGCGAAGAAACCGATAACCCTCTAGGCGCATTTAGAGAGGCGGTAAGTTTCTTTCATGACGGCACGTTTATGGAAGGCGGCAGATTAAACCAGCCTGAAAAGAAAATGGCCTTCCCTGTTAGAGATTCCGCTATTACTGAGAAAGATAACCCAAAAGGCGCGGTTATTCTTCCGGTAAAAGGCGAACATGGCAGCAGCGGATTGTGGGAAGTAAGCGGTGGAGCCGGTGGCGGGGACGGCGGCAGTGTATGGGGCGAACGTTACGCGTACACAACACATGCCGGTATTCTAGGCACTCGCGGTTGGCCTATGATGGGCCCTTCAGGTCCGGTTGATCCAAAGCAGGCCGCAAATAATAATACTAGCTGGAATGATGACCAGTTTCTTGGTGTTAAGGAAGACGACAGCGGAGCTTCTGAACATAAAACAAATTTTGGGAAATCATTCAACTATAGATCAGATCCTTTTTCATACCTGAAAGCTATTGATGAAGACGAATCACAGTCATATAGTAGCTATACTTACGGTGAACCGTCAACAGCATGTCCTCAAGCGTATGTGGGCGACCCTATGATTTGGAGAATTGTTCACGGCGGGGGCGAAGAACATCACGTTTTTCATCCGCACGGTTTTACCAGATGGGCTGAACAGCCTTATGAAGAGCATATAAGCGATCCTTTTACAGGCGAAGTAATTAAAAAGGACGGCAAGGCTGTTCATGGTTCTAGAATGTACATGCGCGGAATATGGAAATCAAAAGACGGCAATTTAACTGAATCACTTGAACGGTCGGCCGCATTGCTAAAACACAGAAAAGATACACGATCTACAGCCTCAAATACTGTAGACGTTGCAATGATTGCGCCTCAGGAAGTTTTTGATGTAGAATTTGAGTGCGGCGCGGGCTCTTGCCATGGCGGGGCGGGCGATTGGGTTGAACATTGCCATGTTGCGGATCATTACACTATTGGAATGTGGAGATATATGAGAATATATGGAACAAGGCAGTCTAATCTTGCCGCGTTGCCTGGGCGTCCTGTTCCTGCTAAAGCAGTTAATTCTATAGAAATGCTTTCAAAGGGTGAAACTCCGGACGGCAAGTCTTTCTGTTCACAATTAACAGATCCTGAATGTCCGGATGTTGAAAATGACAAATCTGTTAATTTGGAAGCATGGGTAAAACATCTTTTACCTTCAAGAGGCGTTCAAAGAACCGGCGCTCCCGACCCACGTTTGCACCATGATGAAAAGAATGAGGATTCAGAGTGGAGAAATCCTGCTTATGATCCGTTTGACGCTAACCGTAACGGTATAGCTCAGGATATTGACGGTGACGGCATGTGTTTAAGCGAAGAAGATGACGAACATCTTTCAATCAATGACGATGGAGAGTTTGTCGTTACAAACGACGGCACCACAACTGTTGTCAGGGCTTGCGCTGATGGCGGCGATCCCGCCGACTGGATTATAAATCCGCCTTGTGGTTCTCTTGACGGATCTTTTGACGCAAGTTCAGTGTATGGTCAAATGAGCATGGAAGGGCTTAGGGCTTTAACATGTATAATAAATGGCTATGACGGTGATCATTTTGACTGGAAAATTGTTGATACCAGCGATGGCCCTCTTGTTTTGAATCAGCCTGACGGGCCTTTATTCCAAAACTTTATTGAAGGTATTGGCGATCCCCAGGGACGATGGGCTAGATACAGAGACGCGGTTATGTATGAGTATGATGATGGTGAAGCAAAATCGTTAGGCTCTGTTGGACCTAGACCGGGTGTAAGAGCGGAGCTTATGTTTAATCCGCAAGACGGTCGTTTGGAATTTCCTATCATTCGACCTCTAAGAGGTATGAGACCTCCATTTCCGCCTAACAACCATTCAGGCGCGCCGACTTTGGGCGAAACCAGCACTATTTCAGTTGTTGAACCTGACGCAACTCGCGCTGAGGCTGTAAAGGCTATTTTAAATGCGGATAAAAAAGACTTAGGAAAATATCCTGACGGTCTTTGCCCTAAAAACGCGCCTGTTCGTAGTTACGATATAGTTGCTACTGTTGCTTTAAATATTGCAGGCACGGCAGGCGATGATGATAAAGGTATTGTAGGCGTTATTTATAATCGTTTTGGAGATACTGATCCAAACGCGGTTGTCCATTCATTAAGAAATGATGAAGTTGATATTTTGGCTCATAAGAGGGCGCCGGAGCAGTTGGCAATTCGTTGCAATGTAGGCGATTGTGTAGATGTACAGTTCAGATCGCATGCTACCGACTTTAATCCTGTTCAGGATAACTTCTCTAAGCTCAATATGCATATCCATATGGTTCATTTTGACGTAGGTGGATCAGACGGTGTTATTGTCGGCGCTAACTGGGAGCAATCGGTTAGACCTTGCACGGATATAGGCCAGGTTGTTGATTTGGTGTCTGCTGCTAAGGATACTCTTGGTCCAAAATTTCTTGGGCTGGCTGAAGAGATGCAGTACACAAAAGAAGGCCCACCGGCTCTTGGAGCGGGTGAAGGTCCAACTCATAATGTTATAGTTCCCGACGCTGAAGAGGGAATTGATCCTCATGAAAATTTCAAGGGTGTTAGCCCAATAGGGATAGCTCGCACAGCTAATGCTTTAAACTGGAGCGGAAGGCCATGGGAATATTCGCACTACAGATGGTATGCCGATATTCAGATGATGGCTTTTTGGCATCCACACATTGGCGGTTTTATAGCTTTTCCTTTAGGCACGGCCGACGGCACAATTGTTGAGCCGGAAGGTTCAGTGTATCGCGATAGGATTACCGGCGAGGAAAAGTATACATATTCCGACAAGGTAACTCAAAATCCTCTTATCGCCGCGCTTGGTCTTGGCGATGGTTTGAGAAACGACAAAGCTTCAAAAGCTGAATCTGGAACAGAAGATGGTTTCCCGATGTTAAAAGACGCTGGTATTTCAGAAGATTTTGGCGGAAATCCAGTTCTCGGTTGGGCGCTTGGTATGCTTGATTATGAAGAGAAAACAAAAGCTATAAATCTTACAGCTAAATTAAACAACAGAAAAGTTGAAACAGGCGAAGATATTCACCTGTTCGGCAAAGTTGATTTTAGAGGCGGGCCTTCCGGCCTTGCCGCTGATGATTGCGGCGGTATAACTCCGATGGCCACATTGGGAGCAGTTGTAGATGTTGTCGTTTTAGGAAAGGATCCGGCTGATGTTGCTCCGACCCTAAAACCGGAAATATTCCTGAAACACACCGGCGGAGCTTGCACAGGCGATGATGAAGGCGATTTAATTACAGACGACTCTGACATGGGTTCTCTTGCAAGTAAAGCGACTAAAGGCAAGGAAGGAACGTTAGACACAAATAGAATTTTCAATAGAACTAACTCTATTTACGATGTTGATCCTGCCGCGTTTACAGTTAAACAGGATAGCGGAAACACTGAGAGCGTTGATGTTATTACAACAAGTGACAACGATCTTAATCAGAAAGCTGAACCAAGCTTCCGAGAGACTGTCTTTTGGTGGATGGATGATATTTATTTAATGTATGGCGAAGGCACAAGCCATACACCGTTTGATAACAGAGAGACTTCTACTAACGGTGTAAGCGCTATTACGTTGCGTAATGAGCCGCTGGACAGAAGAATGAGTTTAGGGGAGCTTGAGCAGCATAAAGTATTTACAAGCGGCCCTAAAGTTGGCGATCCTTCTACTCCAATGCTTTTAGCTAATCCGGGCGATAGATATATTATTCGCACGTTTGTTGGAGGCACCCAGGATATGCATGCTTTCCGTTTCCTTGGACATAGGTTTGGAAATGAAAGACATAACGCAAAAACAAATCCAATTGATACTTTCCAGAATGGTATTGGATACTTTAACTCTTATGAGTTAATGGGCGGCGCAGGCGCAAGCTTTATAGATAAGAGCAATAAACAGCATAATATGCCTGGCGATTATCTATATTATTTGCCGATCGGCGCGCTTGATCTTAGCGCAGGCGCTTGGGGGCTTTTAAGAGTAGATGAAGAACAGAACCTTCAAAAATTAGATGATACAGGGAAAATCGAAATTGGTGGCGATCCTTGCGAGGCTAGAACTGTTGCTGAAATTAGAAAGTATGATATAACGGCGGTTAGCGTTAAAGGTAATCCTAACGTAGACCAGGCCAAGAATATTTTTGTGCTTGCTGATAGCGACGGTCAGCCAAATCAGAGGGCTGTTGAGGTTGCTCAACCGTTGGCTCTGAGAGTTGCCGCCGGCGAGTGTGTAGAAATCACTCTTCATCCGCACCATTTAGAGGATGCAGAACGAAGAGTTAGTTTAACTTGCGGTCTTTTAGTTGGCGATCCTAAAAACTCATATGGCGTCAATGTCGGCAAGAATCTCGACAATGGCGGCACAGATCAGACTGTTGGTTCAGCCGCTAACGAGGCCGGCAAATCAGTAACATATAAATGGTTGGCTAATAATCAGGCCACTTATGATTTTACAAACCCTGACGTTAAAGAAAAGGGCGGCGCAAAATCATGGGCCGGAAAAATAACAGGCGAGCAGGAGAAAGAGTTGGGCACTGCTCTTCTTGCCAGCATGGTTGATCCTTTAAAAGATTTAAATGAAGGCCTTTTCGGCGCGCTTATAGTTGAGCCAAAAGGTTCTACATGGAAACCTGCCGGTGGCCCAATGGGCGGAGTAGTAGCTGATGTTACTGATGGAGATGGGAACAAATTTAAAGAGTTTGTTCTTATTATGCATGAAACATCAAGACGGTTTGCCTCTAGTATTAGACCTCAGGGTCGTTTCCTTGGCGCGTTTAATTACCGCGCCTCAGGAACAAGCGGCCCTCCATTTGTAGATGTTGATCCAGGTTTGGTATTTACCGCTAAAGCGGGAACACCGACACGCGTAAGATTGATATACGCAAATGGCTCTGAAGATAGAACATTTACTATGAATGGTCATCGTTGGGGGGTTGAGAGCGCGACTGAAGGCGCAAGAAGCGTTAGTGTTGTTGCTATGGGCCCAGGTATGAGATACGATATTGAGCTTGAAGGCAGCAGTGTTGACAATCCTGAAGGTCAGGCGCAACCAGGCCTTAGCAGTTTCCCCGGCGATTACTTCTTTGGCGTGGCTGAGATACGCAGCACGTCTGAGGGTGAAGGTCAGTGGGGCGTTATTCGTGTGGTTGATAAATCAGCGCAAATTGTCTCTGCTATTAAAGTAGAGCCTAAAGCAGCTAAGAAGTCAATTTTGTTAAAAAATGCCATGGTTTCCGTGCTTGATGACGAAGGTCAACCAATGGTTGGAGTAACGGTTAACGCCGAAGCTATAGGCGGAGCTGTTGTTAAGGAAACTTCGGCTGTAACAGACGCCGAAGGAAAGGCTACGTTTAAATTCAGATTCCCATTCAGGGCTGAAAAACCGGCCATAGTCTTCTCGGTTGAAGGAGCTTCTGAAACGCTTGTGGTTAAAGCTAAAGGACAAAAAGGTCCTAAGCCTCCAAAAGGGCCTAAACTTGCCAACCGTTAAACAGGTTGAATTGTTTTTCCTAAAAACAAGTAGTTCTTGATTTTTTAAAAAGGCCTGTTCTGGTTAATTTAAACCGGGACGGGCCTTTTTTTTTTGGTATAGTGGCGCTTAGGCGCCGTTAGTTTTTATTATCACTCAGGGCTCTAAATGATTTTTTTTGATTAAGTTTAAGATAGCTTGATTGCTTTATGGTTAATAAGATATAATACCGGCTTGTTAAAAATATTAATAATGATATTACCGGGAAAATAAATTATGGAATTAAATGTTAATTTTATCAGAAAATTCAAGAGGTCTAAATTTGCTTTTTCTGTGAGTATTTTAATATTTTTTTGGCAAATCTTGGCTTTGAGCTCTTCTGAATTACCGATTGTAAACAAGCTCCGCGATCCGTCTGATTCAATACCATTAGTCTCAGGAAACGGTGCCGGCGAGTTTCCTATCAGTTTAGCTGTGGATTTAGACTCAAATATATTGTTCGTCGCTAATGAAGATAGCGATAGCATCTCCATTATAGATTGCAATCAAAATAAGGTAATAACGGCGGTTAAAGTTGGCGATGAACCGCATGACCTTGCGTTTAATCCTGTGACCAAAAAATTATATGTGACTAATAAGGATAGCAATGAGATTTTTGTAATTAATACAAATTTAAAAAAGCCGAGAGTTATAAAAAAGATTAAGGTTCTTGGAGAAGACCCTATAGGTGTCGTTGTTAATTCGGTTACAAATAGAATATATGTTGCGCTTGCAAAAAGCGGGATTGTTTCAGTTTATGATGGCGAAAAAGACTGGTTGCTAAAAAATATTAAAGTTGGAATGGCCCCGGTTGATTTAGCGGTAAATACGAATACCAATAAGATATATGTCACGAATATGCTTGAAAACACGGTTAGCGTGATTTCGGGTGAAAGAAACAGGGTTACTGAAACAATAAAGGTTGGCCGTGATTGCATGGGCATCGCCGTAAACAGCAAAACTAATATGATATACGTTTGCAATCCAGCGGATATTGTAAATCATGTATCAGTAATAAATGGTGAGACAAACTCTGTTATTGACCGTATTGTTGTGGATGATCACTCATTTTTTGCCGCAGTTAATGAAGAGACGAACACTGTTTACATAACAAATTCACTTGCAGATAGGGTTGATATTATTGACGGCGCCACAAATGCCCGCATTACAGCCATATTTTCAACCGGTGTAGGCGCCACGGGCGTGGCCGTTAATCCAAAAACAAATCAGATATATATTACTAACAGGGATAGCCATTCCATTGATGTTATAAACGGCTCCAACAATTCAATAAGCGATACTATAAAATTAAACCACGGTCCTCATGGCATTGCCGTGGACGCGGAATCAAATAAAATATATGTCGCTAATGTTTTAAGCAATGAGATTATAGTTATAGACGGCAATACCGCAAGCCCTGAGGCGGCGGTGCAAGTTGGAGATGTTTCTATGAGCGTTGCTGTAAATCCGAAAACAAAAATGGCTTATGCAACTAATTTTTCCACTGGAAATGTAAGCATAATTGAATTGCCGTTTAATCAGGTGGTTGGGTCGATTGATGTAGGCAGCGGGCCAAGAAATGTTGCTATAAATACAGAAAATAACACAATTTATGTCGTCAATAAAATAAGCAATGATTTAACTGTAGTTAACGGCGCGACTAATGAAATTAACGGCGTTGTTTCTGTTGGCGGCAGCCCGGAGGATGTTGCCGTTAATGCAATAACAAACACAATTTATGTCGCTAATAGTAGCGGCAATGATTTAAGCGTTATAGACGGGATTTCAAATACCGTAACTGTCGCTATTCCGGTAGGCCAAAGTCCGGAAGGGGTCGCAGTCAACCATGTTACCAATATGGTGTATGTTGCTAATCGCGCTTCTAATACGGTTAGTGTTATTAACGGGAACCGAAACCAACTTGTTAAAAATGTTGAAGTTGGAAATGAGCCCGGCGGTATATCCGTCGATTTAGGTTCTAACATAATATATGTGGCAAATCGTAAAAGCGGCAATGTTTCAGTAATTAACGGGTATACGAATACTGTGATTAAAGAATTCAAAGTTGGCGATTCTCCGGAAGATGTTGACGTAAATGTTGCAACCGGCGAGGTTTATGTGGCTAATAGCGAATCTAATGACATCACTGTCATTAACAATAGCTTTTTTAAGAGACGAAACTAATTGTTTTCTTTGTTCTCACGCCTGTACGTTGAAATTCATTCCAAACCCTAACACCGCTATGCTTGACCATACGTTAAAAATTTTATATTATATTACGAAAATATATACATTTAAATTAATAGGTAGATGAAAATTATGAGCGATTCACAATCTTTGTTTTATAAGCAAAAAATAAGCCGCTTAAGCATCTGTTTTTTTTTGTTTGTGCCCATGTTTGTTATTTTAAGTAATTTTGTTTTTACGAACGGATGTTTTGCCGGTGAAAATGCCGCAGGTTCGCCGGAGAATGTAAATATTATAAAAGGTAATGGCGGTCACACCGGTTATGACATTTTTCTCGAAATGCCAAAAGAAGGATTTGAGGCCGGCAAGGATTCATTCATAAATCTTTCCGTTTGTTACAGCTCTTCATACGGTCGCGGCAAGAGCGCGGGCGATCCTGTTAAGAATCTGCAAAAAGTCTACGACAGGATTATGGAAGTATTTATTGTCTCTGTGGATTTTGACCATTTTGCGCATACAAGACCTGAAGATTTCAGGATTATAACTAAGGAAGTAAAGAGGTCGGGATCATTTATGATTAAGCATGTTTTTCCATTCGCCGGCTTCTACAGGCTTGTCGCTTCCGTTTCACACAGAGGGCAGATGGTATACAAGCATTTTAATATTGTGATAAAAGGCAAACCAAAGACTGCCGCGAAAGAACAAAAAATTTATATGTCTAAGAGTGATGCTTCCGGGAGTTTTGATGACCACAATGTTACATTGAATATAAAACCGTTTCCAATTGTTGAAAAAAGAAAAATAGAGCTGAATTATTATTTAAAAAATGATAAAGGCAAAGATGTTGATGATCTAGAGATTTTTATGGGATCGGAAATGCATTTCATAGCCTTTAGCGAAGATATGCGGCATTTTGGTTATAGTAAACCAAAGCCGCCTAAAAGCAAGCCCGGCACTATTTTGATTGCTCCGGCCATGAAGACAGAGATGTGTTACGGCACAGGCATTTTGCGGGAAATATCCCGAGAAGGCAAGTTGTTAATAGAGCATGGCAAGGTTAAAGGTCTGCTGCCTGCGGGAAAATATCCTTTTAAGATAAACGATCCGGAAGCTCTGGAAAAAGTTGAAGTTGGCGATTGGGTAGAATTCTGGGTTGTTAACAAACCTGATACCAGCATTGCAATAACAAGGATAGAGCCGTTGGCGACCGTGCCGTCAGGGGATGAGAAGGGGATTTATGACTGGGCCGGCAATTTAGCCCTTTATGGAGGCCCTGTTATTCCCGTTGAATTTGTATTTCCCGCCAAGGGCAATTATGCGGTGTTTAGCCAATTTATGCGCGCCGGCAAGGTTGTTACAACCAGATTTTTTGTCAATGTAAAGTCTGTTGGGGCGTTACAGACCGTTACGGGAGTTGGGGCGCAAAAGGATGATGATAAAGGCTTTGTTAAACTTTCACCGCAGGAACAAAACGGGAGAATGATTTACAGAAAGTCAAAAAGCCTTTCAGGCGCGCCGATTTATATTAAACAGGATGACGGCTCTAAAATAGTGGCGTCCGAGACTGGGATCACTTGTGTTGGTTGTCATGGCGAAGACGGCAGCGGTGGTCAGGAAGGCGGGGTGTTGACTTCAGATATTAGATATGTCTATTTGACAAAACCTTACGGCGTAACGCACCTTTCAGGCAGAAAACATCCTCCGTACAATGATGAGTTGTTAATGCGCGGCATTACGGAAGGTTTAGACCCGGCGGGCAATAAGCTTGACCCGACAATGGTTCGTTGGGAAATGAGCGATACCGATTTAAACGATCTTGTTTTGTACATTCACAGGCTAAGTGAAATGGGTAAACCCGGCGTTACGGACAAGGTGGTAAGGGTTGGCTGCGTGCTTGATCTTTCAGGGCCGTTGCATGATACGGGCATGGCGGTAAAAGAGATGATTGAAGCTGTGTTTGAAAAAATAAATAATAGCGGAAAGATATACGGCAGGTCTTTAAAGCTGGTGACTGCGGATGGAGGAAACGACCCGAGCAAGTCGTATAGAGCCGCAAAACATCTTGTGGAAAATGAAAATATATTATGCTTTCTTGGGAATCTGGGCGAAGCGGCTCTGCGGGAAGTTGTGCCGTACATCGAAGAGAATGGCATACCTTTGCTTGCTCCCATGGCCCCGTCTTATCAATCAGGCGCAACGCTGACCAGGAATGTGTTTTATCTGTTTCCTTCAATTGAGTATCAAACAAGGGTTCTTGTGGACCATGTAGTAAGGTCAAAGATAGGCAAAGCCGGCAAGCCAACCGTGGCTGCGTTCTATTCAAAAGACCAGTTTGGGCAAAGCGGATTAAAGGCGGCAAAAGATCAACTGGCTCTTTATGGCGCTAAATTAACCGGCGAGATTGGGTATGAGTTCCAAAGCCTGGATGTCGCCAAAGTCGCGTCGAGCCTTGCTGAAATAAAAGCTGATGATGTGCTTGTCATTACCCCGGACGCTCGGATTATGTCCATAGTGGCGGAAGCGGACAGGCTTGGTTATTCGCCCAGATACTTATGCAATAATATGTTGATTATGCAAAATATTTTAAAAATACCAAAGGCCGGCGAACGGTTTCTGCTGACTCAGAATTTTAGTTTTGCCGGCAATGAGAACCCAATGTGCGCTGAATTCCTTGAGCTTATTAGAACTGTTCCTTCCAGGCCGAAAAATGTGATGTTGCAGATTGCCTCGTTTGTCGGCGTAAAGCTGCTGGAAGAGGGATTAAGGCTGGCCGGCCGTGATTTAACCAGGAAGGCGTTTGTATCGGGCCTTGAACAGGTAGAGATGAGCACCGGCATGTTAGGCGTTGTGGCGTATAAGCCGGGCAAGCATGAAGGCGTTTCAGGTATTTTTCTTGTCGCGCCTGATGAGGGTGTTGGGAATTTTGTGCCTGTTACCAAGTGGTTAAGGCCCACGGAAAGAGACGGTTTGTTTTAATGAGGATATTTGAATTAACGTTTTTCAGAAGGTTTGCATTAGATTTTAGATTATGCGCGTATTGCGTTCTATGCGCTATGTTTTTGCTTTGCGCCGATTACAGAGAAGTGGATGCGCATGGTTCGGACAAAAGCTCTCATGTGGACGAAAAGGATCTGCCGGCTATTGATTTTAGCGCATCCGGCGCCTCGCAGCCGTTTCCCGCAAATCAGGTTGAAAATAATGTGGCTGTAGAATTTAAATATAAATTGTTGCCGAAAGAGAGGGCCGGCTTTGAGAATGAGTTGTCAAAGTTAATCTCGTCTTTTAAAACACAGGGTAATCAGGGCGGCGTTGGCAAAAATGAAGCCGGAGCAAATAGCGGTTTATTTAAAAATAAACAATCAAACAGTTCTCCTTTGCCGGTTCCGGCCGGGCAGGATGTGGCTTTGATATTTAAAGTCTCAGACGCTACTATGAACTGGCCGATTCAGGGGCAGGGATATGTGCCGGACACGCCTATTAGGTTTGCTCCGGACAAGGGGAATATTAATTATTCCAAAAGGCAAATTATCAAGCGCGCGAAAATATACGGCGGCCATTTTCCAATGGACGAATACACTTATTTTTTCGTTTTGAACAGCTCTGACGGCACTGTAAGCGTGGTTGACGCCTCAAGCCTTTACACCGGAACGCCGATAGCTATCTTGCCTCTTTGCAAAAAACATAAAAATTGCAAGGGCATTGACATAGACCTTGAGTGGTTGGGACGCTACGCTTATGTTACATTGGATTGCGATGCTGTCGCGGTTATAGATTGCATGCGCCTTGAGGTTGTCGACAGGATTAAGGTTGGAAGCAAACCGTTTCATGTGTTTGTTCAGCCCGACGGTAAATTTGCCTGGGTGTGCAACGACGGCGACGCAACCGTGACAATTATTGACGCCGTAGAGAGGAAAGTCGTTAAAGTTGCTTCTGTGGGAAAGGGGCATCATGAAATAGCGTTTTCAGGTGATAGCCGCTATGCCTGCGTTACCAATCAGGGCGACGACAACGTTTCCATTATTGACGTCTACACATTGTCTGTTGTTGGCAATATAAAAGTAGGGAAACAACCTCATGGCGTAGGTTTTTCAAAATTAAGCGGGTTTATGTATGTCGCAAATGAAGGCTCCGGCACGGTTTCTGTTGTTGATCCTAAATCATTGTCAATGGTTAATACGATCAAAGCCGGCAAAGGGGTAAGGACGGTGAAATTCGGCCCTGATCCAAGATGGGGTTTTGCGCCGAATAAACAAGATGATACGTGCTCAATGATAGACGTTACAAGAGATTTCGTATATGAAACTCTTGAGACCGGAACCGAGCCGGACGACGTGACGTTTGTGCCGGGATGGGTGTTTATCAGAAGTTACGGCAGCGCGGATTTGACTACCGTCAGCATAAGAAACCTTGATTTAAAAGCCACGGTGCCTTTAGGATATAAAAAGCCGTCCGATGCTGATTTGCCTATGGGCCATATATCTATTGTTACTCATGGAGACGGGCATTCAGTGTTGGCTCCAAGCCCGGTGGGCCGAGCGGTCTATAGATACGCCCCGGGAGGCGACGCAGCCGCGGGAGGCACGGTGCCGACTCAGGCGTTTAATACACAGGCAAATGGAGCTTCCGATTTGGCGGTGTATTATCGCGGGTTAAAAGAGGTTTCAAGCGGCGTGTATTTGCGTGTGGCCAGATTTCATCAGGCCGGCCGTTACGAGATCGCTTTTTATATAGACAATCCTGAATTAACCGCATGCTTTGAGCTTCAGGTTGTTGAATGATTATTTTTTAGTTATTTTAATAAGGGCTCGGAAAAAAAGTCCAGATTATTTCTTTCTGAGTCCTAAAGGAGCGCAAAATGAAAATTATTTTAAACTATTGCGCGGTTTCAGCGGTTGTTTTTGCTTTGGCCGCCCCGGCCATGTTTTTTGCGGCGTCCGGCGCTGTTGACGGCAATGAAGTTAAATCCGAAGCTCCGCAAAAAGCCGCGAAAGAGAAAAAAGGCGCTTGTTGCGAAGAAAAAGCGGCTGCCGCGGCTGAAGTAAAAACAGTCAACTCACAATATTTAGACCTGCCTGATATTCCAAATATTACCATGTTTAATCAGGATGGAAAAAGGGCGCGGGTTTATGACATCTTAAAGGGTAAAATAACCGTAATTAATTTCATATACACCTCATGCACCAGTGTATGCCAGATATTGACTTCAAACTTCCGTCAGCTTGAGAAGGCGCTTGACGTCATTGATAAAGACTCCGAGGTCCAACTAGTCTCAATATCAATCGATCCGGACACCGACACTCCGGCCAGATTGCGCCAATATGCTGAAAAACAGAGGATAGATCTTTCAAGATGGACGCTGTTGGTAAGCAGTCTTAACTCAATTGAGAAGCTATCCCGTTCTCTGGGTTTTTCAAATCTTGATAAAAGCACCCATGCCCCCGGAGTGGTGATTTGGGATGATATAGACAAAAAATGGCAACGCTTTGTGGGCATAACTCCGGCTCACATATTATCAAAAGAGATAGCTAAATTGCCTGCGGTTAAGGAGTGATTTTTTTGTGTTAGTTAATCAATAAGCTAGGTTGGGTTATATCTTTGTTGATATCTGTTATTTATCTTTGTAGACCGCTAAATGATTATTTTATAGTAGTTGTAAATAAGGTGAGGAATTGAAGATACGCAATCCACATGATCTATTCTTTAAAGAAATTTTTTCAGACAAAGAAAATGTAGTAGATCTTATAGAAGGTGTATTTCCAAAAAAGTTGAAGAGAAATCTTTTAGTGTACAATCTTGTTTTAGATAATAATTCTTATATTGATGAAGAGTTAAAAAGCAGTTATTCGGATATTGTGTATAATTGCGCTTATAAAGGCAAAGCGGAAATAAAAGTTTCATTATTGTTTGAGCATAAAAGCGGGATAGTGGATCATCCGCATTTACAATTATTAAAGTATATGTTGAATATTTGGAATACAAATCTAAAGCAGAATATAGGTTTTATTCCTGTAATTCCTGTTATTTTATACCATGGAAAAGGAACATGGGATAAGAGACGGTTTGAAGAATATTTTAAAAATATTGATAGAAATTTATTATGTTACATACCGGAGTTTAGCTATGTGCTTGTAGATTTATCTGATTTTAGGGATGATGAAATAAAGTTTGAAATATTTAACAGGGTGTCTACAAAAATAACATGCCTTTTCTTGAAAAACATATTTGATGAGAAGGTATTACGGAAATATTTGCAAGATTTTTTGATGTTAGGCAAATTGTATTATGAGGAAGAGAAGGGGCTAAAGTTTCTTGAAAGCGTACTAAGATATATTTATAACGCTACTGATATAGCGTCGGAAGACGTTATAAATGTTACAAAAGAAATTTCTTTTAAGGGAGGTGAGATAGCTATGACAACAGCAATGAAATTAAGAAAAGAAGGTAAAAGAGAAGGTAAAAGAGAAGAAAAAAACGAGATAGTTGTAGATCTTTTTAATAAGGAAAATTGGCCGTTGGAAAAGATAGCGCGTTTTTTAAAAGTAGATATTAAATTTGTTAGAAACGCTTTAGAGGGAAAGAAATAGTTGATATGATTTTGCGCTTTTTTACAAACAATTTCAAAGCAGTTAAATGTATGATACATAGAGAGAAGATTATAACTTATTTATTAACGTTAATTGTCGTTTTTGCCTTCCATGGTTTTAACAATGCTTATGGCGAGCAGGATTTGTCTTCTGGAAAGGCAGGAATAAAGTTGCCTCCTTCGAGGTTTGTTGAAAACGGCGTTTCAATTGAGTTTAACGCCAGGCCGTTTAATAATGGAGTTAAACAAAAAGGCGGAAAGGGGAATACGGGAATCCGCGCGGGAGACGAAGTCAAACTTGAGTTTGTTGTGACCGACGCTCACACCGGAGTTCCTTTAAAAGGTATGGCTCCCGATTCGATCACAAAACGCAGTTTAGTGGCTACAACTCAAAAAGGAGTTGAAGAAGCTATGATATATATCAGGACAAGAGCCGTTAAACGCGGGCGTATGAACGCCGGGCACCCGCCTTTGATGGAGAGCTCATACATAATGTGCCTGAATGTTGAGGACAATACCATTGCTGTTATAAATCCTTTTATGAAGCCAAAAACAGTGGTTAAAACTATTGAGTTGGGCGAGCAGGGCGTTGATCTATGTATGGCCGAACAAGGCGCCTACCTTTATATAACATGCAAATCAGGCAAGGTTTTGGTTATGGATTGCGCAAGGTTGAAGTTGTCAGGCAGCATTAAAGTAGGCAAAAATCCGCATCATATAGAGTTGCAGCCCGATGAAAAATACGTTTGGGTCGGCAACGACGGGGACGGGACGGTAAGCGTTATAGACCATGAAACCGGATCGCTGGTTAAGAATATAAAAGTTGGAAACGGTCACCATGAATTTGCGTTTACGGATGACAGCCTTCTTGCGTTTGCGACAAACCGCGACGATAACAGCCTTTCAATTATTGATATCTTTAAACTTAAAGTCGTTCAGACGGTAAAAACAGGGGACCGTCCGCATGGGGTGGCGTATTCAACTCTCGGCAAATATGTTTATACGGCAAACGAAGGATCCGGAGATGTCACTGTTTACGATGTTATAAACAAAAATGTTGTTCAAACCATCAAAACCGAAGCGGGAACCCGCGCTATCAGGTTTAGCGATGACGAGAGATACGGTTTTGCTGTTAACAAAATGAGCAACTCCGTCTCGGTAATCGACATTGGCAAAAACAAGGTCGTTAAAACCGTGCCGACAGGCATCAGGCCCGAAAGCGTTATTTTTTCGTCCAAATACGCTTATGTGCGCAATGTCGGCAGCCCGGACGTTACTATCATAAAGCTGGAAGGTTTTGAACGCGTGGGCGATATTCCCGTGGGGTTTGAGCCTCCAAACTCCGTGGAGCTTGAAGAGGGACATCTAGACATAGGCGATTCATTTGCCGCCATTATCCCTGACCCGGTTGATGGCTTTGTGTACACTATTATGTTTGGCGATAAAGAGACATCTTTTAAATACAAATTTGTCGGCAAAGGTCCTGCCAAGGTCGAGTTTTACTGGCGCGGGCTTAAAGAGGTTGCCCCCGGCGTATATTCGCGAATTTTAAAATTTGACAAACCTGGGTTCCATTCTGTAGGATTTTACATCGGCAACCCAGAGCTCGCCGCTGGGTTTGGTATTTATGTAAACCCAAGTCAATAAATGTAAGCAACTATTTTATTTAAGAAAAAGATATGAAAAAAAATAAAAACAAAGAACTTAAGAAAAAGAAGGACAATAAGAAAGAGATAAATAGCTCTGTTTCAGATAATGAAGAAGCTGTAGAATCAGCTACTTCCGCTAACGATATTCCGGGGCGGGTTGATGCGGAAATCAACGACGCGTCTAAATCGGTTGAAGCTGTGGAAACCGGGCCTCCATCCGGGGTTTCGCCGGAACCTGATGAATTCGTCGACGGCATTCAGGAAGGTTACTCTTTATATCAGGAAAACACAGACTCTCAATCGGAGCTTTTAAAACAACGTCAACGGCCCGGCATTGGCTGGATCATAGGCGTTGCATTCGCGGCTGCATTCGGCATTGCCATATCCGTGTACCTGACAACACACCATTATCAAATAATGAGCGGGCTTCCAGATTATCAGAGCTTCTGCTCCCTTAGCGAATATATTGATTGCGATATGGTAAATACAAGCACCTATTCAGAGGTGTTTGGGTTGCCGGTCGCATTGTACGGAGGATGCGTTTACGCCATTGTTTTTTGCTTGGTTATATTAGCTATCTTTGCGAGCCCGGCAATGTCAAAAAGGTATATGGCTGTTATCAGTTTACTGGGGCTGGTTTCGTTCTGTTTCTCAATCTATTTTGCAATTATTTCAACATTTATATTGCATGCCATCTGCATACTTTGCGTGGGCACATATTTTATCAATCTCTTTGTGTTTTTAGGGGCCAAGTGTTCGGCTTCAAGAAACGGCGAATGGTTTTTCAGTTTTATAAGCTCTTACGCCGGTTATTTAGGCTTTGGCCGACGAGGCGAAACTGATCCATCCGAGACAGGCGCCACAAAGCGCGCCTGGAACGTGGCCGGCGTATTTGCCGTAATCATGGTGATAATCCAGGGCTTTTTTGCTGCCATATATCTTGACGCCAAGTATCTGGGCTTTACCGAAGCAGATATGCAAAATTTTATGAAAAGGTATAAGGAGATCCAACGTCAGGAAATAGACTTGGCCGACTCTCCTTACTGGGGCGCGGACGATCCTGATCTTACAATAGTAGTATTTGAAGATTTTCTTTGCAGTTTTTGCAAACGGTCACACGTAACCGCGTTCCCAATATTTAAGGAGTTTAAGGACAGAATCAAGATTGTGTTCAAGGCTCTTCCTTACGATAGAGAGTGTAACACATCTATAAAAAAGACGCTTCACCCCGGCGCATGCCGCTCATCCGTGGCCGCCGCCTGCGCATCATTACAAGGCGAGTTTAAGAGATTCCAGGAGTACTTTTTCCACAACCAGGATGTTATAAAGCCTGATATGGACATGGTTGAGGTCTCAAAAAAGATAGGCGGCGTTGATATGGACGCCATGGAGGCCTGCTTTAAACAGGGCAAGGGCGAGTGGCTAACACGCCGCGATTTTAAACAGGCCATGGAATTGCAAGTCAGGCGCACGCCGGCCTATTTCTTTAACGGCCGCAAATGGGAAGGCGCTTTAAAGCCTGTATTTATACGCAAAGTCGTGCTACATGAACTTGAAGTTGCGTCCGGCAAGGTTGAAACGGAAACAACCGCGACAAAAGAGCCTAAAGCTGAAGAAGAAAAGGATAAGGGGTAAAAAGCGGTATTCCCAATTAGTTATATTGGGCTTGATACCGGCTGCTGAATAAAAGATGGTAATAGGTGATAGGTAATCGTTGAAAAGCGGGTAATTGGTAATCGGTAATCGGTAAAAGCAAGAGCAAGTAAAAATCAAAGATTTTTACCGATTACCGATTACCGATTACCGATTACCGATTACCGATTACCGATTACCGATTACCGATTACCGATTACCGATTACCGATTACCGATTACCGATTACCGATTACCGATTACCGATTACCGATTACCGAT